>NZ_WTVQ01000003.1 GCF_012910955.1 Aromatoleum diolicum
GACCGTGAAACAGGACCGCGCCGATGATAGTGCCCTTCGTGGGTGCGAAAGTAGGTCATCGTCAGACTACCTATGCCAAAAAAGCCGCTCTTCCTCTACAGGATCAGCGGCTTTTTTACGTCAACTCCACACAGACACCCTCCGCCAAAACGCAAAAGGCCTTGCAATCGGCGGCAAACAACGGGACGGCCGCCCCCTCCCGACAACAGCATCAACGCGCGAGAGGGGCAGGGGCAATATCAACGGCCTTTTTTACGCATGCGCGAGCCGCGTTGGTATTCGCTTTGCCGTGACTTGCTTCCGGGCATGGTGCAGAATCTGCACTCTTTGAAACAAGCGCTGCTCATGGATTTCGACCTGATTATCGTTGGCGGAGGCTTGGCCGGTGCAAGTGTTGCCGCGGCGCTGCAAGGGAGCCGGTTCCGGGTCGCGCTGGTGGAGCCGCATCCGCCGGTTGTTGCAGATGGGTGGGATTCGCGGGTGTACGCCGTGAGTCCCTCGTCGGCCGAGTTCCTCCGTGAGATTGGCATCTGGCAGCACCTGGACGCGGGGCGAATTGCGCCGGTGCAGAAGATGTCGATTCATGGCGACGCCGGCGGGACGCTGGAATTTTCGGCATACGACAGCGGCTTGCCGGAACTCGCATGGATCGTGGAGTCGGGGCGCATCCATCGTGAATTGTGGGAGACGGTTCGGCGCCAGCACAACGTGACGATGCTCGGCGGTTCGGTGCCGGATTCGATGACAATCGAGCGCGATGCCGTTGCGCTGGGGTTCTCGGACCGGAAGCCTGTGTACGGCCGCTTGGTCGTGGGTGCTGACGGCGTGAATTCCTGGGTACGCACACGGGCCGGAATCGACGCAGAGATCACGCCCTACGAGGAGAAGGGCGTGGTGGCGAATTTCCGCTGCGAACACGATCATCGCAATCGCGCATTTCAGTGGTTCCGTCCGGACGGAATCCTCGCCTTGTTGCCGTTGCCAGGACGAATGGTTTCAATGGTGTGGTCGTGCGCAAATGGGCATGCCGACTTGCTGCTGGCGCTGGATGCGGAGACGCTGGCTCGACGTGTCGGGGAGGCGGCTGGTGGCGTGCTTGGAGCCCTCGAGCTCGTAAGCGTTGCGCAGGCGTTCCCTCTGCGTTTCATGCGTGTGGCGTCACCCGTGAAGGCGCGGGTCGCCTTGGTGGGCGATGCAGCACATGCTATTCATCCACTTTCTGGCCACGGGATCAATCTCGGCTTCCAGGACGCTCGTGCTTTGGCGCAGGCCTTGAAGGCGCTGCCGCCGTGGCGCGATCCGGGAGACATCGCCGTGTTGCGCGGCTATGCGCGCACGCGCGCCGAGGAACCCTTCCTGCTGCAATATACGACGCATGGTTTGAATCGCTTGTTCGGGTCAGGCAACCCGATAATGTCGGCCTTGCGCAATGCTGGTCTGAACCTGACGGACCGTTTGCCGGTCGTACGCAACGCGCTTGTGCGCTATGCAGTGAGTGGCCGATTCTGATTTTCTGGAGATACTGATGTTGAAAAATGTGCTTCGGCCGCTTATGGCGGCTCTCGGTGTGATGGCGCTGGCGCATGGTGCCGTGCGGGCTGACGAGGGGGATGTAAAAAAGGCAGTCGAAAGTTTCGTCGGCTCGCCGGCGGTCGAGTCGGTCACGAAAGTCCCCTACGGCGGCCTGTACGAGGTCGTGCTGAAGAGTGGCGAATTGGTTTATACGGACGAGAAGGTCACTTTCCTGGTCGATGGGAGGGTGATTGATACGAAGACGCGGCGCGACATTACCGCGGCGCGTATGGCGCAACTGTCGGCGGTCGACTTCGGTTCGCTGCCGCTTGACCAGGCGATCAAGCAGGTACGCGGCAACGGGGCTCGTGTCGTGGTTACTTTTGAGGATCCGAACTGCTCGTACTGCAAGCGTCTGGGCAAGGAGTTATCGCAGATGAAGGACGTGACGCTGTACACCTTCCTTTATCCGATTCTCAGTCCGGACTCGACAGAGAAATCACGCAATATCTGGTGTGCCAAGGACAGGGCGAAGGCGTGGAACGACTGGATTCTCGACGCGAAGGTACCTGCCGCGGCGAAGTGCGACAGCGCAGTGGTCGATCGCAATGTGGCACTCGGACAAAAGCTTCGCATCAACGGGACGCCGACGCTGTTCCTTGCCGACGGCCGCCGCCTGGGGGGCTATGTCCCGGCGGCGGAACTTGAACAGGCGCTGGCGAACGTTACAAAATAAGCAGTTCCAGGTACGGAGCCGCGTATGGCTCCGTGCTCCGCTCAGGGCTTGGGGTCGTTCGGTAGGAGCACCCAGAGCTGCCCCTGTTGGCGCATTTTCCCTGCCTGAGCGCCGGCGTCGGTGCCGAATCCCCAGAAGAAGTCGCCGCGCACCGCGCCTTTGATGGCGCCGCCTGTATCTTGTGCGAGCATCAGTCGACGCAGCGGGCGATCGGAGTTCGGTGCCGTGGTGGCCAGGAAGACCGGCGCGCCGAGGGGGATCGTGCGCGGATCGACGGCAAGACTGCGGCCGGCGGTGAGCGGCACGCCGAGCGAACCGGTCGGACCGCCCGCTGTGGCGGGCATTTCGCGAAAGAAGACGTAGCTCGGATTGCTATGCAGGAGTTCGGACAGGCGCTGCGGATTGGCGCGGGCCCAGCCCTTGATGCCGTCCATCGAGGCTTTTTCGAGGGGCAGTTCGCCCTGGGCGACGAGCCAGCGACCAATCGACTGGTAAGGGTGCCCATTCTGGTCGGCATAGCCGATGCGCACACTGGAGCCGTCAGGCAATTCGACCCGGCCGGAACCCTGCACTTGCAGGAAAAAGAGATCGATCGGATCTGCGGCCCACAGCAGAACAGGCGCCGGTGAGCGGTCCCGCATGCCGTCGAGTTCGGCGCGGGTCCAGTAAGGTACGACCTTGTTGCCAACGATGCGTCCGCGCAGCCGCAGGTTGCGCAGATCGGGATATACATCCCCGAAGTCGATTGTCAGCATGTCGGCAGGGACGCCGTGGATCGGCCACGCGTAGCGTTCGGAGCGAGCGCGGCCGCCCTTGATGAGGGGTTCGTAATAGCCTGTGATGAGACCCTCCGACGTGCCGTCGGGGTTGCGCACCGCCCATGGGCTGAGTCGGCTCTCAAGGAACTGGCGAATCGTCGTCTGGCCGGGTTTGTCGCCAAGGGCCTTTGCACCATCGCACACTGCCTGCCACCGAACCTGTTTGGCGAGTGCCTTGCAGGATTCGCGCAGGGCGGGCCAGGCTTGAGTGAGGTCGTCGCCGTTCCAGCCGGGGAGTTCGGTCCAGGTGACGCGCTGCAGGGGCTCGACGGAAGCGGTGAGGTCGGGCGTCGGCGCCGCGGTCGCGGGAGTTCCCGGGCAAGCAGGGCAGGCTGGGCAGGCTTTCGCCGGTGGGCAGGGCTGGGCGCCGGCGGATGTGGCGGGGGCCGGGATCTGGCTTGCGCATCCGGCGAGCAGGCCAACAGCGAGAAGACACAGCAGGCGCTGCGCGGACGGTGAGTGGGCGCGCCGTTTCATGGGAGGGATCGGGTAAACTCGCAGGACGAAGGGCCCACAGTATACCGGCTCGCAAGGTTCGGCCCGTAACCGCGTTCCCCGCAGGAGAGCAGAATGTGGGTCATTTTTCTGGAAGCCGGCGTCGCGCTCGCCTTGTTGCTTATCATCGTGTGGGCGACCTGGCCGAAGCGCCGTGACGCTATAACACGAGAAGGAAACAAGAGCCGCGATGAATGACTTTGTCGATCTGATGGTCCGCGCCGAACGGTTGATGGATCGATTGGAGCAGTTGTTGCCGCGCGCCGCCGAGGAGCCGGACTGGTCGTCCGCAGTGGCCTTTTTGTGGCGCCGGCGCAATGGGCGCGTGAGGTTGCAGCCGGTAGCCCGTCCGCACGCGGTCCGGCTGAAGGATCTGCGCGACGTGGACGAGCAGAAGGCGCGGATTGATCTGAATACGCGCCAGTTTCTGGCCGGGCGACGCGCCAACAACGTGTTGCTGACAGGGGCACGCGGTACCGGCAAGTCGTCGTTGGTGAAGGCCCTGTTGAATGCGTATTCGGACAAGGGCTTGCGGCTGATCGAGGTGGATAAGGACGATCTCATGGATCTGCCGGAAATTGTCGAACTGGTGCAGGGGCGTCCGGAGCGTTTCATCCTGTTCTGCGACGATCTGTCGTTCGAGGATGCTGAGCCGGCTTACAAGGCGCTGAAGAGCGTGCTCGACGGCTCGGTCGCGGCGGTGCCGGACAACGTGCTGATCTACGCGACTTCGAACCGCCGCCATCTGATGCCCGAGTACCATGACGAAAATCTCCAGACTCGACACGTCGACGGAGAGATCCATCCGGGTGAAGCGATTGAGGAGAAAATTTCGTTGTCGGAGCGTTTCGGGCTATGGATCTCCTTCTATCCGTTCAGTCAGGACGAGTATCTGGAAATCGTGGCCTACTGGCTCAAGAATTTCGGCGTAAGCCGCAAGGCGATCGACGAGGCGCGCCAGGAGGCGCTGCAGTGGGCGCTGATGCGTGGTTCGCGCTCCGGGCGGGTGGCGTGGCAATTCGCACGCGACTGGGCCGGGCGGGCGAGTGACGGGGCGTAGCGGATGACCAAGCGGGTGGATGTGGCGGCGGGTGTGATAACACGGACAGATGGGCGTTTCCTGCTCGGACAGCGTGCGCCGGGGACGTTTTATGCCGGTTACTGGGAGTTTCCGGGCGGGAAGGTGGAGCCGGGCGAATCGCCAGCGGATGCACTGATCAGGGAGTTGGATGAGGAACTCGGGATTCGTGTGCGCAAGGTGCGTCCGTGGCTGACGCGCGAGCATGTGTACGAACACGCCCACGTGCGGCTGCATTTCTTCGATGTCGCGGAGTGGGAGGGTGAGCTGCAGGACCACGTTCACAGTGCATTGTCATGGGAGCGAAGCGATGCGCAGGGCGTCGGGCCGATGTTGCCGGCGAACGGGCCGATCCTGAAATCACTGCGCCTGCCGCGCTGGATGGGAATCACCCACGCTGCGGAAATCGGAGTCGCTCGGCAGTTGTCGCAAATCGACGATGCGCTGAAACAGGACTTGAAGTTGATCCAGGTGCGCGAGCCGTCGATGTCCGCGGCCGATTTGACCGCTTTCGCCGGCGAGGTGGTGCGCGTGGCGCGCCCGCACGGTGCCCTGGTGATGGTGAATGGTGATGCGGACATCGCTTGTGAGGTGGGCGCGGATGGCGTTCATCTGCCAGCCGCGCAACTCCGGACCTTGTCAGTGAGACCGGAGTGCGACTGGGTCGGGGCATCCTGTCATACGCGCGCCGAACTGGAGTGCGCCGCTGCGCGGGGCCTCGATTATGCGGTGCTGGGGGCCGTGTTTCCGACGGCGACGCATCCGGGCCAGGCGACGTTGGGGTGGGGCGGTTTCGGCGAGTTGGTGCGCGGGCTGCCTATGCCGGTGTTTGCCTTGGGGGGGCTGGCGCGTGCCGACATGGATGACGCCCGCGATGCTGGCGCGCATGGCGTCGCAGCGATTCGCGGCAGCTGGATTCAATCCTGAGTGGAACTGTCGCCCGGATGCTCGGGGTCGCCGACTTCGCCGCCGCTGGGGGCAGGGACGCGGTAATTTTCCGATGCCCATGCCCCGAGATCGATCTGCTTGCAGCGCTCGGAACAGAAGGGGCGAAAGCGGTTTTCGGGCAACCATTGAACGCTGGCGCCACACTGGGGGCATTTGACGGTACGGACCTTGGACATGCCTGAGGAGTCCTCAGAGACTGCAGAAGGTGAGTTCGAACGGTACGTCGCGTTCGGCGAGGCGCGGGCGGATGACGGTTTCCGAGAGCATGAAGCGGACATTGAGCGCGTACTTGTTGGCGCTGATCTCAGGGACCACCGCATCGCCCGGCGCCAGACGCAGGCGCAGCATCTGGGCACTGCGGCCGGCCATCATCAATTGGTAAGTGCCGTTGCGTGCAAGTTGCGTTTCCGGGCGCCCGCTGGCGCGCAGCAGGCGCAGGACGATCGCCAGTCCCTCGCGGATCGGCAGCATTGGATGCACCCAGGCGCCGAGGTCGTGGCGGCGTTGATCGGCGTCGCGCTGTAGCCAATAGTGATAGGACGGCAGGTCGAACTGACAGACGCCGCCAGGGATCGAGGCGCGGCTGCGGATCGCCATCAGCCATTCGTTCTCGCGCAGGTACTGGCCGATCTTGCCGGCCATCGCGAGGAGGGAGGAAGACGCTTGTTCGATTTCGTACAGTGCGCCCGACAGGGCTTCTTCCGAGATTTCCGGATTATTACGGAACGAGATCAGGATCTGCCGTTGGCGTTCGAGTTCCTGTACGAGATCCACCTTGAGATCGGCACGACCCGCCACTTCGAGAATTTCGAACAGCGTCAGGAGTGTGACATGGTGGTCCTGCGGTGCGTCGCCGCGCGAAAAGTGGGCGAGCTTCTGGTACAGATCCTCAAGGCGCAGGAGCGTGCGGATGCGCTCGTTAAGAGGATATTCGTAGCTGATCACCGCGTCGCGCCTGAAAAAAATGGGGTCTCCGTTCGTTGCGGCGATGATAGCACAGGGCATATGTCACAGCCGGCCAGGATTGCGCCTGCGATGGGCCGGAAGGCGCGCGGGCTGGGGCTCTAGGCAGGCTGGCGCGCAGCGTCGAGGTATTTGTGGTGCAGACGGTCCACCTGCGAGACGAGCACGTTGCGCTCGCCACTGTTGTCGATCACCTCGTCCGCGGCGGCGAGTCGTTGTTCGCGGCTGGCCTGGGTGGCCATGATTGCTCGAACCTGCGCTTCATCGAGCCCACTGCGCGACATGACTCGTGCGATCTGAACATCCGTCGGGCAGTCGACAACGCACAGGCTTTGGCAGCGCTCGCGGTATTTTCCGGATTCCACAAGCAAGGGGACCACCAGTACGACGTAAGGCGTACGCGCTTCGCCTATCAGGCGCTCGCTTTCGGCACGGATTGCCGGGTGGAGGATGGCTTCGAGTTGGCGGCGGATGGTCGGGTCGGCAAAGGCGCGGTCACGCATGGCCTTGCGATCGAGTGCGCCGTCGCTGGTGATGACGTCGTCGCCAAAGCTTTGGCGGATGGCTGCAATGGCGGGGCCGCCAGGTGCTGTGAGCGCGTGTGCGATGGCGTCGGTGTCCACCACCGCTATACCGAGTGCGGCAAAGCGGTCTGCTGCGGCGCTCTTGCCGCTGCCGATGCCGCCGGTCAGTCCGACTACGTAGGGGCGAGTTGTCATGGCTTGCATTTGCTTACGGTGGCTCCGGACTGGCGTACAGGCCTTGATCTGGAAATGGTTTCTAGGCTTGTGGCCGGGCCGCTCACTTCGATGCGGTGCACAACGGCGCTGCGTGCGGCAATCCCGGCAGTCTGCACGCGCCTTTTTTGCAGGGTGGCGAGGTGCTGCTGCGCTTTGGCCTCGGTCTTGAACAGACCCAGGGATACGGCGAACTGGTTGGGGCCAGCGTCCTGGACAATGAAGAGATCGTTGATGCCCAGGGCGCGCAGTTCGGCGACGCGCCGCTCGGCAGCTTCCTTGCCGCCGGAGGGCGGAATGCGTACCCACCAGGCACTGGGTGTGCTGGTGGTTTTACGCTCGAAGCGCAAGTCGGTGCGGCCGGCGAAGGCCGTTTGCATCAGGTTTTCCGCCTGCGCCTCGGTCAGCCCGGCATAGTTGACACAGGCGTCGGCGGGTGCGAGGGCCGTAGATGCGGGGGTTTCTGGTCGGTCGGCTTCCGCTTGTGCGCGCTCGTCGGCGGCCGGAATGGCTTCGGCCGGGAGGGGCGAGTTCGCCTGCGATGTGCCTGCGGCGACGGGATCCGTCGGGCGCAGCACGATGCGGCCCGGGTTGAGCTGATTGCTGAGCCGCTCCGGTTCGCCTTGTGGCGTGGAGGTGCCCAGCCAGCCCCGGGCGGAAGCCAGGGCCAGCAGGTTGAGCAGGACCAGAACGACGAACAGAACACGCATTGCAGGCATGGACCGAAGCTTACCGGATTGGATGCAAATCCATCACCGTCGTGTTCAGCCGAATTTCGGCAGGTGCGCGAGCGACTGCGCCACGGCTTCGGCCGGGTACTCGTAGTTTTCCAGCTGGCCTGAGAAGTAGCGGTCGTAGGAGCTCATGTCGAAGTGGCCGTGTCCGGTCAGGTTGAACAGGATGACTCTCGGTTCGCCGCTGACCTTGCACTTCAGTGCTTCGTCGATGGCCGCGCGGATTGCGTGGCAGGATTCGGGAGCGGGAATGATGCCTTCGTTGCGCGCGAACATCACGCCCGCCTCGAAGGTTGCCAACTGAGGCACCGCGACGGCTTCGAGCAGGCCTTCGTGGTAGAGCTGCGACACCAGCGGCGAGTCGCCATGGTAGCGCAGCCCGCCGGCATGGATGCCGGGAGGCATGAAGTCGTGGCCTAGCGTGTACATCTTCATCATCGGGGTGAAGCCGGAGGCATCGCCGAAGTCGTAGGCGTACTGGCCCTTGGTCAGCGTCGGGCAGGAGGTGGGTTCGACGGCGACGCAACGCAGGTTCTGTGCGCGCTTGTCACCGGCGGCCTTGTCGGCAAGGAAGGGGAAGGCGATGCCGCCGAAGCTCGAGCCGCCGCCGCAGGGGCCGAGGATCACGTCGGGGTACAGGCCGATCTTGTCGAACTGCTTCTTCGCTTCGAGGCCGATGATGCTCTGGTGCAGCAGTACGTGGTTGAGAACCGAGCCCAGCGTGTAGTTGGTGTCGGCACGGCCGGCGGCTTCCTCGACCGCCTCGGAGATCGCCAGGCCGAGCGAGCCCTGGTTGTCCGGATCCTTGGCGAGTGCGTCGCGGCCGGTCTGCGTGATCTCGGAGGGGCTGGCGAACACTTCGGCGCCCCAAGTCTGCATCATCAGGCGCCGGTACGGTTTCTGGTGGTAGCTGACTTTGACCATGTAGACGCGCACTTCGAGGCCGAACATCTGGCCGGCGAAGGAAATCGACGAGCCCCACTGGCCGGCGCCGGTTTCGGTGGTCAGGCGCTTGATGCCGGCCTGCTTGTTGTAGAAGGCTTGCGGCACAGCGGAGTTGGGCTTGTGCGAGCCGGCCGGGGAAACGCCCTCGTACTTGAAGAAGATCTTTGCCGGCGTGCCGAGGGCGCGCTCGAGACGCACCGCACGCATCAGCGGGCTGGGACGCCAGATCTTGTAGATCTCGCGTACTTCGTCGGGGATCGGGATCCAGCGTTCCTCGCTCATCTCCTGTTCCAGAATCTGGCCGGGGAAGATCGCCAGCATCTGCTCGGGGCTGACCGGCTTGCCATCCGGTGCGAGTGAGGGCGTCGGCGCATTGGGCATGTCGGCCACGACGTTGTACCAGTGCGTCGGGATTTCGCTTTCTTCGAGCTGGATGCGGGTCGGTTCGGTCACGTTGTTTTCTCCCTCGGTGATTCCAGGTGGAAATACGGATTGGGCTGCTGGTATGTTCGGGACTAAGTTGCTGCAGTACCGGTGGCGACGACGGCGAGACCTTTCAGAACCAGATTGTCGACACGGCTGAAGGGGACATCGAGCAGTTCGGCAAGTGCGTCTGCGCCGCCTCCGCTGAGGAGGCAGCGTGAGAGTGGCTCCCGGGCGATCTGGCGGAACATGCGCTCGACGGCGCCGGCCTGGGCGTTGCGGCAGCCTGAGGTAATGGCGTCGGCGGTGTTGCGCGGGGCGGCCGCATAGTGGCCGTCGGCAAGTGGCAACTGGGCGGTGTCGCGCGCCAGTGAGCGCCGCATCAGGTGTTCGCCCGGCAGGATGATGCCGCCTTGGAAGGTACCGGCCGCGTCGAGCACGTCGACCGTTGTTGCCGTGCCGGCGTTCACGACCAGGCAGGCGGCCGGTTGCAGGGCGCGGGCGCCGATCAGCGCGGCCCAGCGGTCGCTGCCGAGTTGTGCCGGGGTGTCGTAGGCGTTGCGCACACCGCAGCATTCCGCCGATGAGTGCAGCCATTGCGGAGCGGGAGCGCTGTCACCCAGTGCCTCGGCGATGCCGGCGGCAGTCCGCAGGCCCGCGACGTTGCTGCCGAATACGCGGCGGATGCCCACGTGCGCGGCTGCGAGAGCGTGCAACTGGTCAAGCTGGTCGTGGCGCAGTGCCCCTTCCGCGAGCCATTGCCCGTCACGCACGATGCCCCACTTGATCCGTGTGTTGCCGGCATCAATGAGCAGGATCACTTCGCGGACCTCAGCGAGACTTCGCCAGACAGGATGCGCACCAGCGCGGTGTCGGTGCGGATGAGCAGTGCGCCATCATCATCGACGCCGGCGCAGATTCCGGCGATTTCCTGGACCTCGCCGGTGATGCGCACCGGCAAGTCGGCAAAGGCGTTGCGCTGCTGCCACGCGCCGCGCAACGCCGCAAAGCCGGCGGCGGCATATGTGTCGAAGAGGGCGTGGAGTTCAGCCAGAAGCTGTGCCAAGAGTTGGTTGCGCTCAGGTAATGGGCTCACGTGATGGCCGAGATCGGTGACGCCGGGCTGGTCAGCAATTTGCGCGTCGGCCGGCAGTTGCAGATTGACGCCGATGCCGACCACTGCGGCAGGCGTGCGTCCACGCCCCGGCAGTAGTTCGACGAGGATGCCAGCGAGCTTGTGGCCATTGACCAGCACGTCATTGGGCCATTTAAGCTGCAGTCCCGAGACCCCAAGCTTTTCGAGGGCGCGCACGACGGCAAGGCCGGCGACCAGCGACAGGCCAGCGGGCACCGGTGCGCCGGGGGCGAAGCGCCACAATGTGGAAAAGGTCAGGCTGGCGCCGGGCCAGGACTGCCATTGGCGCCCGCGTCGTCCGCGACCTGCAGTCTGTCGCTCGGTGACGACGACATGAACGCGACCGTCGTCAGCGGGTGGTGTGTCCAGCAATACACTGTTGGTGGAGGCGCATTCGTCGAGGATCTGAAGAGCGAATGCGCTGGAGCGGTCACCAAGGTGCAGGTTGACGGATGCTGCGCTCAGCGGTGTGTCGGAGATGGAGGCACTCAAGCCGGTCTTCCCGTTTCAAGGCGTGAAAACCTGCATTATCCTACATTGGGCTCTCGCGCACGAGTCTGGTGCAGTGCGCGTGGGGGCCGTCGGCCCCTGGGCACGTCATGCGCGTCAGCTGCGACGACCCGTCACGCCTGCGGCTGTGGGCGTTCCTCGTCCATGCCGAGCTCCTGGATCTTGCGCGTGATGGTGTTGCGGCCGATGCCGAGCAGCTGTGCGGCTTCGATGCGGCGCCCGCCGGTGGCACCGAGTGCCCGCCGGATCAGGGTGCGTTCGAAGTCGCGTGTGAGGCGGTCGAAGACCTCGCCGGGGGAGGTGGCGATCAGGCGGTCCGCTTCGAGCGCAAGGCCGTCGGCCCAGCTGATCGGCATCTCGCGATCCGGTTGCTCTCGCATGTCGGGCGGCAGGTCGGCGATCTCGACGGTCTGGCCGGGCGCCATGACGGTGAGCCAGTGACACAGATTTTCGAGCTGGCGCACGTTGCCGGGGAAGGGCAGGGCCTGCAGATACTTGATCGCCGCGTCGGATACCAGCTTGCCTTCGACGCCGAGATCCTGCGCACTCTTCTGCAGGAAGTGGCGAATCAGGATGGGGATGTCCTCGCGGCGTTCGCGCATCGGCGGCAGGCGCAGCCGGATGACGTTGAGGCGGTGGAACAGGTCCTCGCGGAACAGCCCCTGACGGACGCGGTCTTCGAGGTGCTGGTGCGTGGCGGCGATGACCCGCACGTTCGCGCGGATCGGCTGCTGGCCGCCGACACGATAGAAATGGTTGTCCGACAGCACGCGCAGCAGGCGCGTTTGCAGTTCGGCAGGCATGTCGCCGATCTCGTCGAGGAACAGCGTGCCGCCGTCGGCCTGTTCGAAACGCCCGCGACGCTGTGCGGCCGCGCCGGTAAAGGCGCCGCGTTCGTGGCCGAAGAGTTCGGATTCGAGCAGATCGCGCGGAATGGCCGCGGTGTTGATCGCGATGAAGGGCGCATCGCTGCGTGGGCTGTGGCGGTGCAGCGCGCGCGCGACGAGCTCCTTGCCGGTGCCGGATTCGCCGTTGATCAGCACCGTGGCATGAGACTGGGCGAGGCGCCCGATGGCGCGGAAGACTTCCTGCATCGAGGGGGCCTGGCCGAGGATCTCGGGGGCGAGCGCGGTGCTCTCTGGCGCCCCCTTCTGGTGCGCACTCTGGGCGATTGCGCGCTGAACGAGTGCGACCGCCTGATCGACGTCGAAGGGCTTGGGCAGGTATTCGAAGGCGCCGCCCTGGAAGGCCGAGACGGCGCTCTCGAGGTCCGAGTACGCGGTCATGATGATCACCGGCAGTTGCGGGTGCAGCACCTTGACGCGCTTCAGCAGTCCCAGGCCGGATTCGCCCGGCATGCGGATGTCGGAAATCAGCACCTTGGGCGGATGTGGCTCTACTTCCAGCGCAGACAGGGCCTCGTTGGCCGACGCGAAGCTGCGATGCGGGATGTCCTCGCGGCTGAGGGCTTTTTCAAGCACCCAGCGGATGGAGCGGTCATCATCTACGATCCAGACGGTGTTCATTGGCTCTGCACTATTTTGGTGCGACTGCGCATTGCTTCTTGTTCAAGTTATGCGCGGTCGATGATGGGCAACAGGATGGTGAAGCAGGTGCGCCCCTTGCGGCTCTCCACATCGATCATCCCCTGGTGCTGCTCTACGAAGCTCTGTGCCAGCGACAGGCCCAGTCCGCTTCCGCCTTCGCGCCCGGATACCAACGGATAGAAGATCTTGTCGCGGATCTCATCCGGGATACCTGGACCGTTGTCGATCACTTGCAATTCCAGTGCCAGTTTGAAACGCCGCTTCGCGAGCGTGACCTGCCGCGCCACTCGCGTGCGCAGGCGGATCTCGCCGCAGCCATCCATCGCTTGCGCAGCATTGCGGGCGATGTTGAGGATGGCCTGGATGAGCTGCTCGCGGTCGGCCGTTATCTCTGGCAGGCTGGTGTCGTAGTCGCGGCGCACGGTCAGCTCGGGAAACTCGGCGAGTACCAGACGCCGCACGCGTTCGAGCACGTCGTGGATGTTCAGCTGGCCGGGGCGCATCATGCAGTGCGAGGTCAGCAGGCGGTTCATCAGGTCCTGCAGACGGTCCGCTTCGGCGATGATGACTTCGGTGTATTCGCGCAATTGCGGGTCGGCAAGTTCGCGTTCCAGCAATTGGGCCGAGCCACGGATGCCTCCCAGCGGATTCTTGATTTCGTGCGCCAGGTTTCGGATCAGCTCGCGGTTGGCCTGTTGTTGTTGCAGCAACTGTTCCTCGCGGGCAACGCGTAGTTGCGCGTCGATTGGCCGGAACTCCAGCAGTAGTCGCACCCCGGCCGCCTCGGCAGGGCTGACAGTGCAGTCGAGATGCAGCGCTTCCGCATTGGTGCGCGGAATCTTCAGATCCTGCCCGGTGTAGCTCCAGTTCTTGAGCAGGGCGTTGTTCAGCGCCGAGGTGAGTCCGGGCGGGTCGCCGAGAAGTTGCGACAGCCGGGCGCCGATCAGGCGGCGATGGCTGACTGCGAAGAGATTTTCGGCGCCCGCGTTCAAGTAGCGGATGACGAGGTTCTCATCCACCAGAACGACTGCGGACGAAAGCAGATCGAGCCCCGAAAAGGGGCTGTCGTAACCGGGAGCTTTGGGCGTATTGGGCATGGGCGTTTTTTAGGAATCCGGAATAGGTCTCGCAAAAAACACGCCAGCTTCGATATGCCCCTACTTCAGGTTGCCGATTTCCTTCTTCAAGGCGTCAACATTGCGCGAATGCAATTCGACCTTGTCCTTGTGCGCCTGAATCCGGTTCTGCACGACCGGCAACCGGCGATCGGCGCCCTGATGCAGATTTTCCTCGTCGGCGAGAGCCTTCTGGGCTTCGGCAAGGGCGGATTCCTCGGTCGCGAGTTCCTTTTCGAGCACCTGCCGGCGTGTGTCGTCGCGGGCGCGTTGGGCTTCGGGGGCAACACGAGGGAAATTGCCCGGCGACTGCGTTGCGGGTGCACGCTTGCTGGGCGCCGGAACTGACGAGACCGGCTGGTCTTCGCTCATCTGCTTGCAGCTGCGCCCGAGGTTACGGTCGTTGGTATAGGTGATGGCACCATTTGCGTCCACGCACTTATAGACTTGGGCATGTGCAAGAAGGGGCGACAGAAACAGGATCAGGAGTGCCGGAAGTGTTCGCATGTCCATCGATAGGGCGTGTCGGGGAATCCCGCGGGGTCTTGGCGAGTGTGCCCGCGAGACGTGATTCGAAGGGCATTAGACCGCATAAAAAAGGGACGGGCAATGCCCGTCCCTTTTTTTGACCTCAGTGCAATCCGGAGATTACAGGCTGTAGTACATGTCGAATTCGACCGGATGGGTCGTGATGCGCATGCGGTCGACTTCTTCCATCTTGAGCGCAATGTAGGCGTCGATGAAGTCGTTCGAGAAAACGCCGCCACGGGTCAGGAACTCGCGATCCTTGTCGAGGTACTCCAGCGCCTGGTCGAGGCTGGTGCACACGGTCGGGATCAGCGCGTCCTCTTCCGGCGGCAGGTCGTACAGGTTCTTGTCGGCCGGGTCGCCCGGGTGAATCTTGTTCTGGATGCCGTCCAGGCCCGCCATCATGAGTGCGGAGAAGCACAGGTAGGGGTTGGCCAGCGGGTCCGGGAAGCGCGATTCGATGCGGCGGCCTTTCGGGTTCGCGACATACGGAATGCGGATCGAAGCGGAACGGTTGCGGGCCGAGTAGGCCAGCTTGGTCGGTGCTTCGTAGTGCGGGACCAGGCGCTTGTACGAGTTGGTGCCGGGGTTGGTGATGGCATTCAGCGCGCGCGCGTGCTTGATGATGCCGCCGATGTAGTACAGGGCCAGTTCCGACAGGCCGGCGTAGCCGTTACCCGCGAACAGGTTCTGGCCGTCCTTCCAGATCGACTGGTGCACGTGCATGCCGGAGCCGTTGTCGCCGACGATCGGCTTGGGCATGAAAGTCGCGGTCTTGCCGTACTGGTGCGCGACGTTGTGCACGATGTACTTCAGGACCTGGGTCCAGTCAGCGCGCTGGGTCAGGGTGCTGAACTTGGTGCCGATTTCGCACTGGCCGGCATTCGCCACTTCGTGGTGATGCACTTCGACGGGGACCCCGCAGGATTCGAGTGCGATGACCATGGCGGCGCGGATGTCATTCAGGCTGTCGACCGGCGGAACCGGGAAGTAGCCGCCCTTGACGCGCGGCCGGTGGCCGGTGTTGCCGCCTTCGAACTTGTCGGCGGTCGACCACGCGGCTTCTTCCGAAATGATCTTGCTATACACGCCCGACATGTCGACCGACCACTCGACGGAGTCGAAAATGAAAAACTCGGGTTCCGGGCCGAAGAATGCGGTGTCGCCGATGCCGGTGCTCTTCAGGTAGGCCTCGGCGCGTTTGGCGATCGAGCGCGGGTCGCGGTCATAGCCCTTGCCGTCCGACGGTTCAATGACGTCGCAGGTCAGCACCAGGGTGGTTTCGTCGAAGAACGGGTCGATGTAGGCGGAACCGGCTTCCGGCAGAAGGATCATGTCGGAGGCCTGGATGCCTTTCCAGCCAGCAAGCGAGGAGCCGTCAAACGGGTGACCGTGTTCGAAGTGGTCTTCCTCGAACGCCGAGACGGGCAGGCCAACGTGGTGTTCCTTGCCACGGGTATCGGTAAAGCGCAGGTCAATGAAGCGGACTTCGTTTTCCTGGATCATCTTCATGACGTCTTGAGCGTTCATTTTCACTCCTGGTGAGATGAGGCGATAGCGGTTAATAACGGTGAAACTTCCGTTGCGCAGCGTTAAGCAGTATTTGTGCCACGTTTTTTTTCGTGTGTGCGGCATTGTGCCATAAGGGCGCGGTGCCGTATCGCGCGCTTGAGCTCTCACCGCCGGTAAAAATAATAGGCCGCGCATGGCGCGCCGGTGCCCGGTTCGTATCGTGGGGTTCGGCTGCGATCGAACAGTCCGTCGGTGGCACTAAAACGGTGCGCGGCGGTTTGTTTGTGCCCTGTTATGGTGCGATGTGCACCAGGACGCTGACCGTGCGATATTGCGGTTGTGCCGCGAGGAGTTCATCGATGCGCAGCCCGAGCGCTTTGTGGTCGACCCCTGTGATGTCATTGGCGGTGATGATGATCTCGGCTTCGATGCGGTCGCCAAGGTAATGGATCTGCACGCGCGGGGGCGTCGATAGCTTGCCTTCGAGCAGGCTGCTGAGCGTTTGCACGATTTCGGTGCGTTCGGGTAGCCGGCCAATCGGGGCAGTCTGCATCGTGGCGTCGTTCTCGGCGTCGACATGCACCAGTACGTCCTGCACTTCGGGATGGGCGGCGCGCACACGCAGATACACGGCATCCGAAATCTGGTGCCCCTCGGAAACGGTGATGCGCGGATCAACCTGAATATGGGCGTCGCACAGCACACGGTCGGCCATGCGGCGCGTGCGCAGGTCGTGCAGGCCGATCACGCCCGGCGTTGCGCGAATGGTGGCGCGGATGCGGGCGACGTCCTGCTCGGAAAGTCCGGTGTCGATCAGTTCGCGCACGGCCTTCCACGCCAGCCGCACACCCATGTGCAAGATCAGGAAGCCCACCACGGCGGCAGCGAGCGGCTCGAGGAAAGGGTAGCCGGCCAGGCTGCCGCCGATACCGGCCGCGACGACAAGCGACGAAGCCGCGTCGGAGCGTGCATGCCAGGCATTGGCTTCAAGCAGCGGGGCCTTGAGGCGCCGGCTCGCAGCGAGGGTGTAGCGGAACAGCACTTCCTTGGCTAGCAGGGTCGCAAGCGCCATGTAGAGCGCGGCCGGGTGCACCGAGGGCGCGACATCCATGTGCTGCAGACGCAGGCCGGAACTCCAGAGGAATCCGGTGCCGACGCCCGCGAGGATCGCCCCGAGCAGCAGCGTGGTGACGGTTTCGATGCGGCCGTGGCCGTAGGGGTGGTCGCGGTCTGCCGGTTCGGCGCCACGGCGCCCGGCGACCAGAACCAGCAGGTCGGTAATCAGGTCCGAGAGGGTATGGGCGGAATCCGCCACCAGGCTGAACGCGTTGGCGAACAGACCGATCACGATCTGGCCGATGGTGAGGCAGGTATTGGTGATGATGGCGACCAGCGCGGTGCGCTGAATCCCGCGGGAGCGCTCGCTTTCGTCGGCGTGTCGGGCAGTCGCGCGTGTTGTTGGGTGGTGCATCGCGGGAGCGGTATACTCGTAACTTGATTGAATCATTCTATCCGGATGGCCGTCATGGGAAAATTGACCGACCTGCTCACGCTCGCGCAGCAGCGGGCGCAGGAGATGAACCTGCCTTATGCAGGGGCGCTGACGCCGGCCGAAGCCTGGGAGGTGTGGCAGCTTGCGCCGGGCGCGAAGCTGGTGGATGTGCGCACGCGCGCCGAATGGGACTGGGTCGGGCGGGTGCCGGGTGCGGTGGAGATCGAATGGATGAGCTATCCGGGCAATCAGCCGAATCCGCACTTCATCACGCAGTTCACGCGCGAAGTCGATGCCGAGGCACTGGTGATGTTCATGTGCCGCTCCGGCGCGCGCTCCGACAAGGCCGCGCGTGCGGCCACCGAGGCCGGGCGCCGAGCCTGCTACAACGTGCTGGAAGGTTTTGAGGGCGACCGCGATGCCCACGGCCAGCGCAACCATATCGGCGGCTGGCGTCATGCGGGCTTGCCGTGGCAGCAGGGATGACAATCACCTGTCCCCGCGTCGGGGCAACCGAACTTGGCCCAGGCGCTGCGATTGACAGGTCGATCGACACTCGCTTTGATTGATACTTCCTCCGACTGAGTTACCAACGATGCAAACCGCCACCATCAGCTTCGATCGTTTCAATGCACTGCGCGACGATGAGGCCCAGGAGCGCATCCGTGCCGCACGTGCCCGGCTGGGCGACCGCGCAGTGCTGTTGTGCCACCATTACCAGCGTGCCGACGTGTATAAGCATGCCGACCTGACCGGGGATTCGCTGAAGCTGTCGCGCCTCGCCTCGCAGACCGATGCCGAGTTCATCGTCTTCTGCGGCGTGCATTTCATGGCGGAAGTCGCGGACATCATGTCGCAGCCGCACCAGAAGGCGATCCTGCCGGATTTGGCCGCGGGTTGTTCGATGGCCGACATGGCGAACCTGGCGAAGGTCACGCGCTGTTGGCGCGAACTCACCGACGTGCTCGGCACTCGACCGGATGAAGTGATCACGCCGGTCACCTACATCAACTCGGCGGCCGACCTGAAGGCCTTCTGCGGCGAGCACGGCGGCATCGTGTGTACCTCGACCAACGCGCCGACGATTCTGGACTGGGCATTCGCGCAACGCGAGAAGGTGCTGTTCTTCCCGGATCAGCATCTGGGGCGCTGGACCGGCTATAAGAAGGGCATTCCGCTCGAGCAGATGGTGGTGTGGGATCCGGATCTGGAATACGGCGGCCTGACTCCGGCGCAAATCCGCAATGCGAAGATCCTGCTGTGGAAGGGGCATTGTTCGGTGCATCAGATGTTCCAGGAAAGCCACATCCGCCGCTGGCGCATGCAGCACCCGGAGGGGCTGGTGATCTCGCACCCGGAGAGCAGTCTCGAGGTGTGCATCAATTCCGATTACGTCGGGTCGACCGAGTACATCATCAACACCATCAAGGCCGGCGCGCCGAATACCCACTGGCTGGTCGGCACCGAGCTGAACCTGGTTAACCGCCTCGCCGAGGAGGTGAAGCCGGAAGGCAAGATCGTGCAGTTCATGGCGCCGACAGTGTGTATGTGTTCGACGATGCAGCGCATCGATCCGCAACATCTGGCGTGGACGCTGGAAAACCTCGCGGACGGCAGGATCGTCAATCACATCCAGGTGCCGCCCCACGAGGCTGAACTCGCGAAGGTGGCGCTGGACCGGATGCTGGCGGTATCTTGAGAAACGGTGCGGAGGCCTGGCGATGAACCTGCGCATCTGCACCTACAACATCCACAAGGGCTTCTCGCAGTTCAATCGGCGCATGGTGATTCACGATTTGCGCGAGCGCCTGCGCAGTCTCGAAGTGGATCTGGTGTTCCTGCAGGAGGTGCAGGGGCTGCACCTCGAACATGCAACGCGCCACGCCAACTGGCCCGCGCCGCCGCAACACGAATTTCTCGCCGAGGACGTCTGGCACGAGACTGCCTACGGCGGCAATGCGGTGTATGACCATGGTCACCACGGCAACGCCATCCTGAGCCGGTTTCCGATCGTGTCGTCGAGCAATCAGGATGTCTCCGACCATCGCTTCGAGCGGCGCGGATTGCTGCACTGCGAAGTGCAGGTGCCGCAGCTCGACCGCCCGGTGCATTGCGTGTGCGCACACCTCGGGTTGATGGCCGGGAGCCGGCGACGCCAGATGGAGGCGCTGGCCGAACGCATGGAGCGCTTGGCCCCGGATGGTGCGCCGCTGATCATCGCGGGCGATTTCAACGACTGGCGCAATCGTGCCGAGGTGCTGTTGGGCGGACGGCTCGGGGTGAAAGAGGCCTTCGACGGCGGACGCGGCCGGCCGGCGCGCAGTTATCCCAGCACGCTGCCGCTGTTTCGTCTTGATCGGATTTATGTGCGCGGCTTTACGGTGCGCCGCGCCGAAGTGCACGCCGGGCCGCCGTGGTCGCGCATTTCCGATCATGCGGCGCTGACGGCGGACCTGGAGCCCGTTGTGTGAGCGCCTTCGTAGGCGGCAATGCGATCACCTTGCTCGAGAATGGCGCAGATTATTTTCCTGCGCTGCTGCAGGCCATCGATACCGCCGAGCGCGAGATCTATTTCGAAACCTACATTTTCGAAAACGACGCGACCGGCAGACGGATTGCATCCGCGCTGGCGCATGCGGCACGGCGCGGCGTAGCGGTGAGGGTGCTGGTGGATGGCTTCGGCGGGCGAAGTTTCGTGCGCGCATTGATGCCCGGATTGGTCACCGATGGCGTTACGGTGATGATCTACCGGCGCGAGCTGCGTATCTTCGCATTGCGTCGCCATCGCTTGCGCCGACTGCATCGCAAGCTCGTGGTGGTCGATGGAGGGGTGGCTTTTGTCGGCGGCATCAACATTGTTGATGACTTGACGCGGGGGGGGCCCGAACACCCCCGCTACGATTATTCGGTGCGTATCGAAGGCCCGCTGCTTGAGCCGGTGCTCGATTCGATGCACCGGCTGTGGCGGCTGGTCGCCTGGGCGAGCCTGCGACGGCGTCAGCCGCAGCCACTGCTGGCGCCGCCGCGCGTAGATGTGGTGGGCGCGGTGCGCGCGGCATTCCTGACCCGCGATAATCTGCGCCACCGTCGCGACATCGAGGACGCCTACCTCGATGCGATTTTGCGCGCACGGCGCGAGGTGGTGATCGCGTGCGCGTATTTTTTTCCGGGGCGGCGCTTTCGTCAGGCACTGGTCGATGCGGCCGAGCGCGGGGTCGAAGTGATCCTGTTGCTGCAAGGACTGTCCGATCACCCGATGCAGTTCTATGCGACGCGTGCGCTGTATCCGTTTTTTCTTGATCGCGGCATCCGTCTGTTCGAGTACCACCAGAGCTACCTGCATGCGAAGGTGGCGGTGATTGACGCGCGCTGGGCGACGGTCGGTTCGAGCAATATCGATCCTTTCAGTCTCCTCCTGGCGCGCGAGGCGAATGTGGTGATCGAGGACGTCGAATTTTCCTCCCGTCTGCGGTCCAGTCTGGAGCTGGCGCGGTCGGTGGGCGCGTACGAGCTGCGCCAGGAAGACTGGCGCCGCTTGCCGCGATTGCGCCGTGCGGCGAGCTGGTTCGCGTACCAGCTGGTACGTCTGGCGATCGGTGTGGCGGGCTACGGCCGCAAGCACTGAGGGCGGTGTGGCGCGGCGCATGAACTCATGCGCGGGTCGGGCACTCTATAAACGATGTGTGGCAGCGGGTTTGAGTATACGAATCCGCTGTGCGCTCCGACTTTCCGACGTCAAGGAGGTGTGTCATGGAACTCCCGCTCCATACGATGAGCAATCTGTTTGCCCAGCTCGGTCTGCCGTCCGACGAGTCCGCAATCGACCGCTTCATCGCCAACCATGCGCCACTGCCTGAGACGGTGACCTTGGCCAGTGCGCCATTCTGGACCCAGTCCCAGGCGGCCTTCTTGCGCGAGGAGATCGGCGAGGATGCGGACTGGGCAGAAGTCGTCGATCAGCTCAATCTGCGCCTGCGCTCCTGATTCATCACATGCGGATATTTTGCCCGGTTCCGCGGGGGGCTCGATGCCCTGCGAACTGGAGCAAGGGGGCGCATCATGGAAAGTCGAACCATCTCGGTTATCAGCGGTGCAAGCCGCGGACTGGGCCGTGCGGCCGCACAGCGGCTGGCGACCATGGAAGGGCAGTTGGTGATTGCGACTGCACGCAATCCGGCAGATCTCGCACCCCTGAGCTCGAAGCTCGGGATGAGCGGCCATGTCGTCGAAACGCATCAACTGGATGTCACCGACGACGACTCGGTTAAGGCCTTGCGCGACTGGCTCGCCGAGCGGTTCGGCCGCATCGACGTGCTGATCAACAATGCCGGGATTCTCGTCGACCGTTACTCGACGAGCGTGCTGGAATTGCCGCTCGACACGCTGCGTGAGACGCTGGAGACCAATCTGATCGGGACCTTGCGCGTCACCCAGGCTTTGTTGCCGCTGATGCGCGCGAGTCGTGCCGGGCGTGTCGTCAATCTCGCGTCCAGGATGGGGCAGCTTACCGAAATGGATGCCGGGGCACCCGCCTATCGCATGTCCAAGACTGCACTGAACGCGCTCACCCGAATCCTCGCGGTCGAAACGGCAGGGAGTCACATCAAGGTCAATTCCGTGTGTCCGGGCTGGTGTCGTACCGATCTCGGCGGTATCGAGGCCCCGCGAACGCCGGAGGAGGGCGTCGATACGGTTATCTGGCTCGCGACCTTGCCGGACGACGGGCCGAGTGGTGGCTTCTTCCGTGACCGTGAGCCAATTCCCTGGTGACGCGCGGGACCGTCGGCGGGCGTGGGGTCGCGTTCACGCGGGAGCTCAGGCTGGCTGGCCGGCCAAGGTGCTCAGTGTCGTCGGAGCAGCGGCTTGGGTTTGACGGGGAACATCGGCGATCGACCAGTGCGTGTGCGCCCATCGCCATAGCTCGGTGAGCGGGGCATTGACCAGTTCTGCAGGGGGAGACTGGCCGAGAAACACGAGTGCGGCACGGAGCGCTGCGGCCGGCGGCAGGGTGTCAATCGGCGCGGCGAGCGTCTGCTTGGACAGCTTCTCGCCGGCGGCATTGACGACCACCGGGAGATGCGCGTAGGTGGGCGTGGGGGCGTGGAGCAGATGTTGCAGGTGGATCTGGCGTCCCGTCGAGCCGAGCAGGTCGGCGCCGCGGACGATGTCGGAGATGCCCGCGGCGGCGTCGTCGACGACGACCGCAAGCTGGTATGCGAATTGGCCATCGCCGCGCAGGACCACGTAGTCGCCGACGTCGCGCGCGAGTTCTTCTTCCTGCCAGCCCTGCACGCGGTCTTCGAAGCGGATCAGGCCTTTCGCGCGCACCCGCCAGGCATGGGCGCTGCGACCGGGAGGCAGGCCTTCGCGGCAGGTGCCGGGATAGATGCGCGAGCCGTCGCGGGCGAGCGCCGAGTCGGCCATCTCGCGGCGGGTGCAGCAGCAGGGAAAGACGTCGCCGGCAGCCTTGAGTTGCTCGAAGGCGGCGATATAGGCATCCCCTCGCGCGCTCTGCCACACGATGTCGCCGTCCCATTCGAAGCCGAAGTCCGCCAGCGTCGCAAGGATGCTTTCGGCGGCGCCGGCAACGGTGCGCGGCGCGTCGACGTCCTCGATGCGCAGCAGCCAGCGACCGCGATGAGCACGGGCGTCCAGATAGCTGCCGGTGGCCGCGACCAGCGAGCCGAAGTGCAGCGGGCCGGTCGGCGAGGGGGCGAAGCGGCCGATGTACGGGGGTGATGCGTCGGTCATGGGCGTGGGCCTGGGCAGGCGCCGGGCGCAATGCTCCCGGGCTTGGGCGGTTGCATCGCATGATAACATTGCGCACCCTGACAACCCGCCGGTGCCGCGGTACGTGACAGGCGGCTGACGGCGGGGCTCGCGCATCCGTCCGTCGTCTTGTCGATCGCAGCCCCGTCTTTCCCGGACTCCACCCTCCCCTCCGCAGCGGAGGCTTCCGCGCCCTGATCCATCGTGACGTCCGACCTCCGAAAATATTCCGTTTTCTACCTTCTGTTGGGCGTGGTGTACCTCGGTGGCGTGCTGGTGCCGCTGATGAACAACGATTCGGCACACCACGCGACGATCGCGCTGCACATGTACCTGACGGGCGATTACGCTTCGCTGGTGACGCAGGGCAAAGCCTACCTCGACAAACCGCATCTGCTGTTCTGGCTGGCGGCGGGCGCATACCAGTTGCTGGGGGTGTCGACCCTGGCGTTCAAGCTGCCGTCGCTGCTGTTCAGCGGGCTCGGCGTGTATGCGACCTATCGGCTCGGGCGTCTGCTGTACTCACGCGAAGTGGGGCGGCTGGCGGCGCTGATCCTCGCGAGTTCGCTCGCCTTCATCCTCGCGAACAACGATGTGCGCATGGATGCGGTGCTGACCGCGGCGATCGTGTTCGCGATCTGGCAACTTGCCGAATTCGTCGAATATCGGCGCTGGCGCAACCTGCTGCTTGGCGGACTCGGGCTGGCGCTGGGGTTTGCCACCAAGGGGATGATCGGCGTGGCCATGCCGGGCATCGCGATCTTCGTCCATCTGCTCTACCGGCGCGACTGGCGCGGCCTGTTCGACCCGCGCTGGATGGTGTTGGCGTTGATCACGCTGGTGTTCGCGACACCGGTGCTATGGGCGTATTACCAGCAGTTCGGTGCCGATGGCGTGAAATTCATCCTATGGTCGCAGAACTTCGAGCGGCTTGCAGGAGCGCGTTTCGGCTCCGCCGGGGCGAGCGATCCGCTGTTCTTCTTCCACACCTTCGTGTGGGCCTTCCTGCCTTGGTGTCTGCTCGGGGCGGCCGCCGTGTGGTCGCGGGGGCGAGAAGTGATAGACGCCAGGCTGCGGCCGATCGCCGGCCAGGAGATGCTGACGCTCGGCACGATCGTGGCGATGTTCGCGGTCATTTCCAGTTCCGGCTTCAAGCTGCCGCATTACCTGAATATTCTGCTGCCCTTGTTTTCGGTGCTGCTCGCGGCCTGGCTGGCGCCGCGAATGGCGCAGCCGGCGGCCAGGGGGGCGTCGATCGCGCAGGGTCTTGTATGGTCACTGATGGCGCTGCTGGCGCTGGCGATCTGTGGCTGGGCCTTCCCCGTCGCGAGCGCTGTGGTCGGCGCGGGCGCGCTGTTGCTGGCGGTGGTGGGGGTGTGGCGGGTGCGTTGCGAACGCGGCATGGCGCGCTTGGTGCTGACATCCGTGGTCGTCGCAGTGGTATTCAATTACCTGCTGAATTTCAATTTTTACCCGCAGTTGCTGCGATACCAGGCGGGCAACAATCTTGCCGCGGCGGCGCGCGAGCAGGCACTGGATCTGTCGCAGATTGCTTACCTCGAAGGCTTCGCGCGGGCCAACAGCTTCGATTTCTATACCGGACGGCTGACGCCTGCCGTCGCGCTGGACGCATTGAAAGCAAGTCCGACGTCCACGCTGATCTACACCTCGGATGCCGGTCGCGAGGCGATCTCGGCGGCGGGGCTGCGCGTCGAGGAGCTGGCGAGCAATCGGGAGTTTCGTGTCACGCGGCTCAACATACGCTTTCTCGATCCGCGGCGGCGTGAGGAAACCCTGTCCAGGCACCACATCCTGCGGGTCAGTCGAGGAACTAATCAATGAGTTGTAAAAGCAGGCGCTTATGGCGCGGCGCGGGCCTGGCGGCGATTCTGGCGGTGACTGTCTGGGCGGCCTGGCCCGGGTTCCAGAGGACACCGCAGCCCGGGTTTGTCGTTCCCTCCGCGGGGGCGAGCGTGCAGGATTCCAGGCCGCGGCTTGCCAGCGCGATCGTCAACGCCGCTGAACCGCCGCGCGTGCATGCGGCGTCGGTGGCCGCACTGCCGGACGGGCGCCTGTTCGCGGCCTGGTTTGGTGGCGAGCGCGAGGGCTCGACGGACGTGAACGTGTACGGCGCCTTCTATCGCCCGGAATCAGGCTCCTGGAGCGATCAGGCGGTGGTCGCATCGCCGGAGCAGACTTCGAGCGACCTGGGCCATTTGGTGCGCAAGATGGGCAATCCGGTAGCCTTCATGGTGCCCTCGGGCGAACTGTGGGTGGTGTACGTCAGCGTCACGCTGGGGGGCTGGGCAACGAGCCACCTCAATCTGATTCGCTCGGCCGATCTCGGCCGCAGCTGGATGCCCGCGACGCGGCTTGTGACTTCGCCGTTCTTCAATCTGAGCACGCTGGCGAAGGGGGCTCCGGTGGCCTTTGACAACGGCGACATCGGCCTGCCCGTGTATCACGAGATGGCGGGCAAGTTTGGCGAGCTGCTGGTCCTGTCTGCGACGGGCGAGGTGCGGCGCAAGGTCCGGCTGGATCATGGCAGTCGCTCGCTGCAGCCGGTGATCCTGGTGAAGGATGCCCGGCATGCGGTGGCGCTGCAGCGTTTTGCCGGCGAAACGAAGCCGCCGCGTGCATGGCGCAGCGAGACGCGCGATGGTGGGCGATCCTGGTCACCGGTCGAGGCGACCGATCTGGCCAATCCGAACTCGGCGCTGGCGGCCCTGGCGCTGGATGACGGCCGTCTGATAGCGGTCGCCAATGACACCGAGGACGAACGCCTGCGCCTGTCGCTGCTGGCAAGTGAGGACGACGGGCGGCACTGGCGCGTGATCCATCGCTTCGAGGACCGTGAGGAATTTCTCGGTAACAATGTGTCGCCGGAAACCCTGCGCCCGTTGCTTGCTGCCGATGTCGCAACACTCGGGCCGGGGCCGCAGCCCGAAGCGGTCGCGCGCAATGCCGAACAGAATCTGTGCCGCGGCGAAACCTGCTCTTGGCAGTACGACTATCCCTATCTGATACGCGGCGCGGACGGCGATTTCCATCTTGTTTACACATGGAACCGTTCCTTCATTCGCCATCTGCGTTTCAATCAGGCCTGGCTGGAGGCACGACTGTGATCGCCGAGGTCTTCGATACGCTGGTGTGGGTGCTGGCGGTCACGCTGTGTGTGCCCGGGCTTCGCGGACGGCCGGGACGCGCGGCTGCTGCGATGGCGGTAACGGCGGCGATGTTGTGGATCCCCATGGGGGGGAGCAGCGGGCTTGCCGTTTTGCGCGGCGCGGTCGCCTCGCCGGCCGTGACGACGCTGGCAATCCTCGCGGTCTTGCTAGTCTCGCGCTGTGGCGGCGCGTCGCTGTTCGCGTGCGGCGAACGCGTGCAGATCGCGGCGCTGGTGGCGCTGACCGGCCTGTTGTTCTACCCGCCCGCGCTGGGCCTTGGGGTGGTCGATCCGTATGCCTGGGGGTATGGATCGGCAGCGCTGCCGCTGGCGGCGGGTGCGCTCGCATTGACTTGTGGCGCGGCTGGACGCTGGGTGCTTGCGGCGGCCCTGACGGCTGCGCTCGCGGCGTGGCGCCTGAAACTGCTCGATTCGCCGAACCTGTGGGACTACCTCATCGATCCGTTGCTGGCGATCGGGGGGCTGCTGGCGCTAGCGCTCTACGCGGTGCGGCGAAAGTCCGCAAAGCGCGCCGGCTGCACCCTCGCGGTGGCGAGATCGGCAGCGAAGTCAGGCGAAGCGAGATAGGCGAGCTCGGTTTCGCGCGGGGTGGTCAGGCTGTCGCAGGCGAGCAATTCGGTGTCGACGCGCCCGGGGTGCACGTGCACCAGCGGCCGTGGCCCGGACGCGCTCAGGAAGGCCTGCATCAGCGTGCGAAACGGGATGCGTCCGGAAAAGTCGTGCAGGCCGGCGAAGCCGTCGTTGGCCGGCACGCCATGCTTGCGCAGCAGGCGCCGCAGGCCGAAGCCGAGGGTCGAGATCAACAGGGCCTTCGGTAGCGCGACGCGGCGGCGCACGCAACGCGTCAGCGGCTCGACACAGTCGCGCACCCAGACGCGTTCGGCCGGGTAACGTCGCAGCAATTCCTCGACCAGCACCTCACGAACGCCCGGCAACACATGCACATGCTGGTGCCCGTCCACATAGTCCGGGGGCGCGCCCCAGGCGTCCTCGAAGGCATTGAGCTGGGCGCGCAATTCGTCGCGCACCGTAGCGCGAGGCAGCGCGTGCGCCAGCGCCCGCGGCAGCAGGCGACCGAGAGATGGCAGCCGGCCGGCCTGTGCCAGTCCAGGCGCAGCCGTCAGCGGCGCGTGGTCGGTGAGCGTCAGGTGCAGGCCGACATCCGCTGGATGCCGTGTCACGACATCGCGCAATCGGCCGGCGCGGCGGCGCCAGTCGGGTAGCGGCGTCATGCAGCTGGTCGCGGACAGGCGGCCGGCGGCGATGAGGTCGGCGATCGCCTCGCTGACGCCGGCAGCCAGGCCGAAGTCGTCGGCACACACGATGATCGGGCGGGAGCAGGGAGTGGAATGGTCGTGCATGGTCGGCACTTATAGCGGGTCGGCCGTCAACGCACCAGAGGGGATTTGCGTTTACCCTGCGATATCTCCGGTTCCGGAAAACTACTGCAAAGCGGATTAACGTGTCCTCTCCCTTTCCCGGCGTCGCGCCTGCCGCCGCGCCCGTTCAAGTCACACTGCCGCGGCTGTCGGTAGTCATCCCGCTTTACAACGAGAGTGGCTCCCTTGGCCCTCTGCACGAACGGCTCAAGGCCGTGATTGCCACACTTCCGGTTGCCGGTCATGAAGTCGTGTTCGTCGATGACGGCAGCCGCGACACCACCTTCGCCGAGGTTGCCGCGTTGTGCGCCATCGACCCTGCGCTGCGTGCGATCCGTTTTGCGCGCAATTTCGGCAAGGAAGCGGCGATGGCTGCGGGCCTGCGCGCCGCGGACGGCGACGTCATCGTGCTGATGGACGGCGATCTGCAGCACCCGCCGGAGCTGATCCCCGAGATGCTCGCGCGTTGGCAGGCCGGCGCGAAAATGGTGACCGCGGTGCGGCGCTCGCGCGATACCGACCCGTGGTTGCGGCGCCAGCTGTCACGTGGCTTCTACGGCGTCTTCAAGCGCGTATCGGAAGTGGCGCTGGCCGAAGGTGGCGGGGATTTTCGCCTGTTCGATCGTGCGGTCGTCGATGCGATCAACAGCCTGCCCGAGCGTACGCGTTTCATGAAAGGCATCACCAGCTGGGTCGGCTTCCGTCAGGAAGAGATCGATTTCGACCCCGCGGAGCGCGCCGCGGGCGCCTCCGCCTGGTCGCTGCTGCGCTTGCTGCGCTATGCGATTGACGGGCTGTCGGCGTTCAGTACGCTGCCGCTGCGGGTTTGGTCGCTGGTCGGCATCGGGATGGCGATGATTTCCGGACTGTACGGGGGCTGGCTGGTGCTGCGCACTATCATCTGGGGGATCGACGTGCCCGGCTACGCCTCGGTGATGGTGTCGGTGCTGTTCATGTCGGGCATCCAGCTCATCAGCCTCGGCGTGCTCGGCGAGTACGTCGGACGGATCTTCACCGAAGTCAAGGCGCGGCCGCTGTACCTCGTCGCCGAGCGGAAGGGCTTCGACGAGGCCAGGAAGTGAGCCGCCCGCTCCATATGGCCGCCGGCGTCGCGTCGCCGGGCGGGCTGGGCGCGATTTCGCCGGGCCTGGCGCAGCGGCTGGCCGTGGCGCTGCTGGCCGGCGTCGGGCTGTTCATCCTGCTGACGTTCGACCAGCACGGCATCAGCAACGACGAAGAAGTGCAACATGTCTACGGCCGCCTGCTGGTCGATTTCTACGCCTCCGGTTTCGCTGATCACAGCGCCTTTGCGTACAAGAACCTGTACCTTTACGGCGGTCTCTTCGACCTGATCGCTGCCACGCTCGAACGCGTGCTGCCAATGAATGTTTGGGATCTGCGCCACCTGCTGTCGGCGGGCTTCGGGCTGCTGGGCCTGACGGGGACCTGGCTGCTCGCGCGCCTCCTGATGGGTGAGCGCGCGGCGCTCGTCGCTCTCGTATTGCTGACGCTTACCGGCGCGTGGTCGGGCGCGATGTTCACGCACACGAAGGACGTGCCATTCGCCACCACGATGGTGTGGGCGCTGTATTTCACGACGCGCTTCACGCTGCGTCTACCGGAAGTACGCTCGACGGACATTACCGGGCTGGGGATCGCCATCGGCTGCGCCTTCGGACTGCGCGTCGGAGCCGTGTTCGCGGTGTTCTACCTCGGTGTCGCGGTGCTCGCGGTGGCATGGTTGCGCGGCGCGGACATCCCGGCGCGTATCGTGATGCTGCGCCGCGCGGTGCTCGCCCTGTTGCCGGCCGGCCTGCTCGCCTTCGTGCTGATGGGCGTCTTCTGGCCGTGGGCGGTGCTGTCGCCGGGCAATCTCGTGAAGGCGATGACGACCTTCTCGCACTTCTCCTTCCAGCTCGACACCATACTCGCCGGGGCCGTGATGAAGAACGGCGAGGTCCCCGGGCATTACCTCGCGAGCTACCTGCTGGTGCGTCTGCCCGAATTGTTCCTGCTCGGCATCGCGTTCGCACTGCTGGCCGGTCTGCGGGCCTTGCCGACGCTGTTTCAGTCGGACGCGGGGCGCCGCGCCGCGCTGCCGTGGCTGCCGGTCGTCCTGGCGGCCGCGTTCCCGCTGACCTACACGCTTCTCGCGGCGCCGCCGCTGTACAACGGCATCCGACATTTCACCTTTGTGCTGCCGCCGTTCGCGGTGCTCGCTGCGGCTGGATTGCGACAAGCCTGGGAACGTGCCAGCCAGTGGCCGCGTGCGCGCCTCGGCGCGGTGGTGGGCTGCGCCTTGCTGGGGCTGGTGCATGTCGTCACGCTTGCGCGCCTGCATCCTTACGAATACGTCTTCTACAATGGCTTCGTCGGCGGTCTGCGCGGCACCGTCGATCGTTGGGAGCAGGACTATTGGGGCGACAGCCTGCGTGAAGCCGCCGGTCTGCTCAACGCCTATGTCGCGGGCGAGGGGCCGGCGGCGCGGCCATACAGCGTCGCCGTGTGCGCGGAATCACTGCAGGGGACGGTGTGGCTTGCGCCGGGGCTCGAAGTGACACGCGACTGGCGCGTCGCCGACTTTTTCCTGTCGCCGACGCATATGGACTGCCATACGGCAGTGAAAGGCAGGATCATCGGCGCCATTGCCCGCGAAGGCGTCACGCTCGCCATCGTGCGCGATCGCCGCATGCTGACCGGCGCCGACCGGGAGCCACGATGAAGGACTCCGGTCACGCAAGGCGTTTCCTGCGTTTCGCCGTCGTTGGTGCCGTTGGCACTGCCGCCCACTACGCCCTGCTGCTCGCGCTCGTGGAAGGTGTCGGCGTCGACCCCGTTGCCGGCTCGGTCGCCGGCTTCCTGCTCGGCGCGCTGGTCAATTACACGCTCAATCGCACGCTCGTCTTCGGCTCCGACCGCGCGCATGTCGAAGCCCTGCCGCGTTTCCTCGCCATCGCCGGCATGGGGCTGTGCTGGAATGCACTGCTGATGTACGTCCTCGTCGATGTGCTGGGGGTGCATTACTTCATCGCGCAAGTCTTCACCACCGGCCTGCTTTTGGGCTGGCATTACGTTGGGAATGCGCTGTGGACCTTCCGCACGCGCGCAACGCCACCCGAACAGTGAATCCGGTCGTCGGAAAAGAAAAAGCCCCGCAGGCGAGTCGCCTGGCGGGGCCTTGCGGTGTATTGCGAGAAGCGCTTAGACGTTGAACAGGAAGTTCAGTACGTCGCCGTCCTTGACGACGTAGTCCTTGCCTTCGGCGCGCATCTTGCCGGCTTCCTTGGCGCCCGCTTCGCCCCTGTAGGCAATGAAGTCATCGTAAGCGATGGTCTGCGCACGGATGAAGCCGCGCTCGAAGTCGGTGTGGATCACACCTGCCGCCTGCGGCGCGGTGTCGCCGACGTGGATCGTCCAGGCGCGCACTTCCTTCACTCCGGCGGTGAAGTAGGTCTGCAGGCCGAGCAGTGTATAACCGGCACGGATCAGGCGGTCGAGTCCGGGTTCCTCGAGCCCCATGGACGCGAGGAAGTCCAGCTTGTCGGCGTCGTCGAGATCGGCGATTTCCGCTTCGATCGCCGCGCACAGCGCCACCACCTGGGCGCCTTCGGCTGCCGCATGTTCGCGCACGGCGTCCAGATGCGGGTTGTTCTCGAAGCCGTCCTCGGCGACGTTCGCGGCGTACAGCACCGGCTTCGCGGTGATCAGGCACAGGGGTTTGAGGCTCGCCCACTCGTCCTTGCCGAGGTCGAGCGCACGCACCGGTTTCGCTTCATTGAGCTGAGCGAGACATTTCTCCAGCACCGCGACAAGGACCTTTGCTTCCTTGTCGCCTGCCGCCGCCGGACGCTTGTAGCGGTTGATGGCTTTCTCCACCGTGGCCATGTCGGCGAGCGCGAGTTCGGTGTCGATGATTTCAATGTCGCGGAGCGGATCGACGCTGCCGGAAACGTGTACCACGTTGTCGTCGGCGAAGCAGCGCACGACATGCACGATCGCGTCGGTTTCGCGGATGTTGGCGAGGAACTGGTTGCCCAGTCCTTCACCCTTCGAGGCTCCGGCGACGAGACCGGCGATGTCGACGAACTCGACGATGGCCGGTTGTACCTTCTGCGGCTTGACGATTTCGGACAGCGCAGCGAGGCGCGGATCCGGCACTTCGACGATGCCGACGTTGGGCTCGATGGTGCAGAACGGATAGTTGGCCGCTTCGATGCCGGCTTTGGTGAGGGCGTTGAACAGGGTCGACTTGCCGACGTTCGGCAGGCCGACGATTCCGCATTTGAGGCTCATGGGCGCGATTCGTCCTTGGGTTTTGCCGGCTTCGGCGCGGCCGGGCGGGCATTGAGTCGGGTGGTGGCGGCGTTCCAGTCACCGCGGGCGATCGTCGGCCAGGTGGCCAGCGCGCGATCGAGTGCTTCGTCGATCAGCGACTGCTCCTCGCGGCGCGCGGGTTTCAGCACGAAGTTGACCACTTCGTTGCGGTCGCCCGGATGGCCGATGCCGATGCGCAGGCGCCAGTAGTCGTTGGTGTTCAGATGCGCGGAAGTGTCCTTGAGCCCGTTGTGGCCACCCAGTCCGCCGCCGAATTTCAGACGCAACTGGCCGGGCGGAATGTCGAGTTCGTCATGCACGACGAGGATCTCGGCTGGCGCGATACGGTAGAAACGTGCCAGTGCGCCGACGGCCTGACCCGAGCGGTTCATGAAGGTCTGTGGCATCAGCAGCCACACGCCGGCATCGCGCGCATTGGCCACCAGGCCGTGGAAGCGGGATTCGTGGTTGAAACGCACGCCGAGCTTGTCGGCGAGGCGCTCACAAAACCAAAACCCGGCGTTGTGCCGGGTTTCGGTGTATTCGGCGCCGGGATTACCGAGGCCGACAATCAGACGCGGTGCTACGGCGGTCATCGTGTCGGTGTCTCCGTCATCCCGGCTTGCAGCAACCCGAGGCAGGGCCTCAGGCAGCGGCGCCTTCGGCGGCTTCGTCAGTGGCAGCGCCCTTGACGGTCAGCGCGGTCGCCACAACCGGGTCGCCTTCGCCGTGCTGGGCGAGTTCGACGCCTTCCGGCAACGTGAGCTGCGAAACGTGCATCGACTGACCCGCTTCCAGATCCTTCAGGTCGACTTCGACGTACTCGGGCAAATTGGCCGGCAGGCACTGCACGTCGAGTTCGGTAATCGTGTGCGAGATCATGCAGCCGCCGAGCTTGACCGCCGGGTTAGTGTCGCCGTTGATGAAGTGCAGCGGCACCTTCAGGTGGATCTTCTGGTTCGCGTCGACGCGCTGAAAGTCCAGGTGCAGCACTTGCTGGCGGAACGGATGCCATTGGGTGTCGCGCAGCAGGACGGCCTGCTTGGCGCCTTCAACGTCGACCGACAGAATCGAAGCGTGGAAAGCTTCCTTCTTGAGCAGGTGGTAGAGCTCGTTGTGGTCCAGAGTGATCGCCTGGGCGTCGGTGTCGGCGCCGTAGATGATGCCCGGGATCTGGCCAGCGCGACGCAGGCGGCGGCTCGCACCCGTGCCCTGTTCCACGCGCTTGGTGGCCTTGAATACGATTTGCATTGTGATACTCCTGGTTGAAACGATCCGTCCGCGACCAGACGGATGGGTTGAGCCCCCGGCACACGCTCGGGGCGAAATTTCATTCCATGAACAGCGAGCTGACCGACTCTTCGTTGCTGATGCGCAGCACCGTGTCGGCCAGCAGCGAGGCAACGGACACCTGGCGGATGCGCGAACAGGCCTTGGCGTCCTCGCGCAGCGGAATGGTGTCGGTGACGACCAGTTCGTCGAGGTCGGAATCGGCGATGCGTGCGGCCGCCGAGCCCGACAGCACCGCATGGGTGCAGTAGGACAGGACGCGGCGGGCGCCATGTTCCTTGAGTGCGGTGGCGGCCTTGCACAGGGTGCCGGCGGTGTCGACGATGTCATCCATGATGACGCAGGTGCGGTCCTTGACCTCGCCGATGATGTTCATCACTTCGGAGACGTTGGCCTTGGGACGGCGCTTGTCGATGATCGCCAGGTCGCACTCCATGCGCTTGGCGAATGCGCGGGCGCGCACCACGCCGCCAACGTCGGGCGAGACGACCAGCAGATCGTCGTATTTCTGCTTGTCCAGGTCGGCCAGCAGCACCGGCGCGGCGTATACGTTATCGACCGCGATATCGAAGAAGCCCTGGATCTGGTCGGCGTGCAGGTCCATCGTCAGCAGGCGTTGAACGCCCACGGCCTGCAGCATGTTGGCGACGACCTTGGCGGTGATCGGCACGCGGGCCGAGCGCGGACGGCGGTCCTGGCGAGCGTAGCCGAAGTAGGGAATCGCTGCGGTGATGCGTCCGGCCGACGCACGTTTCAGCGCATCGACGAGCACCAGCAGTTCCATCAGATTTTCGTTGGTCGGCGAACAGGTCGGCTGCAGGACGAAGACGTCCTTGCCCCGCACGTTCTCGAGCAACTCGATATTGACTTCGCCGTCGGAGAAGCGACCCACCGTGGCCGAACCGATGGAAATGCCCAGTCTGCGCACGACATCCGCCGCGAGTTTGGGGTTGGCGTTGCCGGTGAAGACCATCAGGCTGCCGTAGGCCATGTCCGAATCTCCGATGCCGATAGGATGGCGGCGATAAAAACGACTCGGGCAGGCGCGCGGCCTGCCCGGTTTTGTTGGCTGGGGAAGAAGGATTCGAACCTTCGAATGCCGGAATCAAAATCCGGTGCCTTGACCAACTTGGCGACTCCCCAATGAAACCTTTTTCGCCCGCTCAATCGATCCAGCCGCTCAACGGATGTTGCGCCAGACTCTTTGCTTTCCAGGCCCGCAGCGGTGCGGGGCAGGATTGCACGACGTCGTTCGCTTCCATCTCGCTGGCAAGCTCGGCAAACACGCAGGCGCCTGATCCGGTCATCCGCGCGGGCGCATACTGCGCCAGCCAATCGATTGCTGCACCAATCTCCGGGTACCGGCTGCAGGCTACTGATTGCAGATCGTTCCGGGTGGTGCTTGCTGCGAAGTCCGTTATTTTCATGGGTTCGGTATCGCGCGTCAAGTCCTTCGCAGCGAAAATTTCTGCGGTGGGTACCGTGACGGGGGGCGCCACGATGACGTACCACGTCGGCGGTAGCGTCAGCGCCTGCAGTTTTTCGCCCACTCCCTCAGCGAACGCATCACTCCCGAAAATGAAGAACGGGACATCCGCGCCCAGTTGCAGGCCCAGGGCTGCGAGCGCCGCGCGGTTGAGCCCGGTGTGCCACAGCCGGTTGAGGGCGATCAGCGTGGTTGCGGCATCGGAGCTGCCGCCGCCGAGTCCGCCACCCATCGGCAGCTGCTTGTCGATCGCGATGTCGGCGCCGAGCCGGCAACCGCTGGCCTGCTGCAGGAGTCGCGCCGCGCGAACGACCAGATCCTGATCCTCGGGCACGCCGGGAACATCGCCCAGGCGATGGACTTCACTGTCCCCGCGCAGCGCGAAGGACAAGCTGTCGCCCCAGTCGAGCAGACGGAATGCGGTCTGCAGCAGGTGGTAGCCGTCGGCGCGGCGTCCGATGACGTGCAGGAACAGGTTGAGCTTGGCCGGCGCCGGGCAGTGGTCGAGGCGGGTCAGGGTAGGGGTGTCCATTGGTCGATGATCAGACGGATGCGGGCCTCACCCCAGGCGGCGTCGATGCGGCGCGGTGGGGCGTCGGCAGTGTCGCCGGCGTATTCGGGATAGTCGATGATCCAGCCGGCGTCGGATACGCGGGCCGGACGGCCGGCGTCATCCAGGCTCAATACCCGGGCGCCGGCGCGCGGCGATGCCTGTACCCAGTGTTTCAGACCATCCAGCGGGGCGGAAACGCCAAGAAGTTGCGGCAGGATGGTGTTGGCGTCCTCGGCGTGCTGGGTGCGTCCGTCTGCGGTCAGCAGCGTCGCCCCCTTGGGCGTGCGCACGAGTTGCGCGACGATCTGGCCGAGCGGGCTATACACCGTCCATTCGTCCGATGCGGGGCCGTGGGTCCATGTCAGCGCGCCGCTGGCGCCGCGTTCGCCGTCGCTGGCCGAAAGGCGCCCTTCGAGTTCGAAGGCCTTTGCGTTGGGACGGGCGACCGCCGTGAGTTCGGGCGTTATGGGACGCACTGCGCAGCCCGACAGTGCGGTCGCGGCGAGGGTGGCGAGCAGCGCGCCGCGAACGGAGATGCGGCGCATCACTGACCGCGCAGGCGCTTGATGACGGCCTTCAGCGCGGTGTTGTCCGGGGACGCCTTCAAGGCTTCGTCCCAGATGCGCGCGGCATCCGTCTGGCGATTGAGGGCCCACAGGACCTCGCCAAGATGGGCGGCGATTTCGGGATCCTGCCGCATTCCGTATGCCCGTTCGAGGTGGTTCAGAGCACCGGGCAGGTCACTGCGGCGAAACCGCACCCAGCCCATGCTGTCGAGGATGAAGGGGTCGTTCGGGGTCAGCTCGAGTGCGCGCGCAATCAGTGTCTCCGCTTCGTCGAGGCGTTCGCCACGGTCGGCCAGCGAGTAGCCGAGCGCGTTGTAGGCGTGGGCATGGTCAGGCTGCAAGGCGATCAGCTTGCGCAGGCGCCCTTCCATGACGTCCAGCCTGCCGAGGCTCTCGGCCAGCATCGATGACTCGTACAGCAGGTCGCTGTCGTCCGGACTCTTGCGTAGCGCCTCGTCGATCAGCGCGAACGCGTCCGCCTGATGCCCGGCGCTGCGCAGTAATTGGGATTCCGCCAGCAGCAGCCGCTTGCGGTCGTCGCCATCGACCTTGACCGACTGGAGATGTTCGCGGGCCTCTTTCAGCTTGCCTTGTCGGACGAGTACGGTGGCGACGCGCAGTTGCGCGTCGAAATGCTGCGCACCCGGTTGCACGGCGCGATACCAACGCAGCGCGCCGTCCGGGTCGTTGCGACGTTCCGCGATCTGCCCGAGATTGAGCCGGATGCCGTCAGCTTCCGGATGGCCCGCCTGGAGTGCACGTTCGAGTTGCGTGACCGCCGTGTCGTAGTCGTCGAGTTGTGCCGACAGCAGTCCGACGGCGTACATCAGCTCGCGGTCGTCCGGTGCGGCTTCGAGCAGGCTGCGGAATTCGCTGCGCGCGGCGTCGAACTGCCGTGAGGACACCAGTGCCCGGGCATGGGCGAGACGCGCATTGCGACTTTCGGGGTGGCGTTCGAGGTAGCCTTTGACCAGCTGCATGGCCTCCTGCATCGCACCCGATTGCGACATCAGTTGTGCCTTGAACAGGACGGCCGGTTCCCAATCCGGGCGCAGGCGGAGGGCGGTTTCGATGGCCGCGAGCGACTCCATCGTGTCGGCGGCTGCGACGGCCGCCTGGGCGCGCGCGAAGTGAGCCTCGGGGCGCTCAGTGTAGGGTTCCGTCAGCCGGGCGATGATGGTTTTGACGGCCTGCTTGTCCTCCACCCGTGCGAAGGCGCGATTCAATCCCATCAGGTGGTTTTCGATATGCTCGGGGGACTGGGCCAGCAGGCGCGCGAGCTGGTTCTGCACCTGTTCGAGCTGGCCGTCTCCACCTGCCAGCAGGCCGGACAGGACACGGCGGGCCTCGTCCGATGACGGGTCGGCTTCGGTCCAGATCCGCGCCGCTTCGATGGCGGCGGGCATGTTGCGTGCGAACAGCGAAATTTCCACCGCGCGGCGCGCGATGCGTGGATCACGGGTGCGCTGTGCCAGATCGATGTAAGCCTGTACGGAAATGCCGATTTCACCGCGCGCACCGGCGATTTCTGCGAGCAGGAAGGTGTACAGCGTGCGCGCGGTGAGGGCCTGCTCCGGCAGGGCCGTTGTTTCCGGCGGCTTCTCTGCGGCGGGCGCCGTCTGCGCCACGGCGGGAAATGCCAGCGCGATGGCCAGACCGAGGCCGGTGGTAAGCGAGGAAAAGGTGCGATTCATTTGTGTTGGCCCAGAGGGGAATTGCGCGAAACTTCAAACCGGCCCTGCGGTCGTGTCTGACGTATGCTTTTGCTGCAGTGCGTTGGCGGTCGTCCGTTAGAAGGGCTGAATGCAATTGCGTTCGCCCGATGTTATGCAGTTTCGCCATGCGTGGGCAAGCGCGCCGCACCGTATTGCTGCGCTGGATCGTTCCCGAGAGTGTGCCGAATGCCTGAATTGCCCGAAGTGGAAACCACCTGCCGGGGTATTCGCCCGGTCGTTAGCGGCCAGATCCTGACCGCCGTGCGCGTGCGCAACGCGCGTCTGCGCCTGCCGGTGCCGGACGACCTCGGCGTACGTGCCGCCGGCAGTCAGTTGCAGGCGGTGCGGCGGCGCGCCAAGTATCTGCTGCTCGACTTTCCGGCAGGCAGCGTGATCGTGCATCTGGGCATGTCCGGCAGCCTCCGGGTCGTCGACAGCGATCAGCCGCCTGGCGCACACGACCACGTGGATCTGGTGTTTGGCGAACATGCGCTGCGTCTGCGCGATCCGCGACGTTTCGGTCTGGTGGTGTGGCAGGCCGGCGATGCCCTGGCGCATCCGCTGCTCGCGGGGCTGGGAATGGAGCCGCTGGAGGACGAATTTACCGGGCGCTGGTTGCGCCAGGCCCTGCAGGGGGTGCGTGCCCCGATCAAACAGGCCCTGATGGATGGCCGTCGCGTCGTCGGTGTCGGCAACATCTATGCGTCGGAAAGCCTGTTCCGTGCGCGCATCCATCCGCTTGGGCCAGCGGGTGAGGTCGGGCCGCGGCGCATCGAACGCCTTGTCGCGGCGGTGCGCGAAACCCTGCAACTGGCGATCGCGGCGGGCGGCAGTAGTCTGCGCGACTTTGTTGGCGGCGACGGCCGCAAGGGCTACTTCCAGCAGGACTATTTCGTCTACGGCCGCGAAGGCATGCCGTGCAGGGTGTGTGCGACACCGGTGCGGCGGGTGGTATGCGGTCAGCGGTCGACCTTCTACTGCCCGCGCTGCCAGCGCCTGTGAAGGCTGCGGTCTTGCGCCGGCGCGCGCGTGCTGCGGCGATGCGGGCTTCGCGCCGGTCGTGAGCAGTGCACCATGGCCGACCCCTTGTTTTCACGCATTGGAGGGCGCGGCAATCGGCGCTATGCTGATGCCGTTTGAAACCATTGCACTGCCGGCAGCCGGACGTGCGCGAACGAGACCCTCATGACTCTTCTGGATCAGTTTTCAGCCTATAGCCAATGGCGTGCTGGCGCGGCTTCGGCGGTCGGACGCCTGCGGCAGTGGCTGTCGCGCAACGAAATCGGCGACGTCCAGGGCGATCTGCGCCTGCAGTACGTACTCGAGCGTCTGCGCGACGACAAGCTGACCGTGGCGTTCGTCGCGGAGTTCTCGCGCGGCAAGTCCGAGCTGATCAATGCGATCTTCTTCTCGGATTACGGCGACCGGGTGCTGCCGTCGAGCGCCGGACGCACGACGATGTGCCCGACCGAGCTGAAATGGAGCCCCGGGGCGCGCGCCGAGATCCGCATGCTGTCGATCCGCACGCGCGCGACGCACGCCAGTGTCACCGAGCTCAAGCAGTTTCCCGAAGAATGGCTGGTGCTGCCGCTCGACGCGGGCTCCGTCGCCAGCTTGCAGCAGGCCTTTTCGCGTGTCGGCGAAACCGAGCGTGTGGCGCCCGAGGAGGCGGGGCGCTTCGGCTTCGAAGTCGATGCGAAGGGCGAGACCGGACTCAAGCCGGGTGCTGACGGGCTGGTCGAGATTCCGAGCTGGCGCCATGCGGTGATCCAGTTTCCGCATCCGCTGCTCGAACAGGGGCTGGTGGTGCTGGATACGCCGGGACTCAACGCGATTGGTGCCGAACCCGAATTGACTCTGTCGCTGCTGCCCAACGCGCACGCGGTGCTGTTCGTGCTGGCGGCCGATACGGGTGTGACGCAGAGTGATCTGGCGGTGTGGCGCGAATATGTGCACGCGGGCCAGAATCGCCAGAAGGGCCGGCTCGTCGTGCTCAACAAGATCGACGGGTTGTGGGACGGGCTGCGCGACGAGGCCCAGATCGAAAGCGAAATCGCGCGTCAGGTGCATTCGGTCGCCGAAACGCTGGAGGTGCCGAGTAGCAGCGTGTTCCCGGTGTCGGCGCAAAAGGGGCTGGTCGGGCGTATCGGCGGCGATGCGGCGCTCGTCGAGCGCAGCCGGCTGGGCGAACTCGAGCGTGCGCTGACGCAGGATCTGTTGCCGACCAAGCAGGAGATCGTGCGCGAAAGCACATTGGTCGAAACCGACGACCTCGTCTTCCAGACGCGCGAAATCCTCAATGCGCGCCTGTCGGGCCTGCGCGAGCAATTGCAGGAACTGACCGATCTGCGCGGCAAGAACCAGAGCGTCATCGAGTACATGATGCGCAAGATCCGGTCCGAGAAGTCCGAGTTCGAGCAGGGGCTGCAGAAGTATTACGCGGTGCGCAGCGTGTTTTCGACGCTGACCAACAGCCTGCTCGGGCATCTGGGCATGGACGCGCTGCGCGACGAGACGCGGCGCACGCGCGAGGCGATGCTGGAGTCGACGTTCTCGAAAGGTCTGCGCCAGGCGATGGAGAGTTATTTTCAGCACCTGCGCCACAATCTGGCGCGTTCCTCCGACGAAATTGCCGAGATCACGCGCATGCTCGACAGCATGTACAGGCGCTTCAGCGTCGAGCACGGGCTCAAGCTGACCGCGCCCGAAGCGTTCTCGACCCTGCGCTACGAGCGCGAACTGGAGCGGCTGGAGAAAGCCTTCAATCGCCAGATCAATTCCGCGCTGGTGCTGGTGACCACCGAGAAGCACACACTGACGCAGAAATTCTTCGAAACCGTGGCGGTCGAGGCGCGGCGCACCTTCGAAGTGGCCAATCGCGATGTCGAGCAGTGGCTGCGCGCGGTGATGTCGCCGCTGGAAACACAGGTGCGGGAATACCAGTTGCAACTCAAGCGCCGGCTGGAAAGCGTCAAGCGCATCCACCAGGCGACCGATACGCTGGAAGAGCGCGTCGCAGAGCTGGAGCAGGCGGAGACGGCGATGCTCGCGCAGCTCGACGAGCTGGTCGGATTGGAGACTGGAATTCGCGACGCATTGGGCGCGTGTGCGGCGGACGCATCCGACACGCAGGTCGAGTCCGCGCATCGGGCGGCCTGAGTAGCGATCGGGTATCGCAGCCGCCTGCGAGGCGGGAAGCAGTGGTAAACGATAAAGCGGACCTCAGGGTCCGCTTTATCGTTGTTGGCAAGGCAATGTCCGGCGCGCAGCGGCGATGGATGTCGCTCGCCGTCGGCGCGTCGCGCCTGCTCAGTCCTTCTTGCTGGTCAGGCGAACGAATTTTTCCATCAGCTGATCCTTCGTCTCGACGACATCCGGATTCAGCGGAATACAGTCGACCGGGCACACCTGCTGGCATTGCGGCTCGTCGAAGTGACCGACGCACTCGGTGCACTTGTTCGGGTCGATTTCGTAAATTTCATCCCCCTGGGAAATCGCGCCATTGGGGCATTCCGGCTCGCACACATCACAGTTGATGCATTCGTCCGTAATCATCAGAGCCATCTTTCAATCCCTCGTTATCGCTTCAAAGACACTTTTTGCAGCAGCCGCGCATTCACTGTCGGCTGCACGAACTTGCTGACATCTCCACCCAGGCGGGCGATTTCGCGCACCATCGTGGCGGAGATGAACATGTATTCGTCGGCCGGCGTCAGGAATACGGTTTCGACGTCCGGAAACAGCTTTCGGTTCATTCCGGCCATCTGGAACTCGTATTCGAAGTCGGAAACCGCCCGCAGGCCGCGCAGGATCAGCCGGGCATCCTTCACCCGCAGAAAATCCATCAGCAGCCCGTCGAATCCCGTGACTTCCACGTTCGGAAAGGGCGCAAGCACTTCCCGCGCGATCTCGACCCGCTCGTCAAGGGTAAAGATCGGCGCTTTGCCGTGGCTCTCGGCCACCGCCACCACCACTTTGTTGAACAGTAATGATGCGCGCCGCACGAGATCCTCATGCCCGCGCGTAAACGGATCGAACGTACCCGGGTAAATTGCCACCCCTTCCTTCATTCTTGCCTCCCTTGCAAGAGATGAAAATGCACCTGCCCGGCCTGGCCGCGTTTCGTCGTGTGCCATCCGGCCAGGCTCGTTACCGCTGCTTCAGACTCGGCGTAAAGCCACCCATCCGGCTTCAGAACCCGCTCCAGCATGGGTTCCAGCCGTTCGAGCCAGCCCTTGTTGTAGGGCGGATCGAGGAACACCACGTCGAACCTGTCTGAGGTGGTCTGCGCGAATTTTACCGCATCGCCGCGAATCATCTCTACTTGTGACGCGTGTAGGGTCATTGCGGCCTGTTTCAGTGCGCCATACGCGCGTGCGTCGGACTCGACAATGACGACTCGTGCCGCGCCGCGCGACGCCGCTTCGAAGCCGAGGATGCCCGAGCCGCCGAAGAGATCGAGGCAGGTGAGGCCGCTCAGATCCTGCCCCAGCCAGTTGAACACGGTTTCGCGCACCCGGTCGGGCGTCGGGCGCAGGCCGGGAACCTTGGCGACGTCGAGCAGGCGCGAGCGCCAGGCGCCGCCGACGATGCGTACCCGGCTCAATTGCCGTGACCCGCTTTCCCGGCGGCGGGGGGGGCGCCATTGCCGCTCGTGCCACCGGTGCCACCGGTGTCGCCGTCGCCGCCGGCGATCACGGTGACGAGGTTCTCATCTCGCACGCGCCGTGCGAAGGCGTCGCGGACAGCCTCCGCGGTGACTGCGGCAACGCGTTTCGGATAGGTCTCGAGCCAATCCAGCGGCAATTGGTAGAAACCGATCATCGCGACGTGATCGAGGATCTTGCGGTTCGAGTCGAGGCGCAGGCCGAAACCGTTGACGATGTTGTCGCGCGCCGCCTTGAGTTCCGTTGCGGTGGGCCCTTTGGCGACGAATTCGTCGAGCACCGCCTGGGTGACCTGCAGTGCTTCCTGCGCCTGGCTGCCGCGCGTCTGCAGGCCGATTTCGAACGGGCCGGCGACGCGCTGCGGCTGGAAGTAGCTGGAGACGCTGTAGGCGAAGCCGCGCTTTTCGCGTACTTCCTTGGTCAGGCGCGACACGAAGCCGCCGCCGCCGAGCACGTAGTTGCCGACCAGCAGCGGGAAGTAGTCGGGGTCGTCGCGGCTCATGCCGGGCATGCCGAGCAGGATGTGCGCCTGTGCCGACGGGTGGGCGATGCGCTCGGTGGTGCGCGCCGGAAGTTGCGGCTGGGCGAGCGGCGCGGCGGGCGTGCCGGCGGGCAGGCCTTCGGTAAGGCGCCTTGCGATCGCGTCGGCCTGGTCGCGGCTGACGTCGCCGACGACCGTCACGGCGGCGCTGCCGGCGGTGTAATAGGTGCGATGGAAGGCTTGCAGTTGCTCGCGCGTGATGCGCTGGAGCGACTCGACGGTGATGGAGCGGCCATACGGGTGCGTGCCGTAGATCGTTGCCATGAAGCGGCGCGCGGCCAGTGTGTCGGGGCGCGTGAGCGCCTCGCGCAGGCCGACGATGCTGCGGGCGCGTTCGCGTTCGAGTACGTCGGCGGGGAAGTCCGGCTTGGCGAGCAGGCGCGCGGCCAGCGCGATCGCGGCGTCGCGTTCGGTCGCGCTCGACAGTGTGCGTACCGACAGAGTGGCTTGGTCCATGTCGGCACCGCCGCCGATGCGTGCGCCGGTGTCGGCGATGCGTTCGGCGATTTCCTGCTCGTTGAGGCCGTCGGCGCCGGCGTCGAGCAGGCCGCGCGTGAGGCTTGCAACGCCGGCGCTATCCTGCGGGTCGAAGGCGCTGCCGGCGGGGAAGGAGATCTGGATGTCGACGAGCGGTAGCGCATGGCTTTCGACGAAATACACGCGTGTGCCGGTCGCGGTGTTCCAGTGCTGGATGTCGGGGCCGGCGGCCGTGGCGTGGAAGCTCACCAGGGGGCTCAGCAACGCGGTCAGTGCAGCCAGTGTGCGGAAGGAGTGGATACGGAAGGGAATCATGGCCTTGATATGCATGTCAGTGCCTCATCGCGGGCATCGTGGCGCGCGGCTTTGCGTCGGCGGGTAGCGGCAGCGGGTCGAGCTGCGCGCGGGTAAGAGTGGTGTCGGTGAAGTACTTGCGTGCGACCGCCTGCACGTCGTCGGCAGAGACGCGGCGGATGCCTTCGAGCAGCTTGGCGTCATCGCGCCACGACAGGCCGGTCGCTTCGAGGAAGCCGATTTCCATCGCCTGGCCCATCAGCGAGTCGCGCTTGTATACCTGGCCGGCGAGCGTCTGGGTCTTGACGCGGCGCAGTTCGTCCTCGGCGACGCCGTCCTTCTGGATGCGTTCGATTTCGGCGCGCAGCGCGGCTTCGACGTCGGCAACGGTCTTGCCGGCAGCCGGTGAGCCGTCGAGCGTGAACAGCGAGGGGCCGCGGCCGCTGCCGTCGTAGCCGGCGCCGACCGACACCGCGACCTGGCTTTCGCGCACCAGCCGGCGCGTCAGGCGCGCACCGTCGTAGCCGTCGAGCACCGCGGCGAGCACCTTGAGGGCATGGACATCGCGGTCGGCGTCGGGGTTGCGCAGGCTCGGCGCCTGCCAGGCGAGCGCCACGTAGGGCAGATCCGCAGGGGCCTTGACGACGGTTTCGCGCGGGCCGCGCTGCTCGGGCTCGGCGGTGATGCGCCGTGCCGGCAGCGGACGCGCCTTGATCGGGCCGTAGTGCTTGCGTGCCATTTCGAACACGGTCTTGTGATCGACGTCGCCGACGACGACGAGGCGGGCGTTGTTGGGCGTGTACCAGTGCTTGTGCCAGGCGCGCGCGTCGGCAGCGGTCATGGTGTCGAGGTCGGTCATCCAGCCGATGATCGGGCGCCGGTAGGGATGGGCCTGGAAAGCGGTTGCCGACAGTTGCTCATACACCAGTGCGCGCGGCTGGTCGTCGGTGCGCAGGCGCCGTTCTTCCTTGACCACCTCGAGTTCCGGCTTGAAATTCGCGTCGCTGATCTTCAGGTTGATCATGCGATCGGCTTCGAGCTGCATCATGTCGGCGAGGCGCGAGGACGGGATCTGCTGGAAGTAGGCGGTGTAGTCGTGCGACGTGAAGGCGTTGTCACGCCCGCCGACGGCCGCGACGCGCTTGTTGAACTCGCCCGGGCCCACCTTCTCGGTGCCCTTGAACATCATGTGTTCGAGCATATGGGCGATACCGGACACGCCTTCGGGCTCGTCCATCGCACCGACGCCGTACCACAGCATGTGGACGACGGACGGCGCGCGGCGGTCTTCCTTGACGATGACTTTCATGCCGTTGGCGAGGGTGGTCTCGAACGGATTCGCGTGCAGCGGGCCGGCCCCGAGTGCGAGCGCAGCGACCAGCAGGGTGGTGCGGGGAAAGGTCTGGCGAAACATGGAGATGTCCTGCATCTGGTAGAATTGACGGTTCACGACGCCCGGTATCCGGGCAGCGGATTCAACGCGCAGCCGCATCTTAGCGTTATTGGGATTTCGGCGCCGCCCGAAGTTCGAACGTCACAAGAGACCCGAGTATCCATGTTTGGTTTCCTGAAAAAATCCGTAAAACCCGAACCGGCGGCAGAACCGGCCCGCGCGGCGGAGCCTGCCGCTGCCCCGGCCGCCGTCGAGGCGCTGCAGGACACGGCCGCCGCGCCTGTCGCAAAGCGCTCCTGGACCGAGCGCCTGAAGGCGGGCCTCAGCCGCACGCGCCAGCAGCTTGGGGGCGGTCTGGCGAGTTTGTTCGGCCTGCGCAAGATCGACGAGGATCTGCTCGAAGAGCTGGAAGCAACGCTGCTGATGGCCGATTGCGGCGTCGAGGCGACGCATCACCTGCTCGGCGAACTGCGCAAGCGCTGGAAGCGTGACAAGCTGGAAACCGCCGATCAGTTGCAGAAGGCGCTGGCGGAGGAGCTGCATGCGATCCTCGCGCCGCTCGAGCAGCCGCTCGACGTGTCCGGCCACATGCCCTACATCATCATGATTGCGGGGGTGAATGGTTCGGGCAAGACGACCTCGATCGGCAAGCTCGCGAAGTATTTCCAGTCGCAGGGCAAGAGCGTGCTGCTGGCGGCCGGTGACACCTTCCGTGCTGCTGCGCGCGAGCAATTGACGACCTGGGGCGAGCGCAACAACGTCACGGTGATCGCGCAGGACGGCGGCGATTCGGCGGCGGTGATCTTCGATGCGATCAACGCGGCCAAGGCGCGCCGCATCGACGTCGTGCTCGCCGACACCGCGGGACGCCTGCCGACGCAGCTGCACCTGATGGAAGAGATCGCCAAGGTGCGCCGCGTGATCGCGAAGGCTGACCCGAGCGGGCCGCACGAGGTGCTGCTGGTGCTCGACGCGAACATCGGCCAGAACGCGCTGGCGCAGGTCAAGGCCTTCGACAGCGCGATCGGCGTGACCGGGCTGGTCGTGACCAAGCTCGACGGTACCGCCAAGGGTGGCGTCATTGCCGCGATCGCGCGCCAGTTCCCACGCCCGCTGCGTTTCATCGGCGTCGGCGAGGGCATCGACGATCTGCAGCCCTTCCATGCGCGCGAGTTCGTCGATGCGCTGTTCGAGCCCTTGCCGGGTTCGGGAGCCGACGGCGCGGCATGATCGTCTTCGACGAAGTCGTCAAGCGTTACCCGGGCGGTTACACCGCGCTCGCCGGGGTCAGCTTCGAGATCCGCCATGGTGAATTGGCCGTGCTGTCAGGGCATTCCGGGGCGGGCAAGAGCACCTTGCTGAAACTGATCGCGGCGATCGAGCGGCCGACGTCGGGGGCGGTGAAGATCAATGGGCAGGACGTCTCCAGCCTGCGTCCGCGCGCAATTCCCTATCTGCGCCGCAATCTTGGGCTGGTGCTGCAGGAGAGCCGCCTGCTTTACGACCGCAAGGTGTTCGACAACGTGATGTTGCCGCTGGTCATCACCGGTCATCCGCCGCGCGATGCGGCCAAGCGGGTGGCGGCGGCACTGGAGCGTGTCGGACTGGCGGGGCGCGAGCGCGAGATGCCGGCGGGCCTTTCGGGAGGCGAGCAGCAGCGCGTCGCGATCGCGCGCGCGATCGTCAATCGTCCGTCGATCCTGATCGCCGATGAGCCGACCGCACATCTCGACACCGCCTACGCGGACGAGATCGCGAACCTGTTCAAATCCTTTAATGCGGCGGGGGTCACGGTGCTGGTGTCGACCCATGACGAGCGTCTGTTCGCGCAGCACAAACCGCGCCGGCTGGTGCTGGGCAAGGGGCTGCTGGTGGGGGACGCGGCATGAGCAATTGGTTCTATCTGCACGGCCGCGCGTTCGTCCAGGCGCTGTGGCGTCTGGGCTCGCAGCCGCTCGGCACCTTGCTGTCGGCGCTGGTCGTCGGTATCGCGTTGTCGCTGCCCGCGGCGGGTTACCTGTTGCTCGACAACGTCGCCTCGCTTGCGCGCGGCGTGTCGGGCGCGCCGGAAATCAGCGTGTTCATGGCGCAGGATGCGTCCGCGTCCGATATCGCGGCGTTCGAAAGGCGCCTGCGTGGCGATGCCGAACTGGCGGGCTATCGCCATGTGTCCAAGGACGAGGCCTTGCAGCAGCTCGAGCGCAGCGGCCTGGGCGACGTGCTCGGCGGGCTGACGAGCAATCCCTTGCCGGACGCCTTTATCGTCACGCCGCGCGGTGAGGACCCGGCGGTCTACGATGCCTTGCATGCGCGCTTTGCGGCATTGCCGGGGGTGGCTCATGTGCAGCTCGATTCGGCCTGGGTCAAGCGCCTGAACGCGCTGCTCGGGCTGGGGCGCTCTGCCGTGCTGCTGCTCGCGGCCCTGTTGGGCTTCGCGCTGGTGATCGTCACTTTCAACACCATCCGCCTGCAGATCCTGACGCAGCGTCACGAGATCGACGTCAGCCGCCTGCTCGGTGCGACCGACCCCTTCATCCGGCGGCCGTTCTACTGGTTCGGCAGTCTGCAGGGCCTGCTCGGCGGCGGCGTTGCGCTGGCGACGGTGTGGGCGACGGTGCACGCGCTGGGTGGGCCGGTCGCAAGTCTGGCCGAAACGTATGGCGCGGTGTTTGCGCTGAGCGGGCCGGGTCCGCGCGAGAGTGCGGCGATCCTCGGTTTCGCGGCCTTCCTCGGCTGGTTCGGCAGCGCGATCTCGGTGCGCCGTCATCTGGCCGAGCGCCTCAGTTGATCCCTGATCTGATACCTCGCGCCGGGCGAATGTCCCCGCTATAATCCCGCGCCCCAGTTGGGGTCAATTCACTTCGGATCAGCCACCGCACACCATGAATGCGCCGGAACTGCGTTCGCCGATCGTCGGCAATCGCGTCGAACTCAACATCTTCACGACGCTGACCTGCAACCTGAAATGCTCCTACTGCTCGATCGCGGTCGGCGATGTCGTCGGCTCGCAGGGCAAGGCCGAGTACTCGCTCGACACGCTCGACGCCTTCGTCGCGACGTATCTCGCCGACAAGGAGATCTACGTGACCTTCTATGGCGGCGAGCCGACGCTGAACATCCCCTTCATCGTCGGGCTGATGGAGCGTCATCCGACCTGGCGTTACCAGCTGCAGACCAACGGCACGCTGTTGCACCGGCTGCCCGATGCGGTGCTGGCGAAGCTGTCGAACGTGCTGGTGTCGGTCGACGGCGCCGAGCATACGACCGACCACTATCGCGGCCGTGGCGTGTTTCGCAAGGTGACGGCCAACATCGAGAAGATCCGCCCGAAGCTCGGCGGCAAGCTGACCGCGCGGGTGACCTGGGGGCACGAGGACATCAGCTTCGACGAACTCGACAGCCTGCTGCCGACCTTCGACTATGTTTACTGGCAGTTCGCGCAGGCCGAGGGCTTCTACGATGCGGAGAACATGCGGCGCAAGAAAGCCGCGCTGACGCAGCTGATCGACAGGTTCTTCGCGACCGACGGGCTCTACCCCTTCATTCCGCTGATGGGCACGGTGCGCAACAAGGTGCTGCCGTCACGCGCGCGCGAAGCCTGCAGCGGGCACACGCAGTGCCGTTCATCGACGCACATCCTCAACATCCTGCCCGATGGGCGCATCTTCCCGTGCCCGGATCTCACGCATCTGCCGGAGCTGCAGAGCGGCGATCTGAACGGCAACTGGCTCAGGGCGAGCCCGCTGCAGCCTGCGCCGGAGATGCCGTGCGAGGGCTGCGAGGCGCTGTCGTTCTGCCGCCGCAACTGCATGAAGAACCTGTACGTCGGCTACGTGCTCGACGATGCGCCCTACCGCGAGCAGGTGGTCGAGCCGATCTGCGAGCTGGTGAAGTTCATGGGCGCCGAGATCGACCGGCGTGATCCGCACGCGTGGTACGCGCAGGCGACTATCCCGGTGCGGCGCGAGATCTCCGACTGTGAGATCTACGAGTACGTCGAAGTGATGCCTTGAGCGCGGGGCGGCGCCGTTCGGGTGCCGCTGCGTCCGGCCCGATGAGGTCGCGCCGTCAGGACTGAGGCGCGGCCTTTTTCTTGCCGCGTGTCGGGCGACTGGCGCTGGTCGCCACATCCTGCGCCGTTCTCGCGAGCCGCTGTGCGATCTCGCCGGCCTGGCCGGTCCAGAAGGACGGGTCCGCCTCACGCACGCGTTTCGCGGTGTTTTCCATGTGTTCCAGTGCCGCCGCGCGCGCCGCCGCGACGTCCTTGCGCGCGATCGCGTCGACGAGCTGCGCGTGTTCGCTGCGCGTGTGCTGCGCCAGGTCGTCGCGCTGCGCCTCGTTGGTCCGTGTGACGCGGATCGCTGCCTGGATGAACTGCGTCAGGAAGTTCAGCAGCGAGGTGTAGAGCGAGTTGCCGGTCGCCTGCGAGATTGCGGTGTGCAGCGCGAGGTCTTCGGCGACGCCGTCGCCGCCCGCCTGCGTTGCGTGGTCGATCGCCGCGAGCGCCTTGCGGATCTGCGCGAGCTGGGTGGCCGTGCGGCGTTCCGCGGCGAGCGCCGCCATCTCCGCCTCGATGCCGCGCCGCAGTTCGATGACGCGCAGCACTGCCGCGGCCGAGTCGCGCACGTCGACGTCGATGCGGAAGGGCGTCGCGAGGTTGGGTTCGAGCACGATCGTGCCACTGCCGCGGCGCGTCTCGACGAGGCCCTCCGACTTCAGCCGTGACACCGCTTCGCGGATCACCGTGCGGCTGACGCGAAAGCGTTCCGCGAGCACCGGTTCGGACGGCAGGTGGGAATGCGGCGGGAACTCGCCACCCTTGATGCGCTGTTCGAGGATCGTGCGCACCCGGTCCGCGAGCGTGCCGTCCACGGTCAGGGACTCGGGCCGGAAATTCGTGCTGTCGTTCATCGGCGTTCCTCGGTCGTCCGGACGCGCGGGTCGCAGCCGGCGGGCGATCGTTGTTGGTGGTGTTGACATCATACAACTCGCTCCGTACGCTTGCATCAAGTTGTCAGATGTAGAACATCATACAACTTGGCGATTCAGAAGTGCAGGTGCGGCCGTTCCGCACCGCGGACAATCACGAGGAGACCAGGATGCGGATGAAGGATTTGGTGGCGGTCGTCACCGGCGGTGGTTCGGGATTCGGCGAAGGGATCTGCCATGCGTATGCGGCGGAGGGCGCGAAGATCGTCGTCGCCGACATCAACGACGAGAATGGCGAGCGCGTTGCTGCGGCGCTGCGCGACGGCGGTGCCGAGGCGGTGTATTGCCGCGCCGACGTGAGCCGCTCGGGCGACATGAAGCTGCTCGTCGAGACCGCGGTGGGTCGTTTCGGGCGCCTCGACGTGATGGTGAACAACGCCGGTACGAGCCACGCAAACCAGCCGATGCTGAACATCAGCGAGGAGCAGTTCGACCGCATCTACGACGTCAACGTGAAGAGCATCTACCACTCGGCGATGCACTGCGTGCCGGTGTTCCGCAAGCAGGGCGGCGGGGTGTTCGTTAACGTCGCCTCGACCGCCGGCATCCGTCCGCGCCCCGGTCTGTGCTGGTACAGCGGCAGCAAGGGCGCGGTGATTGCGCTGACCAAGGCGATGGCGATCGAGCTGGCGCCGGACCGGATTCGCGTCAATGGCATCAACCCGGTGATGGGCGAGACCGCGCTGCTGACGACTTTCATGGGCAAGGAGGACACGCCGGAGAACCGCGAGAAGTTCATCGCGACGATCCCGCTCGGGCGCATGAGCCGGCCTTCAGACATCGCCAATGCGGCGCTCTTCCTCGCGGACCCGGCCTCGGAGCTGGTGACCGGGATCTGCGTCGAGGTCGATGGCGGACGCTGCATCTGAGGGAGGCGCGGACATGCTGGAGCTGAAGGAATACCGACTTTTCCGCAATCAATGCTACGTCGATGGCGTGTGGTGCGACGCCGATTCGGGGCGGCGTGACGCGGTGTTCAACCCCGCGACCGGCGAGGAACTCGGCACGGTGCCGACGATGGGCGTCGCCGAGACGCGCCGCGCGATCGACGCCGCGGCGCGCGCACTGCCAGCCTGGCGCGCGAAACCCGCGCACGAGCGTAGCGCGGTGCTGCGGCGCTGGTTCGAACTGGTGATGCGCCATCAGGAGGATCTCGCGCGCATCATGACCGCAGAGCAGGGCAAGCCGCTCAGCGAGGCGCGCGGCGAGATCGCCTACGCGGCGTCCTTCCTCGAATGGTTCGCCGAGGAAGGCAAGCGCGTGTATGGCGACACCATCCCGTCGAAGAGCGCCGACACGCGCCTCGTCGTCATCAAGGATCCGATCGGCGTGTGCGCGGCGATCACGCCGTGGAATTTCCCATCGGCGATGATCACCAAGAAGGCCGGCCCGGCGCTCGCGGCCGGCTGCACGATGGTGCTGAAACCCGCGCCGGACACGCCGTTCTCGGCGCTGGCGATGGTCGAGCTGGCGGTCGAGGCGGGGGTGCCGCCGGGTGTGTTGTCGGTCGTCACCGGCCCGGCTGCGGAGATCGGCGGCGAGCTGACGTCCAACCCGACGGTGAGGAAGCTCACCTTCACCGGCTCGACCGCGACCGGGCGGCTGCTGATGCGCCAGTGCGCCGACACGGTGAAGAAGCTGTCGCTGGAACTCGGCGGCAATGCGCCCTTCATCGTGTTCGACGACGCCGATCTCGACGCCGCGGTCACCGGGGCGATGCAGTCCAAGTTCCGCAACAATGGCCAGACCTGTGTGTGCGCGAACCGCATCCTCGTGCAGGACGGTGTCTATGACGCCTTCGCCGACAAATTCACGCGCGCGGTGATGGAGTTGCGGGTCGGCGACGGCTTTGCACCCGGCGTGCAGCAGGGGCCGCTGATCAACGACGCGGCGGTGAGGAAGGTCGAGCGGCATCTCGCCGATGCGGCGGCGAAGGGCGCGCGCGTGCTCACGGGCGGCAAGCGCCATGTGCTGGGCGGCACCTTCTTCGAGCCCACGGTACTCGCCGACGCGACGCCCGACATGTCGATCGCGAAGGAAGAGATCTTCGGCCCGGTTGCGCCGCTGTACCGCTTCCGCAGCGAGGACGAGGCGATCAGTCTCGCCAACGACACCGAGTACGGGCTGGCCGCGTACTTCTACGGCCGCGACATCGGCCGCATCTGGCGCGTTGCCGAGGCGCTCGAATACGGCCTCGTCGGCATCAACGCCGGCCTGATGGCGAACGAGGTCGCGCCCTTCGGCGGCGTCAAGCAGTCGGGCATCGGCCGCGAAGGCTCGAAATACGGGATCGAGGAATTCCTCGAAGTGAAATATTTGTGCATGGGCGGACTGTGACGCCCGCCGAGCAGGAGAGTGAATAGACCATGACCATCCATCGTATTGCAGTGATCGCCGGCGACGGCATCGGCAAGGAAGTGATGCCCGAAGGGCTGCGCGTCGTCGAGGCGGCCGCACGCAAGTTCGGCATCGCGCTCGCGTTCGACCACTTCGACTTCGCCAACTGCGACTACTACGCGAAGCACGGCAAGATGATGCCGGACGACTGGAAGGAGCGCATCGGCGGCCACGACGCGATCTTCTTCGGCGCGGTCGGCTGGCCGGCGACGGTGCCCGACCACGTGTCGGTGTGGGGCTCGCTGATCACGATGCGGCGCGAGTTCGACCAGTATGTGAACCTGCGCCCGGCGCGGCTGATGCCCGGTATTCCGTCGCCGCTCGCGAACCGCAAGCCGGGCGACATCGACTTCTACGTCGTGCGCGAGAACACCGAAGGCGAGTATTCGACCATCGGCGGGCGCATGTTCCCCGGCACCGAGCGCGAGTTCGCGGTGCAGGAAACGATCATGACGCGCACCGGCGTCGACCGCGTCGCGAAGTTCGCCTTCGAGCTTGCGGCGAGCCGGCCGAAGAAGCACCTGACCTCCGCGACCAAGTCGAACGGCATCTCGATCACGATGCCCTACTGGGACGAGCGCGTCGCCGAGATGGCGAAGAGCTTCCCCGATGTTCGTGTCGACAAGTACCACATCGACATCCTCACCGCGCACTTCGTGCAGCACCCGGACTGGTTCGACGTGGTTGTCGCGAGCAACCTGTTCGGCGACATTCTTTCGGACCTCGGCCCGGCCTGCACTGGCACGATCGGCATCGCGCCGTCGGCGAACCTGAATCCGGAACGCAAGTTTCCTAGCCTCTTCGAGCCGGTGCATGGTTCGGCGCCGGACATCGCCGGCAAAGGCATCGCCAACCCGATCGGCCAGATCTGGTCGGGCGCGCTGATGCTCGAATTTCTCGGCCACAAGGACGCGCACGACGCCATCCTCGGCGCAATCGAGCGCACGCTGGAGGCGGGGCCCGCGCACGCGCCGCTGACTGCCGACATGGGCGGCAAGGGCAATACCGTGGCGCTCGGCAAGGCGATCGCCGAGGCGGTGTAACACGCGAGTAAAACTGCGCCGGCCGGTGTGCGCCCGGTGCCGCCGGCCGCGCGGCATTTGACGGGAATCGGGTGCAGAATACAAAGCGCCAATGCGTCAGCGAAGCCCCGCGAGGCAGCGGGTTGCCGCAGACGGGATGAGACCGAGTCGTCGGAACCCGACATGAAGAGCGTACCGCGATGAATTCCGCAATCAACGCACCCGCCAGGCCGCTCGAGGACGCCCCCCGTGCGTCGACGAGCGACCTTGCTCGGGCCACGTGGCGGCGTTGGCTTGCGGCGGTATTGACGCTCCTGCTCGTCGCGTTGGCGCCGCAGGCGAGGGCTCAGGCAGGCGGCAGCGAGACGTATGCCGACCTCGTGCCGATCCTCGCGCAACACTGCATCGTGTGCCATTCCGGTGACGCCGCGCCCCGCGGTCTTCGGCTGGACAGCTTCGAATCGATGCTGAAAGGCAGCACCACGGGCCCGGTGTTGAAAGCCGGCGATCCGTCGGCGAGCGAACTGATTCGCCGTATCAAGGGCATCAGTCTGCCGCGCATGCCGATGACCGGGCCGCCGTTCTTGCCCGACAGCCAGATCGCGATGTTTGAGCGCTGGGTGGTGGCCGGTCTGCGCAAGGGCGATCCGGTTCGGGCGGAGGCGCCGGCCGTCGCCCCGCGGCCTGCGCCGGGCGAGTCGGTCACCTATCGCCATGTCGCGCCGATCCTTGCCACGCGTTGTGCCAAGTGCCACACGGACAAAGGCTTGATGGGGGCGGCTCCGGAAGGTTTTCGCCTGACCTCGTACGAAGCGACGCTATCGACTGCCGATCGCGTGCGCGTGGTGCCGGGAAATCCGGACGCAAGCGAGCTGGTCCGGCGCATCCGCGGCCAGGCGCGCCCGAGGATGCCCTTCGACGGCCCTCCCTACCTCACAAGCGACGAGATCCGGCTGATTGAAGACTGGATCGCCCAAGGGGCGCGCGACACCGCAGGCAGGGTTGCGGCCGTCCCGGCGGGGGCGAGCGTGCGCTTGCACGGGACTCTCGGGCAGGGATCGCAACTGGACGGACTCGATCTTGCGATCGGTCGGCGCACCCGCGTGGACAAGGCGCCGGCACCGGGCGACTACGTCGAGGTCCGGGGCAGACTGGATGAGGCTGGCAAGGTCGAGGTAGAGCGGCTCAGGCGCCGGTGAGTCGGGCGCCGCCGCGACCTAGACCGGTTGCTCAGCCGGCGCCGGACGGCCTTCCAGCAGCCTGACCAGCGTGTGCAGCACGCGATTGACCGGTGTCGCGATGCCGCGCGCCGCGCCCTTGCGCAACACATAGCCGTTGAGATGGTCGATCTCGCTGCGCTTGTGGCGTGCGAGGTCCTGTGCGGTCGATGAGAATTGGGTCGGCATCGTGCGTGCGATGCGCTGCACCGCGTCCCACGTGTCGCCGGGCACGCTCACGCCTTCGGCCTGCGCCACCGCCAGGCATTCCAGCACCGCGTCGCGCATCACGTCCTCGACGCCTTGCCCCTGCACCAGCAGGCCGTACGGCAGTTGCGTGATCGCGGACAGCGCGTTGTAGGCGCAGTTCAGGATCAGCTTGGCCCACAGCGCACCCATCACGTTGTCGGACACCTGCACCGGCACGCCGGCGTCGGCAAACAGCTTGACCAGGTTCGCGCTCGCCGCCGACGGCCCGATCACCAGTTCGCCGCGTCCGTGGTGCTTGACGTGGCCCGGGCCCGCCATTTCGGTCGCGACATAGACCACCGCCGGCGCGACTTCGCGACCGAGCAGCGCCTGCAGACGCTCGGCATTGTCGACGCCGTTCTGCAGGCTCAGCACCTGCGCGCCCGGCGCGAGATGCGGCGCCATGTCCGCGGCGGCGCTTTCGCTATCGGTCGACTTCACGCAGCACAGCACCAGCGCCGCGCCGCGCACGCCGCTGGCGTCGGTGCTCGCCTGCATCGGCACGTGCGCCTGGAACGTCTGCGTATCCAGATAAAGCCCATCGCGCCGCACTGCCTCCACGTGCGCCGGCCGCCCGATCAGGACGACTTCATGACCCGCGCGCGCCACCATCCCGCCGTAGTAGCAGCCGACCGCGCCGGCACCCATCACCGCAATTTTCATGTCGTTCGTTCCGGATGTGACTCAGCGAAATTCCCGGTCTTCGGGGTACGTGCCTGGCCGGACCATGTTGTCGTGCCAGGGACGAAGTGCATCATGTCGACAGCGCGCCGGCAAGGGCTCGCAGCAGTTGTGCCCCGTCGCCACGCCAGGCGCTGCCGTGCATGCAGGCCAACGTCGTCGGCTTCGTCGCGGCCAGTTTCTCGAGCAATTCGCGCGAATTCTGCGCGTGCGCGAAGTAATCCATCGCGTGGCGAAAGGCTTCGCTCGGCCCGAGAATGTCGGCCTCGGTCATGGCCGGAAGGTCGGCGCCGGGCTGTGTGAACAGGTCGCCGCACAGCAGGGTGGCGGTCAGGTCTTCCGTCAGAAAACCGCAATCCCACCCGTGTGGCAGATGCGGTGCGTCGAGCCAGCGCACGGCGTGCCGGCCCAGCGCGAGCCGCTCGCCATCGGCCAGCGCGCGCGGCGCCCGGTCGGCAAGGTCGCCGATGGACACCATCGCCGCCACGGTCCCGCAGACCGGCACGGACTGCGGCGCGGCGCCGAGCCATTCGTTGAGCGAGCCGCACTCGTCCGCTTCCACATGGGAGAACGCGATGTAGCGAAGCTTCTCGATCGGCAAAACGCTCGCCAGCGCCTCGCGCACGAGCGGAAACATCTTCCGCGGGCCGGTGTGGAAGAGCAGCGGCTCATCGTCCGCGATGAGGTACTGGTTGAACGAGAAGCCGCCCGCTCCGTCGATGGCGAGCGGCGTGTTGATGCGATAAATCCCGTCCGCAATCTCATGCACATTCGTTCCGGACTGGCTGTTCGTAATGCTCATAAGGCTCTCCTTGACGTGCGTGGGGCAGGAATGGCGTTCTGGAGTGGACAGCATTTCTTTATAGCCGCCGGCCGTGGGGCGAGCCCGAGGCGCAGCGAGCTCGAAGCAAAAAAAAGCCCGGGCGAACCGGGCAGGACCAACGCGACGGCTTCAGCCGCTTACCAGAACTTCCACCACCATTTCTTCTTCTGCATCGTCGTCTTGACCTCATCCGACCACTGCGCGTAGCCCTGCAGGTTTGTCGATTTGGCGAAATGCTGGCCGAAGCGCTTGTCGCTTTCGTTGATGTGTTTCGTCAGCCACACCTGCAGGAAGTGCAGCAGCTCGAAGCTGATCGCCGCCTGCCCGGTGTCGAGTTTGTCCTGCAGCGCCTTGACCTGGGAGATCAGGTCTTCGTGCTGCTGCTTGTGCAGTTCGAAGCCACCGTAGTGGGAGACGCGCATCAGGCTTTCTTCAAGCAGGAAGTGCGTGCGCGTGTATTCGGCGAGCTGGTCGAGGATTGCGCGGCTGGCCTGGCTGCCCTTGTGGTCGCGGATCGCGGCGTGGAGCTGGTTGAGCAGATCAACCAGGGTGCGGTGTTGTTCGTCGATCTCCTGGATACCGACGTTGAAGGTGTCGGACCATTCGAACAGGACTGCGCTCATGAAAACTCTCCCGGAGAATCAAGGAATTGTCGTGCGCTACGGAGGGGGGCCGTGCTGGCCGCAGGGCTGCTCCGGCGCATAGGCCAATTGATTATGCGCTGCAGGAGTCGAGTTGTCATGCGCGCGGCGTCGGGGGCACGCGGAGATCGGCCGACATCCCCGCGCCAATCACGGGGAGTCACCGAGCAGGAAGGCGATTGCCTCGCGCCACCAGGTGTCGTCGATGTGCTCGATCCAGTCGTTATGGTCAGCCGCCTTCACCACTGCGAGTCGTTTGGGGGCCGCCAGCCCGTCATAAAGCGCGGTGCCGAAACGGGCGGGAACGATGCTGTCCCGTTCGGCGACCATCACCAGAACAGGGCGGTCGAACGACGCCAGGTGGGTCGCGCTGTCGTAGCGGTCGTTCAGCAGCCATTGCACGGGCAGCCATGGATAGTGGAGCGTGGCAACGTTCGCGAGCCGATCCCATGGCGTGATCAGCAGCAGACCGGCCGTCGCGTCGCGTTGGCTCGCGCTGGCCGCAGCCACCACGCCGGCCCCGAGTGATTCGCCGATGAGCAGCATGGGCGCATCATAAAGGCGATGGGCGAGCGCGACGGTCTGTTCGGCGTCGGCGACCAGATTCTTTTCGCCGACCGCGCCGTCGCGCGGACCATAGCCCGGATACTCGGCAAGGATCACCCGCAGCCCCAGCCGTGTGAGCGCGGCGGCGTAGAATTCGCGGTGACCGGCATGCCCGGCGTTGCCGTGAAAGACGACGGCCGTGCCGCGCACGACGCCGGCCGGTTCCGCCACGAGACCGCGAAAGTCCTGTGGCGTCGGCCAGGCGCGAAGCCGCTCGGAAGCGATGTCTGCGACGGCGGCCTTGTCAGGGAAGTAGAGCCAACGGTCCTGGAGCATGACGATCCCGGTCAGCATGATCAGGCAGGTGATAGCGAGCCGCAGCATCATTTTGCCGAGTTTAGACCTTCAGTGAGCCGCATGCACCGTATGGTTCAGAGTCACACATCAGCTGTGCTTATCGTTGAACCGGGGCCGCTCAGGACGGCCCCGGCGCCTATGGCCCGGCCGCCGGGGCCGGACGAGGGGTTTCAGGTAATCCGCGCGATGCTCGCGGCGATCTCTTCGGGTTCGAACACGCGCTTCCAGTCGGGCTGCATCAGCTGCGCCTTGCCGTAGGTGATCGCCTTGTTGCAGGCGTCCGAGAAGGCGCCGGGCTGTTCTTCGAAGATCACGGCGCCGAGGATGTTCATGTGGCCGAGCAGGAAGTCGCGCGCGCATTCCTTGGGGATGCCGCCGCGGGTGATGACTTCGTCCATCGCCTCGCGCATGACGGCGAGCAGCGTGGCGCAGATGGTTTCCGACAGGCCCGGTTCGAGCAGCGCCATCTGTTCGACGGTGACGCGGTGGGCGCGGCCGACCGGGGCGTAGATGGTGCGGGCGATCTTCTCGCCGAGCTCGAAGGCTTCCGCGGGGCCCTGCATCAGCGCGCTGACGATGTGCTGCGTCGCCTTGACGCCACCGAAGTAGTCCTTCTTCGCGGCGAGATCGGTCTCGTCGTTGAAGATCGACGGATGGCAGGGATGGGTGACGAAGTAGGTGAGGTCGGGGCGCGCGGGCAGATGGCCGGCGAAGGGCGCGGCGGCGTCGAGCGCGATCACCATCGTGCCGCTTTCCATCATCGGGCTGAGGCCGGCGGCGATCTTGCCGATGAGGTTGTCGGGCACGGCGAGGATCACGACGTCGGCGCCGGGCACGGCTTCCTCGGCGGCCACGCAGGTGACGCCGAGTTCGGTGGCGAGCCGCTGGCGGCCGGCTTCGCCGACTTCGACGTGGCGCACCCTGAAGTCCGAGTTCTTGAGGTTGCTCGACAGGCGGAAACCCATCTTTCCGCCGGCGCCGATCAGCGCAATTGTGGTCATTTCATCCATCTCCATCATCGGTGTCGGGTGGCAGCCGTCCGGTGACGGGAAGGCTGTCATGTTGTTCTCTGAGAAACTGGTATAATGACATCCTAACGAGACCAGCAAGTCAAGGCCTGAGACGAAATTTGTGCGCTCGGGAGGCGCTTCGGGGGGCGTGCGAGGTGCGCAGGCGGGAAAACTGGCAGGGGGCGCCGAGTTTCGGGACAATCGCGACGGCGGCGCGGGCGCGGGCGTGGGGGTGGGCGTGGAGTCGGCGATGCGCGCGGCAAGGAAACGGCAGACTGCGAGGGCGCAGGTGCGTGACAACGATGGGGTGGGCTCGACGATGGGCGGTACGGGAAAAATAGTGAAGCGCAAGCTCTCGAACGAGGTCTTCGACCGGCTCTACGAGCTGATCCGCAGCGGCGATTACCCGCCGGGCGAATCGCTGCCGTCCGAACGCGAGCTGATGGAAAGCCTCGGCGTCGGACGGCCGGCGATCCGTGAGGCGATGCAGTCGCTGGAGCGCCAGGGGCTGATTTCGATCCAGCACGGACAGCGACCGAAGGTGCTGCAGCCGACCGCGTCGGGGCTGATCTCGCAGCTCGACCTGACGGCGCGCCACATGCTGATGCAGTCCCCCGAGTCGCTGGAGCACCTGAAGGAGGCGCGCACCTTCTTCGAGGTCGGCATGGCGCAGCGCGCGGCAGAGCTGGCCGATGCGGCGGATGTCGCGCGGCTCGCGGCGCTGCTGCAACGACAGCGCAGCGCCCTGAACGAGGATTGCGAGGCCTTCATCGCGGCCGATATGGCTTTTCACCGCGGCATCGCGGCGGTCACGCGCAATCCGATCTTCACCGCGACGAGCGAGGCGATGCTGGGCTGGCTGGCGCGCTTCCATTCGAAGGTGCTGCACTGGGAAGGCAACGAGCAGACGACCTTGACGGAGCACGAGGGGATCCTGCGCGCGATCGAGGCGCATGACCCGGCCGCCGCCGCGCAGCGCATGGCGGATCACCTGCGGCGCGCCCGCGCGCTGTACCAGTCCGCGGCGAAAGAAGCCGGCGCGCGTGCGGGGGAGTCTCTGCTGACCTGAGCGCCGTTCAGCGGCGTCCGTCGCGGATGTTGCCGAAGTAGGCTTCGCTGCCGATCTGGCCGCCTTTGAGCGCGATCTGCAGGCCGTCGAAGCGGGCTTCCTCGCTGTGCGCGGTGCACAGCGGCGAGCCCGGCGTTTCGGGCAGCGGCAGGCGCGTCGTCAGCGCGAATACGCCCAACTGCTGCAAGGCGTGGCTGGACGTGTCGCCGCCCGCAATCACGACGCGTTTCAGCGATTCGCGTTCGATCAGGCGTTTGAGGAGCCCGCCGAGCTGCTGACCGATGCGATGGCGGAAACTTTCATCGCAATCGGCCGCGTCAACGAGGTTCGAGTCCGGTCCGAGCGCGGTGTACAGCACGACGCTCTGCCCGCGCTTGAGCGCCGCGACGCCGTCGGCGAGGGCCGCGTCGAAGGTCTCGGGGCCATGGATCGTGCTCGCGAGGCGGCGCGCGTCGAGTGCGATCGCGGCGAAACCGTTGTGCTCGGCCCAGCGGATCTGGCGCGCGGTGACTTCGGAGCAACTGCCGGAGACGACCGCGATGCGCTCGACGGCACCGGGCGATGCGAACTCGGCGGAGCCGGGGATCATGCGCTCGGCGATCCATTGCTGGATCAGCGCGTATTCGACGCCGGACGAGCCGACGACGAAGCTGCCGCCGGGGCGGCGATGGCGCCACAGCTGGCGGCCGACGGCTTTCTGGATCGCGCGGTCGGGCACGTCGAAGAGCAGCACTTCATCCTTGCCGTCCATCAGGCGCGCGATCGCCGTGTCGGCATCGTCGGCGCCGAGCATCACGTAGTCGGCGAGCGCGATGCGCTTCGTCGTCTGCTTGCCGAGATGGAGGGTGAGGTCGGCGTCGTCCATCGGCGTGACCGGATGGCGGCTCATCACCGGGTGGCGGTCGAGGCGGTGCACGACGCCATTGACGGCGGCGAAGTGGTTGCCGAACACCGTGTAGCGGCGCATCTGCGGCACGCCGACGACGACCGGGGTGACTTTCTGTGCGAAAGCGGCGGCGCCGAGGTCGAGCGCGCGGCCGATGCTGCCGACCGTGGGCGCGCTGTCGAAGGTCGAGCACACCTTGTAATGGCACAGCGCGGCGCCGAGGCCCTTGAGCCACGCGAACGCCTCGGGCAGCTGCGCATCCATCCACGCCGGCGATTCGCTGCGGCTGGTGCCGGCGAGCCCGATCGCGCGGACGTCGGGGAAGCGCGCGCGCTGCGCGTCGTTCGGGCGCTTCACGAACAGCACGGTCGGCACGCCGTGCATCGCGAGCGATTCCATGACGTCGGTCGAGCCGGTGAGGTCGTCGCCGTAATAGGAAAGCAGCAGGTCGTCGTTCATCGCGGCGTCACTCATTTGCGGAAGGTGCGGATCGCCTGGGCGAGTTCGGGGTGGCGTTCGGCATGCACGTCGAGCGGCACGCCCAGCGCAGCCGCTTCCCACGCCTGGCGCAGGCTCGCGATGCCGCCGGCGACGCCGCCCGGGTGGGCGAAAATGCCGCCGCCACAGCAGTAGATGAGGTCCGTGTTGCCGAGCGCGGCGTAGGTGTCGGCGGCCTGTTCGGCGCTCTGCGCGGACGAGAACACCGGCATCACCGTGCAGCCGGGCTTGGGGGCGGCGAACATTGGCGTCTGGCATTCGCGCGCGGAGGCGATCACCGAATCGTCGGGCTCGCTGAACTTGTTGCGCAGGCCGTTCACGTGCAGATGATCGACACCGGCGAGTCGCCATAGCTTCTGGTAGGCGATATAGCTGATGCCGATGTGTGGCGAGCGGCTGAAGAGTCCCCAGCCGGCGCGGTGGCCGTGGATCGGCACTTCGCTGTGACTGCGCAGTGCGGCGACGCCCGGCAGGCCGACGGCGTTCAGGGTCGCCATCACGCAGCTGCCGCCGGCGGCGACGACGTAGTCGTGGTGGCGGCGCATCTCGTCGATCTCGCCGGTGATGTTGAAGGCGTACATCGCCTTCTTGCCGCTGCGCTCGGCGTGCTCGTTGATGACGCGCATCACCGCGTCGACGCGTTCAGTGAGCGGATTGTGCGGGCCGTTGGCCTGCAATTCGTCGTCCTTGATGAAGTCGATGCCGGCCTCGACGAGCTCACGCACCAGCCCCGCGGTCTGCGCGGGAGAGAGACCGACGCTGGGCTTGATGATGGTGCCGATCAGCGGGCCGCTGGCGACGCCGACCAGCTCGCGCGTGCCGCTGATGCCGAACTGCGGCCCGCGGTACGCGTCGGCGAAGGCCGGCGGCAGGGTCAGGTCGAGCAGGCGCAGGCCGGAGAACTCGCGCAGCTCGAAGAGGTTGCCGGCGACGGTCGCGAGCAGGTTCGGCAGCGAGGGGCCGAGGTTTGCGAGCGGCCACGACAGCACGACCTCGGCGCGGCGGAAACGGGCGGACCCGCGCATGTCGGCCGGCAGCGGGCGGATCGGCAGCGAGGGGTCGGCGACGTCATCGAGTTCGACGATGCTTTCGACACGCGCGCCATGCGCCGCGCGCAGCTCGTCGGTCTCGTTCGCAAGGCGCGTGAAGGTGCCCGACGACTGCTCGCCGGCCATCACTTCGGCCGCCATCGCGACCGGGAAGGGGGTTTCGATCCAGTACTTCGCGTAGATGCGCTCGGTCATGAAGAGGGTCTCCGTTACCACCGGGGCGGGTTAAGTGGTATAGATGTTAGGTCATCATACCAGTAAAGGGAAGCGGTCTTTTGCGCCTGCCCGTCTCGGCCGGTACGACTCGAGCGGGTGAAGAAATCGCGCGGAAACGAAAAGGGCCGGTATCTGAAAGGTCTGGAGAGCGGCGATACCGGCCCGGAGAGGAAGCGCTAGCGCGTCTTACAGGATGAAACGCGTATTGACGAAGTTCGACTTGTTGCCGAGCACGATGCTGTCGAGGAGCTTCTTCGACGCCGGGCTCTGCTTCGCCGCGACCATCGTGCGGATCGAGAACGAGCGCAGCGCGTCATGCACCGACAGCGTCCCCTCGGCCGAATCCTTGCGCCCGGCGAAGGGGAACACGTCGGGGCTGCGCTGGCATTGCGCGTTGAGGTTCACGCGGCACACCTGGTTCACCAGCGGATCGACGAGGTTCGCGATCTGGTCCGGATTGGTGCCGAAGATCGACACCTGCTGACCGTGATTCGAGGTGATCACGTACTCCAGCGCGGTCTCGATGTCCTCGAAGGGCGCGACCGGCACCACCGGGCCGAACTGCTCCTCGCGGTAGAGCTTCATGCCGTCCTTCACCGGGAACACCACCGCCGGGAAGAACAGCGTCTCGACCGAGGCGCCGCCGTTCTCGTTGAGCACCTTGGCACCCTTGGCGACGGCATCGCTGATGCATTCGTCCATGTAGGCGACCTTCGCCATCTCGGGTAGCGGCGTGAGCGTCACGCCCTTTTCCCACGGCATGCCGATCTTGAGTTTGCCGATCTCCTCGCAGAAACGGCGCAGGAACTGGTCGGCGATCGCCTGATGCACCAGGATCATCTTGATCGCGGTGCAGCGCTGGCCGTTGAAGGACAGCGACCCCGCGATGCACTCCTTGACGGTGAGTTCGATGTCGGCATCCGGCAGGATGATCGCCGCGTTCTTCGCCTCCAGCCCCAGCACCGCGCGCAGGCGGTTGGTCTTCGGGTGCGCCTTCTTCAACTGGTCGGCGACCTTGCTGGTGCCGATCAGCGCCAGCACGTTCACCTTGCCCGAACTCATGATGTGCGGCACGACCACGTGGCCCTGGCCATACACGATGTTGATCACGCCCGCCGGGAAGGCACTGCGGAACGCCTCCAGCATCGGGTAATACAGCAGCACGCCGAAGCGCGGCGGCTTGAACAGCACCACGTTGCCCATGATCAGCGCCGGGATCAGCGTGCAGAAGGTCTCGTTCATCGGGTAGTTGTACGGCCCCATGCACAACACGATCCCGAGCGGCGAGCGGCGGATCTGCGCGATCGTGCCGTCGACGATCTGGAAGCGCGAGTTCGCGTTGTCGAGGTTCTTCAACTCGGCGATGGTCGCCTTGATGTAGTCGATCGTGCGGTCGAACTCCTTCTCGGAGTCCGCGAGGCTCTTGCCGATCTCCCACATGATCAGGTTCACGATCTCGTGCCGGCGCGCGACGATCTGGTTGGTGAAGTTCTCGACGCAACTGATGCGATCGGCCACCGACATCGTCGGCCACTGGCCGCGACCGTTGTTGTAGGCGGCGCTGGCCGCGGCGATCGCCGCATCGGCTTCCACCGTGCCGGTGACCGGGAAGCTGCCGAGCTCGACGTGGGTGAGGCTGCCGTCGGCGCCGCGCAGCGCGACCGGCGAATGCACCGGGCGCGTCTCGCCCTTCCAGATGTGCATCTCGCCGTTGAGCAGGATCGCGCGCTGGTGCAGCGGCGCGAGCACGCGGCACTCGGCGGGGATGTCGGATTCGGTGGGGAACAGGGCGTGCAGCTGCTCCTGCATTTCGGGGTGCGTCATCTGTCCTGTCTCCTTCGTACTCGCATCAGCGGCGAGACCTCGTTCGAGTTGTCGAGTCTGTCATCGCATTGTATGATGACCATACAGCAAAGTACAAGCGTCGCGAAACGCATGGATTTGCGACGCATCCACACGTCCGCGATGAGCAATCGGGGAATGAAAGGACGGCCGGCGCGCAGCCGGATCGACCGATATCAGAGGAGATCGAGATGAGCAAAGTGAAGGCGGTTGGCGTGGTCGGACTGGGCGCGATGGGCATGGGGGTGGCGAAGTCCCTGCTGCGCGCCGGGCTCGACGTGCATGCCTGCGATGTGCGCGCCGAGGCGGTCGCAGCGGTAGTCGCGGCCGGCGGCCAGGGTGCGGCTTCGCCTGCGGCGATGGGCCCGGACGTCGATGCGGTGATCCTGCTGGTCGTCAATGCGGCGCAAACCGAGGCGGTGCTGTTCGGCGAGCAGGGCATTGCCCCGACGCTGAAACCCGGCTCGATCGTGATCGCCAGCGCGACGGTGTCGCCCGAATTCGCCGAGGCGCTCGGCGCGCGACTCGCCGACATGGGCCTGCATCTGATCGATGCGCCCGTCTCCGGCGGCGCGGCCAAGGCCGCGAGCGGCGAGATGTCGGTGATGGCCTCCGGTGATCCGGCCTTGTTCGAGCGCTGTGAGGCGGTGTTCAAGGCGATCTGCGCGCGCCTCTACCGCCTCGGTGACACGCCGGGGCAGGGTTCCAAGGTCAAGATGATCAACCAGTTGCTCGCCGGCGTGCATATCGCCGCCGCCGCCGAGGCGATGGCACTGGGGCTGCGCGCCGGTGTCGATCCGGACGCGCTGTATGAAGTCATCAGCAACAGCGCCGGCAGCTCGTGGATGTTCCAGAACCGTGTGCCGCATATCCTCGCCGGCGACTATACGCCGCTGTCCGCGGTCGATATCTTCGTCAAGGATCTCGGCATCGTGCTCGACTACTCGAAGAAGTCGGTGTTTCCGCTGCCGCTGTCAGCGACCGCGCACCAGATGTTCATGCAGGCTTCGGCCGCCGGTCACGGCCGCGAGGACGATTCGGCGGTGATCAAGATGTTCCCGGGCATCACGCTGCCCGCGCCCAAGACCGACGCCGCCCGCTGATCGAAGAGCAAGGAGAACGACATGGCAGTATTGCTTGGCTGCATCGCGGACGACTTCACCGGCGGCACCGACCTCGCCGGCATGCTGGTGAAGCACGGCATGCGCACCGTGCAGATGATCGGCGTGCCGACGGGGCCGGTGCCCGACGACATCGACGCGATCGTGATCGCGCTGAAATCGCGCACCAACCCGGTCGAGGAGGCGACGGCCGAATCGCTCGCGGCGCTGAAATGGCTGCAGGATCAGGGATGCCGGCAGTTCTACTTCAAGTACTGCTCGACCTTCGATTCGACGCCGCGCGGCAACATCGGCCCGGTCGCCGAGGCGCTGATGGAGGCGCTCGGCACCGACTTCACCATCGCGTGCCCGGCCTTTCCGGCGAACCAGCGCACGATCTACAAGGGCCATCTCTTCGTCGGCGACGTGCTCTTGAGCGATTCGGGCATGCGCAACCACCCGCTGACGCCGATGACGGACGCGAACCTCGTGCGCGTGCTGCAGCAGCAGGTGCGGAGCAAGGTCGGTCTCGTGGAATTCGCGACGGTTGCGCAGGGCGGGGCGGCGATCGCCGAGCGTTTCGCGGCGCTGCGCACTGAGGGTTGCCGCTTCGCGGTCGTCGACGCCCTCACCAACGCCGATCTGCTCGCGTTGGGTGAAGCCTGCGCGGACATGCCGCTGGTGACTGCAGGTTCGGGTGTCGCGCTGGGCCTGCCGCCGAATTTCCGCCGCGCCGGGCTGCTGGCGGGAGACCTAAATGAGGCGAGTGCCGCCGCGGCGACGCTGCCGGCAACCGGCGGACGCCGCGCGGTCGTCGCCGGCAGCTGCTCGGTGGCCACGCAAGCGCAGGTCGCGGCGATGAAGGCGGTGCAGCCGGCTTTCAACGTCGATCCGCGGGCGCTCGCGCGTGGCGAGGATGTCGTCGCGGCGGCGCTCGCCTGGGCGAGGCCGCTGCTGCCGGATGGTCCGGTGCTGGTGTATGCGACCTCGACGCCGGAGGAGGTCCGCGCCGTTCAAGCGGAGCTGGGTGTGGATGCGGCCGGCGCGCTGGTCGAGGACGCGCTTGCGGCGATCGCGCAGGGACTCGTCGCGGCGGGGGTCGGCCAGCTGATCGTCGCGGGCGGCGAGACTTCCGGCGCGGTCGTGAAGGCCTTGGGCGTCACGGGCCTGCGCATCGGGCCGGAGATCGATCCTGGCGTGCCCTGGACCGTCGCGCTGAGCGGCGCTAGCGGCGGGGACAATGCCCCGCCGCCGCTCGCGCTGGCGCTGAAATCCGGCAACTTCGGCACCACCGACTTCTTCCTCAAGGCCTGGGAGCATCTGACATGAGTGCCGCGGTCGCGACCGGACGCGACGAGCATCGGTTGCGCGAGGAAATCGTGCACTTCGGCCGCTCGCTCTTCAACCGCGGACTCACCGCGGGCAGCAGCGGCAACATCAGTGTGCGCCTCGACGACGGCTGGCTGCTGACGCCGACCAACGCCTGCCTCGGCGAGCTCGATCCGGCCGAACTCGCGAAGCTCGACTGGGACGGCCGCCACGTGTCCGGCGCGCAGCCGTCGAAGGAAGCCTTCCTGCATCGCTCGATGTACGAGGAGCGCGCGGGCGCCGGTGCGATCGTGCATCTGCACTCGACGCACTCCGCCGCGGTATCGTGCATGGGCGGGCTCGACTGCGAGGACTGCCTGCCGCCGCTCACCGCCTATTTCGTGATGAAGATCGGCAAGCTGCCGCTGATCCCGTATTACCGGCCCGGCGACCCGGCACTCGGCGACGCGATCCGCGGCCTCGCGCGCAAGCACTGCGCGGTGTTGCTCGCCAACCACGGTCCGGTGGTGTCGGGCACGACGCTCGACGCCGCGGTGTATGCGACCGAAGAACTGGAGGAGACCGCAAAACTCTTCCTGCTGCTGCGCGACCTGCCGACCCGCCCCCTCAACGACGCGCAGATCGACGAACTGGTCCGCGTGTTCAAGCTGCAACGCTGACGATCAAGGAAAAACCATGCCCAAGTTTGCTGCCAACCTGACGATGATGTTCAACGAGGTGCCCTTCCCGCAACGCCTCGCCGCCGCCGCGCGGGCAGGCTTCAAGGCGGTCGAGTTCCTCTTCCCCTACGAGCACCAGCCTGCCGAAGTGGCCGGCTGGCTGAAAGAAAACGGTCTCTTCAATGCGCTCTTCAACATGCCGCCGGGCGACTGGGCAGCGGGCGAGCGGGGTTTGGCGTCGCTCCCCGGGCGGGAGGAACAGTTCCGTGCCGGCGTCGCGACCGCGCTCGAGTACGCGAAGGCGCAAGGCACGCCCTGCCTGCACGCGATGGCGGGGCTGCTGCCGGCCGGTGCCGACCGCGCCACGCATCGCGCCGTGTATGTCGAGAACCTGCGCTACGCCGCCCGCGCGCTCGCGCCGCATGGCATCACGCTGCTGATCGAGCCGATCAACTTGCGCGACATGCCCGGCTACTTCCTGTCGACGCAGGCCGAGGCGCACGCGATCCGCGAGGAAGTCGGCGAGCCGAACCTGAAAGTACAGATGGACTTCTACCATGTGCAGATCATGGAAGGCGACATCGCGATGACGCTGAAGAAGCACTTCGACCACGTCGGCCACATCCAGATCGCGAGCGTGCCGGCGCGCAACGAGCCGGACGACGGCGAAGTGAATTACCGCTATCTGTTCCGTCTGCTCGACGAGCTCGGCTACGCCGGCTGGGTCGGTTGCGAGTACCGCCCGCGCGGGCGCACTGAGGACGGACTCGGCTGGCTGAAGACGCTCAACGCCTGACAGGGGATGGGGATTCCGGCGTCGCGCTGCGGCGGCGCCGGCTCAGCGCAGCACGATCAGCAGCGCCAGCGGCAGGACTGCGAGGGACGCGAGGTTGCCGGTGAACACGATCGACGCGCCCCCAGCGCGGGGATGAAGAGCTCCAGCGCAAGCTGGTTCGCGATCGCCATGTTCGGCTTGCGCAGGCGACCATAGAGGTAGCCGACCACGACGATCGACACCATCGGCGCGAGGATCGTCGCGATGCGCATCAGCATCGGCATTTCGGCCGACGCTGCCCCCGCCCCATTCACGTCGTTTCGCTACCGACCTGCGCGCCGGCGATGCGCCGCGCAGCCTTGCCTTCCTCGGTGCCCCAGAAGTCGGCGTCGGCGGACTTGATGCGGACGGCGGCCATTTCCATATGCAGGCGCGCGGCGGCGCGTGCCGCTTCGGCGTCGCCGCGGGCGATCGCATCGACCAGCGCGTCATGCTCGGCGCGCACCTGGGCCGTGTATTCGGTGCTGCGTGCTTCGTTGGCGCGGGTCACCGTCATCGCCCCGCGCAGGAACTGGCCGATGAAGTCCCACAGCGCAACGAAATGCGGGTTGTCGGTCGCGCGCGCGATTTCGCGGTGGAAGGCCATGTCGGCGTCGACGCCTTCCGCGCTCAGCGGTGCCACCTTGTCCAGCGCTTTCAGGCGCATGCGGATTTCGCCGAGCTGGTCGGCGCTGCGCCGTTCCGCGGCGAGCGCGGCCATTTCGGCTTCCAGCCCGCGCCGCAGTTCGGCGATCTGCAGCACCGAGCGCATCGATTCGACGACATTGGGGTCGATGCGAAACGGTGTGTCGAGACCGCGGTCACGCACGAAGACGCCGACCCCCTGGCGCGATTCCACCAGGCTTTCCGACTTCAGCCGCGACACCGCCTCGCGGATCACCGTGCGGCTGACGCCGAAGCGGTTGCCCATCTCGGTTTCGGTCGGCAGGCGTGATTTCGGGGGGAACTCGCCACCGCGGATCATCTGGGATAACGCTTCGGTGACGCGATCCGTCAGGCTGCCCTGGTTCGTCAGGGGTTCGATGTGGAACTCAGGTGTCGAGGCGGCCATGGTCTCGCTCCGGATGGTGTGGGGTGGTGCCCGATATTGTCATCATATTTTCTGATCGGGCCAAAAAAAGTTCTGAAGAAGTATTGTCATCATACAACCATATGAGCTAGAGTTCAAACACGATACAGCGAAGAGGGGCCGGGAGGCCTCCGGTATCAGCTGGCAACCGGGCGATCCGTCCGGACCCCACGAACAGGAGGAGATGATGGACGTATTGATCACCGGCGGTGCCGGTTTTCTCGGCACCCGGCTGGCGAAGGCCCTGCTGGCACGCGGCACGCTCGCCGGCCCGGACGGCCGCCAGCAGCCGATCAGCACATTGACCCTGCTGGACCTGGCAGCACCGGCAGCGATCGACGACCCGCGGGTGCGCGTCGTCACCGGCGACATCTCCGATCCGGCGGTGATCCGCAGCGCGCTGACGGCCGACACCGCTTCGGTGTTCCATCTGGCGGCGGTGGTCAGCGGCCAGGCGGAAGCGGATTTCGAGCTCGGCATGCGCATCAATTTCGACGCGACGCGGCTGATCCTCGATTGCGCCCGCGAACACGGCAAGCGTCCGCGGGTGGTGTTCACCAGCTCGGTCGCGGTGTTCGGCGGTCCGCTGCCGCAACAGGTGAAGGACAGCACGGTCGCGACCCCGCAGAGTTCCTACGGCGCGCAGAAGCTGATGGGCGAGATCCTCGTCACCGACTACAGCCGCAAGGGCTTCATCGACGGCCGCACGCTGCGCATGCCGACCATCTGCGTGCGCCCCGGCGTGCCGAACAAGGCCGCCTCCAGCTTCGCCAGCGGCATCATCCGCGAACCGCTCAACGACCAGCCCGCGGTGTGCCCGGTCGCGCCCGAAACGCCGATGTGGGTGATGTCGCCGCGCAAGGCGATCGAAGGCCTGATCCATGGTCACGAGATCGACGGCGAGCGCCTCGGCGCGACGCGCACGCTGAACATGCCGGGCCTCGCGACCACGGTGCGCGACATGGTCGGTGCGCTCGAAAAGGTCGCCGGTGCGAACGTCGTCGCCCGCATCCGCTGGGAACCCGATGCCGCGGTGATCCGCATCGTCAATTCGTGGCCCGGCAACTTCGACGCGGCGCGTGCCGCCGCGCTCGGCTTCGCCGCCGACCCGGATTTCGAAAGCATCGTCCGCGCCCACGTGCAGGACGAACTCGGGCGCTGAGGGGGCGCCCATCCCCGACTCCAACGCAATACCGGTTTCATCGAGCGTGATTACTACATAACCAGGAGACAAAGATGAAAATCTCGAAACTTGCGACTACCGTGCTGACCGCCCTTGGCCTGAGCCTGAGCCTGAGCGCCGGCGTGCACGCCGAGACCGTGCTGAAGCTGGGCTATACGCCGACCAAGGACTCGCACTACGCCGCCGGCGCCGATGCGTTCGCCGAGGAACTCGCCAAACGCACCAACGGGCGCTACAAGATCCAGCAGTTCCCCGCCAGTGCGCTCGGCGGCGAGCGCGAGATGATCGAAGCGGTGCAGCTCGGCACCCAGGACATCGTCCTGACCTCGACCGGTCCGGTCGGCAACTTCGTGCCGGAGGCGCGCATCGTCGACATCCCCTTCCTGTTCCGCGATTACGACCACGCCCACAAGGTGCTCGACGGCCAGATCGGCCAGGACCTGCTGAAGAAGTTTCCCGGCAAGGGCCTGATCGCGCTGGTGTGGATGGAAAACGGCTTCCGCCACATCACCAACAACAAGCGCCCGGTCAATACGCCGGACGACGTCAAGGGCCTGAAGCTGCGCACCATGGAGAACAAGGTGCACATGGAGGCCTTCAAGACCATGGGCGTACTGCCGACGCCGATGTCGATGGCCGAACTGTTCACCGCGTTGCAGCAGGGCACCGTCGACGGGCAGGAAAACCCGATCCCGGTGATCCTTTCGAACAAGCTCTATCAGGTGCAGAAGAACGTCAGCCTCACCGGCCACGTCTATTCGCCCGCGCTGCTGATCATCTCGCCGGGGGTCTGGAACAGCCTGAATGACGCCGACAAGAAGGCCTTCATGGAGGCCGCCAAGGTCGGGGTCGAAGCCAACCGCAAGCGCGTGACCGCCGACGAGGCGAGCGGCATCGCGACGATCAAGGCCGCCGGCGTCCAGGTGGTCGAGAAGGTCGACCATGCCCAGTTCGCGAAAGCGGTCCAGCCGGCCTACACGGTGTTCGCCAAGGAGTTCGGCGCCGACCGCATCAAGCAGATCCAGGACGTCCGCTAACCTCACCGGAGGAGGGAGGGGCTCCGCGCTCCTCCCGCAACGCTCATGATCAAGCAGCTACTCAAGTTCGAGAGCCATGTGACCGACGTGATGCTGTGGCTCGCCTGCACGTTTCTCGTCCTCGCGGCGTCCTTCGGCATCTATCAGGTCATCACCCGTTTCGTCTTTTCCGAGCCCTCCACCTGGTCCGAGGTCGGCACCCGCATGGCGCTGATCTGGATGGTGTTCCTCGGCACCGTCGCCGCTTTCCGCCATGGCGCGCTGGTCTCGGTCGATCTCGCCTACCGGATCAGCAAGGGCGCGTGGCGCAAGGCCCTGCACCTGATCATCACCACCGTGACGCTGATCTTTCTCGCCGTCATCCTGTGGTTCGGCATCGATATCACGTGGAAGGTGCGTTTCCAGGAACTCGCCGGACTGGAGATCTCGATCTCGTGGGCCTATCTCGCCCTGCCGGTAGGCGCGCTGTTCAGCATGCTCGCCGTCATCGCGCACTACTTCGACCCCGTGCACGAGGAACTCGAAACGGCGCTGTGACGCCGCCCGCGTCCCGCGTTGAGTTCCTCCGGAGGAAAACATGTCAGTAACGATGTTGTTCACGATGATTCTCGGCTTCGCGCTGAGCGTCTCGATCGCCGTGTCGATCGGTTTCGCGAGCGTCGCCGGCATCGCGCTGTTCTCCAGCGTGCCGATGCTCGTGATCCCGAAGGAAATCTTCGGTGCGATCGACAAGTACCCGCTCGCCGCGATTCCCTTCTTCATCCTCGCCGGCAACCTGATGGAAGTCGGCGGCATCTCGCGCCGGCTGGTCGAGTTCGCCAAGTCCATCGTCGGTGGCATGCAGGGCGGGCTCGCCTGCACCTGCGTGCTCACGTGCATGATCTTCGCGTCGGTGTCGGGCTCCAGCGTCGCGACCACCTTCGCGATCGGCGCGATCCTGATCCCGGCAATGATCAAGCACGGCTACCCGAAGCCCTTCGCGGCCTCGGTGCAGGCGACCGCCGCCGAGTTGGGCGTGATCATCCCGCCGTCGATCCCGATGATCCTGTACGGCGTGTCGGCGGAAGTCTCGATCGGCGAGCTGTTCATCGCCGGCATCGGTCCGGGCATTTTCATCGGCGTCGTGCTGATCATCTTCGTTGCCGTCTGGTCGCGCATCAAGGGCCACGGCAAGGACGACCACGTTGGTCGCAAGCCTTTCCGCGTCGCGCTGCGGGAAGCGGGACTCGCGCTGATGATGCCGGTGATCATCCTCGGCGGCATCTACGGCGGCGTGTTCACGCCGACCGAAGCCTCGGTGGTGGCGGTGTTCTACGCGTTCCTGGTCGGTGCGCTGATCTACCGCGAAATCACCGTCGATGACCTCGGCCGCATCCTGAAGAAATCGGTGATCTCGTCCGCGGTGATCATGTTCATCATCGCCAACGCGGGCCTCTTCAGCTTCCTGATCACCCGCGCCGGCGTGCCCGAGCAGATCGGCGAGTTCCTGCGCGAGATCCTGAAGAATCCGGCGATGTTCCTGCTCGGCGTCAACGTCGCGCTGTTCCTGATCGGCATGTTCATCGAGACCTCGGCCGCGATCATCGTGCTGGCCCCGATCCTCGCGCCAGTCGCGGCGAGTTTCGGCATCGACCCGGTGCATTTCGGCACGATCATGATCGTGAACCTCGCGCTCGGGATGATCACCCCGCCGTTCGGCGTCAATCTGTTCGCCGCCTGCACGGTCGCGAAGCTGTCGCTCGACAAGATGATCTCGTCGCTGCTGCCCTTCGTCGCGGTGATCCTCGCCTGCCTGATGGTGATCACCTACTTCCCGCCGCTGTCGCTGTTCCTGCGGGATCTGGCGTTCTGACGGTCCCCCGCGAGGGCGCCCCGATGAAGTCAAAAAGCCCGGCGATGCCGGGCTTTTTGTCGCGTGTGCCGGCCGGTGACGGAACGATCCGCGAGTCGCAGCGTGTGGGGGCGGCCGCAATGGCCTCGACAGGGTGAAGCCGGCGGACTACCTTGAAACGAACGCGGCGAGCTTGCCGTGGCCTTGCGGACAGGAGGACTCCATGCCGACTCGGGAGAGGCCATCGTCACCGACCGTTGTCGCGGTGCGAGCCGATCATGAAATCCTCACGCGACAAGGGCTGCCGTATTTCGTCGGAATTTCGGGCGAAACGGCCGGCAGTCGCGGCCTGTCGATGCACCTGGTCGTCATCCCGCCCGGTGGCGTGGCGGCCGCGCATCGGCATCGCGGCTACGAGACCGCGATCTACGTACTGGAAGGCCGGGTCGAAACGCGCTACGGCGCGGGCCTGCGCGAAAGCGTGATCACCACTGCGGGCGAGTTCCTTTTCATTCCCCCGGACGTTCCGCACCAGGCCTTCAACCTGAGCGACAGCGAACCCGCGCGCGCAATCGTCGCCCGCAACGACCCGGCCGAACAGGAAAATGTCGTGCCCTACGATCCGGCGGAAGACCGCAACCACGACTGAAGCGCTGTTGTTCAGGTCGTTTGCTTGCAGACGGCAGTGGAAGTCAGCTCGGGTTTCCTGAGGACGTAAAAGACATAGCCGTAATTGCCCTCCGCGGAGTCGAAAATCCGGATCCCCTTGAGCGTTTGATCCGCAAAATTGCGCACGGCCTGTTCGGGGTGCTGCAGCAGGGATTTCGCGAGCGGTTCGAGTTTGTCGTAATACCCGTCGATCCAGGCTGCTTTCGACAGCAGGTGCGTGGCGATCACATCGTAGCCCGCGTCCCGCGCGATCGCGAGGTTCTGGTCGGCGGTCCGCATGTCAGGGTACCCGGACTGAAAATAGGCGCGTACGGGATCAGGGACTTCCTCGCGCAACCAGGACAATTCACTGACCACCGCATACCCGCCCGGCCTGATGGCCCGGAACCAGGTCTTGAGCGCGTTGGGGAAGCCCATGTGGTATGCGGCACATTCCGCCCAGAGCAGATCGATTTCGGGAAACGTCTGCGGGATGTCCGCCATGTCGATGCAATGCGTTTCGACAAGATGTTCAAGGCCGGACTCCGCCGAATATCGGGCGAGGCTCGCCAGATGTCGTTCGGATGTATCGACCGCATGCACTCTTGTCCGAAGACCGTTTGCCAGGGCGAGGGTCTGGCGGCCGACGCCGCTTCCGGCGTCGACGATCACCGCAAAGGCGTCATGCGGGATCATGGCCAGCACTTGCAGCGTGTCGGCGTTGCTTCCAGGGCCTAGTTTTTCCATTTTTCGGATCGCGGTTGGATGGGATTGTTCGTCGTGCGCAGGCGGTCCTATTCGAGCAGATAGTAAGCTGCCGTCGCGCCGCGGTTGGCCCTGGCCTTGTCGAGTTCGCTGCGGGCCAGCACGCGCAGATGAACTTCGTCCGGACCGTCGAAGAAGCGCATCGCCCGGCCCCAGGTCCAGAACAGCGACAGGGGCGTGTCCGGCGTCAGCCCCATCGCGCCGAACACCTGCATGGCGCGGTCGAGGACGCGCGTTTGCAACTGGGCGGCGACGAGCTTGATGGCCGAGACATCGACGCGCGCGGCCTGATTGCCGCGCTGGTCCATCAGCCACGCGGCGCGCAGGACGAGCAGGCGCGCCTGGTCGATCTCGACGCGCGAGTGGGCGATCCACTCCTGGATGTTGGCGAAGTCGCTCAGATACTTGCCGAAGGTGCGGCGCTCCAGGGCGCGCTCGCACATCATTTCAAGCGCGAGTTCGCACTGGCCGATGGTGCGCATGCAGTGATGGACGCGTCCCGGTCCGAGGCGCGCCTGGGCCAGCGCGAAGCCGTTGCCTTCCTCGCCGAGCAGGTTCTCCGCCGGGACGCGGACATCGCGGAAGACGATTTCGCAATGCCCCTCCGGCGCCAGGTGGTGCATCACCGGGATGTTGCGAACGATCTGCACGCCGGGCGTGCTCATCGGCACGATCACCATCGAATGGCGACAGTGCGCCTTCTCGTCCGCTGCGTCCTTCGTCAGGCCCATGACGATTGCAAACTCGCAGCGAGGATGGGCGGCGCCGGTGACGAACCACTTGCGGCCATTGATGACGTAGTCGTCGCCGTCGCGCCGGATACTGGTGCGGATGTTGGTCGCGTCGGATGAGGCAACGTCGGGTTCCGTCATGGCGAAGCACGAGCGGATGCGGCCCTCGAGCAGGGGGCGCAGCCAGCGCTCGTACTGGATTTCCGTGGCGTGCAGGTGCAGCAGTTCCATGTTGCCGGTGTCGGGGGCGCTGCAGTTGAACACCTCCGATGACCACGGAATCCGGCCCATGGCTTCGGCCAGCGGGGCGTATTCCAGGTTGCCGAGCCGGGTGCCCGGTTCGTTCTCGCGCAGCCCGGGGAGGAACAGGTTCCACAGCCCTTCTTCGCGCGCGATGGCCTTGAGCGGCTCGATCACCGCCAGCGGATACTCGCCGCGTTCGACGCACTGGTGCCATTTTAGATTGACCGGCAGTACGCGCCGGCTCATGAAGTGGCGCAACACTCCCAGGGCCGTTTCGGTTTTCTCTGAATAGTCGAAGTCCATCGGGTTCGGTTCCTCGTGTCCGGCCTCGTCATCCATCGATCCGTGCCGATGGGGAAATGCGAGGTCTCGGGTGATTATAGACGACCGACTGGGCGGTCGTGTATCGTGCGTGTCAACTAAACGTGGTGATGGGCGGCTTTCCCGGGAATCCGGGTCACGTCGTGGCGAGGGAGTCCGGTGTGGGCGCTGCGCGAACGCGAAGTGGAGGCAGATGGTGCAGGGGAGCTGCGGGACAAATCCGGGTGGGCGGTATGGCGGCAGAAGGGCCTGAGGCATGGCGGCCGGTGACCGCGCACGGCCAGGACGGCGAGCATGCGGCGGATGCCGGTCACGACCGGGCGTCGCCGGTCTGCCCGCTGATCCCGAGCCGGATGAAGTACACGTGCTCGGGACGCTGCAAGGGGTGCAGCCCGGTCGGCCGCGTGACGAAGCCGGGGCCGGCGGACGGGGCTGGCGAAATTTCGTGAGGAGGACGACGGGTGTGCAAGGCAACACGTCGACCGATTGACACCCGACCGGTCGGTCGGGTACTCTAGGTCATGTCAGCGTACGCACATTCGCAAGGACGCTCCGTCGCCCACGCCGGGTCGGGGCTGCGTCATCAATTCAGAGAGGTCGCCAGAAATGGATTTTGAGCAATCGAAGAAGTCACTTGAGTGGATGGAGCGGGTCCGAGTTTTCATGGACGAGCATGTCTATCCGGCCATTCCGGTCTATCACCAGCAGGCCGCCAGCATCGATCGCTGGACGGAGACACCGCCAGTGTTCGAGGAACTCAAGGCGAAGGCGCGTGCCGAAGGGCTGTGGAACATCTTCATGCCGCCGTCGGATCATGACGACGACTTCTTCAGGAGCATCGGCCTGACCAACGTCGAGTACGCGCCGATCGCGGAGCTGATGGGGCGCGTGTCCTTCGCGTCCGAGGTGTTCAACTGCATGGCGCCGGACACCGGCAACTTCGAGGTGCTGCACCGCTACGGCACGGCCGACCAGAAGCGCCGCTTCATGGTGCCGCTGATGAACGGCGAGACGCGCTCGGCCTTCCTGATGACCGAGCCGAAGGTGGCGTCGTCCGATGCGCGGAATATCCGCACCGAGATCCGCCGCGACGGCGACGACTACGTGATCAACGGCCACAAGTGGTGGTCGTCGGGCGCGGGCCATCCGCACTGCGCGTTCTTCATCGTGATGGGCAAGACCGATCCGGACGCGGAGACCTATCGCCAGCAGTCGATGATCCTGGTGCCGCGCGACACGCCGGGGGTGACGGTGGTGCGCCACCTCAACGTGTTCGGCTTCGACCACGCGCCGCACGGGCACTTCGAGGTGATCCTCGACAACGTGCGCGTACCGGCGGAGAACCTGGTCCTCGGCGAGGGTCGCGGCTTCGAGATCGCGCAGGGCCGCCTCGGGCCGGGCCGCATCCATCACTGCATGCGCAACATCGCGTCGGCGGAGGTTGCGCTCGAGCGGATGTGCATCCGCCTGATGTCGCGTGAAGCGTTCGGCAAGAAGATCAACGAGCACTCGGTGTGGGAGGAGCGCATCGCCAAAGCGCGCATCGACATCGAGATGGTGCGCCTGCTGTGCATGAAGGCGGCCTACATGATGGACACGGTCGGCAACAAGGCCGCGCGCGGCGAAATCGCGATGATCAAGGTCGTCGCCCCGCAGGTGGCCCAGCGCATCATCGACATGGCCATTCAGGCACACGGCGGCGGCGGTGTTTCGCAGGATTTCGGGCTCGCCGAGATGTACGCGAATACCCGGATCGTGCGATTGACCGACGGCCCGGACGAGGTGCATTGTCGAACGGTGGCCAAGCTCGAGTGTCGCAAGTACGAAGGGCGCGACTACGCGAGCATCAAGGCGTATTCGAAGTGATGGCGAAGTAGCGGTGAAGTGATGGCGAAGTGACCCGCGCGGGGCGGCGCGAGCGCGCCCGTCCCCGGCAGGGATAACGATATGGTTGGAGGGACAGAGAGTGACAGCGTCGGTGAAAAGCGGTAAGTGGGAGGATGTCGAGCTCAAGACCACCTGCTACGGTTGCCCGGCAGGCACTTGCGGCATGCTCGCGCGTCGGGTCGATGGCGTGGTCGTATCCTTGCGCGGCGACCCCGAGGATCCCTTCAGCCAGGGCAAGCTGTGCGCGAAGGGCCAGGCGCAGCTGATGATGGCCTACAGCAAGCGGCGCGTGACGAAGCCCCTCAAGCGCACGAATCCCGAGAAGGGCATCGGCGTCGATCCGCGCTGGGTCGAGATCAGCTACGAGGAAGCGGTCGCGATCACGGCCGAGAAGGTCAAGCATTGCCGGGATGTTGATCCGGGTGGTTTGGTCTTCGCGACTTCCGATTTCACGACCCTGCCGTGGTTCCTGCCTTCGCTGCTGATCTCGTTCGGCAGCTTCAACCACACTTCGGGCGGCCGCGCGTTCTGCGGCAACAACGTGCACCCGGTGCTGCAGCAGGTGCATGGCGGCTTCCACGTCGGCCCCGACTTCCACTTCTGCAATCACCTGATGTTGTTCGGCTCGAACAAGGGGGCGATGTCGAACTGGGCGGCGGTGACCGCGACCCTCGAGATGGCGCGCGCGCGCCGTCGCGGCATGAAGCTGGTGGTCATCGACCCGTGGTGCTCGAACGCGGCGTCCATCGCCGACGAGTGGGTGCCGATCCGCCCCGGCACCGACGGCGCGCTGGTCATGGCGATGATCAACGTGATGGTCAATGAGCTCGGCATGTACGACGTCGAGTTCGTGCGCAAGCTGAGCAACGGCACCTACCTGATCCGCGACGCGGACGGGCACTACGCCCGCGATCCGGTGACGGGCAAGCCGCAGCTGTGGGATACGAGCGATCAGAAGGCCAAGGTGTACGACGATCCGTCGCTCGCCGTGCCGGCGCTGGAGGGCAGCTTCGTGGTCGACGGCGAGCCTTGCACGCCCGCCTTCCAGCTCCTCAGGAAGCACCTGACCAAGTTCACGCCCGAGAGCGCCGCCGAGATCACGACCGTGCCGGCGCACACGATCCGGCGCCTCGCGCGCGAGTTCGCGACCGCGGCCTCGGTCGGATCGACGATCGAGATGGACGGCCACACGCTGCCGCTGCGTCCGGCGTGCGCGCACTGGTACAAGGGCATCAGCCAGCACTCGCAGGGTTTCGAGCAGGGTCTGGCGATCGCGATGCTGAACACCATCGTCGGCGCGGTGGACGTGCCCGGCGGGCTGCTCGCCGACACCGTCTTTGCGCATCACCCCGAGTTCTCCGAGAACAGCACCTGGATGGGCGCCGGTTCGGGCATGCGCGAGCGCGACGGCCTTGTCGCGGCGGGCAAGATCGCGACCTACGGCGACTCCTTCCCGGCGCCCTTCCCGATGAAGGACGTGCCCAAGCCGTACAACATGTCGGCGGACTCGCTGGCGGCGGTGGGTTCGTACAACAGCGGCCTGGTGAGCAAGGTCAGCGTGCTGGAGCCGAAGACGTTCAACGACAAGGTGCCGCACAACCCGATGGTGTATGTGCAGGTGGTGTCGAACGACATCCTCAACGAGGGCAACCCCAAGCAGCAGGCGGACTTCCACCGGAAATTCGGCTTCCAGCTGTCGATCGTGCCGAACATCGATGAGACGGCCGAGTTCGCCGACATCATCTTCCCGACGCAGACGCAGCTCGAACGACTCGACATGGGGGCGAACAACATCCCCGACACGATGGGCTCGACGGCGACCAACGAGTACTGCATCAACCTGCGCCAGCCGGTCGTGCCGACCGACTACAAGCACAACGTCGACATCTGGATCGACATCGCGGAGAAGGCGGGCTTCCTGCCGGCCTTCAACCAGACGGTCAACCAGTTCCTCGAACTGAAGGGCGAATGGGCGCTGGAAGCCGGCAAGAAGTACGACAACAAGAATCTCATGGAGCGCTGGATCCGGTCGATGACCGCCGGCAAGCTCTCGCTCGAGGACGTCGCCAAGGAAGGGCGCATCCGCTGGGCGAAAACCGTGCAGGAAAAGTATCCGCGTCCGTTCTACAAGAGCCGCATCCCGGTGTATTACGAGTACTTCCTCGAAGCCGGCGCGCGCGTCAAGGCAACGACCGACTCGATCGGCATGGACTGGGACGTGTCGCGCTACAAGCCGCTGGTCGACTGGTACCCGGCGCCGGGACACGGGCGCGGCCAGAACGGCTACGAGCTGTTCGCGGTGAGCTTCAAGTGGCCCTTCCTGACCAGCACCTTCTCGAACTTCAACCCGTGGCTCGCGGAGCTGGCGCAGTACCACCCCTACGTTGGCAAGATCATCCTCAACCGCAGTTACGCCGAGTCGCAGGGCCTGCGCGACGGCGACCGCGTGGTGGCGGAGAACCTGCGCGGGCGCCGGGTGGAGGGCGTCCTGCTGCTTAGCGAGTGCATCCATCCGGAATGCGTCGGGATGGACCACCACGGCGGGAGCTGGGCAAAGGCCCTGCCGCCGCGGCGCAAGAACACCGGGCCGCACTTCGGCGAGCTGCTCGATTACGACATGAAGAATCTCGACATCATGGACGGCGCGTTCGAGGCCAGTCCGAAACTGCGGGTCACGCGCGTGGGCTGACGCCCGCCGCGTGGCGACGACGACAAACGAGATCGAAAAATTATTTCCCCACGGATTGCAGGAGGTTGGTACTGATGGCTCGACTGGGAATGGTCATTGACTTGAAGGTGTGTGTGGGTTGCCATGCGTGCACGGCTGCCTGCAAAGCCACCAACGGCACGCCGCCGGACATCTACTTCGCGCGCGTGCATGAACGGGAGGTCGGCGTGTATCCGAATGCGCGCCGTGAGTTCCTGCCGGTACTGTGCAACCACTGCGAGGATCCGCCGTGTGTGCCGGTGTGCCCGACCGGGGCGAGCTACAAGCGCGAGGACGGCATCGTCGCCGTCAAGAGCGACCTGTGCATCGGCTGCCGCAGCTGCGCGACCTCGTGTCCGTACGAGCATCGCCACTACGTCAAGCCGGGCATCCTGGAAACCGGGTACTTCAACGGCGAACTGTCGATCTACGAGAAGGCGAAGTACAGCCGCTGGGACTCAGGCACGGTGATCAAGTGCGACTTCTGCATGGATCGCGTGGATCAGGGGCTGCAGCCGGCCTGCGTCGAGACCTGTCCGGCGGAGGCGCGAATATTCGGCGATCTCGCGGACCCGGAAAGCGCCCCGAGCAAGCTGCTGAGCGAACGCGAGTCGTTCACGCTGCTGCCCGATGCCGGCACCAAGCCGAGCGTGCATTACCTCAAGGCCTGATGCGGCCCGCGCCCATCACCTGATCCAAAGGAATCGATGTCATGAGCCTTAAGTACCAGACCGGCGTTCGCTTCAATCATCACCTGGGCCCCCAGGAAACTCTGAGCTTCATGGGGGAGGGGGTGGGCGCGGCGTTGTTCGCGATCGCTTTCTTCACCGGGCAGTGGCTGTTCGCGGTGCCCGGCATCCTGTTCGTGGTCGGCGCCGTCGTCGCGCTGCTCGGACACCTCGGCAACCCGCAGCGCGCCTGGCGCGCCGTGACGCGGGTGGGCACGTCGTGGGTAAGCCGCGGGACGCTCTTCATCGGCGTCTTCGTGGGCATCGCGACGCTTGCGGTGGCGGCGGGCTATCTGGGTATGACTGCGCTGCAGGGACCGCTGGCCTTCGCGGCGCTGGTGGTGGCGGTGCCCGTGATGGCCTACGCGGGAATGTTGCTGCGTTCGATACGCGCGATCCGCCTGTGGCGCGGCCCTTTCGTTCCGCTGGCCTTCGTCGCGCACTCGCTGGCGTCGGCATTGACCCTCGCTTGGGCGCTGATGCCCGTGCTGGCGGGATCGGACGCCGCACCGTGGCTGCAGCCGGCGGCGATGGTGAGCCTCGTTGCCAGCGCACTGGTGTCGCTGCTGCATCTGTTGCGCGCAGAGCGCAGCGCCGGGGTGCAGGCGTCCTTCGAGCGGCTGTTCCGCGGCGACCTCCGGTCGAGCTTCATTGTCGGCGGGGTTGTTTGCGGCATCGTCATTCCGCTGGTGGCGATGGCCGTGCTGGCGGCACTTGCCGGCGGCGGTGCGGTGACGGCGCTGATGCTTGCGGTTGCACTGTGCCGGCTGTACGGCGACTTTGCCTACCGCAACGGCGTGGTGCTGGCGGGTGCCTATGAGCCGGTGATGCCCGACTGGCCCATGCGTTCTTTCACGCCGCCAGGGGCCGCACCGGCCTGCGGCACGGCGGGGCATTGAGCGGCCAGCGGCCACTTTAACGGCGGGCGCCGTCCGGCGACCCGCTGCTGTCTTTCGATACGGGTGAGCCGGCGGCAGCCGGAGCGGCGGGCCGCCGGAAGGCGGGGCCCGGCCGTCGGCTGCTGCCCGGTTGCCCGAACAAACCGATGGAGGCATGAATGAAAGCAATCCCCGAGGTGATCGAGGCTGCCCGCGTGGCGCACTGGGACGACCAGGCTGGCGTGATCGTGGTCGGCTATGGCATCGCCGGCGCGTGTGCTGCGCTGGAGGCGCGCCGCGCCGGTGCGGACGTGCTGGTGGTGGAGCGTGCGAGCGGCGGCGGCGGCGCCAGCGCGATGTCGTCGGGCATCTTCTATCTCGGCGGCGGAACGCCGGTGCAGAAGGCGGCCGGCTACGACGACACGCCCGACGAGATGTACAAGTTTCTCATGGCGAGCACCAATGCGCCGGACGCCGCGCTGGTACGGCGCTTCTGCGACGACTGCGTGGAGCACTTCGACTGGCTGGAAGCGCAGGGTGTTCAGTTCGAGCGCAGCTACTATCCGGGCAAGTCGGTGTTCCTGAACACCACGGAATGCCTGATGAGCACGGGCAGCGAGAAGGTGTGGCCGTTCCGCGACGTCGCGCGGCCGGCGCCGCGCGGCCACAAGGTCGCGCGCGCAGGCGACGATGCCGGCTCGCAGGCGATGGAGGCGCTGCTCGCGCGCTGCGCCGCAGAGGGCATCCGCGCGGCCTACGACTGCCAGGTGACGGGGCTGGTGATGGATGCGGACGGGCGCGTGGTCGGGGTGCGCGTGAAGCGGTCGGGCGAGGAGATCCACCTGCGCGCGCGGCGCGGCGTGATCCTTTCGACCGGCGGTTTCAACCTCAACCGCGAGATGCTGGAAGAGCACGTGCCGCAGATGACCGGAAACTCCGAACCGCTGGGTATCCCGTACAACGACGGGGCGGGGATCAAGCTCGGCGTGTCGGCGGGCGGGGCGACGCAGGCGATGGACGGCGTGATCGCGACCGCCTCGTTCTATCCGCCGGCGCAGCTGATCAAGGGCATCCTCGTGAACGCGCGCGGTGAGCGCTTCGTGGCCGAGGATTCGTATCACGGCCGCACCGCCGCGCACATCATCGAGCAGCCCGAGTACAAGGCCTACCTGATCCTCGATGCGGAGATTTTTGCCTATCCGGAGTTGACCGACTATTCGCACCACACGCTGGTGGATGGCTGGGAAACCGTGGAGGAAATGGAGGCGGGACTGAAGTTGCCGGAGGGATCGCTGCAGCGCACGCTCGCGGAGTACAACCGCCATGCGGAGAACGGCGTGGATCCGTTGTTCTACAAGCATCCCGAATGGGTCAAGCCGCTGAACGTCGGCCCGTATGCGGCGTTCGATGTGTCGTTCAACAAATCGACCTACCTGTTCATCACGCTCGGCGGCCTCAAGACAAACGTCGACGGCGAGGTGCTGACGCCGCTGGGCCGCACCGTAGCAGGCCTGTACGCGGCGGGCGCGTGCGTGTCGAGCATTCCGCAGAACGGCGAGGGCTACGCGAGCGGGCTGAGCCTCGGGCCGGGGTCGTTCTTCGGCCGTTGCGCCGGACGTCGCGCGGCGGTTGCGCCGCTCGCCTGATTCGCGGGCCGGAGTGATCTGGATGCGGACCTCCTGCGGTGCAGGGGTCCGCGCGCTTCAGTCGATGATGCGTTGCGGATGCGCGTAGACCATCGCGCGGTCGTCGCGGACGAAACCGCACAGCGTGAGGCCGTGGCGCTGCGCCAGTTCGATCGCCAGGGATGACGGCGCGGAGATCGCGGCCAGCACCTCGAGTCCCGCGCGCACGGCCTTGGCTGCCATTTCGTAGCTCACGCGGCTCGAGATGAAGGCCCCGCAGCCGGCGAAACTCTGCCCGCTGAGGAAGTGGCGGCCGATCACCTTGTCGAGGGCGTTGTGCCGGCCCAGATCCTCGGCGACCGCGAGCAGCTGCAGGTCCGGCCCGAAGAGCGTTGCGCCGTGTGTCCCTCCCGTCGCGCCGAAGACGCGCTGGCGGTCCTGCATTCCTGTGCGGATGGTCGCGAGATCGGCGATGCGCAAGCGCAGGTTGCCGGTGGGCGGCGCCGTGCAGGTGACGCCATCGAAGAGTTGTTCGCGCCCGCCGCACACCCCGCAAGAACTATTCACGACGACGTTGCGGCGGCGCACGTTGGCCTCGTCGGGATGCGCCAGCCGCAGGTTCACGACGTCCGGGCGCTCGTGACAGATCCACATCGCCGCGATGTCGGACAGGGTGTCGATGATCCCCTCGGTGAAGGCGAAGCCCGTGGCCAATGCCAGCGCCTCGGGGATGTCGCCGTCCGCGAGAACGCCGTCCTGGGCCGTGTAACCGACATCGCCCGGAGGCTCGTCGGTCGGCGTCCACATCAGGGAATAGGCGCCGATGCCCTCGACCTCGATGGTCAGCACATCCTCGCGCACGACCTGGCATTCCGGAATCGTGCGTCGCCCGCCTGCCGCCGAATGGTGCTCGGCAGTCGCCGGCGTGACGCCGAACAGGCGCGGAAGGTGATCTCGCGGGACGTTCATGGGCTCGACTCCAGCGCAATGTGTTTGGTGTGTCAATCGCAGCCGGCATGAGGGTGGCTGGTGCGATTGATCTTATCACCAAAAGCCGACCGACTGGTCGGGTGTGATGGATGTTTTTTTGTTCGGCGAAATTCGGCGGCCCGCAAAATAGGGGGAAAACGGCATTGACAACCGACCGGACGGTCGGTACCGTTGTCCCCACTCTGCGCGGTCCCATGATCGCGCAGTTTCGCACCGGTAAAGCTGGAAGTCCCGCAGGCCGCGCAGGGCTCGTCAATGTCGGGACTCTACAAGAACAGGAGGAGTGATGACAATGAAAGGGATGGGCCACGATCCGTCGCGGCGGCGCCTGCTGGCCAATGCCGGACGTAGCGTCGGCGCTGCGGCCATGCTCGGTCTGGGCGTCGGCCAGGCATCCGCGGCGTCGGGCGTGAAATGGGCGCGCGAGGTCGACGTGGTATGCGTGGGTAGCGGCGCCGCGGCGCTCACCGCAGCCGTGACCGCCGCGAACGCGGGCAGCCAGGTGCTGGTGCTGGAGAAGGGGCCCATCACTGGCGGGACGACGCGCAAGTCCGGCGGGGTGTTCTGGATTCCGAACCACTACGCCTTGCGCGAGCGCGGCATCGACGACCGCAAGGAGGACTGCCTCCGCCATCTGTGCCGGGTCTCGTATCCGGAGCGTTACCGGCCGGACAGCCCCACGTTCGGCCTCGATCAGGACGCCTTCGCGCTGTTGGAAGCGTTCTACGACAACGGCTACAAGGCGGTCGACCTGATGCGCAGCCGCGGTGCGTTGCGCATCGCGCAGTTCAACATGTGGCAGCTCAATCGCCCGGCACCGGACTACCAGGATCATCTCCCCGAGGACAAGACCTCGCAGGGGCGTTCGCTGGGCGTGCTCAAGGCCGACGGCAGCAACGGCGGCGGCACCGACTACATCGACCAGCTCGAAGGCTACCTGAAGAAGCAGGGCGTCGAGATCCTGACCGACCACCGCGTGCAGAAACTGATCCTGAACGCCCGCCAGGAAGTGGTCGGCGTCGAAGTCGAGACCGAAGATGGCGTGGTGCAGATCCGCGCCCGCAAGGGCGTCGTCTTCGGCACCGGCGGCTATGCGCACAACCTGGATTACGTGCGCCTCTACCAGCGCACCTTCCTGTACGGCTCCTGCGCGACGCCCTACGCGACCGGCGACTTCATCACGATCGCGGGCACGGCGGGGGCGCGGCTGGGCAACCTCGGCTCGGCGTGGCGCAGCCAGGCGCTCATCGAGGAGTGCATCGAGAATCGCTCTCTTGCGCGCTGCGTCGACATGCCGCCGGGGGACTCGATGTTCATGGTCAACAAGTACGGCGTGCGGGTCGTCAACGAGAAGCGCAACTACAACGACCGCACCGAAGCGCACCTGACCTTCGACCCGAACAACGGCGAGTTCCCGAACCAGCTGCAGTTCATCATCTACGACCAGCGCACGGCCGAGCTCTTCGCCGGCGCCCATCCGCTGCCGGCGACCCCGACCGGGGCGGGCTATGTGATCCAGGGCGGCACGCTCGACGAACTCGCGACGAACATCGCGGCACGGCTCGAGCGCATCCGCGCGCATATCGGCACCGTGAAGCTGGCACCGGAATTCTCGCGCAACCTCAAGCAGACTTTCGAGCGCTTCAACGGTTACGCCAAGCGCGGTGTCGATCCCGATTTCCACCGGGGAGAGGCCGAATACGATCGAGCGTGGGCGCTGTTCTTCCAGCCGGCGCGCGAGAACACGCGCTGGTCGGTGAAAACGGGCCTGCCCAATCCCGCCATGCATCCGCTCCAGGCAAAAGGTCCGTATTACGCGCTGATCGTCGGTGCCGGGGCGCTGGATACCAACGGTGGTCCTGTCGTCGACGCGCAGGCGCGCGTGATCCACGCCAGCGGCAAGCCGATCCCGGGGCTCTACGGGGCGGGCAACTGCATCGCGAGCCCTTCGCGGGAAGCCTATTTCGGCGCCGGCGGCACGATCGGGCCGGCGATGGCCTTCGGTTACATCGCCGGCATGAATGCGGCGGCGGCACCGGTCAAGGAGCTGTAGGCGATGCGTCGGCAAGTGCTGGTCGGCGTGCTGTGCGGCGCGCTCACGGGGATGGCGCAGGCGGGTGACGTCCAGTTCGCGCGCGACGTGGTGCCGATCTTCAAGACGAGCTGCGTGATGTGCCACCTGCCCGGCAACGGGCCGGCGGGACTCGCGCTGCATCCGAAGGGCGGGTACGCGAACCTGGTGGGGATTGCCTCCACGCAGAGTCCGCTGCTGCGCGTTGCTCCCGGTAATCCGGAAGAAAGTTACCTGTATCGCAAGCTCGTCGGCACGCATGCCGGGGCGGGCGGCAGCGGGGAACGGATGCCCTTCGGCGACATGCAGTTGGGCGAGGAACAGATCGACGTGATCCGTCGCTGGATCGCGGACGGCGCGAAGGCTGAATGAGGGGGTTGGGATGCAATTGGATGATCTGAAGGACAAGGTGGTCGTGGTCACCGGAGGCAACTCCGGCATGGGACGCGCGATGGCGATCGGATTCGCCGCGCACGGCGCCCGGGTCGTGGTCGGAGATCGCGCCACGGAGCCGGAGCCGTTCGACGACGCGGCTATCGTGTATCACCAGTGCGACGTGTCGAAGGCACAGGACGTCAAGGAGCTCGTAGGGGTCGCGACTTCGCGTTTCGACCGGCTGGATGTCCTGGTCAATAACGCCGGCATCAACGGCCCGCTGATGCCGCTCGCGGAGCTGCAGGACGAGGCCATCGACGCGGTCCTCGGCGTGAATCTGAAGGGCACGCTGTACGGCCTGAAGTACGGCCTGCAGGCGATGGTCGGACAGGGCGCGGGGGTGATCATCAACATCGCCTCGGTGCAGGGCCTGCGGCCGATCTACGCCGGCGGGTCGATCTACGCCGCGAGCAAGGCGGCGGTGGTATCGCTGACCCGTTCGGCCGCGCATGAATACGGGCAGTACGGCATCCGCGTGATCGGGGTCGCGCCCGGCCCGATCGACACGCCGATGCTGCGCGCGGCGGACGCCACGATGAGCATCGTCAATTCCGTGCCCTTGCACCGCATCGGCACGCCGCAGGAGTTGGCGAACGCCGTGCTGTGGCTCGCGAGCGATGCGGCCTCCTACGTGTCGGGCTGCGTGCTGACGGTCGACGGCGCCTTCCTGGCGGCATAAGGGCATACGGTCCGGTCGGGGCGACGCGCCGACCGGACGTTCCATTGCAGGACTTGAACCCAATCGGGAGAGCACCGTGGCGAGAAGTGTCGAGGAGCGATTGAAGCAGCTGGAAGATGTCAGGGAAATCAACGAACTCAAGGCTCATTACTGCAATGCGGTCGATTGCGGCTGGGATGGCCTCACGCAGGACGGCGACCGGATGGCCGAGCTGTTCGTGGCCGACGGGGCGTGGGAAGCCGTGCCCTCGTTCCGGCTCGACGGGCGCGAGGCGATACGCGAATTTTTCAACTCGAACCCGTTCCCGTTCGGATTTCACGGCGTCACCAATCCGCTGATCAAGATCGAGGGCGATTACGCGACCGGGCAGTGGCACATGCTCTGCCCCTGCGTGAATGCCGACAAGGAGTCGATCTGGTTTGGTGGCATCTACACCGACGAGTTCGTCCGGACGGCGGACGGCTGGCGATTCAAGCGCGTGGCGGTGAGCGCGGCCTTCACCAGCAAGCATCCGCAGGGATGGGAGTGCAGCCAGGCGGGCGCATAGCCGGCGGCATTCGAAGCAGGCAGGCGACATAAGCAATCATAAGAGGAGACAGCAGCATGACGGGTATTACCAACTATCAGTGGATTCTGCAAAAGCGTCCGGAGGGCCGGGTCAAACGCTCCGATTTCGAATTCCGCCAGTCCGAGCTTCCTCCCCTGCAGGCCGGGGAATGTCTCGTGAAGGTGCTGTACATGGCCATGGATCCGGCCACTCGCGGCTGGATGTCGGCGAGCGGCGGGTACCTGGAGCCGCTGCCGCTGGGCGGCCCGGTGATGGGCGTCACGATCGGCAAGGTGGTCGAATCGCGCAATCCTCAGATCGAAGCCGGCACGGTCGTGGCGGGCGTCGGGCAGTGGGCGAAGTACATGATCGTCGGGCCGCAGCAGATCTCCCCGGTGCGCACCGGGTCGCTCGGCATCCTCGCGCCGATGGACGTCTCGACCGGTTTCGAACTGCCGATGTACCTGCACGCGATGGGCACGAGTGGTGGGACGGCCCATCGCGGCCTGTTCGACATCGCCGCGATGAAGGCCGGGGACAAGGTGCTCGTGAGCGGCGCCGCGGGCAGCGTCGGCTCCCTGGTCGCGCAGATGGCGAGGTTGAAGGGCGCGGCCAAGGTGGTCGGCATCGCCGGCGGGGCGGAGAAGTGTGCCACCGTCGTGCGCGATTACGGCTGCGACGCGTGCATCGACTACCGTGCCACCGACAACCTGAGCGCGGCCATCGCGCGCGAGTTTCCGGACGGACTCGACGTGTTCTTCGATAACGTCGGCGGCGACATCCTCGAAGCGGCGATCGACAACCTCGCCAAGGGGGCGCGGATCGCCGTCAGCGGGATGGTCTCGCAGTACAACAACAGCGAACCTGCGCCGGGACCGCGAAACCTCTGGAACCTGGTCGTCAACACGGCCCGCATCGAAGGTTTCCTGGTGGGCGACTACTTCGGCACGCCGGCCAGCGAAGCGGCCTATCGCGAAATCGCCGCCTGGCTGAAAGCGGGCCAGCTGAACGCGCGCCTCGATGTGCGCGAGGATTTCGAGAATACGCCCGATGTCTTCAATCAGCTGTTCACGGGGGGCAACAACGGCCGCCTGGTCATGAAGGTGCCGGACTGAGGACTCTCCCGGTTCGCCGTGTCCGATTCGCTGCCGCCTTGGAGCCCTCGTAAGGGCCCCAAGGCGGCCGGCTGCGCATCTTCCGGTGGCCACCGCCGTTCCCGTTTCTGTCCAGAAGGCCACGCCACGCAAGGGTTTCAGGCAATTTTTGGATAGATAGAAATATATTCTTGACACCCGACCGGTCGGTCGATATTCTTGTTTCGAACGCGGTCACCAAGGTATCCAAAAGTTTCACGCCACCTGGGTGTTGCGTAATCCCCGAGAAGGCGGGCAAGTCTTCGAAAGGCATCGACCGGCCGGTTGGACCGGTCCTCGCGACAGGCGCATTTTCGTGTCGCGACGAAAAAGCCGGCAAGAGACTTCAAGAGTTGTTGGATGAAGACAAATGAAGCGCAGCTCAAAGGAGGAGTTTGACGTGAAGCGAGATTCTGGATTCTGGATTTCTCCGTGGCACCTTCTGCACGGGGTTGCTGCGGCGGCGCTATGCAGCAGTGCCGCATACGCATTCGAAATTACCACCGGCAATGCGGACCTGAACGTTCGCTGGGATAACACCGTCAAGTACAACGCCGGCTGGCGGATCGACGAACGGGACCGCAAGCTCGGGGACTCGTGGGGCATGCAGGGGGGTGAGCACCGGTTCGACCAGGGCGAGATGGTCACCAATCGCTTCGACCTGCTGACCGAATTCGACTTCATCTACAAGAAGAACCATGGCTTCCGCATTTCCGGCGCGGCCTGGTACGACGCCGCGTACGACCGCGACGTCGATGGCAATCCCGCCTATCAGCGGGCCGGCCTGGGTACCGCTTTCCCAAACAATCGCCTGACCGACTCTGTGGCGCGCCCGTACACCAGCTCTGGCGAGATCCTCGATGCCTTCGTGTTCGGGCGCCTCGAAGTGGGCGGCCGGCCGATCGACCTCAAGGCCGGGCGTCACACGGTCTATTGGGGCGAATCGCTGTTCTCGCCGATCCACGGCGTGTCGTATTCGCAGGGGCCGGTCGATTTCCGCAAGGCACTTGCGACGCCGGGTTCCGAGGCGAAGGAGCTGTTCCTTCCGTTGAACCAGCTGTCGTTCGCGGCGCAGGTGACCGACAAGCTGTCGGTCGCGGGCCAGTACTTCCTGGAGTGGAAGCCGTACCGGCTCGCCGAAGGCAGCACCTACTTCAACACCTTCGATCCCTTGTTCCAGCGCGGCACCAACTTCCTCGGCATTCCGTACCACGGCAATCTGAAGTCCGGGCCTCACGAGATTCCGGACGACGCGGGTAGCTGGGGCATCAATGCCAAGCTGGCGACCGATGTGGGCACGGTTGGCGTCTACTACCGCCGCTTCGACGACAAGCTTCCCGCGGTGCTGAGCACCGGCGGCAGCTTCGGCGAGCTTCACAATGCCTATGCGGAAGACGTGAAGCTGATGGGGGCAAGTTTGTCGACGCTCGTGGGGGGAACGGCGATCGGCGCCGAAGTCGTGCATCGCCGGAATACGGCCTTGAACACGGCGTTCGGTTCGGCGGAAATCGCCCGCGGCGACACCTGGCATGCGTTGGTGAATGCGATCTCGTATTTCGGCAAGACCGCGCTGTTTGATTCGGCGACGCTGCTGGCGGAACTCACCTACAGCCGCCTCGATCGACTCGACAACAAGACCAAGGCGTTTTACGCCGGGGTCGGGCATGCCTGTGCCGACTCGTTTGGCGGCCGCGGCAGCCGGGATGACGGCTGCGCGACGCGCGATGCCTGGGGTATGGGTTTCACCTTCACGCCCACCTGGTTCTCCGCCTTGCCGCAGACCGACATCACGATGCCGATCCACTTCGACACGGGCCTCAGCGGCAACTCGCCCGTCCCGGCGGGGGGCAACGAGGGCAACGGCAGCTGGAGCATCGGTCTGGGCTTCGACTACCAGGCGAAGTACAAGCTCGACGTTGCCTACACCGACTATTTCGGCGACTACAACAAGGGCCCCAACCCGCTCGCCTTCGTCCCTGGCATCAGCCCCGTCGTGATGGGTACCGCCAGTGGAGGCATGGCGCCGCTGCATGACCGCGGCTGGTTGTCCGTGACTTTCAAGACAACCTTCTGAGAATCGACAGGAGATATTGGAAATGATCCACCGCACCAAGATTACCCTCGCGGCCTTGATTGTCGCCGCCTACGCGGGCGGCGCCGTTGCCGCCGTGACCGCCGAAGAGGCGAAGAAGCTCGGCACCACTCTCATGCCGTGGGGGGGCGAGAAGGCCGGCAACAAGGACGGCACGATCCCCGAGTGGACCGGGCCGGTGAAGGCCGCGAACTACGACCCGAAGGTTCCCGGTGCGCGACCCGATCCGTTTGCGAACGAGAAGGCGCAGTTCTCGATCGACGGCAAGAACATGGACAAGTACGCCGACAAGCTCACCGAGGGCATCAAGGCGTTGCTGAAGAAGTACCCCAGCTACCGCCTGGACATCTATCCGAGCCACCGCACCGCGAACTATCCGAAGTTCTTCCAGGACAACGCGCTCAAGAACGCCACGGTCTGCAAGACGACGGACAATGAGCTGAAGATCGACGGCTGCTACGCCGGCACGCCGTTCCCGATCCCGAAGACCGGCAACGAGGTGATGTGGAATCGTCTGCTCAAGTACGACAACCACGTGACCGACGTGAAGGGGCTGGTGAGCTTCCTGGTCGATCCGAAGGGCAACACAACGATCGGCGGTCAGTACGATTTCACCGCCTACTATCCGATCTTCGATCCGAAGAAGACCGGTGTCATCGGCGCCAAGGATCCGTACGAGAAGATCCGCATCGATTACTGGAATCCGGCGCGCAAGGCTGGCGAGAAGCTCGTCATCCACGACAACGTCGATATGGTCAGCGTGGGGCGCCAGGCGTGGTCGTATCTGCCGGGTCAGCGGCGCGTGAAGCTGTCACCCGACGTGGCCTACGACACGCCGAGCCCGACCGGTGGCACCGCGACAACGGTTGACGATGCGGCGGTGTTCTACGGTGCGCTCGATCGCTTCGACTTCAAGCTTGTTGGCAAGAAGGAGATGTACATCCCGTACAACGCCTACAAGGCGCGCGACCTCAAGGTGTGCCCGCCCGAGGTGATCAACACGAAGAATCACCTCAATCCGGACTGCCTGCGTTGGGAGCTGCATCGCGTGTGGGTGGTCGAGGCGACGGTGAAGCCGGGCCAGCGCCACTTGTACCCGAAGCGTACGTTCTACTGGGACGAGGATCTGCCGGGCGCCGGTCTCGCGGACAACTACGATGCGGCGGGTCAGCTGTATCGGATGGTGCATTCGATGCCGATCACGTTCTACGAGAGCGAGGGTCAGGGGCACGGTACCGATCCGTACGTCGTCTATGACCTGTCGAACGGCTACTACTCGAGCCAGATGTATTCGGTCGATCCGAAGGGCTGGGAAGTCGTCACGCCACACCCCGAGCACTTCTACTCGCCGGAAGCGCTGGCCGGCTCCGGAGTGCGGTAAGTCGGATCCGGAACCCGGGGAGACAGGCTGTCCGCTTTCGCGACGGCCTGTCTCGCTCCCGGAGATCGGCGGGACTGGTGGAGCCGCGGCTTTCCCCCCGGTGTCACCATTGCCTTGCGTGCGGAATTGGAGATTGGTTTCATGGGTAACCGTCGCACTTTCATCCAGCAGGTACTAGGAGCAGCCGCCGTGGCTGCGACGCCGGGGTGGGCTGCAGCCTTCGTGCATCCGCTCGATGAACCGGCGATGCGAAACCGCCTGGCCGCACGCTCCACGCTGCTCGCGGTGACCGGTACGGGACACCGGCTGGTGGCCGTGGGCTACCGCGGGCTGGTGGTGTTCTCCGACGACGAGGGGCGCACCTGGACCCAGGCAAGCGTCCCGGTCAGCACCGACCTGGTGGCAGTGACTTTCCCGACCGACAAGCTGGGCTGGGCAGTGGGTCACGGCGGGGTCGTGCTGCACACCACCGATGGCGGTGCCAAGTGGATGAAGCAGTTCGACGGCCGGCAGGCGGCGCAGGTGGCCGTCGAGACCTTCGAGCGGCGGCTTGCCGAAGGGCCGGCGATCGAGCGGCTGCTGGCCGACGAGCGTTCATTCGTCGACGGCGGCGGAACGCAGCCCTTCCTCGGGCTGTATTTCGAGAACGAGCGCGTGGGCTATGTCGTGGGCACCTTCAACCGGATCTTTCGCACCGAAGATGGCGGGAACACGTGGGTGCCGTTGATGGATCGGACCGACAACCCCGACGGCCTGCACTTCAATGCGATCGCCGGTGACGGCGCTAACGTCTATCTCGCCGGCGAACAGGGCATGGTCTGGCGTCTCGATGGCGCGAACGGGCGCTTCGTGCGTGCGCCGACCGGATACAGCGGCACGTTCTTCGGACTCCTGCCGCTCTCATCGTCGGACGTCCTTGCATACGGCATGCGTGGCAGCGTCTATAGAAGTACCGATGCCGGCGCCACCTGGCAGCGGATCGCGATGGCGACGCTGGCGGGCGTGACGAACGGCGCGCTCCTGCCCGACGGGTCAGTCGTGCTGGTGACCCAGGCGGGTGGCATGGAGATCAGTCGTGATCAGGGCCGTTCCTTCAAGCCGTTCAAACCGAAAATGCCGATGTCGTATCACGGGGTGTTCCCGGGCCCGAGTGGCCAGGTGATTCTGGCCGGTGCCGAGGGTATGCGGAGCGAGACGGTGCGCTAGACACCGGTTACACACAACTAGGTGAGCCGGGCAACCGAACAGCACCAGGAGCGAGGAGACATGAGCGAGCGGCACATGCAGCAAGTGATATCGGACCCCAAGGACTTCGACGACCGGTCGGGCAACATCGTCGAGCGCCTGATTTTCAACAACCGGATGGCGCTGGTGGCGGTGTGCGTACTGCTGACCGCATTCTTCGGCTTTCAGATGCGGGGCTTGGTGGTCAATGCGAGCTTCGACAAGATGCTCCCGCAGGGCCACCCCTACATCCAGAACTACGTCGAGAACCGCGGCGAACTGCGCGGCCTGGGCGATTCGGTGCGGGTCGTCGTGGAGAACCCGAAGGGCGATATTTTCGATCCCGCGTTTCTTGCGACCTTCGCCAGGATCAACGACGAGATTCTCGTCCTGCCCGGTGTCGACCGCGCCTGGATGAAGTCGATCTTCACGCCCGTGGTGCGCTGGATCGAGGTCACCGAGGAAGGCTTCAAGGGTGGGCCGGTGCTGCCGACCGACTACAACGGCAGCGCCAAGTCCATCGAGGATCTGCGGATCAACGTCGGGCGTGCCGGCGTCACCGGCAGTATCGTCTCCAACGACCTGCATTCGAGCATGATCGTCGTGCCCCTGATGCCGACCGACGGAGCCGGCAACTCGCTCGACTACCACACACTGTCGACGGCGCTCGAAAACATTCGCGCCAAGTACGCGACCGACGCCAGCGGCGAGGCGCCGGTGCGCATGTACATCATCGGCTTCGCGAAGATGACGGGCGACCTCATCGACGGCCTCGAAAAGGTCATGAACTTCTTCCTGCTGGCGGCGGCGGTCGCGGCATTCATCATCTACCTCTTCACGCGCTGCGTGCGCAGCACGGTGCTGGTGCTGGTGTGCTCGCTGGTGGCCGTGGTCTGGCAATTGGGCAGCCTCGTGGTGCTCGGGCTAGGGCTGGATCCGTTCTCGATTCTCGTGCCCTTCCTCGTATTCGCGATCGGGGTGAGCCACGGCGCGCAGAAGATGAACGGCATCATGCAGGACGTGGGTCGCGGCACGCACAAGTTGGTGGCCGCCCGCTACACCTTCCGCCGGCTTTTCATCGCCGGGGTGACGGCGCTGCTCGCGGACGTGGTCGGTTTCGCGGTGCTGATGATCATCGACATTCCCGTCATCCGCGAACTCGCGATGACTGCCAGCCTCGGTGTCGGCGTGCTGATCTTCACCAACCTGATCCTGCTGCCGGTGCTGTTGTCGTATGTCGGGGTCAGCCCTGCCGCGGCCAGGCGCAGCCTCGCCGAGGAGACGGAAGAGGTGAAAGGACGCGGCCTGGGCAAGGTGTGGCTGCTGCTGGACCACTTCACCGAGCGCCGCTGGGCGACCGCAGCCATAGTGGTGAGTATCGCGATGGCGGTCGGCGGGTATTACGTCGCGCTCGACCTGAAGGTCGGCGACCTCGACGCGGGGGCCCCGGAGCTGCGCCCGGATTCGCGCTACAACCGCGATAACGCGTTCATCACGAGCAACTACCAGATCTCCAGCGACGTGTTCGCGGTGATGGTGAAGACCGCCCCCGAGGGCTGCCGCGACTGGCAGACCATCACCGAGATCGACCGCCTGAGCGCGACACTCGAGCAGGTACCGGGGGTGCAGCGCGCGAGCTCGCTCGCCGACACGATGCGCGCCTACATCGGCGGTTCGTCGGAAGGCAATCCCAAGTGGCTGACCATTCCCGACAACCAGTCGATCGTCGATGGACAGATCAACAACGCGCTCTCGTGGAACTCGGAGTTCCTCAACACGATGTGCTCGCTGAGCCCGGTGCTCGCCTACCTGACCGATCACAAGGCGGAAACCCTGAACGAAGTGGTCAAGGTCGCGAGCGAGTTCGCCGAGAAGCACGACAACGGCGAGCGCAAGTTCCTGCTCGCGGCAGGCAGCTCCGGCATCGACGCGGCGACCAACATCGTCGTCGCGGAGGCCAACCGCACGATGCTGATCTACGTCTATGCGTCAGTCATCGTGCTGTGTGCGATCGCGTTCCGCAGCTGGCGCGCGGTGGTCGTGGCGGTGCTGCCACTGATCCTGACCTCGATACTGGCCGAGGCGCTGATGGTGAAGCTCGGCATCGGCGTGAAGGTTGCCACGCTGCCGGTGGTGGCGCTGGGGGTGGGTATCGGGGTGGACTACGCGCTGTACCTGCTCTCCGTGCAGCTCGCGCAGCAACGCCTCGGCTTCTCGCTCGGCCAGGCCTACCAGCGCGCGGTGGCCTTCACCGGCAAGGTGGTCGCGCTGGTCGGCGTGACGCTCGCCGCCGGCGTCGTGACCTGGGTCTGGTCGCCGATCAAGTTCCAGGCCGACATGGGCATCCTGCTGACCTTCATGTTCCTGTGGAACATGCTCGGCGCGCTGATCCTGATCCCCGCGCTGTCGCACTTCCTGCTGCAGGGCGAAACCCGCCGGAGCTCCACCAAGCCCGACGAGGCCACCCTGCCGGAGGAGGCGCTGGCCGACACCTGCGCCGCGCCCCGCAAGGGGGTCGAGACGCCGGACGCGTACGCCCGGTCGGAGCCCGCGCTGGCGAAGACTTGAGGAAGGACCTGGAAACGGATCGAGTCTGCCGACTGCGGGGAATTCCGCACCAACTAGCGATCACAGGAGATGCTGATGACAAGACTGTCCATGCTGCCCTCAGAACAATGGGATGCCGACCTGCGGGTATTGGCGCAAGCGGAAGCGGCAACACCGCTGGAGCAGGGTTTGCTGCGCATCATGGCCCACGCGCCGGAACTGGCGAAGGCGCTCGTTACCTTCGGCAGTACGATGTGGCGTAGCCATACATTGCCGCGTCGATTGCTGGAATTGGTTCGGCTGCGGATCGCATTTCATAACCAGTGCCGCAGTTGCATGGCCATCCGCTATCAGTCGGCGGTCGATGACGGTTTGACCGAAGGCATGGTCTGTTCACTGGAAAAGCCGCACGAGGCGCCTGATCTCACCGATGCGGAAAAGGCGGCAATTGCGTACGCCGACCTTTCCGCGAATGATCATTTGTCGATCAACGATGAGACGTTTTCGCAGCTTCGCGGGTATTACACCGAAGGCGAAATCGTCGAGCTGGGCATGTTCATCGCGTTCTTTATCGGCTACGGCCGCCTCGGTGCAGCCTGGGACATGGTCGAGGAATTGCCGCAAAGCTTCCAGGACAAATCGGCGAAGGCCGCGCCGTGGGCGCGAGAGTCGATCCAGGTTCGCGGATGAGGCGCGTCCTTGGGCGGCCCGTCGGCGGTGCGAAGAACAGCTGACAACTAGAGACTCTACGAAGAGGTAGTTTATGACCGAGCAATTCGACCAGAAGGTCGTTCTCATCACCGGCGCCGGCACGGGCATCGGGCGCGCCACCGCGCTCGCCTTCGCGCGCAAGGGCGCGCGCGTCGCGGTGGCCGACATCTCGGCCGCCGAAGGCGAGCAGACCGTCGCCCAGATCCGCGCTGCCGGCGGCACGGCGGATTTCCACCGCGTCGACGTCACGAAGGCCGCCGAGGTCGAGCAACTGGTCGCGGACGTGGTCGCGCGCTGGGGTCGGCTCGACGTCATCCACAACAACGCCGGCATCACCAACGAGAACGCATCGACCACCGAGACGACCGAGGCCGATTTCGACCGCGTCATCGCCGTGAACCTGAAGGGCGTGTGGCTCGGTATGAAATACGCCATCAACCAGATGCTTGCGCAGGGCGGCGGGGTGGTCGTCAACACCGCGTCGGCGCTGAGCCTCCGCGTGCTGCCCGGCTCCTCGGCCTATGTCGCGAGCAAGCACGGCGTGGCCGGCCTCACCAAGACCGCCGCGGTCGAGTACGGCGGCAAGAACATCCGCATCAACGCGGTATGCCCCGGGGTGATCCGCACGCCACTGCTCACGAACCTGCCCAACGCCGCGGAACTGGAGCAGAGCCTTGTCGCGCTGCACCCGATCGGGCGCCTGGGCACGGTCGACGACGTCGCGAACTGCGTGCTGTGGCTGGCCTCGGACCAGGCCGCCTTTGTGCACGGTTCGCTGATCTCGGTCGATGGCGGCTGGGTCGCGCAGTAAGCGCCCGATCGCGTCGATGTCATTCAATCGAAAAAGGAGTGGCAAGACATGGCACTGATGATCACGGACGACTGCATTGCCTGTGACGTGTGCGAGCCGGAATGTCCCAACGGCGCGATCTCGCAGGGCGATGACTACTACCAGATCGATGCGGGCAAATGCACCGAATGCGTCGGGCACCACGACGAATCGCAGTGCGTGGCGGTGTGCCCGGTCGACTGCATCGTCACGGACCCGGCACATGATGAAACGCGCGATCAGCTCATGGAGAAGTTTCTCCGGCTGACGGCCTGAAGGGCATTCCCCCCATCGAGGTCGACGCGACAGCGCCTCCGGTCGCCCCTTCAAAGGTTCAACGGCAGGTTTCAGGGCGATGTAGCCCGGCGCGCCGCGCAGCGAGGCGGCGTCGACTGGGACCCTCGCTCGTACATCGGCTCCACGCTCAACGCGAGCGCCGCCGCCAGACGAGCGCCCCCGCTGTCAGCCCCAGCACCAGTAACCCCACCAGCACCCACCACACGATGGTGACCGTCAGCACCGGCGGGGACAGTTTCAGCTCCGTGACCATGGTCAGCACGGCGCCGTCAGGAAGGCTGAAGTTCTGGTTCAGTAAGGGATTGAAGCCGGTGAAATTCACTACCGGGCGCACGGTGACCGGCGGATAAGGTGGCTGTCCAGTGAGCGAACTGGCCTGTGGCGTGCCCTGGAAATAGATCATCGTGGTCCCCTCCACTGTCAATCCGTTCAGATCTGGGACCTCGAGCGCGGCCTGGGTCGGCTTGAAACCCATTCCCGTCAGCTGGACCGGAACCGCACCGCCCGACTTGTTGTGGATGTCGACTTTCTCCGAGATGCGTGACGATCCACTGTCTGTCGCACCGCCATTGACCGAATAGGCGACGGCGCCCGTCACCGCGCCGGTCGTTGCCCCGGTGCCGTAGCCGAGGAGCGGACCCTGGGCATGGACCTGATTGGCGCCGACATGGGCGCCTGGGTGGATGTGACCGATGTCCAGCAAGGTGAGGGGGGCCGACGGATACACCAGGATGCGCCGGCCATCTACCGTCCATTCGACCGTGCGCGGAAGCTGCACCGGGTCGTTCGGAACATTCAGGTTGAACGTGGGGTCGTCAATCGTGAATTCGAGGCTGGAGTTCTGGTCCGTCACCGTGTAGGAAACGGCCTGCGATTGGCAGGCGCATGAGGCAAGAAACACGACTGCAAGCAGCACTCTCATGATCGAACTCCGTCGGTTGTACTCTTTTTAGAATAGTCAACGAGCGCCCTTGTCGGCCTCGCGCATCCGCCCCCCGGACAAAAATCAGGAAGCAGGCCGGCCTCGGCCCTCGTCGGGCTGTCCGTCAGCTACGGCCCACGAGAACGCGAGCAGTGATCGCTGCGACCGGCAGGAGTCCGGGCGGAGCCGACTTTCCTATGTTCGGTGTGAAAAGGGATCGACAGGCCGTTTATGGCCGAAGGCTCCTGGTCGTGGGTGCCTGCCAAGCCCCCTTTTGCTCGCGCGCGCCGGGCGCGTGGCGTCGATATCCCGGGTGGGCGGGCGCGCTCACGGCGTGCGCAGCCGCGCGGCCGGAAATTCCTCCTGCCACAGGCGCGTGCCCGCGGCGTTCCACGCGGCAACGCGCAGCAACCGCGCGCCGGCTGGCCCGGAGAACTCCAGCGTGCAGAAGTTGCGCTGCGTGACCAGCGTCCCGGGCACCTCGCGCACCGGGAACGGGCGGGGATGCACGCGCGAGGTCAGCGGCGAGCAGGTCAGCTCGGTCAGCGGGTAGGTGCCGGGGCGCTCGCGCTCGGTCAGGTGGGTGTAGTGGATGTCGCCGGAGAGGAAGAACACGCCGTCGATGCGCTCCGCAGCGAGCCAGTCGAGGAACGCCTGGCGCTCGCGCGGGAAGTTGTGCCAGCCCTCGCCGCCGCGCTGCTCCGGCGACGGGCGGTCGCTGAGCATGCGGCTGCCGTTGGCGACCAGCTTGAAGGTGGCGAGCGAGTCACGCAGCGCGCCCTTGAGCCACTCGAGCTGCGCCGCGCCGAACATCGTCCGCGCCGGGTCCGCGCCGGCATCGTCGTCGCGGTGGTAACGGTCGTCGAGCAGGAACAGCTCGACGTCGCCGAGCGGCACCCGGCCGAAGATCCCGGCCGCGCCGGGCAGTCCGTAGCTGGGGTTCGCCCAGTAGTCCTGGAACAGCGCCAGCGCCGTCGCCTTGAGCGCGAAGTCGCGGTTCGAGTTGTCCGGGCCGAAGTCGTGGTCGTCCCAGATAGCGACGTGCTGGCCGGTGCGCAGTAGCCGCTGCAGCGGCGCGAAGCCGCGCGTGGTCGCCCAGCGCCGGTGCATCCGCGCGGCGGCCTCGTCCGCGGGCGCGAGGTCGTCGTCGCGGTAGTAGATGCTGTCGCCGAGCCACAGCATCACGTCGGGTCGCCGTGCGGCGACGGTATCGAAGATCTCGAAGCCGGCGCCGAAGGAGCCCTGCGTGACCTCGTAAGGGGGGTCGGGGACGTAGTTGCACGAGCCGGTGGCGATGACCAGCTCGCGAGGCGCCGCCCGATCCGCGGGCGCGGTGGTGAACGCGGGCACCTCGCCGAGCTCGACCGGGGTTCCGTCGAGCAGCACGCGGTAGGCGTAGCGGGTGGCGGCCTGCAGACCGTCGAGGTCGACGCGCGTGGTGTGGGCGCGCTCCGGGCTGACGGCGACCGGCGCGCTGCGCCGCGCCGCGTCGGGCTTCCCGTGCGGCCAGTACTCGAGCTGCACCTGCGCGGGGGCGTCGGTCATCAGCCACACGCCGACGCGCGCGGCCGTCGCCGGGCCGGCCATCGGGCCGCCGGCCAAGGTGGCCGCGCTGGCGCCGGCCGCGTGCAGCGCCAGCAGCAGCCAGGGCAGCGCCAGGCGGCGCAGGGCACGCCACGCGAGGCCGGGGCGCAACGGGGAAACGGGCCTGGCGGCATGCATCGGTCTACGGTGCGAACGGAGCCCGCGTAGGGCTGCCCGTATTTGACCGGATTGAAATGCAGGTAGTCGAGGTGCGCACGATAGTCATGCTCGTCACGAATCAGGTGTTCCCAATAGCGCCGCTGCCATATCCCCCGCTCTCCACGCGCCCGGGGAACCGCGGAGCGCCTCTCGGTGGCAGGCAAGACGTTTGAAAAAGCCTGCCTCCGCGCTGCAGGGCATTGACCGTGAAGAACCAGGTGCCGCCGGGATGCCAGGCGCGTCGATAGTCGGGCATGCCATCATGTTGCGCGGAACGCCATGGTGGCGCAATGCCCTTCGGTTACATGCTGCACGATTCCTCCTAGCCGTCGCCCGCGAGCTCGTCGACCAGGAAGTTGATGAAGGCCCGCGCGCGGGCGGGCAGGTTGCGCTTGCCCGGGTAATACACGTACAGGTCGGCGTTCGGTAGCGCGAAGTCGGGCAGCACGCGCCTGAGGCGGCCGCTCTCGAGGTACTTCGCGAGATCCCATTCCGAGCGGATCAGGATGCCGTGGCTGTCGAGCGCCCAGCCGAGCACGATGTCGCCGTCGTTGCTCGACAGCGCACCGTGAACCTTGACGATTTCGGTGTGGCCGTTGCGCGTGAAGCGCCAGATGCCGTAGGCGTCGTCGTTCTGGCGATGGACGATGCAGCGGTGGCGGGTGAGATCGTCGAGTGTTTCGGGCGTGCCGTGCTGTTCGAGGTAGCGCGGCGAGGCGCACAGGAAGCGCCGGTTCGACATGATGCGGCGGGCGTGGACGCGGCTGTCGGACAGTTCGCCGAAGCGGATCGCGAGGTCGTAGCCGGCCTCGACCAGGTCGATTGGCCGATCGGTGACCTCGAGCTGCACTTCGACGTCCGGATAGCGCGCGGCGAAGGCCGAGACCAGCGGGGCGATCGTCGTACGGCCGAAGCCGAGCGTCGCGTTGACGCGCAGCAGCCCGCGCGGCGCTTGCCGGCTGCTGGAGACGATCTCGTCCATCTCGCGCAGTTCTTCGAGCAGGCGGGTAGCGTGCAGCAGGTAGAGCTCGCCTTCGCTGGTCAGGCTGATGCTGCGCGTGGTGCGATTGACGAGGCGCACGCCGAGCCGCTCCTCGATGGCCGCGAGCCGCATCGTCGCCGCAGGCGGGGTGATGTCGAGCGCACGGGCCGCGGCCGACAGGCTGCCGTGGCGGGCGAGTAGAACGAAGAACTCCAGTTCGGAGGCGCTGGCGGTTTTCAAGAAAACTGAAGAATGAAGTCAATCGACGTGAAACACCGGCGTGTTGGCGCGACGTAATGTTCGTCCGCCGGGGCCGATACCGTGCCCCCGAAAATACATAGGAGCCACGCCCGTGAGAATAGTCGAAATCCGCGAGAAGACCGTCCCGATCAGTTCGCCGATCCGCAACGCCTACATCGATTTCAGCAAGATGACGCTGAGCCTCGTCGCCGTCGTCACCGACGTGATCCGCGACGGCAAGCCGGTGGTCGGCTACGGCTTCAATTCGAACGGCCGCTACGGACAGGGCCAGTTGATGCGCGAGCGCTTCATTCCGCGCATCCTCGAAGCCGACCCCGCGAGCCTTGTCGACGACACCGGCAGCAACCTCGACCCGCACAAGGTCTGGAACTGCATGTTCACGAACGAGAAGCCCGGCGGTCACGGCGAACGCTCGGTGGCCATCGGCACGATCGACATGGCGATCTGGGACGCGGTCGCGAAAATCGAGGGCAAGCCGCTGTTCCAACTGCTGGCCGAGCGCTACGGCAACGGCACGCCGGACCGGCGCATCTTCGTCTATGCCGCCGGCGGCTACTACTACCCCGGCCAGGACCACGAAAAGCTCAAGGACGAGATGCGCAGCTACATCGACCGCGGCTATACCGTCGTCAAGAAGAAGATCGGCGGCGCGTCGCTCGACGAGGATCTTCGGCGCATCGACTCGATCCTTTCCGTGCTGCAGGATGGCCAGAAGCTTGCCGTCGATGCCAACGGACGCTTCGACATCGACACCGCGATCCAGTACGCCAAGGCACTGTCGCAGTACGACCTCTTCTGGTACGAGGAGCCGGGCGATCCGCTCGACTTCGAGCTGCAGGCGACGCTGCGCAACTACTACGCCAATCCGATGGCGACCGGCGAGGATCTGTTCTCGATGCAGGACGCCCGCAATCTGATCCGCTACGGCGGCATGCGCCCGGATCGCGACTGGCTGCAGTTCGACTGCGCGCTGAGCTACGGCCTGGTCGAGTACCTGCGCACGCTGGACATGCTCAGGCAGCACGGCTGGTCGCCGAGCCGCTGCATTCCGCACGGCGGGCACCAGATGTCGCTCAACATTGCGGCGGGCCTGGGCCTCGGCGGCAACGAGTCGTATCCCGATCTTTTCCAGCCCTACGGCGGGTTCCCCGATGGCGTGACCGTCGATAACGGCTACGTCACGCTGCCCGACCTGCCGGGCATCGGCTTCGAAGGCAAGGCCGACCTGTATCGGGAGATGCAGAAGCTGTCGGCGTAACGCGGCGTCACCACCGCGATTCGTGCATCGCGGGGCTGTCTGCATGCCCGCTCAGATAGTCCCGCAGGTGCTCGATGAAGAACGACACCTTGGCCGAGAGGTTGAGGCGCTCCAGATAGACCGCATAAATGTCCGCGGCCGGCGTGTCGTAGTCGGGCAGTACCCGCTCCAGCCTGCCGCTCCTCAGGTATTTCGCGACGTCCCATTCGGCGCGCATCAGGATGCCGTGCCCGTCCAGCGCCCAGTTCAGCGCGACCTCGCCATCGTTGGTGCTGAGCTTGCCGCGTACTTTGACGGTGTCGTTCTGTTTTCCGCGACTCAGCCGCCACATCCCGTAGGCCGACTCGTTCTGCCTCAGGACGATGCACTCGTGACGGTTCAGGTCGGCCGGAACCTCCGGCCTGCCGTGCGACCGCAGGTAGACGGGCGACGCGCACAGCAGCCGGCGGTTCGAGGCGATTTTCTTGGCGATCAGACGTGAATCGGGGATTTCGCCGAAACGGATCGCGACATCGATCGCTTCGTCGGGAAGGCTCACCGGGCGGTCGGTGAGCTGGAGCTGGACTTCGACGTCGGGATAGCGTTTCGTGAAGCGGGAGACCGCCGGCCCGATGTAGGACCGCCCGAATCCCAGTGGCGCATTGACCCGCAGCAATCCCTTCGGCACGGCCCGGCTGCCGGAGATGCGGCTTTCCATTTCGGCGATGTCGCCGAGGATGCGCTGTGCGTGGGTGAAGTACACCTCGCCTTCGTTGGTCAGGCTCAGGCGCCGCGTCGTGCGGTTCAGCAGGCGCACGCCCAGCCGCTCTTCGAGCTGAGCGAGCCGCTTCGTGACGGCGGGCGGCGTCAGGTTCATCTCGCGCGCGGTCGCGGCGAGGCTGCCCATCTTGACCAGCAGACAGAAGAAAGCGAGCTCGGAGTTTGGATTCATGGCGGATTCATCTCGGACTCGGTGTGGATTGATTATTAACTCTGAGGAAGCAATGTATTAACTTTCGCTCGATTCTGGCAAGAATCAAAGCCCTTACTCTCCTCCTCGCGTTCAAGCCCATCAGGGAGCGCCTGCCGAGCCGCGGAAGACGGACAGCAAGTTCGCTCAAAGCAAGTCCTATCGGAGGAGATATGTTCAAACGATTAATTGGTAAGTTGTACGTCCAGGTGCTCGTCGGCGTAACGGCCGGCGTGCTGCTGGGCATTTTCTACCCGCAGCTGGGAGCCGACCTGAAGCCGATCGGCGATGCCTTCATCAAGCTGATCAAGATGGTGTTCGCGCCGATCATCTTTGCGACGGTCGTGCTCGGCATCGCGAAGATGGAAAGCATGAAGGAGCTCGGGCGGGTCGGCGTGCGCGCGCTGATCTACTTCGAGATCCTCTCGACCTTCGCGCTGGCCCTCGGGCTGATCGTGGTCAACGTGGTTCAGCCGGGCTCGGGGATGAACATCGACCCGGCCACCCTCGACGCGAAGAGCATCGCGAACTACACGGCATCCGCCGCAAAATCGATGACCTTCGTCGAGTTCATGCTGAACATGATTCCGTCGAGTCTGGCGGAAGCCTTCGTCAAGAACGAGATCCTGCAGATCCTGGTGTTCTCGTCGCTGTTCGGCGTCGCGCTGTCGCGCCTCGGCCAGCGCGGCAAGCCGGTCGTCGATTTCCTCGAGTCCTTCTCGCACGGCATGTTCGACATCGTCGGCATGGTGATGCGCGTCGCCCCGCTGGCCGCGTTCGGTGCGATGGCCTTCACGGTCGGCAAGTACGGCCTCGGCTCGATCGCCTCGCTCGGCAAGCTGATGGCGAGCATGTACCTCACCTGTTTCCTGTTCGTCGCGGTTGTGCTCGGCGGGATCTCGCGGATGTGCGGCTTCAGCCTGTGGAAGTTCCTCAAGTACATCCGCGAGGAGCTCTTCACGGTGCTCGGCACCAGCTCGTCGGAGTCGGTCGTGCCGCAGCTGATGAAGAAGCTCGAGAACGTCGGCGTGCCGAAGCCGGTCGTGGGCCTCGTCGTCCCCTCGGGCCTGACCTTCAACCCGGACGGCCAGTGCATCTACTATACGATGGCCGCGATTTTCATCGCCCAGGCGACCGACACGCCGCTGTCGATGATCGATCAGCTCGTGATCCTCGGCGTGCTGATGCTGACGTCGAAGGGTTCGGCGGGTGTCACCGGCTCGGGCTTCATCACGCTCGCCGCGACCCTCGCGTCGATGGGCAAGATCCCCGTCGCCGGCATGGTGCTGCTGCTCGGTGTCGATCGCTTCATGTCCGAAGCCCGTGCGATCACCAACACGATCGGCAACGCGGTCGGGACGATGGCGATCGCGAAGTGGGTCGGCGACCTGGACGACAAGCGCGTGAAGGAAGTCCTGAATGGTAAAGCCGAAGAACGCCGCGAAACGCCGGAAGCCAGCCTCCCCGAATTTGCCGAACGCACCGCAGTGCAGGCGAAAGCCGCCTGACAGAGCGGCGAACCATCCGCGGGTGAGCATCGCCGTGGCGCCCGCGGACAGCAGTCCCCCAACCGATTACCAACGGAGCAACATCATGGATAAGGAAGTCGCAGTTCAGTCCCTGACCGACACGATGGCCAAGTTCACGTCCTACATCGGCAAGCGCCTGCCGACCGACGTGAAGCAGAAACTGGCCGATCTTCGCACCCTCGAAACCAACCCGCTCGCCAAGTCGATCTACGATTCGATGGCCGAGAACCAGGAGGCCGCCGACAAGCTCGACCGGCCGAGCTGCCAGGACACCGGCGTGATCCAGTACTTCATCTCGGCGGGCGCGAAGTTCCCGCTCTTGGGCGAGCTCGAAGAGATCCTGCAGAACGCGACGCTGGGCGCGACGAAGATCGGCCCGCTGCGCCACAACGCGGTCGAGACCTTCGACGAGAAGAACACCGGCACCAACACCGGCTCGAAGATTCCCTGGCTGGACTGGGAGATCGTGCCGGACTCGGACGCCGCGACGATCGACGTCTACATGGCGGGCGGCGGCTGCACGCTGCCGGGCAAGGCGACGGTGCTGATGCCGGGCCAGGGTTACGAAGGGGTCGTCGAGTTCGTGTTCGACGTCATCACGTCGCGCGGCGTCAATGCCTGCCCGCCGCTGCTCGTCGGCGTGGGCGTGTCGACCTCGGTCGAGACCGCGGCGCGGCTGTCGAAGCGCGCGATCCTGCGGCCCGTGAATTCGAAGAACCCCAACGCGAATGCCGCGCTGATGGAAGAGCTCCTCGAAGAGGGCCTCAACGAAGTCGGCATCGGCCCGCAGGGCCTTACCGGCAACAACAGCGTGATGGGCGTGAATATCGAATCGTCGGCGCGTCACCCCTCGACGATCGGCGTCGCCGTGTCGACCGGGTGCTGGGCGCACCGCCGCGGCAAGATCCGCTTCAACGCCGACCTGTCCTACGAAATCCTGTCCCACGAAGGAGTGGTGCTGTGAAAAAGATCCTGCAAACCCCGATCAAGGACGAAGACCTGGAAGACCTCAACGTCGGCGATGTCGTCTATCTCACCGGCCACCTCGTCACCTGCCGCGACGTCGCGCACCGCCGCCTGATCGAGCAAAAGCGCGAGCTGCCGGTGGATCTCAAGGGCGGCGCGATCTTCCACGCCGGCCCGATCGTGCGCAAGAAGGACGACGGCAAGTTCGAGATGGTCTCGATCGGCCCGACCACCAGCATGCGGATGGAGAAGTTCGAGCGCGAGTTCATCAAGCAGACGGGCGTGAAGCTGATCGTCGGCAAGGGCGGCATGGGACCGGAGACGGCCGCGGGTTGCCAGGAAGGCAAGGCCGTGCATGCGATCTTTCCGGGCGGCTGCGCGGTGCTCGCGGCGACCAAGGTCGAGGAGATCGAGCGCGCAGAGTGGCAGGACCTGGGCATGCCGGAAACCTTGTGGGTCAACCGCGTCAAGGAGTTCGGCCCGCTGATCATCTCGATCGATACCAAGGGCAAGAACCTGATCGAGCAGAACAAGGCGCGCTTCAACGAGAAGAAGGCGCCGGTGATGGAAAGGATCTTCGATCAGGTGAAGTTCATCAAATAAGCATCGCGCGGGAGAGGCGGCCATCGGCCGCGCCCGCGTCCTTCCCCTGGCGGCGCACCGCACACGTGGAGCGCCGCAATCCACCGAGAGCAACTCGCGGCCGGCCGGACGATGACCGTTAGTTGACGACCCAGGTATCGCCGCTGTTGAAGAGCCGTTCGAGGGGCCCGGACGGCCCCTCCCTTGTCCCGCCGGTCAGTGCCCCTGCGCGAGCGGCACCACGCTCACGGCGATCGCCGACATCTGCGCGAGGCCGGTGATGGGGTCGAAGTCCTGGTCGTCCGGGATCAGGCGCTGTACGTTGATACCCTTCTCGCGCGGGCCACCCGGTTCGGCCGGGTCGCCCCAGCCGTGGGCGATGCCGATCACGCCGCGCGGAAACTCGACGCCGCCGGCGACCAGGCCCTCGACCGAGCCATAGCTGCTCGACACCTTCACCGCGTCGCCGTCGGCGAGCCCCAGCGCCTGCATGTCGTCCGGGTTCATCATCACCGGGTTGTACGGAATGCGACGGCGCAGGTCGGGCAGGTTCTGGCCCTGCGTGCAATACACGTCGTCCTCGCGGTAGGTGATCATGCGGAAGGCATGCTCATCGCTCGGCGCGTAGCCGCCGCCCTCGGCCCAGTATTCCGTCTGCACCTCGCGCAGTTCGGCGACGACTTCGGGGTGGGCGAGGTCGAAGCGCTTGTTCGCGTTGCCGATCATGCCCGGCAGGATGTGGCCGGCGCGGCTCACGGTATCGCCCCAGATATGGCCTTCGGCGTGTTCGCGGATCTTGGCCATCGGGATGCGCGAGCCGGCGTTGAGGCCGTCGAGCATTTCGTCGGCGGTCGGCTGGTGCTCCATCGAGATGCCAGGGATGTCGAGCTTGACGCCGAGCTGGCGGGCGAGGTCCCAGAACACCTCGAATTCCTGGAACACGCTGTCCGGCGCCTGCACCAGCGGCGGCGTGTATTGCGAGTACGGGAAGGGGAAGAAGGCGTCCATCAGGCGCGGCACGTCGGCGCGCTCGTACGGATGACGGCAGGCGAGCACGTAGTCGGCGTATTTGGCGGTCGCCGACATGAAGAGTTCATTGACGACCAGCAGATCCAGGCTCTTCAGCGCCTTCACGGTGCCGGCCTCGTCGGGGAAGACCAGCGCCGGGTTGCCGCCGTGCACGATCAGCGCGCGGATCTGGCCCTTGCCCGGGGTCAGAATCTCGTCGGTGAGGGTGTTGGACGGCATTTCCTCGACGCCCAGCCAGTTCGTGAGCGCGCGAATGCCGCGTACGCGCGACACCGGGCCGGGGTGCAGCGGCAGCGGGATCGGGCCCGAGCCTTCCGGCATCTCTGGCGCGAGCGTGCCGGGCATCGCGAGCATGCCGCCGCGGCGGTCGTAGCGGCCGCACAGCGCGTTGAGCGTCATCACGAGCTGGGTCGTGAGGTTCTGGTGGCGCGCCATGTGCAGGCCCGTGCCGCTCGTCGCGGCGCCGCTGCCGGCCGTGGCGAAGGCGACCGCGGCGTCTTCGATGAGCTGGGCCGGTACGCCGGTGCGGCGCGAGGCGTAGTCGAGGTCGAAGCTGCCGACCGCATCGTGCAGCTCGGCGAGCCCGCTGCCGAACTGCGCGACATAGTCCTGTGCGTAGAGGCGGCGGTCGAGGATCACCTTGATCAGCGCGGCGAGCAGGGTCGCGTCCTCGCCCGGTTTCACCTGCAGGTGGATGTCGGCGACCTTGGCGACCTCGCAGCGGCGCGGATCGATCACGATCAGCTTCATGCCGCGCTTGCGGGCGTCGCGCAGGCGCTTCGACGGGTTCGACTGCGGCATCGTCAGCATGTGCGAGACGACCGGGTTGGTCGCGATGAACATGCACACGTCGGCGTGATCGATGTCGAACAGGCTGAAGGGCATCAGCGAACCCCACAGGCGCTGCATCGCGACGACGAGGCTGGGCGAATCGACGGTGTAGGAGGTGTAGAAGCCGCGCGAGCCGATCGCGTCGAGCCACTTGCGCACGAACCACGGGCCCGAGGCCGACATGCGGTGCCCGGCGTCGCCGATGTACACCGCGACCGACTCGGGGCCATGCTGGTCGATGATCTCACGCAGCTTGGCGCCGACTTCGTCGAGCGCCTGGCGCTTGCCGATATCGACGAACTCGTCGCCGACGCGCTTCCTGCTCGAGAGCAGCCGGTTGGGGTGGTAGAGGCGCTCCATTTCAGCGCGGCCCTTGGGGCAGGTGTAGCCCTGCGATACCAGGTTGTCGCGATCCGGACGCACCGCGACGACCCGATTCGCGGCCTTATCGACATCCACCTGGATGCCGCAGAATACATGGCAGAACCGGCAAAACGACTTGTGAGTCTCGATCATGCTGCGTGTCTCCTCGCTGTGAATAGGCATTGCATGGAGCTTCACGGGCGTTGAAGACGGCCAGCGCACCGCAGAGATCTGAAGGCATGCGGTTCTGGCTGCCAGTGGTCGAGCTGTCAGTGGCCGGGCTTGCGCGCACTGCGCGAGCCGATCGTTTCCGGTAGCGCCATGATGTTTTTTGCGTGGATGCAGATTATCGACCGTCCGGTCGGGCGTCAACAGATTTCCACATTATCTTCGGGGTCAAACGCGAGGGAGAAAATCCGCAGAAGCCACTAGACGACCGACCGATCGGTCGTCTATTCTGGGGACGTTCAGATCAACATGGGCCGTGGGCCCGCCGCCGATGCCGAACAAACCATTTCTGAGGAACAAGCCGACCATGCACTACATCAAAGTCAGTCACGATTTCGACGCGCCGGCCGCGCTGGTGTGGGACCTGCTGCGGGATTTCGCGCACATCGAGCGCTGGTGGCCCACGCATGATCCGGCGGTGCAGATCGACCATGTCGACCTCGTCGGCGAAGGCATCGGCCAGGTGCGCCACATCTACAACGTGGGCTACCCGGATCCGGTCAGCGAGCGGCTGGACTTCCAGGATCCCGCGACGATGACCTACAAGCTGTCGATCGTCGGCCGGCCGCCGATGGGGATCACCCATTACCAAGCCACCGGGCGCATCGAAAGTCTCGGCGAAGGACGCTGCCGCCTCAACTATTCGAGTGAGCTCACGACCGAATCGGGCGAGCCCGACGAGGCCGACGCATGGCTGCGCATGGCCTATGCGCTGATGTTCCGCGGGGTTGCCGACGCCGCGGCACGGGCGACGGCCTGATGTCCACGAGTCAGGCGGAGAAACGCGCATGAAGGCCGTTCGATTCATCGAGCCGGGGCGGCCCCCGGTCGTTGCGGAAGTGGCTGTCCCGGTACCGGGCCCGGGCGAGGTGCTGGTGAAGATCGGCGGCGCCGGCGTGTGCCATTCCGACCTGCACGTGCTCGACCATGGGGTTGCCGGTGCTGGCGAGTGCCGCGGTTTCACGCTGGGGCACGAGAACGCCGGTTGGGTGGCGGCCGTCGGCGCCGGGGTCACGGGCTGGAAGGAGGGTGATCCGGTCGCGGTGTACGGCCACTGGGGTTGTGGCCACTGCCACGCTTGCCAGCAGTCGATGGAGAACTACTGCGAGAACGCCGACTCGCTGCCTAACCCCGGCGGCGGGTTCGGCGCCGACGGCGGCATGGCCGACTACCTGCTGGTGCCATCGCCGCGATTGCTGGTGCCGCTCGGCACGCTGGCGCCGCGCGAAGCCGCGCCGCTTACCGACGCGGCGCTGACCCCCTACCACGCGATCAAGCGCGCGTTGTCGCTGCTTACGCCGGATGCGACCGCGGTGGTGATCGGCGTCGGCGGGCTGGGCCACATGGCGGTGCAACTGCTGCGCGCGCTGTGCGGCGCGCGCGTCGTTGCCGTCGATGTCGACGAGCGCCGCTTGGAGCATGCGCGGCAACTGGGTGCCGAACTCGCGGTGAATTCGCGCGATGGCACGGATGCCGCCGCGCGCATCCGTGCCTTTACCGGCGTGCGCCGCGCGGCCTTCGTGCTCGACTGTGTCGGCGCGCAGCCGACGCTGGATCTCGCGGTGCAGATCGTCGGGCGCAACAGCCAGCTCACCGTCGTCGGCGTGGGTGGTGGCGTGATCCAGCTGGGCCAGCTGACGCTGCCGTTCGGCTGTTCGGTGTGCACGCCGCTGTGGGGTACGCGCGCGGAATTGCAGGAAGTGATCGCGCTCGCGCAGAGCGGCCGCATCCACGTCGATGCCCATTACTTCGGCATCACCGAGGGCCCGCGGGTGCTGCAGGAGTTGCGCGAGGGAAAGATCATGGGGCGCGCCGTGCTGGTGCCCGACCTCGACTGAACACGCTGCCCGGTAACGCACCGGGCGCGTGGTGAGGCAAATGAGGCAACAAGCGAGGAGACAAGAATGAGACTGAAGGGCAAGGTGGCGATCGTCACCGGCGGCGGCTCGGGGCTGGGCCGCGCGATGTGTGTGCGCCTGGCGGCCGAGGGCGCGCGGGTCGTGGCGGCCGACCTCAACATCGCAGCCGCGCGCGATACCGTGGGTCCCATCGTCGCGGCCGGCGGCGAGGCCGTGGCGATGCAGGGCGATGTCGCCAGCCGCGAGGACGTCGCGCGCATCGCCGCGGACACGCTCGCGCAGTACGGTGCGATCGACGTGCTGGTCAATAACGCGGGCATCGTCGGCCAGTTCGTGAAGACGGCGGAAGTGAGCGACGAATCCTGGGACCGCGTGCTCAACGTGAACCTGAAGAGTGTCTTCCTGTTCTGCCGGCGGGTGATCCCGCAGATGGTGCAGCAGGGCGGCGGCGTGATCATCAACATCGCCTCGACCGCCGGCGTGCTGGCCACCGCGGCGGGCATCGAATACACCGCCGCGAAGCACGCGGTGGTCGGCATGACGCGCGAGATCGCCTACGAGTACGGCCAGCAGAACATCCGCGCGGTCGCAATCGCGCCGGGGATCATCATGACGCCGATGGTCGCGAGCATTCCGAAGGAATTCCTCGACGCGAGCGCGGACTACCAGAAGATGCTGCGCGCGCCCGCCGGGCGTGCCGGGCAGCCGGAAGAGGTCGCCGCCGTGGTGGCCTTCCTCGCGAGCGACGACGCGAGCTTCATCCACGGCAGCACCGTCGCCGTCGATGGCGGTTATTCGACCTTCTGACTTCACAGCCTTCACAGGACTCCGACCAATATGAACCAGACAGACGTGCAAGTCCTGCGCGACCAGCGCGACATCGAGCAGATCCTGATCCGTTATGCGGTCGATCTCGACGAGCACCAGTGGGCAGGCCTCGACGAGGTCTTCGTGCCCGAGGCCACCGCCCGCTACCTGGGCATCGGCGACTTCACCGGCCGCGACGGGATCCGCAACATGGTGCGCAGCGCGCTCGAACGCTGCGGCCGCACCCAGCACCTGCTCGGCAACTACCGCATCGTCGTCGACGGCGACAAGGCGACCGCGAAGTGCTACCTGCAGGCGATCCACCTCGGGCTCGGCGACTACGCGCAGAACATCATGACGGTGTGGGGCGAGTATCGCGACCGGCTGGAGCGTCGCCCCGAGGGCTGGCGCATCGTCCATCGCGAGCTCGAAGTGTTCAAGGTCGATGGCGACATCGGCCCGATGCTGCTGTGAGCAGCTTGAACGGTGAACAGGGAGGTGAGGGGATGATGCGTTTTCAGGACAAGGTGCTACTGATCACCGGGGCCGGCTCGGGCCTCGGGCGGGCGACGGCGCTGCAGCTCGCGCAGGAAGGAGCGAAGCTGGCGATCGTGGATCGCAACGGCGCCGCGCTGGAGGAAACCCAGGGCGCCCTGCGTGCGGCGGTGCCAAAGGTCGAGATCCTCGCGATCGCGGCGGACGTCGCCGACGAGCAGGCGGTACGCGGCTTTGTCGACCAGACTGTCGCCCGTTTCGGCGCCATCGACGGCTTCTTCAACAACGCCGGTATCGAGGGCAAGCAGAATCCGACCGAGGACTACGGGATCGACGAGTTCCACAAGGTCGTCGCGGTCAATCTCGACGGCGTGTTCTTCGGCATGAAGTACGTGCTGCAGGTGATGCACCGCCAGGGGCACGGCGCGATCGTGAATACGGCCTCGGTCGGCGGTATCCGCGGCGTCGGCAACCAGGCCGGCTATGCGGCCAGCAAGCACGGCGTGGTCGGCCTGACGCGCAACGCCGGCGTCGAGTACGGCCAGTTCGGCATCCGCATCAACGCCGTCGCCCCGGGCGCGATCATGACGCCAATGGTCGAAGGCGCGCTGCGCCAGATCGGCGGCGACGACTGGGAGGCGGTGGGGCGGGAGTACGTCAGCGTGAATCCGATGAAGCGCCTCGGTCGCCCCGAGGAAGTCGCCTACGTCGTCGCCTTCCTGCTCTCGGACCAGGCGTCCTTCATCAATGCAACCGTGATTCCCGTCGACGGCGGCCAGTCGGACAAGTATTGACGACTTGCGCAGTTCGCTGCCGGCGCCACCCGTGATGCGTGGCGCCGGCAGTGCGGCACCGCCCCCTCAGAGGCGGACGATGCACTTGCCGCGGCTCTTTCCTTCCAGCATGTCGCAGAACGCCTTCGGCGTCTGCTCGATACCTTCGCGGATATCGACGACGGTCTTCAGGCGGCCTTCGCCCAGCCACTTCGCCAGCGCCTGCACCGCTTCCGGGTAGCGCTCGACGTAGTCCGAGAACATGAAGCCCGCCGCGCTCGCGCGCTTCACGATGAACTGCCACATGTGGAACACGCCCGATTCGCGGTCGTTCTGATCGTAGTCGGCGATCGCGCCGCATAGCACGACACGTGCGCCGAGCTTCATGTGCTGGACGGCCTGGTCCAGCATCGGGCCGCCGACGTTGTCGAAATAGATGTCGAAGCCGTCGGGCAGGTGCTCGCGGATGCCGGCCGCGAGGCCGCCCGGCGCGCGGTGGTTGATCGCCGCGTCGTAGCCCAGTTCCTCGGTGAGCCAGCGGCACTTTTCTGCGGAACTGGTGATGCCCACCGTGCGGCAGCCGAGGATGCGCGCAATCTGCCCGACCACCGATCCGACCGCGCCGCCGGCCGCGCTCACGAGCACGGTGTCGCCGCTGCGGGGACGGCCGATGTCCATCAGGCCGAAGTAGGCCGTCATGCCGGTGGGGCCGAGCGTCGCGACATACTCGTGCAGCGGGAAGCTGCCGTCGTGGTCGAGCTTCTGCAGGAAGTCGCTGCCGTCGAAGATGCTGAACTCCTCCCACGAACTGCGCCCCAGCACGAGGCTGCCGACGGGGAAGTGCTCGTTGCGCGAGGCCTCGACGCGGCCCAGGACGATGCTCTGCACCGGCGCACCGAGTTCCATTGCGGTCAGGTAGTTGTCGTCGGCGCCGGCGTTCATCCACTTGCGGAAGCCCGCGTCGAGCGAGAAGTACAGGTTGCGCGAAAGGCATTCGCCGTCGCGGATCTCGCGCACGGGGCGCGTCGCCAGCGTGAAGTCGCTCTCGCGCAGCGCGCCCTCGGGGCGCTGCCGAAGCAGGATCTGCTTGTTCTGCAGTGTGTTCATTGTGACTCCTCGCGAAGATGTTTGGCGCCCGACCGGACGGTCGAATTGTGCCATATTCGCGAGGAGTTGGCTGCGATACCGGTGCCGCTCAGTAGGCGCTGGCGAACCCGTGCCCGACGAACCAGATTCGCACGCTGGCGAGCAGGCGCAGCAGGTTCAGGCGCATCATGATCCACGGCGTTTCCGTAACCGGATAACGAGCGATCACTTCCTGGTCCAGCAGGTCGATCCAGCGTGCCTTGGCATGGCCCCAATAGGCCGAGTTGCGGTCCGCGCCGGCCACGTGGTCGGCGTCGCGGCAAGCTTCGTTCCACAGCGCGAGCGTGCGTTCCTCGCTGACTCCCCATTTGCGTGCGAGCCAAGGCAGAATCATCGGTGCGTTCATGGTGTTCTCCAGGATTTTTCAAATTGTGCAGTGCAATATTAATACGGCGGAAATTGCAGCGCAATTCTGTTTCTTTATGAATTTTCAACAATTTTTTATTCCCTCCGGCGGTGATGGACAGTCTTTTGAAGCCGCGCGAGGCGAGCATTGACAGTCTCACGGTCGAGACTATAATTCGCCTGCTAGGTGGCTCGACCGATCGGTCGGGCGGTGGAGGTCGCAGTGCTGGAGTCTTGTCGCTGGTGACCGGTCGCCCAGCGTTCCCGCACGGCGGGAATTTCGGAGTCAGTTGGTCCACGATGGAGACGTGAGCATGGAAGATGCGGTGAGAGGAAAGGCGTCGTTGAGCGACTACACGCTGTCGGAAGGAACCCGGCGTTTTTTGGCGGAGACCCGGTTGGGGCACCTGATCGACGGCGAGATCGTGATGTCGGCCGACGAGGCCACCATGCCGGTCGTCGATCCGAACACGGGGCGCGAATTCGCCCGGGTCGCCGAAGGCGGTAAGGCCGAGGTCGATCGTGCGGCACGGGCCGCGCGGCAGTCCTTCGAGGACGGGCGCTGGCGCAACCTGCCGCCGATGCAGAAGGAAGCCGTGCTGCGCCGCCTCGCCGCGCTGCTGGAAGACCATCGCGAGGTGCTGATGGACCTCGACATGCTCGACGGCGGCATCATCCGCGCACAGACGCCGTTCTTCGTGCAGTTCGGCATCGACGTCACGAACTACTATGCCGGCTGGCCGAGCAAGATCGAAGGCGCGATGTCGCCGACCGGCTCGAACCTGATCGTGCAGCAGGTGCGCGAGCCGATCGGCGTGTGCGGCGTGATCATGCCGTGGAACGCCCCGTCGGCGGTGTCGCTGGGCGTGGTCGCGCCGCTCGCCTGCGGCAACTCGGTGGTGCTCAAGCCCGCCGAGCAGACGCCGCTGACAGCGCTCTTTTTCGGCAAGCTGTGCCTCGAGGCAGGCGTGCCGCCGGGCGTCGTGAACGTCGTGCACGGGCCCGGCCATCTTGTCGGCGCCGGCATCGTCGAGCACAAGGAGATCGACTCGATCAGCTTCACCGGCTCGGTCGAGACCGGGCGCCGCATCCAGGCAGCCGCGGCGGCGCGGCTCAAGCGCGTGTCGCTCGAGCTGGGCGGCAAGAGCGCCCAGATGGTGTTCCCCGACGCCGACCTCGATCGCGCCGCGCAGGCCGCCGCGTGGGCGGTGTGGGGCCATTCGGGACAGATCTGCACGGCCGGCTCGCGCGTGCTCGTGCATCGCTCGATCCACGACGAATTCGTCGAGCGCATGGTCGAGGCCTCGCGCGGGCTGAAGATCGGCTCCTGCTTCGATGCCGACACCGCCGTGGGTCCGGTCATCTCGCGCCAGCAGCTCGACCAGGTGAGCCGCTACGTCGACATCGGCAAGCGCGAAGGCGCGCAGCTCGCGCTCGGCGGCGCGCGCCACGGCGACGAGGGTTATTTCTTCCAGCCCACGATCTTCACCGGCGTGAACAACGAGATGACGATCGCGCGCGAGGAAATCTTCGGGCCGGTGATGGCGGTGATCCCGTTCGAGAGCGACGACGAGGCGTACGCAATCGCCAACGACACCGATTTCGGTCTCGCCGCCGGCGTGTGGACGCGCGACGTGGTGCGCGCGCACCGCGCCTCGCAGCGGCTCAAGGTGGGCACGGTGTGGATCAACGCCTACCAGCTCAACGAAACCTCGGTGCCTTACGGCGGGGTCAAGTTCTCCGGCTTCGGGCGCAGCCTCGGTGCAGTCTCGGTCGAGGAATTCACCCACGTGAAGAGCGTGTGGATCAACCTGGCCTGACGCGAATGCCTCCGCGCGCCCTGACGCGCGGGGGCTCGATTGCCGCAATGACGAGGATGTGACGTGACAGGAAACAAGCTACTGGCCTCGCCGCTGCTGCGGCGCATCGCGCCGAAAACGCTGGGCGGTTATTCGCGCTTCCGGCGCGTGATCGAGGAGGACGGCGCGCTGCCGGGGCGGATCAAGGTGCTGTTCGTGGCCGTGGCGGCGACGACCAAGGGTTATCGCGAAATGGCGCTGCGCGAGCTCACGCGTGCGCGCGACCTGGGACTGACTTTCGAGGAGGCTTCCGCCGCCGCGATCGTTCTGAGCAGCGTGCGCGGCGAAGGGGCGGCGCTGTCCTATCTCGACTCGCTGGAAACGGTGTATCCGGGGCGTACCGGCGGTGACGATGCCTTCCCCGAGATCGGCGTGGAGCCGGGCGCGGTCGAGGCGAACTTTCTTGCCTATTTCGGCGCGATGCCGCCTTCGCTCGGCAAGCTGATCGACCTGATTCCGCTGGGGGCGGAAGCGTATTACCTGATGCGCGAAGGCACGATCAACGGCACGCCGCTGGGGCCGAAGTATTCCGAGCTGCTGCTGGTGACGGTGCTTGTGGCGGATTACAGCCCGCTCGCTGCCGTGCATATCAAGGGCGCGCGGACCGCAGGCGCCAGCGAGCGCGAGATCGCCGAGGCGATCGTGTGCACGGTGGCGACCAGCGGTCTGTCGGGTTGGGTCAGCGGCGCGACCGCGATGGACGCGCCCGGCTGATCAGGGGCGGGCGTTCAAACCGTTGAGGAGAATCTGGCAAAGCTGCTTTGCCATTTTCTCCGGCGGCACTTGATGGGCCATGCGCGGATACCACTTGTAGGCCCAGTTGCACATGCCGACAAAGGCGAGGGTCGTGAGCTGGGGATCGGTGTCGGCAAACTGGCCGGTTTCGATGCCCTCGCGGATGATGTTCGTCACACGGGTGAAGTAGTCCCGCCGGCGCAGCCGCATTTCCTCGCGCTGCTCGTCCTCGAGCTCGGCGTAGTGGTCCATGAAGGCCCGCACATAGCCGGGGTGGTGCGCGATCTCGCGCAGCGTCGACGCGCAGGCACGCTCCAGGCGCTCTGCCGGCTGGATGCCCGCGATCTGGGAGTCCTGCTCGAGGCCGCCGATCATCGAGTCGATATGCAACTGGTGCATCTCGTACAGGATGTCGCCCTTGCTTGCGAAATAGTGATACAGCGTCGGCTTGCCAAGACCCACTTCGTCGGCAAGCATCTGCATCGACGTGCCGTGATAACCGACGCGATCGAATAGCGAAGCGCAGTGCGCGATGATTTCATGACGTTTTTCGTCATGTGCGGCAGACGTTGCGCGGCCATTCTTCTTCTTTGGCGCGGCTGCCTTCTTGACCGGACTCTTCATGTGACTCCCATTTTCTGAAAGATAGCGGCGACGCGATACCCTTTTGTCATGTATCTGCACGGACCCGAAAGCCGTTGGAGCACCGTGCTCAACCGAGCCCCAGTTCGGCAACGGCAATCTTCGACATGCGTTTCTTGTCGACCTTGCCGGTCGTTGTATATGGGAAATGATTGATGATCAAGAGGTGTTCCGGCCACTTCTTCTTCGACAGGCCGATTTCGCCCAGATGCCGCTTGATGTCTTCGAGGGTCGGTTCCGCAAAGCCGTCACGAATCGAGCACAGCGCACAGGCCTGTTCGCCGAGCCTCGGTTCGGGGACGGAAACGATCGAGACCTGATCGATCGCCGGGTGCCTGAGTAGCGCCGCCTCGACTTCCGCCGGGTCGATATTATAGCCGCCCCGGATGATTTGATCCTTGATCCGGCCCACGACGCGCAGATACCCGTCCGCGCTGCAGATGATTTCATCACCGGTGAGGTAGAAGCCGTCGGGAGTGAGCTGAAATTCGTGCTCGCCGAGGCCGCGGCAATAGCCGAGGAACAGCGACGGACCGCGCACTCCCGCCTGGCCGCGCTCGCCGCGCGGCAGCATCCTGCGTTCGCTGTCGAATGCCTCGTCCTGCGTACCCGGGAAGGATTTGCCATCGGAATGGCACTGCAGTTCCAGCGCATCGTCGGGGCGGGTGGAGGCGTGGCCCATGCATTCGGACATGCCGAACATGCGCAGCGCGGGGATGCCGAGCAGTTCGCGCGCATCGCGAATGAGCTCCGGCGTCATCGAGCTGCCGCCGACGCCCAGCGCCTTGAGCGGGCTCGGTGCCGACCATTGTCCTTTACGTGCAAGTTCGACCATCGTCGCGAGGTGGGTCGGTACGCAGATGCCCCAGCGGACGTCGTGCGCGGCGATCTTCTTCAGCGTCTCGAGCGGGTCCCACGGATCGACGATCACGAGCGGGTGGCCAAGCGAGAGCGAGAAGTGGACGGTGAAGGTGAAGCCCGGTGCACTACCCAGCGGCACGACCCCGAGGATTGCGTCGCCCGGCGCAAGGCCGGCGATGTGTTCGCAGGCGCGCACGGTGTAGTTCATCGATGCTGCCGACTGCATCACGCCTTTGGGTACGCCGGTCGTGCCCGAAGTGAATCCGATCAGCGCCGTGCGGGCATTGCGTTCGTCGGGGATCGCGTCCGGATTGCGGCGGCGCAGTTGGAGGCGCAGGCTCGGTGTGCCGGCGATCGCTTCGCCGTCGGCGTCGCCGATCACGGCGATGTGGTCGAGGCGCTCATCGAGGACGTGGCGCTCGGCCGCACCGAGGTCGGGCGTATAGGGACAGATGATGGCTCCGGCCGCCGAGATACCCAGCGCGGCGGCCAGTACGGGGGCGGTTTTGCGCCCCTGCAGCATCACGCGGTCCTGAGCTCCGACGCCGCCGGCGAGCAGGGCGTCGCGCACGGCCAGTGCCATGTCGCGCATCTCGGCGCGGTTCCAGCGGCGTCCGTCGGCGCCGACGACGGCCAGCGCCTCGGGCACGGCGACAGCGAGGCGCGAAAACTGTGTCCACAGCGTGTCGTCGGTCCAAGCGAGACCGTCGGCGCTGTAATGGGTGGGGCTGCGATCAGGCAATCGACTGACCTCCATCGACGAGGAAGGTTTGGCCGGTGATGAAGCTGCCGGCCTGCGAGACGAGTAGGGCGACTGTCGGCGCGACCTCAGCGGGCTTGCCGAAACGGTGCAGCAGGATGCCGTCGAGGAGCTTCTGCTGGATGCCTTCGGTGAGGGTTTCGGTCATGCCCGTCTCGACCGAGCCCGGTGCGACGGCGTTCACGCGGATGCCGTGATGCGCCCACTGCGCAGCCAGATCGCTGGTGAGGTGCACCATTGCGGCCTTGGTCGTCGTGTAGGGAACGACCTGGCCGGCGTCCGGCCGGTAGGAGAGGAAGGCCCCCACCGACGCGATATTCACCATGCAGCCGCCGCCGTTGGGGATCATGTGGCGCGCCGCATGACGGCACGCGAGGAAGGTGCCGGTGAGGTTGACGTCGACCACCTTGCGCCAGCCCGACAGCGGGATATCTTCCGGCAATCCCCACCAGGAGGCGCCGGCGTTGTTGATCAGGATGTCGAGGCCGCCAAGCTGCTCTACGGTTGCGGCGACCGCCGCCTCGACTTCTTCCTCGCTGGCGATGTCGCAGCGCAGGCCGATGGCCTTGCATGAAAAGCGCTCTGCGAGGCTCGCCGCCATGGCGGCGCATTCCTGCTCGTGGCGCGAGGCCAGCGCGACGTTGCAGCCGAGATCGGCCAGGGTCGCGGCAATGGCCTCGGCGAGGGCGCCGCGACCGCCGGTAATGAGGGCGACCTTGCCGTCGAGGCGAAACTTGCGGGCGACGAAGCCCGGGGAATAGTTCTCGCTCACCTTGTTGTCCTTGCGATGCGGGATTTCAGGCGCCCTGCGTGCCGGGGAGAAGATCGAGCTCCTCGGTGATCAGGGCGATCCGCTTGCCTTTCATCTTGCCGACGTGGGCCACCGCGGCGGCCCACTCGGTAGAACGAAGTGCCGCGTCGAGCACTTCGCGCGAGGCAAAGGTCAGCACGGCATGGCCATCCCAGGCGGGCCCTTCCGGATGATCGTAGTCGAACGTCACCTCGCCGTGGCGGTAGGCGGCGAGGCCCGGGAGCTTCTTCGCGTAGTCCGCGTGCTCGCTGCGCCACCAGGTGGTGAATTGCTCGCGCGACCATTCGGGGGGGCGGGTCGCCAGGATGACCAAGCTTGCTGACATATGCCTATCTGCCTCTGCGGATTAGCGACCGGTCCACTTCGGAGTGCGCTTCTCGAGGAACGCGCGCACGCCTTCCTTGGCGTCTGCCGAATGATGGACCACGTTGCAGGTCATGGTTTCGAGGGTGATCAGGGAGTCGGTGTCCGCGTCGAGGCCGCGGTTCAACGCCATCTTGGTCATCCACATGCAGAACGGGCTCTTGTCGATCAGCGGGGCGCAGAAGTCCTCGATCAGCTTGTCGAACTCGGCCTGCGGCGCGGCGGCGTTGATCAGGCCCCAATCGGCGCACTGCACGCCGGTGAGCAGCTTGCCGGTGAGCATCAGTTCCTTCGAGCGGCGCATGCCGATCATGCGCGGCAGGCGGTAGATCGGGCCCGCGCCGCCGAACAGCGCGCGGCGGATGTGGAAGTCGCCGATCTTGGCTTCGTTCGCGGCGAGCGCGAAGTCGCAAGAGATCATCAGCTCGAAGCCGCCTGCAACCGCGAAACCTTCCACGGCGGCGATGGTGGGCTTCTTCATGTTGAAGATCTTGTCGAAGGTGCGTGCCGAATCGATTGCCAGTTGCAGCGAGGTCGAGCTTTCGTGCAGCACCGGGCTGACCAGCAGATCAAGGTCCGCGCCCGAGCAGAAGGTGTTGGCGCGGCCGCGGAACACCACCGCGAGAGCTTCCTTGTCCTCGGCGGCGCGATCGACGGCCTTCTCGAGTTCCTTCAGCAATTGCGGGCTGACGCAGTTGCGCTTGTGCGGACGGTTGAGCCAGATGGTGGCGATGCCGTTGCCTGCAACTTCGTACTGAATGACGTCCTTTTCCAGTTCCATGGTTGTGTCTGCTCCAGTGTAATTTTCAACCCAAACCCGGGATGATCCCGTATCCAATTTCGCACCCGACCGGTCGGTCGGTTAAATGAAACCTTACCACGCCAACGATATTTGTCAATGCCGCGTCATCAGAAAATTTCGAACAGTCCGGCGGCGCCGATACCCCCGCCGACACACATCGTGACGACGCCGTACTTTGCCTTGCGGCGACGTCCTTCGAGCAGGATATGGCCGGTCATGCGTGCCCCGGACATGCCGTAGGGGTGACCGACGGCGATGGCTCCGCCGGAGACGTTGAGGCGCTCGTCGGGGATGCCCAGCTTGTCGCGGCAGTAGAGCACCTGCGAGGCGAAGGCCTCGTTGAGTTCCCACAGGTCGATGTCCTCGACCTTGAGTCCGGCCTTCTCCAGCAATTTCGGGACCGCCAGGACCGGGCCGATGCCCATCTCCTCCGGGCCGCAGCCGGCGACCGCCATGCCGCGGTAGCGTCCCAGCGGGGTCAGCCCGCGCCGTTGCGCCTCCGCTGCTTCCATCAGCACCAGTGCTGCGGCGCCGTCGGACAGCTGAGAGGCGTTGCCGGCGGTGACGAAGCGGCCTTCCTTGAGCACCTGCCCACCGGTGAAGACCGGCTGCAACTTGGTCAGGTCTTCGAGCGTGGTTTGCGGTCGGTTGCCTTCGTCGTGCGCGAGGGTCACGGTCTCGAACACGGTGCTGCCGCTCGCCTTGTCGAAGCGCGCCATGACCGATTCCATCGGCACGATCTCGCCGTCGAAGCGCCCTTCGGCCTGCGCCTTGGCGGTCAGCAGCTGCGAACGCAGGGCGTATTCGTCCTGGCGTTCGCGGCTGATGCCGTAGCGCTGCGAGACGATTTCGGCGGTTTCGAGCATCGACATGTAGAGCGCCGGGATGCGCTCGTCGAGTACCGGATCCTTGATGCGGAACATGTTGTAGTGCTCGTTCTGCACCAGCGACACCGATTCGACACCGCCGGCGACCGCGACCTGCATGCCGTCGACGATGATCTGCTTGGCCGCGGTGGCGATCGCCATCAGGCCCGAGCCGCACTGGCGGTCGATGGTCATGCCGGGGACGCTGACCGGCAGGCCGGCGCGCAGGGCCGCCTGGCGGGCGACGTTGAAGCTCGTGGTGCCCTGCTGGATTGCGCAGCCCATGACGACGTCGTCGACGGCGTCGGATTCGACTCCGGCGCGATCGAGGGCGGCCCGCACGACGTGCGCGGCGAGGGCCTGGCCCTGGGTGTTGTTGAAGGCACCGCGATAGGCCTTGCCGATCGGGGTGCGGGCAACGGAAACGATTACCGCGTCACGCATCTTGTGCGCTCCCTGTAGTGGTGGTTGGTGGGTGAGAGAAATTGTGGGATCGGGGTCAGACGGGGGGCAGCGCAGCATCCCAGTCGCCGCCGCATTCCGCCGCACGCGCGAGCAGCGGCGAGGGCGTCCAGTAGTCGCCGTGCTGGCGGTGGTACGCGACGACAGCGTCGTGAATCGAGGTGAGCCCGGCTTCGCGCGCCCACCACATCGGGCCGCCGCGCGTGGCCGGAAAGCCGTAGCCATTCACATAGACGACATCGATGTCGCCGGCTCGCAGCGCGACGCCTTCGGCGAGGATGCGGGCGCCTTCGTTCGCCATCGCGCACAGCAGGCGCTGGAGGATCTCCGTGTCCGGGATGTCCTTGCGCGCAATACCCAGTTCGGCCGACACGCTGACGATGAGAGTCTCGATCTCGGGGTCGGGAATCGCGGTGCGACCGTCGTAGAGGTAATAACCCCGTCCGGTTTTCTGGCCGAAGCGGCCCATCTCGCAGATGCGGTCGGCGATCGGCGAGTAGCGCAGGTGCGCCGCCCGGGTCGGGTTCTCCTGCTGGCGGATGCGCCAGATGACGTCGAGCCCCGCCATGTCGCGCATAGCGAAGAGGCCCATCGGGAAGCCGAACTCGGTCAGCACGCGGTCGATCTGCCACGGCGTGGCGCCTTCCTCGAGCAGGAAGTCGGCCTCCCGGCCGTAGGCGGCGAGGATGCGGTTGCCGATGAAGCCGTAGGCGTTGGCGGAGATCACCGCGATCTTGCGCAGCGTGCGGGCGAGCGCCATGGCCGTGGCGAGCGTCTCGGGCGCAGTGCGCGGGCCGCGCACCACTTCGAGCAGGCGCATCACGTTGGCGGGGCTGAAGAAATGCAGGCCCAGAACCTTGCCGGGGCGCGAGGTCGCGCCGGCGATCGCGTCAATGTCGAGCGTCGACGTGTTGGTTGCGAGGATTGCACCGGGCTTGGCGATCGCGTCGAGGCGGCGGAACACCGTCTGCTTGATTGCCATGTCCTCGAAGACGGCCTCGACGATCAGGTCGGCGTCGGCCAGCGCGGAATCCTCGGTGGAGCCGCGGATGCGCGCGAGGGCCGCGTCGGCGCGCGACTGCGGCATGCTGCCGCGGCTGACCGAGGTGGCGTAGTTGCCGGCGATCAATTTCATGCCGCGAGCGAGCGCCTCGTCCGAGGTGTCGAGGAGGGTGACCGGCAAGCCGGCGTTGGCGAAGCACATGGCGATGCCTGCACCCATCGTGCCGGCGCCGACGACGCCGATCGAGGCGACGGGCGCCGCGGTGTCCGTGACGTCGGGGAGCTTGCCGGCGGCGCGCTCGGCGAAGAACAGATGGATCAGCGAGCGGCTCTGGTAGCTGTGCTCGCATTCGCGGAAAGCGTCCTTCTCGAGTCGGAAGCCTTCCGCAAAGCTCAGGCGACAGGCCGCCTCGACGCAGTCGACGATCTTCCACGGCGCGAGCTGTCCCTTCCACTTGCGCTGGTTCTTGCGCCGGAATTCGTCGAAGAGCGCCGGATCGACGCTGCGGATCTTGTCGGTGGATTCCGCCAGGTTTCGCGCCGGGAGTGTGCCGCTGACGACATCCTGGGCAAGCACCAGGGCGTCCTCGAGCAGCTTGCCCTCGGCGATGCGGTCGATGACGCCCCATTCGTGCGCCTGACGCGCGGCGACCGGATTGCCGCCGGTCGTCACTTCGAGGGCGACTGCCGGACCCGCCAGGCGTGGCCACCACTGGGTGCCGCCGCCGCCGGGCATGAGACCGAGCTTCACCTCGGGCTGGCCGATCTGTGCGTCGGGGCTTGCAATGCGCCACTGGCAGCTGAGCGCGAGCTCCAGCCCGCCACCGAAGGCGGTGCCGTGGATTGCCGCGACCACGGGCTTGGAACTCGCCATCAACGCGTCGATGATCGCGTAGAGGCTGGGCTCCTCGTAGGGTTTGCCGAAATCGTTGATGTCCGCGCCGGCGACGAAAGTGCTGCCGCCGCCGATGATCACGAGCGCGCGAACGCCGGCGTCGGCGCGGCTTGCCTCGATGGCCTGCATCAGCCCTTGGCGCAGGCCCAGGCTCAGCGCGTTGACCGGCGGATTGTTGACGGTGGCGACGGCGATGTCGCCGTGGCGCGTGTAGCTCACGTGGGTCATGTGCATTGCCTAGTCGATCTGCACAACCAGCCGGCCCGTGTGGGCGCCGGTGAACAGGCAGTTGAAGATATCGGGGATGTTTTCGAAACCGGTGCGCACGTCGACGTCGTAGTGCAGACGGCCGTCGCGGATCCACGAGTCGATCTCGCGCAATGCCTTGTCGGACCGCAGCGGGTCGCCGAGGATGTCGGTGACGAGGAAGCCCTCGATGCGCGCGGTGTTCACGACCAGGTTCCACAGGTTGCGCGGGCCCGGCACCGTCTCGGTGGCTCCGTAGCGCGCGATCATCCCGCACAGCGCGACGCGCGCGTTCTTGCGCAGGTGGTTCAGCGAGGCCTCCAGGGTCGCGCCGCCGACGTTCTCGAAGACGACATCGATGCCATCCGGAAGGGCTTCGGCGAGCGCGGCATCCAGTTTCGTGTCGCCCTTGTAGTCGATGCACAGATCGTAGCCGTAGCGCTCGGTCGCACGCCGGCACTTGTCCGAGCCGCCGGCAATGCCGACGATGCGCGAAGCACCGGCAATGCGTGCCATCTGGCCCACAAGCGAACCGACCGCACCCGCCGCGCCGCTGACCAGCACGGTTTCACCGGGCCGGAGGCGGGCAACGTCATGCAGTCCGTAATGCGCGGTGAGTCCGATCGTTCCCAGCACATGTGTATAGGCGGGCAGCGGGTGGCCGAAGCGCGTCGGGAGGGGAATGAACTGGGCGGCGGGGCCTGCGACGTAGTCGCTCCACGCGCCGAATCCCCACACCAGCTCGCCGATCGCGCGCGTGTCGTCGCGCGATTCGACAATCTCGCCGATGACCACGCCACGGATGACTCCGCCGACTGCGACCGGCGCGCCGTACCCCGGGTCGGGATCCATGAAATTGCGGATCGTCGGGTCCATGCACAGCAGCTTGACCCGCACGAGGACTTCGCCGTTTGCCGGCGCGGGGACCGCGGAGGTCGCGAGTTCGAGATCGTCGCGGCCGACCTGGCCTTGCGGGCGACGGCGCAGCAGCCATTGGCGATTGGTGTTCGGGTTCATTGCTGGGCCTCCAGGAGAACGCCGGTCGCCATCCACGCAGCGATGCCGGCCGAGGGAACGGCGCACAGGATGGCCTCGGCCATCTCTTCGTCGGTCGCGCCCACCGCGCGGGCCGCGCGGATGTGGGTCGCCGCCTGGGGGCTGTAGTCGGACGCGAGCACCGCGATCAGCATCAGTTCGGCCGCCTTGCGGTCGAGCTGGTTGCAGTCGATCGTGCCCTTGCGCATCAGGAAATAACCGTCGGCGCCTTTTGGGGCGAGGCGAAGCAGCGTCGCCAAAGCGGGAGGAGTGGTGCCGAAGTAGGCCTTGAAGTTCGCCTCCGCTTCGCCTGGCGCCGCTCGCACGAGCTCGGGCGGATGCGACGACGGATGCCGCGGCGGGTTTGCGTCCTCGCAGGCCGGCGGATAGATCGCGCGGATGGTGGCGTCGAAGGCCAGTGCTGCGCCTTCGCCACGCAGACTGCTCAGCAGGATCAGGCCCGCGGCAGCTTCGTTGCGGGTGAGGCCGAGGCGTGCCGCACGGTCGAGTTCGTTGCGCGCCAGCTCCGGATACCGACGATTGCAGGCGGCTACGGCGGCAAACAGGCTCTTCAGTTTCGCCGGCAGGGCGCTATCGGTCTCGATGACTTCGCGAAAAAGGTCATATCCAGAGATCGTGAATGGAGCGAGCTCCGAAAGCAGCTCCGAGTTGAACAATGCGTTCCTGTCCCTCACCTTGAGTCTCCAAGAGAATTGTCGTGCGTCGTCAAGTGTGCGCCTCCCGCAAGGTGTGTGGCTGACCGCCTCCGGGAGGTGGTAGCAGTCGCGCCGTGACCCGTGCAGCGGCCATTTTGCGTCAAGCCTACCGACCGGACGGTCGAGTGTCAATGGGAGCGTGGCTGTCCGAGTCTTTCCGCGGACAGGCGGGATTTTTGTTCGTTGACAGCCGACCGGTCGGTCGAGTATCGTGCGTTCAACGGTCGATTCCGGAATAACACGGCTACATATTGCTTGTGAATCGACCGTATGGACGGGCGAGTGCTCTGGCTTTGATGACGGGGGCGTTCCACGTCCCCGGAATTCGGCCAGGACAGACGTGGCGGCGCCAGCGGCGCCCATGCGGCACAACAAATGGACAAATGAATGCCATGGGTGAAATAACGAGCAGCATCATGAGGGAGGCGGCGGCCGCTGACGAACTGGCGATCGCTCAAGAGCCCAAGGCCTACATCGGCGAGGTCGGCGAGATCCGCCAGGTCGCACATATCGACCAGGAGCGGCTATGCGATTACCTCCGCGAGCATCTGCCGGGGTTTCGCGGACCGCTGGTGGTGAAGCAATTCCAGGGCGGGCAATCGAATCTCACTTACCTGCTCGAGACGCCTGCACAGAAATATGTGCTGCGCAGGCAGCCACCCGGTGTGCTGCTGAAGTCTGCGCATGCGGTGGATCGCGAATTCCGCGTGATCCAGGCGCTGTCGCATATTCCCGGTTTCCCCGTGCCCGCGCCTTTCGTCCTGTGCGAAGACCGTGAAGTCCTGGGCAGCATGTTCTACGTGATGCGCCATGTGCCGGGCCGCATCTTCTGGAACTGCCGCATGCCCGACCTCGATCCGGCGGAGCGCGCGGCAGTCTTCGATTCCGCGAACGAGACGCTGGCACGTCTGCACACCGTCGATTACGCGTCGCTGGGGTTGTCGGACTTCGGCAGACCGGGCAACTACTTCTCGCGCCAGATCTCGCGCTGGTCGTCGCAGTACGACCAGTCGCGCACGCAGGACATCCCGGAGATGGACAGGCTGATCGCCTGGCTGCCGGAGGCTCTGCCCGCCGACGACGGGCTCTCGTCGATCATCCATGGCGACTACTCGTTCCACAACCTCCTGATTCACCCGACCGAGCCGAAAGTCGTTGGCGTGGTGGACTGGGAACTGTCGACGCTGGGCCACCCGTTGGGCGACCTGATGTACCACGCGATGGAGTGGTATCGCCCGCCCGGGGTGGATGCCCGCGGTACGCTGCAGGACGCCGACCTCGCTGCGCTCGGCATCCCGACGCTGGAGCGCTATGTGAACCGTTATTGCGAGCGCACGGGTTTCGCGGTCGATGGCAATCTGCCGTTCTACCGCGCATTCAACCTGTTCCGCACCGCCGCGATCCTGCAGGGCATCGCGCACCGGCAGCAGGGCGGCAATGCGGCGTCGGCGAATGCGGCGGAGATCATCGCGAACATCCGGCCGCTCGCGACCGCGGCGTGGCAGTTCGCGCGTGACGGCGGCGCGAGCTGACGAGCCGGTCGGGAGAGCGCCGCCGTGACCGGGCATCTGCAGCGCCGCTACACGCTGCTCCTGCTGTTCCTGGTGTCGATGTTCAACTACATCGACCGCACGATCATCTCGATCCTGCAGGTACCGATCAAGCGTGACCTCGCGCTCTCCGACGCCCAGCTCGGCGCGCTCACCGGCCTGTCGTTCGCGCTCGTGTATTCCACCTTGTGCCTGCCCGTCGCACGGTGGGCGGACCGCGGCAACCGCAAACGCATCATCGCCGGTTCGCTCGCATTGTGGAGCGCGATGACGGCGCTCACCGGGCTGGCGGGCGGCTTCGTCGCCATGGTGGTGCTGCGCATCGGCGTCGCCGTCGGCGAAGCCGGCAGCGTGCCGTCGACGCATTCGATCATCGCCGACCTCTACCCGGCGCGCGAGCGCGCCACGGTACTCGCGTTGTGGGGGCTGTCGCTGCCAGCGGGGATGGCCTACGGCTACCTTTTTGCCGGTCAGCTCGAGAGCGCGATCGGGTGGCGGGGTACCTTTCTTGTCATCGGGCTTGCCGGGCTGGCGCTGGCGCCGCTCGTGCTGTGGATGATGCGCGAACCGCTGCGGGGGAGCTTCGACGCCCCGGCGCAGCATGCGGCTGCCGCCGGCGACCTGAAGGCGGCGTTGCGCCATCTGTGGCAGATCAAGGCATTCCGTTACCTCGTGCTGGCGGGCGCCTGCCACGCCTACGCGGTCTATGCGACGATGAACTGGAACGCGCCTTTCTACGGGCGCGTTCATGGCATGGCGCTGACGGAGGTGTCGGTCTATCTCGCGCTGCTCAACGGCATTGGCAGCGCGATCGGCATGTACCTCGGCGGCCGAATGTCGGACCATGCCGGTCGGCGTGACGCGGGCGGGCGGCTGCGCGTCGTCGCGTGGGCGCTGCTGGCGATGGTGCCGTTCGCGCTGGCGCAGTACCTCGTGGCGTCGCCGACGCTGTCGATCGTTTTCGGTGCCTTCGCCTCGATCCTGATGATGTTCTACTTCGGCCCGATCGTCGCCGTGCCGCAGCTGCTGGTGCCGCCCGGGATGCGCGCGCTGACCTCGGCGGTGGTGATCATCACCTTCAACCTGCTCGGCCTGGGGCTCGGGCCCGTCTGCACCGGTTCGCTGAGCGACCTGCTCGCCACCCGTCTGGACGTCGCGACCGACTCCATCCGCTACGCGCTGTGCTCGGCGACGCTGTTCTCGCTTGCGGGCGGCGTGCTGTTCCTTGTCGCCGCGCGACATCTCGCGGACAGCTCGGAGCCTGCGGCGGTGTCCACGGCGAGCCCGTGCCCGGCCACGCGCTGACCGGCACGACGACAACCAACCCGATTCCCTTAATGACCATCGTGCAGGAAACGCCATGACCGATCCGCTAGACGAAGCCCGCGACAAGGCCCGACGCCTGAGGGCCGACATCCGCAGCTTCCACGAGCGCGTGATGCCCGACGACCTGAAGAGGAAGTCGCACCTGCACCAGGTGCTCGGCAAGGACGACTACGTGCGCTGGATGCGCCTGCTCAACGACCAGGGCTGGGCGATCGGCCACTGGCCGAAGGAGCACGGCGGGCAGGGCTGGTCGCTGCTCGAGCGCTTCACCTTCGAGGACGAGCTCGCGCGGCTGGGCTGCCCGTGGGTGATCCCCTTCGGCGTGAAATACGTCGGGCCGGTGATCTACGCCTTCGGCAGCGAGGCGCAGAAACGCCGCTTTCTGCCGCGCATCGCGACGACCGAGGACTTCTGGGCGCAGGGCTATTCCGAACCCGGCGCCGGCTCCGACCTCGCGGCGCTACGCACCGAGGCGATCCGAGGTGAGGCAAATGAAGGCGACCACTACGTCGTCAACGGCCAGAAGGTATGGACGACCTATGCGCAGTGGGCGGACTGGCTGTTCTGCCTCGTCAAGACGGCGCGCGGCGAACAGGCGCAGAAGTCGATCTCCTTCGTGCTGATCGACATGAAGAGCCCCGGCGTGACCGTGAAGCCGATTCCGACGATGGACGGCTACGTGCACGTGAACGAAGTGTGGCTGGAAAACGTCCGCGTGCCGGCCGAAAACCTCGTCGGTGCGGAAGGCGAGGGCTGGACCTATGCGAAGTACCTGCTCAAGAACGAGCGCACGGCCGGCGCGCTGCTCGGCATGGCCTGCCATGCGCTGGAACGGCTGAAGGCACTGGCGCGGGAGAACCCGTCCGCCTCGCCGGAGCGCACCGCGGGCCGCATCGGCGAGCTGGAATTGCGCCTGCTGGCGCTGGAAGTGGCGTCGTACCAAGCCGTCGAATCGATGATGCGCGGCACGGACCACGGCGGCGAGGCGTCGCTCATCAAGCTGCGCGGCACCGAGCTCTACCAGGACATCGCGGAAGCCGCGATCGACCTGCTGGGCCTCGCCGGCGTCGCGTGGGATCCGGCTGCGCTGCACGCCGCGAGCGCGCCGCCGCTCGGGCCCGAAGACGCGGGCGGCATCGTCAAGGACCACTTCTACAACCGTGCCGCGACCATCTTCGGCGGTGCGTCCGAGATCCAGCGCAACATCGTTGCCAAGGGAGTACTGGGGCTATGAACATGGACCTCGAAACGGCCGGGATGCTGCGCGACAGCGCCTCGCGCTATGCGGCCGACAACTACGGCTTCCTGCAGCGCCACGCGGTACTCACCGATCCGGCGGGCTACAGCGCGAAGGCCTGGCGCGACTATGCCGAACTGGGCTGGCTCGCATTGCGCCTGCCCGAGGCGCATGGCGGCCTGGATGCCGACCCGCTCGCGGTCGGTGCGCTGATGGAAGTGGTGGGCAGTCGCCTGCTGATGGAGCCGATCCTCGCGAGCGCGCTCATCGCTACCGGACTCTTGCGCAGCCAGGGCAGCGCCGCGCAGCAGGCGGCGTGGTTGCCGCAGCTCGCCGATGGGTCGGTGAAGCTCGCGTTCGCGGATGCCGAGCCGGCCGGGAGCTCGCCCTGCCAGGTGCGCGCCGGGCGCATCAGCGGACGCAAGATCGCGGTGCTGCATGGCGACATCGCAGACCGGCTGATCGTCTCCGCGGCGGATGCCGATCATGGCGGTGAGCGTCGCCTGTTCCTCGTCGATGCACGCTCGGACGAGCTCGAAGCGCTGCGCTATCGCCTCGTCGACGGCCGTGGCGCGGCAAACCTGCACTTCGCCGGCGTGCCCGCCGAGCGCCTCGACCCGGAAGACGGGACACCCGCGCAGGCAGCCGTCGCCGACGTGCTCGACCACGCGACCGTCGCCTCCTGCGCCGAGGCGCTGGGCATCGTGCGCGCGCTGGTCGCGACGACCTGTGAGTACCTCAAGATCCGCAAGCAGTTCGGCCGCGCGATCGGCACCAACCAGGCGCTGCAGCACCGTGCGGTCGACATGTTCCTGCTGCAGGAGGAGATCGCCGCGCTCACGCGCGCCGCGCAAGCGGCGCTGCTGCTGCCTGTTGCCGAACGCGCACGCATTGTCAGCGGCGCCAAGGCCTATGTCTGCACCGCTGCGCGCAAGGTCGCGAACGAGGCGGTGCAGATGCACGGCGGACTCGGCATCACCGAGGAGCTCGACGTGAGCCACTATTTCCGGCGGCTGATGGTCAACGCCGCCCTGTTCGGTAGCCGCGACGAACACTTCGCACGCTTCCTCGCTGCCACCACGCATTCCACCCCGGAGGGCATCCCCGCATGACGCAAGCACCTGCCGCGGCCCCGGCCGCGCTGTTCGACATCTCCGGCCGGATCGCGCTCGTGACCGGCGCCTTCGGCGGACTCGGCCGCGATTTCGCGCACGACCTCGGCCGCGCTGGTGCGACCGTCGTGCTGGCTGGCCGCCGCATCGAGCAGGGGCGCGAGGTCGCCGCGCGCTTCATTGACGAGGGCATCCGCGCGCATGCGGTCGCGATGGATGTCACGCGCGCGGAAAGCGTCGAGGATGCGCTCGCGAGCATCGTCGCGAGCGTCGGCGTGCCGGACATCCTGGTGAACAATGCCGGCGTGACCCAGACCAAGCCACTGCTCGAGGTGGGCGAGCAGGACTGGAACGACATCATCGACGTGAACCTCAACGGCTCGTGGCGCGTCGCCCAGCGCGTCGCGCGCGCGATGAAGGACGCTGGCAAGGCCGGCAGCCTCATCAACATCTCGTCGATCCTCGGTCTGCGCGTCGCCCAGCAGTTGCCCGCGTATTCGGCCTCGAAGGCCGCGCTGATCCAGCTCACGAAGGCGATGGCCCTTGAGCTCGCGCGCTACGGCATCCGCGTCAATGCGCTGGCGCCGGGCTATGTCGAAACACCGCTGAATGCGGACTTCTTCGGCAGTGACGCCGGCAAGGCGCTGATCAAGCGCATCCCGCTGCGGCGCCTCGGTCGCGGCGGCGAGCTCACCGGTCCACTGCTGCTGCTCGCCTCCGACGCGTCGTCCTACATGACCGGCTCGGTGCTGGTCGTCGATGGCGGCCACATGGTCAATACGCTGTAATGACGGTCCGATGAACGGATTTTCAGGGACGAGGCAATGACGGCAAAAGTATTGATCGAACGGCAGGGCGCGGTCGCGCGCATCGTACTCAACGCGCCCGAGGCGCTGAACGCGATCGACCCGGACATGGCGCGCGAGTTTTCGCGCGTCGCCGCGGAGGTGGGCGAGGACCCGGCGGTGCGCTGCGTGATCGTCACCGGCGCCGGGCCGCATTTCATGGCCGGCGGCGACATCCGCTGCTTCGCCGAGTGGCTGGAATTGCCGGCGGCGGAACGGGATGCCCGTCTCGGTGCGCTGATCTCGGACGTCAGCGCCGCCGTGAGCAGCCTGCGCACGATGGCCAAGCCGGTGATCGGCGCGGTGCGTGGCGCGGCGGCCGGTTTCGGCTTCTCGCTGATGTGCGCGTGCGACCTCGTCATCGCGAGCGACACGACGAACTGCAAGCTCGCGTACTGCCAGCTCTCGGCTTCGCCCGATGGCGGCGGCAGCCACACGCTGCCGCGCCTCGTGGGCGTGCGCAAGGCGATGGAGATGGCGCTGCTGGACGAGCGCATCGACGCGGCGCGTGCGCAGGAGCTCGGCCTGGTCAGCAAAGTGGTTGCGGACACCGCGCTGGAGGACGAGGTGATGGCGCTCGCGCAACGCCTGGCGGGGCAGGCCACCGGGGCGTTCGGCCGTACCAAGCGACTGTTCAATGCCTCGCTCGAAAACGACCTCCCCACACAACTCGAAGCCGAGCGGCAGGCCTTCGTCGCGGGCGCGGCGTCGCAGGATTTCGCCGAGGCGGTGGCGGCCTTCCTCGGCCGGCGCAAGCCGCAGTTCCACGGCCGATAGCCGGTGGACGGCAAGGCGTGCGACGCGCCGGCGGGCACGCCTGTGGTCCGGACGATGGGTCCGGTCGAGTTCGTCGCCTTCGTCGCGCTGAGCCTTGTCGTCGGCGCCGTCGCCGTCGATCTGGTCCTGCCCGCGCTGCTGCCGATTGGTGAAGACTTCGCGCTGGGTAGCGGAAATTTTAGCCAGACCGTGATCGCGGTGTACCTCCTGGGTGTCGGTGTGCCCCAGTTACTGCTCGGGCCCCTTAGCGACTGTTACGGCCGGCGTCCCGTGCTGATCGGCGGCTTGCTGGTGTTTCTGATGGGCAGCGTGCTGGGCGCCTTTGCGCCGGATTTTCACACCTTGCTGGCGGCGCGTCTGCTGCAAGGGATCGGCGCCGGCGCGCAGCGCGTGGTGACCTTCTCGATCGTGCGCGATCACTACGCCGGGGCGCAAATGACTCGGGTGATGTCGCTTGCGATGTCGGTCGTGCTGCTCGAACCGATCGTCGCGCCGATGTTGGGCCAGCTCATCCTGCTGGCCGGTTCGTGGCGCTGGGTGATGGGCGCGGTGGGGCTGGTTGCGGCGGGGATGCTCGGCTGGGTTTGGCTGCGCCTCGACGAGTCCCTCCCGGGCGGGCCGCGCGGCAGGCCGTCGCCGCGCGCGGTTTTCGGCGACTATCGGACGGTCGTGACCACCCGCGAGGCCATTGTCAGCATGGTCGTGTGCGGCCTCGTGATGGGCGCGCACCTCGGCTTCCTGTCGTCCGCGCAGGCGATTTTCCAGATTATCTTCGGCGCCGGCCTGCGCTTCACGCTGCTGCTTGCCGCGGTGTCGCTGGCAATGTCTGCCGCGTCGCTCGCTAATGCGCGCCTCGCGCGTCGCATCGGCAATGCGGTGCTCATCCGGCGCACCTTGCTCGGCGTGGCTGGAGTCAATGCGGCAGCGCTGGCCTTCGCAGCGACGGGCGAGTTCGCACTGCCCGCCTTCCTTGCGGTCCAGGCAGGCAACATGTTCGCGTTCGGGCTCTTGCTGCCCAACCTGACCTCGATGTCGATGAACCCGCTGGGCCACATCGCCGGTACCGCGTCGTCGATGTACGGGTTCGTGTCGACGACGGTCGGCGCGCTGCTGGGCGGCATCGTCGGGCAGTGCTTCGACGGCAGCGTGCGGCCCCTGTTCGCTGCGTACGCGTTGCTCGGATTGGCGGGGCTGGCGGCAATGACGCGCAGTCGTCGATAGCGAGAGCGCTTTTGGCCTGACTGTACCGTCGATGCCGGGCGCCTTGCCCGCGGCACGGCGTTGTGTCTCCTTGCCATGGCCCCGCCATGTCGAGTCACCACGCCTTGTTCCGCGGGTAAATCATATCGGCCTCGCTTGGTACAGTCAGGCCAAAAGCGCTCGAACATGGCTGCCACTCCTCTTCGTTCTTGCGGTGCCGTCCGGTCAGCGAAGGGCATGTGCGCATGGTTCCTACCTGAACAGGGAGTTGTTCACGGGATGGGCACTGTCGATACTCACGGTATGACATGTTCAAAACCAGGCGCTCATGAAAGGAAGCCATCGTGAAACTTTTGTCCCCACTCAAAATCGGCCCCATTGAAGTCAAAAACCGTGTTGTCTCGACAGCGCACTCGGCTTTTACGGATTTTTTCCAGCCCGGGGCAACCGGGGAGCGTTACATGGCCTACCAGGAGCGGCGGGCCGAAGGTGGCTGCGGTCTGATCATTCTGACGGCCATGCACGTGCACCACACCAGCCAGATTCCGACGCATTACGTTTATGAAGAACGGGATATTGCCGGGAAATTTCAGCAGATTTCCGAGCGCCTGCATCGTCATGGCGCAAAAGTGATCTCCCAATTGTTCCATTTCGGCGTGCAGTTCAAATCGGATGCCCGAGACGATTTGAGCCCGCTCTGGGGATTTTCGGGCACTGCCTCGCTCGAAGGCGAGGCTTCCCACGAAATGACCGATGCGGAAATCGAGGAGGTTATCGATGCATTTGCAAAAACCGCCAGCATCGCCGTGAAAAACGGAATCGATGGCGTCGAGCTGCATGGCGCGCACGGCTATCTGATCCAGCAATCATTCTCCCCCTTCGCCAATCGGCGTACCGATCGCTGGGGGGAGTATCTGTACTTCGCCAAGACACTGGCCAAACGGGTTCGCGCAGCCATTGGTCCGGACAAGGTGATGGGATTCCGGATCTCGATCGATGATTTTCTGCGTCCGCAAGATGGCGGTGTCGGGCATGAACAGCTATGCCAAATCGCAGCGGACATGATGGCTACCGGTCTTTTCGACTATCTCAATCATTCGGAGGGTAAAGGCGGCGCTGATTACGCCCGCGCGGTCGGCTCCTATCGACATCCTATGGGCGAATGGTTGCCACTTACGCGCAGTCTGCGCCAGGCAGTCGGGGGAGAGGTTCCCCTGATTGGCGTGGGCAAAATTGTCACCGCAGACCACGCAGAGCAGGCCCTGCAAGCGGGGGATTGCGATCTGGTGGGCATGACGCGCGCACAGATTTCCGACCCGGATCTGGTTCGGAAGGTCATGACCGGTCAGCAGCACCGGATACGGGTCTGCACCGGAGCCAACCAAGGCTGCATCGATCGCACATCGACCTTGCCGATCACCTGTATCCACAATCCCGAGGTGGGTGAAGAGAATCGCTTCAAGGCCCTCGATATCCCTATCGCGAAAAGCAAGAAGGTGCTCGTCATCGGCGGCGGGCCGGCCGGAATGAAAGCGGCAGAGATCGCCGCACGACGCGGACACGACGTTACGCTCGCGGACGCCGGGAATCGCCTTGGAGGGCGGCTGAACCTGCTTGAGAAGGTGGGTGATGCAAGCAACCTTCTGGCGGCGATCAGCTGGGTGGAGCAGGAACTGTCGATACTGAAGGTCAAGGTCCTCCCCCAGACCCTGGTCGATGAGGCTTTCGTCCGGGTGTTCAAGCCGGATGCCATCGTGGTGGCGACGGGAGCTCGCCCGAGCATTGAACTGGATGTGGAAAATGATGCATCGATTCCCGTCATTTCTTCGGACGATGCGGTCCAGGGGCTTTTTGACGGGAATAAATTCGATATGAAAGGCACGCGTGCGCTGCTGGTTGATCGACGCGCCAATTACGAAACGGCGCTGGTTGTCGAGGCGCTTGTACGTCAGGGAAGCCGGGTCACGGTGATCACGCCGTTCATGCACTTTGGCGTGAATATCGGATTCACCCACCTTACTGACTATCTCAGGTTGCTTCCCGAGTGGAAGGTCGAAGTCCATGCGACCACGGCGCTGCAGCGGATAGAAGGGGGGCAGGTCTGTTTCCGCAATGGTTTCTCGGGGGCAGAAACCTTGGCCGAATTCGATTTCATCGTTGCCGGCGTTCATGCCAAGCCCAGAAATGAGCTGGTTCAACGCCTGAGCGCGCTGGCTCCAACCAAAACCGCCGGTGACGTCGTGGCGCCGCGTTCGGCTCTCGAGGCTTTCCGCGAAGGGGATCGTTGCGGCCGGACAGTGTAAGCAGGTCAGGACAGACGGATCAATCCCTGTGAACAGGCAATCGCGACCGCATGGGCGCGATTGTTTGCGTGAAGCTTTTGATTCACATTCTGGAGATGAAAATGCACAGTTTCGCGTGAACGGCCAATGATGGCGGCGATTTCCGCTTCGGTTCTGCCATGGGCAGCCCAACGCAGGCATTCCAGTTCGCGAGCGGTCAGCACCTCAGTCCGCGCGTGATCCGCGCACCCGGCATCTTTCAGGCCCAGCGCATGCTTGATGAATGCATGGGAAATGAGATGGGTCTCATGACAAGTATCCTGGTAGAGCGACCACAATTTTCGTGAATCCCGCTCAAACCACGACACATAGGCTGTCCTGCCTCCAGGCTGATGCACCGGTACGGTGACACCACCGGCAGCGTAATCGCGGTAACTTGTTAGTATGGTGCGCTGGGCCTGTGAAAGTGCGATATCGCGCCAGGTCTCTCCTTCCGGATTGCATTCCCAGAGAAAGGAACCCTGGCTGGCAGTGCAGCGGGATGTCACCGGGCATATAAGGGAAACACGTTCATAGACCCAGTTCGTTACGGATTCCTCCGCCCAGCCCATGTTGACCACGACGAAGCCGCCCCCGGGGGTGCGAGGCAACAGAAGACGAGCTGTGTCGGTGTGAAACGCTAGTCGTTCCCATCCCAGATTCCGTCCATAGTCGGCCAACAAGCTTGCTGCCGCGACGAGATTGTTCTGCTTCGCAAGCTGATTGCAGAACCAGACCACCCGCTCCAAAGCCATGAGGGTTCTCCAGCATTCCGATGAAACGCCCTGATATTTACGCAAAAAGCTTCAAATCGATCAGTGTCACAGGATGCCGCCGTCGAGCTGGATGATCGCGCCGGTGGTGTAGGTCGAACGCGGGCTCGCGAGATAGAGCGCGCTCGACACGATCTCCTCCGGCCGGCCGATGCGCTTGACCGCCGACGGCGCGTGGCGATCGTAGTCCTCGCGCCAGCTGCGCGAGATGTCGGTCCAGAACGGGCCGGCCATGATCGCGTTGACGCGCACCGTGGGCCCGAACTCCATCGCCTGGGAGCGCGTCACGATGTTGAGCGCGCCCTTTGCCGCGGCGTAGACCGGATAGACCGGCTCGGGGCGAAGCGCGGCCGTGCTGGTGATGTTGATGATCGAGCCGCCGCCGTTCGCGCGCATGTGTTCGGCCACCAGCGCGGAGAGGCGGAACGGGCCCTTGAGATTCACCGCCATGATCTTGTCGAAGAGTTCCTCGCTCACCGCGGCGGACGATTCGGCAGACGGCGCGATGCCGGCGTTGTTCACCAGCACGTCGATGCGGCCGAAGGCCTCCAGCGCGCCCTCGACGAGCCGCGGCAGCTCGTCCCATTTGCCGACGTGGCAACCGATGGCGACGGCGCGGCGCCCCAGTTGCTCGATTTCGGCGACGACCTCGGCGCAGCTTTCGGCGGAACGGCTGGTCGCGACGATATCGGCGCCGCATTCGGCAAATCCGAGGGCCATCGCTCGGCCCAAGCCGCGACTGGCGCCGGTGACGAGCACGACCTTGTCGGTGAAATCGGTGTAGTTCTGCATCGCAAGCGATCTCCGTGATCGGGTTCAGGGTTGCCGGCACACAAGCGCGAGCATGTCGTCGGGGGCGGTGTCATAGCGCCGGCGCGAGTTCGGCATCGGGAGCGCGCGCACGCGCTGCGCCGGCTGGAAGGAATGGCACACCGGCGCCTGGCCGAGTTCGGCGGCCGAGCCGAGATGCTCGATCGCGATGCGCCGCCCGTTCGACACGAAGGCGACGCGGCGCAGCACCAGGGCCTGCTCCGCCTCTTCCGCGTCGAGCGATTCGGTCCACTCGCGAAAGCCGTGGTAGATCGTGCGGCCGGCGTGATGCGCCGGCGCCATGATGCGGTCGTCGTGGAGATCCCACTGCAGCACGACGGCGCTGTCGCGCTGCAATGTCGCGCGCTGCCAGCCGTCGGGCGCGTCGGATCGGACTGCGGCGAGTGGCTCGACGGTCCCGTGATAGCGGCGATGGGCGCGGCCGGCGTGCGCGTGGGCGATCATCAGGCTCGCGAGGTCGAAGAGATGCGTGCATTGCAGGCGCATGTCGGCGAGCGTGCCGACTTGCGACGCCCGCGCCACGAGCGGTTTTCCGACCAGCGCCTGCAGCGGTCGCCCGGCCTCGGCGCAGGTCGTCCACGGGTAGCGGGGCGCCGCCATGCGCACGTCGCGGATGTGCGTGCCGTCATGCACGAGCGTGAGCCCGAAGTGATGGGACTCGTCCTCGAGCCACCCGACGACGGTCTCTGCGTCGGGGGCGTCGAGGTCGATCTGGCGGCGGTAGATCCCCTCGAAGGGGACGTCCGCCATCTGCCTGCGCCACGGCACCGCGCGCGCCTACCGCTGCAGAATGGTCACGCCGCTGACGCCCGGTGCGCCGTAGACGTGGGTGTAGCCGAGGCGCGGGTTGCCCGGCACCTGCCGCGCGCCCGCTTGCTGGCGCAGCTGCGTGCAGATCTCGATCACCTGGCGCAGGCCCGAGGCGCCGATCGGTTCGCCGTTCGCAAGGCAGCCGCCGTCGGTGTTGATCGGCAGCCGCCCGTCGATCTCGGTGTCGCCGTCGCGCAGCAGTCGTTCCTGCTCGCCGTGCTCGCAGAAGCCGTTTTCCGCCATGTGGATGACCTCGCTGCCCGAGTCGGTGTCCTGCAACTGCAGCACGTCGATGTCGCGGGGTCCGACGCCGGCCTGTTCGAACGCGGCCCGCGAGGCGGCCACCGTCGGGGCGGGCGCCTGCTGCGCCGCGAGCGCCGGGCTGAAGACCTCGAACGAGCCGTGATGACGCGTGCGCACAACGGCCGCCTTCACGATGATCGGCTTGGGATGGTAGCGTTTGGCGATCTCGGCCGGACACAGCACCAGCGCCGCGCCGCCCTCGGCCGGGTTGCAGAACATGTACTGGCGCAGCGGCAGATTCACGGGCATCGACTCGGCGATTTCCGCGTAGCTCATCTCGCGCCGGCGCCAGGCGTCCGGATTCAGTGCGCCGTTGCGGAAGGCGCGCTGCGCCACGCGCACGAGAGATTCCTCGCTGATGCCGTGCTCGTGCATGTAGCGGCGCGTCTTCAGCGCGAAGAACTGCGTGGTCAGCATCAGTCCGGTCTCCCCATACCAGTCCGGCAGACCCCAGTCGCGCGGATGCGGGTTGAAGGCGCCGCGCGGGTGCTTGTCGAAGCCGACCGCCACCGCGAACTCCGTCATGCCCGAGCGGATCGCCGCAACCGCGCTTGCCATCGCACTGCCGCCGGTGGCGCAGCCATTCGCGACATTGATGAAGGGCAGGCCGGTGAGGCCCAGGTCGTTGCACAGCGCGTCGGCGTTGCCGGCGTCGTGGCTGCCGCCGTAGGCAACGCCGACTGCATCCCAGCCGATGCCGGCGTCCTTGAGGGCGGCACGCAGGGCGATCGCGCCCTGCGCGCGGCCGGAAAGCGCGTCGTGGCGGCCGAAGGGGTGCAGGCCGATACCGATGATGGCGACGTCGTTAGCCATGTCGTATTCCTTGTCAGACGGAAGCCGCCGGGCGGAAGGCGAAGGTGAAGACTTCGCCGCCGTTGGCGGTGGTGCGATAGGGGATCAGGGTCAGTTCGAGCGGCATGCCGATCTTCAGCCGGGACTCGTCGGCAACGGTCAGACGCGACTCCACCTTGATGCCGCAGGTCATCTCGACGTAGCCGACGCCATAGGGCTTGAACGTTTCCGGCGTCTCGCCGCTGTCATAGGGCGCCTTCGGCAGGAAACCCTGGATCGTCCAGGACCACAGCGAACCTTGGCGCCCGAGGTCGTGCGTGCGCATCCGTGTCGCCGTGCAGCGCGTGCAGCTCGTGGTGGCGGGAAAGTAGACCTCGCCGCATTCGTCGCAGCGGCTTCCCACCAGGTGCGGCGCGTCGCCTTCGAACCGGATCAGGTCCGGGCAGGCCAAAACAGGATGAGACATCAGCAGTTCCCTCTTCTATATGGATGATGAGTGGAGCAGGGGGCCGGCTAGCGCGCGGTCAGTCCCCCGTCGATCGTGAATTCGGCGCCGGTGACGAGCGCGGTTGTGCCCGATAAGCGTCCGCTCATCGTCCCGCCTCCCGCGAACCGACATCGCGCTTGCTCAACGCCAGCAGCGTCGCGAATTCCGGATTGCGCCGTGCGAGGATCGCTTCCATGCGGTCGCGGATCGCGTCGTCGAAGCTCCCGGTGGTCAGCACGTACAGGCGATCGTCGAGGACGGCCTGGCAGGCGATGTCCGCGACCTCCTCGGGGGACATCGCCCCCGCGTACAGGCTCGCGGCAACTGCCTGCAGTTCCTCCGATTCCGTTGCCGGCCCGGCCGCGGGCCGCAGGCGATCCGGTCGGTTCCGTTCGGATTCGTAGATGCGGGTATTCACGAGCCCCGGGCACAGCAGGCTCACCCCGATCGGCGCACCGCGCTCGCGCAGCGATGCATACAAAGCTTCCGTCACCCGCACCGCGGCATGCTTGGTCGCGCTGTATACGGCCGAACCGGACCCGCTGATCAGACCCGCAACCGACGCCGTGGTGATCACATGCCCCGGTGCGCCCCCCTCCAGCATCCGCGGGATGAAGCTGCGCAGTCCGTGGATCACGCCGAAGAGATTGACATCGAGCGACCAGCGCCAGTCTTCGAGCGGATATTCCCATACCGGGCGGTAACGCCCCGACGGCACGACCCCGGCGTTGTTGCACAGCAGATGAACGGCGCCGAACGCCGCGTAGGCGCGATCCGCCAGGGCATCCACCTCCGCCGCGTTCGCAACATCGGTGCGGACTGCGATCGCTTCATGGCCGGCCGCCGCGAGCGCCGCGCAGGCCGTGGCGAGCGCGGCGGCGTCGACGTCGGCAGCAACCACCTTCATCCCGGCACGCGCGAAGCGCCACGCCATTGCCAGGCCGATGCCGCTGGCGGCACCGGTAATCACAGCAATGCGTCCGGAAAGCTCTTGCATCGGGATCTCCATCAAACGGAATGCTCACTCCCCGAGCCGCCGTCGCAACCGGCTAATGCCGCAGGGGCTTGTCATCCACAAGCGAGTCACTTAATATTCGGTTTGATCGTACCGACCGGTCGGTCGAGTGTCAAGCGAGGCACGGTCGGGGGTAGTGCACGGTCATGCGCAGTGCACCAGCTGTGCAGCTTTGCGTGTCTCACTTCGACGAATGTACCTCCTCTCCTCGCATTCGACGTCGAAGCTTCACCGTCCGGTGGTCCGTGACTGCCGGACGGTTTTTCTATTTGACGTGTGCCTCCTGCGAGCTCTCGGCCGATGAGTTGGCGCGCCCGTCGAGGGTAGTAGGGCGCTGCGACAACAAACGCCTTGTCGTCCGCGCGCGGATGCCCTAGTATGCGCATGTATCGACCGACCGGTCGGGCTGCGGCGAGTCAAGTCAAGTGATGTCCGGTCGGACTCGAGGCTCGATGGATGAACCTTACGAGAGGTGTGGAAAGCTATGTCGCAACGTGAAGTAGTCGTGCTTGGGGGCGCGCGGACCCCTATCGGAACGTATGGTGGAGCGTTGAAGGATGTCCCCCTCGGCGATTTGGCCACCGTCGCAGTGAAGGCGGCGTTGCAGCGCTCGGGTGCCGCGCCTGATTCGATCGGGCACGTCGTGATGGGCAACGTGATCCCGACCGAGCCGCGCGATGCCTACCTGAGCCGCGTCGCGGCGATGGATGCCGGTATTCCGGAAAGCGTGCCGGCCTTCAACGTCAATCGCCTCTGCGGTTCAGGCCTGCAGGCGATCATTTCTGCCGCACAGGCGATCCGGCTCGGCGATTGCGACCTCGCCATCGGCGGTGGTGCGGAATCGATGAGCCGCGGCCCATACACGGTGCCGAATCTGCGTTGGGGCGCGCGAATGCTCGACGCACGGCTGGTCGACTACATGAACGGCATCCTGCACGACCCGTGGAAGACGATACACATGGGCATCACCGCCGAAAACGTGGCCGAACGTTACGGGATCACGCGGCAGATGCAGGACGAGCTCGCGGTTGAAAGCCAGCGGCGGGCTTCGGTTGCGATCGTGGAAGGCTACTTCAAGGACCAGATCGTTCCGGTCGAAGTGAAGACGAAGGCCGGTATCGCGTATTTCGAGACGGACGAACACGTCCGCGCCGGCGCCACGCTCGAGGGCCTGGCCGCAATGAAACCGGCGTTCAAAAAGGACGGCGGCACCGTGACGGCGGGCAACGCTTCGGGGCTCAACGATGGCGCTGCGGCCGTGGTGCTGGCCGATGCAAATCGCGCGGCGGCACTCGGACTGAAGCCTCTCGCACGCCTGGTGGGCTATGCCCACGCGGGGGTCGATCCGATGTACATGGGCATCGGACCGGTCCCCGCAACTCGAATGGTGCTCGAACGCACCGGGCTCAAGGTGGATGACCTCGACGTCATCGAGGCGAACGAGGCCTTCGCGGCACAGGCCTGCGCCGTGGCGCAAGAGCTGGGGCTGGACCCGCGGCGCGTCAATCCCAACGGGTCGGGTATTTCGCTGGGGCATCCGGTCGGCGCCACGGGCGCAATCATCACCGTGAAGGCGATCCACGAATTGCACCGTACCGGCGGCCGCTATGCGCTGGTGACGATGTGCATCGGCGGCGGCCAGGGCATCGCGGCGATTTTCGAGCGGCTGTAGGCGCAAGCGCGACAGCGGCATTTTCAGCATTCAGATCGGGGAACGACGTATGAGTATCAGCACGGTAGGCGTCATTGGGGCGGGAACGATGGGCAACGGCATTGCCCAGGTGTGTGCGGCGGCCGGTTTTTCCGTCGTCATGGTCGATATATCGTCCGATGCGGTGGGCAAGGGCATCGCGACGATCTCCGGCAGTCTCGACCGCTTGATCAAGAAGGGGCAGCTGAGCGCCGCGCAGAAGGGCGAATATCTCGACCGGATCCGCGGCACGACCGGCTATGCCGACCTCGCGAAGGCCGATCTGGTGATCGAGGCCGCGACCGAGAACGAAGCGCTCAAGTTGAAGATCCTGGCCGAGGTCGACGCCATCGTCGGCCCCGCTGCGCTGATCGCAACGAACACCTCGTCGATGTCGATCACTCGCCTGGCGGCGGCCACCAAACATCCCGAACGCTTCGTCGGCATGCACTTCTTCAATCCCGTGCCGGTGATGGCGCTGGTCGAGCTGGTCCCGGGGCTGCGCACCGCGCAGGCGACGGTGGATGCCGTGAAGACCTTTGTCGGAGCGATCGGCAAGACCGCCATCGTGGCGAAGAACAGTCCCGGATTCGCCGTGAATCGCATCCTGTGCCCGATGATCAACGAGGCCGTCTTTGCGCTGCAGGAAGGCCTCGCGTCGGCCGAGGAGATCGACGCCGGCATGAAGCTCGGCTGCAACCAGCCGATCGGCCCGCTCGCGCTCGCCGACCTGATCGGTCTGGATACGATGCTCTCGGTGATGGAGATGTTCCACGCCGGCTTCAATGACCCCAAATACCGGCCCGCGCCGCTGCTCAAGGAAATGGTCGACGCCGGATTCCTCGGGCGCAAGAGCGGTCGCGGGTTCTTCGATTACTCGTGATCAACGGTGAATGACCTTGCAGGGAGCCAGCCAAGCATGAACTTCGACCTTTCGGAAGAACAGTCGGCATTGCAGCAAAAGGTGCGCCGCTTCATCGCGGAGGAGATCATCCCGTGCGAACGCGATCCGCGTCAGACCGCGCACGGCCCGTCGGAGGATTTTCGCGCGGAACTGATCGAGAAAGCACGGTCCGCGGAGTTGCTGACCGCGCATGTCTCGCGGGAATTCGGCGGTCTGGGACTCGATCACCGCGCCAAGGCGGTGTTCTTCGAGGAGGCGGGGTATTCGCTGCTCGGGCCGGTTGCGCTGAATATCGCCGCGCCGGACGAGGGCAATATGCACCTGCTCGAGGCGGTCGCCCGCCCGGAGCACAAGGAGCGGTGGTTGCGGCCGCTTGCCGCGGGCAAGGTCCGGTCCTGCTTCTGCATGACCGAACCGACGCCGGGGGCGGGCTCGGACCCGTCGATGCTGCAGACGACCGCCGTGCGCGACGGTGACGACTACGTCATCAACGGACGCAAGTGGTTCACCACCGGCGCTGATGGTGCCGCCTTCGCGATCATCATGGCCAAGCTCGAAGACGGCCGCGCCACGATGTTCCTGTCGGACACCGATGTGCCGGGCTTCATCGTCGAACGTTCGATGGACACCCTCGACACCTGCTTCCCCGGCGGCCACGGCGTGGTGCGTCTGGACAACGTGCGGGTGCCGGCCGAGAACATCCTCGGCGAACTCGGCGAGGGCTTCAAGTATGCCCAGGTGCGCCTGTCACCGGCGCGCCTGACGCACTGCATGCGCTGGCTGGGGGCCGCGCGGCGCGCCCACGACATCGCCACCGAATATGCGCGCCGGCGTCACGCCTTCGGCAAGCCGCTCGGCAGCCACGAAGGGGTCGGCTTCATGCTCGCCGACAACGAAATGGACATCCACTCGGCGCGGCTCGCGATCTGGCACACCGCCTGGGTGCTCGACAAGGGCCATCTCGCGCTGCACGACTCCAGCATGTCGAAGGTACTCGTCTCGGAAGCCTGCTGGCGCGTCGTCGACCGTTGCGTGCAGATCCTCGGCGGCCAGGGGGTCACCCGCGAAACCATCGTCGCGCGGATCTTCGCGGACATGCGCGCGTTCCGCATCTACGACGGCCCTTCGGAAGTGCACCGCTGGAGCATCGCCAAGCGGATCATCAAGGGCATCCCGCGCGAGGTGTGATCCCTGTTCCAGGGGATTTCGTTTCCAAACCACGGATAAGTGTGCAGATCATGAACGAACAGATGCGCAGTGCGCTGCAAGATTTCATTCGACGGGAGGCCGGGGCCGACCATGTGTCGATCACGGAAGCGAAGCTCCTCTCGGGGGGCTCGATACAGGAAAACTGGTTCATCCAGGCAGTCGTATCCGGTGGCCACTGCGGACCGGAATTGAAGCTGGTGGTGCGCACCGATGCGCCGTCCGGCGTTGCCGGAAGCCTGTGCCGTGCGGACGAGTTCGCACTCCTCAAGGCGGCCTACGACGCTGGCGTCACCGTGCCCGAGCCCCTGTGGCTGTGCCGCGATGCGAGCCTGATCGGCAAGCAGTTCTTCGTGATGCGCTTTGTCGGTGGCGTCGCGGCGTCGCATGTCGTCGTCCGCGACGCCAAGCTCGGTGGCGACCGCCGGGCACTGCTCGAACGCCTCGGCGCCGAACTCGGGCGCATCCACGCGATCCGTCCGCCGCGCGCCGATCTCGCCTTCCTGCCTTCCCCCGGATCGTCGCCCGCGCTGCAGCACGTCGCCCGCGTGCGACGTTTCCTCGATGCCCATCACACGCCGCATCCCGCGCTCGAGTGGGGCCTGCGCTGGCTCGAGGTCAACGCTCCGGAGCGCGGCGAGGTCGCCCTGTGCCACCGCGATTTCCGCACCGGCAATTACATGGTCGACGAGAATGGACTCACCGCCATCCTCGACTGGGAGTTCGCCGGCTGGGGCGATCCGCTGGAGGATGTGGGCTGGTTCTGCGCCAAGTGCTGGCGCTTCGGCGGGGCGGGCGATGCGGGCGGGATCGGAGCGCGCGAGGATCTGTACCGCGGCTACGCGAACGTGACCGGACGCCGGCTGGAGAATGAAAACATCCACTACTGGGAAGTGATGGCGCATGTGAACTGGGCCGTGATCGCCCTGCAGCAGGCCGAGCGCCATCTCTCGGGAGAGGAGACGTCGCTGATGCTCGCGCTGACCGGCCACATCGTGCCCGAGCTTGAATACGAAATCCTGACCATGACGGAGGCCCACTGATGCGTGACGAACCCACCGGCGAGCAGTTGCTCGACATTGCGCGGACTATGTTGCGGGAGGAGTTATTGTCCGCTTTGCCAACCGAAAAGAAACATGCCGCGCTGATGATCGCCAACGCGATCTCCATCGCAACGCGCCAGCTGCGCAACGGGGAGGAGGGCGAGCGCCGCGAAGCGGAAGCCCTGAGCGGCCTGCTGGGGCGAAGCGGGCAGGGCGAGGCAACGGGCGGAGCCGACCTGCGTGCGCAGTTACGGGAACTCAATCGCGAGTTCTCGCGTGCGATCCGCGCCGGACGGGCCGACTCGGGCGCGTGGCGCGAAGCAGCCGGGCAGCATCTGTCGCGCGTCACGCGTACCAAGGTCATGGAAAGCAATCCGAAGTATCTCGGAGCGCAGGGCTGATGAACCCTCTGCCCGGTACGCGCTGCCGCCGGCGGGTCTACCTCATGCGTCATGCCGAAGTGTCGTATTTCGACGCCGCCGGGCACCCCATCGATCCGCGCTACGTGACGCTCACCGAACGCGGCTGCGAGCAGGCGCGCTCGGCCGGTGCGCTCTTGCACGATGTGCCCTTTGATGGAGCGGTCAGCTCGGGCATGCCGCGGACCTTGCATACCGCGAATCTGGTGCTCGACGGGCGACCGCTGGCAATTCGCGAGGATCCGCGACTCAAGGAAATCCGCGCCGGCCGCCTCGCGGCCGTGCCTTCCGATCGACGCGACGAGATCATCACCCGCGCCTATGAACGTGCCCCCGAGCCGGGGGCGAGCTTCATCGGCGGCGAGCCTTGGGGCGACTTTCAGCAGCGCGTGCTCGGCGTATGGCGCGAACTGATGCAGACGGACACCTGGGCCAACCTGCTGGTGGTGGCCCACGACGCGGTCAATCGCGTCATCCTGAGTCATGTGACCGGCGCATCGCTGCACGGCTTGAAGGCCTTCGAGCAGGAGCCCGCCTGCATCAACATCATCGACGTCGATGTCGATGAGGGCGCCATCGAGCGTGCCTTCATCCGCGCCGCGAACCTGACCGCCTACAACCTGGCCGCACACGCCAACCATGACACGGTGATGGAACGCATCTCGGCACAGTTCAAGGCGGGCTGAGGCGCGCCGTACCGGGCAGGACATACGCACCGCCTGTTGAAGTGAAGCCGTCTTGAAACCGACCGACCTCACTTTGTGGTGTATCGCTTTGCGAAAGGTGCCTGCAAAACGTTTGACGGATTCCTCCTCTCCCTCCGGTCACGCGTGGCACCTTTCCTTTTCTTCTGGTGGCGATCCGATTGCGATCGCCCGTGCGGTCACGTTTCGGACTGTGAGACCCTCGGGTTCTCGACCCGATGCCGGTCGCTATACTGAAAGATGGACCGGTGCGTCGAAGGGAGGGGCACATGACAATACCCGCACGCGAGCTTTCCCCCGCGGTACCGGGCTCCGAACAGTCCGGAGGAGGGCGAAGCGGAAGAGTCGCGCAGCTTGAGGCGTGTGTGAGCCGCATCATCCTGCGCGCGAGCGATGAAGCGCAAATGCTTCAGGACACCTGCCATGCGATCGTCGATCTCGGCGGGTACGTGATGGCGTGGATCGGTTTCGCGCAGCACGACGAACGGAAAACGCTGCATTCAATGGCTCGGGCAGGCCTCGGCATGAGCGTTCTGGCCCCTGTTGACGGCACATGGGCGGAGGAGGGATGGGGCGCCGGACCTACCGGTACGGCGATTCGAACCGCGAATGTCGTGGTCGTCAGGGATATCGGGCGGGCGATCGATCTTCATCCGGATGCACTCCACGCAGAGGCCTGCGCGCATGGCTACGGCGCAGTGTGTGCCTTGCCGCTACGTGCCGGCGATAAGGTCCTGGGCGCGCTGACGATTCTCGATGCCGAAGCTGGCGCCTTCGGTGCGGCGGAACTCGAGACCCTGGGGGGACTGGCGCGTGACCTTGCATTGGGTGTCAGCATCCTGCGCGACCGCACGGACCAACACCGCGCTGCCCAGCGATTGCTCCTGGTGGATCGGGCGCTGCGGACCCTGAGCGCCGGCAACCGGGTGCTGCTGCGCTGTACCGACGAGGCGGAGCTTCTGGCAGAGATGTGTCGTGCCGTCGTGGAGCTCGGCGGCTACCGGCTGGCGTGGGTGGGATATGCGCAGAACGATCCCGAAAAAACCATAGTGCCCATGGCTCATGCCGGATTCAATGACGGGATGTTCGAAAAACTGCGAATGACCTGGGCGGACACACCGGACGGCCAGATTCCACCCGCAATCGCGATTCGCACCCGCAAGCCATGCGTCCGGCTGGATTTCGCAACGGATCCGCGCTTTGCGGCGTTTCGACAAGGGGCGCACCGACGCGGCCTGAACGCGTCCAGCACCTTTCCGCTGATCGTGGATGGTGAGGTGATCGGAACTCTGGATATCGTGGCCAGCGAAGTTGACGCTTTCGGTGATGACGAACTCGCCGTACTCAACGAGCTCTCGGCAGACCTCTCGTTTGGAATCTCGAATCTCCGGATGCGGCTGCGTCAGCGCGATGCCGAGCGCACGATCGAGCGCATGGCGTTCACCGATGCGCTGACTGGTCTGCCGAACCGCACCCGCCTGCGTGATCAGTTGGGCAGCGAAATCGACCAGGTCCGGCAGCAGCAGCGCTCGCTGGCATTGTTGGTGCTGAACGTGGACCGGTTTCGCGACATCAACGAGGTGCTCGGCTACCAGCAGGGGGACGGCCTCATCGTTGAATTGGCGCAGCGCCTCGCGAAGCAGATCGGGCCCTCTGCAATTTTGGCGCGGATGGGCGTCGACGAATTCGCCATTCTCCTCCCCGGTGCAGGCGCCGAACACGCCGAGGCGACCGCCCGGGTGCTGCTGCGCGGCTTCAACGAGGCATTCGAAGTGGCAGGGACGCGAGTCGAAATACAGGCGAGCATCGGGATTGCCTTGTTCCCGGGGCACGGTGCCGAGCCCGATGCGCTGATCCAGCGTGCCGACGCTGCCATGTATGAGGCCAAGCGGGAGCGCAAGGGCATCGCGGTATTCCGCGGAGACTCCGAAGCGCAAGCCCGCGAACGTCTGTCCCTGATGGCCGAATTGCGTCGGGCCATCGAGGACGATCAACTGTGCTTGTACTGCCAGCCCAAGGTGGACATGGCCACGGGACAGGTGTGCGGCGCCGAGGCCTTGGTCCGCTGGTTGCATCCGCAGCGAGGATTGATTCTGCCGGATCGGTTCATCCCGCTCGCCGAACGCACCGGGCTCATCAATTCGCTTACCAACTGGGTACTCCATGCAGCGCTGGGCCAGTGCTACTCGTGGCGAAGTGCCGGGATCGAGTTGCCTTTGGCGGTCAATTTATCCGCCCGTAATCTGATGGATCCGGGCTTGCTGAATCGGCTCACCGGGCTGCTCACAACCTGGGGGGCAGAGCCTGCCTGGCTACAGTTCGAATTGACCGAAAGCGCCCTGATGGAGGACGCCGCGAAGGCACTGGAAATCCTGACGCAGCTGAGCGCGATGGGGTTCCGACTCTATGTCGATGATTACGGAACCGGGTACTCGTCGCTGAGTTACCTCCAGAAGTTGCCGATCGATGCCCTGAAAATCGACAAATCCTTCGTCCTGGGGATGCCGACCGATCGTGACTCAGCCAACATCGTCCGGTCAACCGTCGAGATGGCCCACAACATCGGTCTCGAGGTTGTCGCAGAGGGCACGGAAAATCGGCTGATCTGGGACGAACTCGCAAGTTTTCATGCCGACGTAGCGCAGGGAACGTACATCAGCAACCCCATGCCGACCGCACAATTTCAAGATTGGAGCGCCCACCACAGCATGGAATCGCGCGTGATTCACTAGTTACCGAACCTCCGCCTTCGACTGGCATCCCCAAATAAGAAAGCCGCTGATCCTTGCGAATCAACGGCTTACTGAAACTTGTGGTGGTGATGGGCGGAATCGAACCGCCGACCTATGGGTTATGAATCCGCGGTTTTCCCTATTCATTGGGGTTGATCAAAGTTCTGTGATTAACAAAAAATGGTTAATCATCAGTGGGTTATGGAAAATTAGCGTTGCACCGCATTGCATGACGTTGCTAGTATCTGGCTACACCGTGGCTACACGAAATCGAGGTGTACCACACCCAGCCGGAGCCGATCATGCAACGCGAACGCCTTACTCCCGAACGCATCCGCCGCTTCAAGAACCCGGAAGGGGTGAAGCAAGACTTCCTGTGGGACACTGAGGCGCCCCGCCTCGCTGTGCGTGCGACCGCCGGCGCGAAGAGCTTCATCTTCGAGAGCAAGCTGAGCCGCCGTACCGTCCGCGTGACCATTGGCGACGTGCGCGCGTGGAATCTCGACGATGCCCGTGCCGAGGCCCGCCGCCTGCAAACGCAGATTGACCAAGGCATCGACCCGCGCCAAGAGAGGGCGGAACGCATCGCCGCTGCGGAGGCCAAGCGCGAGGAGGCCCGCCGCGTCGAGGCGCCGGCGCTCGAAGCGTGGGGCGCATACGTGGAAGCCCGCAAGGCGAAGTGGAGCGCACACCATCTCGCTGACCATCAAAACGTCGCCAAGGTGGGGGGTGAGAAGCGCACTCGCGGCCGACGTAAGGGTGAGCCTGACACCACCCAGCCCGGCGCGCTCCGGTCGCTGCTTGGGCTGCCTCTGTCGCAGATCGACGCCGACCGTGTGCGTGCATGGCTGCAGGACGAATCCGCGAAGCGTCCGACACATGCGCGACTTGCCTTCGGGCTGCTACGTGCCTTCCTGAACTGGTGCGTGGATCGCCCTGAGTATCGAACACAGATCCAAGCCGACGCATGCGCGTCCCGCTTGGCGCGCGATGAACTGCCGAAGAAGGCCTCGAAGAATGATTGCCTGCAGCGCGAACAGCTGAGGCTGTGGTTCGGCCATGTGCGCGCCTTGCCCAGTCCGGTGCAGTCCGCCTATTTGCAGGTCTTGCTGTTGACCGGCGCACGCCGGGAAGAACTGGCTGGCCTGCGGTGGGAGGACGTCGATTTCCAGTGGAAAAGCCTGCGCATCCGGGACAAGGTGGACGGTGAGCGCACCATTCCTCTAACGCCCTATGTGGCCGCCCTGCTGCGTGATTTGGATCGCCGCAACGAGACCCCTCCGCCCGAATGGCGCATCCTCGACGGGAAGCGCATTCGCAACGATCTGGAGAGCTGGAGGCCGTCGGAGTGGGTTTTCAGCAGCAGGACCGCGGCATCCGGTCGGATTCAAGAGCCGCGCATCGCGCACAACAAGGCGATCGCCGCTGCCGGCCTGCCGTCCCTGACGCTGCATGGCTTGCGGCGATCGTTCGGAACCCTTGCCGAATGGGTGGAGTGCCCCGCTGGCATCAGCGCGCAAATCATGGGGCACAAGCCGTCCGCCATCGCGGAAAAGCACTATCGCCGCCGCCCGCTCGATCTGCTGCGGCAGTGGCACACGACGATTGAGGCGTGGATTCTGGCCGAGGCCGGCATCGACCAGCCGGGCAGCGATGTAGCAGGGCCTGCGCTGCAAGCGGTGGCGTGAGCGATGGGACAGGATGCAGTCGTTCAACCCGAGATAGCGGGGAGACGTTCGCGCCGAAAGCGCGGTTCGCGGGCAAAGGCGCGCGTGAAGAAGCGTGCGGAGAAGAATTACTTCAGCCTTCAAGAAGCTGCGGACCTGCTATCCACACCAACAAACCCATTCAATGAGCAGGACATTCTCGATCTAGCGATGCGCGGGGAGTTGCGGGTTACGTTTTTTTTTCAAGGGGAACTGCAGCGGTTCCGCTCGAAGATTGGCGGCGGTTACGCAGATCCCAGCGATGATGATTCGGAGGAGTGGCACGTTTCCATGAAGGGCTACTTCCTCGTGCCAGCCTCTCAAATCACCCCAACGTCCCGTGAGTTTGTAATCGACGACATGCAACTTGCCGAAAGTCCTATCTATGCAAGCCGCGCATGGCAAATTGGCTCGTGGGGATATGTGCTGGCGGCATACTCTTGGGATGGTGATGATGTCGTGCACCGGGCGATTCGTGTTGATGTCAGTTCGGTTCTCGTGCCCAGATCTGACATCGAGGCCCTAACCACAGGGATGCACGTTGAGCCAGCCAGGGTGCTAGATACGCCGCCAACGAGGAATGGTGTTAGCGCCAGCTCAAAGCCTGAGCGAGGCCCAGACATAAACGGTCTCGTGTCTTGGCAGCGGGTTCTCTTGGAGTGCTGGCCTAAAATTGCGGATGCGTGCAATGGTGACCCGCCCCCCCGTCAGGCCATGAATTGGCTGAAGAAGAACGGCCCCCGGGACGTCATCCCCGCCGATCAGCCCGACGGCCAGCGCATGAGGTGGATCGGGTGCGATGGCACGATCCACTCCGTCGCCTTAAAAACGATTCAAAGCAGATTCTCCGAGTGGAAGTCGGCCGGGAACTTCCCGCCTGAAAAATAGTTTCCCGCAGGGTTTCCCACAGGGATTCCCACTTCCCATGTGGGAAAACGGGCCGCGTTGAGAGAAATAACTTCGCACTCGTCCGACGTTTCGGTATTCCGCCGAAACCGGCGCACCTCTCAAAGGAGCTCGACGAATGCGCCCCATGACAATAACCGAAATCATCCCGACCGCATGGCGCAATGATGCGCCGCTCGCTTCCCGCACCTACTCGACCGAACAGGCCGCCGCCGTTTTGCACGTCCGGCCGCAAACCCTTCGCGCAGCGCTGTGCCGAGCCGGGCATTACGCAGGAGTTATGCCGATCAAACTGCCAAGTAGATTCTTGGCTTGGCCTGCTGATCAGATTGAAGCCATCGCCCGCGGGGAGGTGGCGCAATGACCTCCAAGAACGGAAAAACCCGCGGGCAGGCGGGCTCTTTCGATGATGCGATCGCTTGGGAAAACGAATGCTCGAATCGTAGCGCCTCACCTGTTTCGGTACAAGCGCAGCCGACCGTTGCTGACCTCGCGTTCGTTCAAGACGTCCTGCGAGCGGAGAGTTCGCGTCTGCAGGTCGCTCTCTATCGAGCGGATGGCTGCTCGTCGCTCGAAATTTACGGCTATGCCCCAAAATCGGCTGCTCTACGAAAGATCAAGCGAGGAAAGAAAGTTCCGTTGGTACTCTGGAGGACGCCCCACGGAGGGGGCTACGGGGTCAGCCTAGCCGACATTCCGCGTCTTGTTGCGGCCGCAGCGCGGAGGGGGGCGTGATGGTCGCCGTGACATATCCGCCAGACACGCCCGAGCGCGTCGCATCGGCCCTGAGCTTCCTCGACGCAAGCGACCGCGACACTTGGGTTTGCATGAGTTTCGCCACGAAGGACGCCCTCGGCGAAGCAGGCCGCGATGTCTGGATGGAATGGGCCCGATCTGCGGAGAACTTCGACGAACGGGGCGCTGACGCGACGTGGCGGTCAGCCAAGGTCGGCGGCCAAGTTAGGGCCGCCTCGCTGTTCCATGCCGCGCGTCAGGCCGGTTGGCGCGACGACTCGCGCCGGGTTGCCATTGATCCCGCCGAGGCCGAGCGCCGCGGGGCCGAGCGGGCTGAGCGCGACGCCCGGGCGGCTGCGGAGGTTAAGGCCGAGCGCAAGGAGGCGGCTGCGCGGGCCGTTGCAATCTGGAACGCTGCGAAACAGGTCACCTACAACGCTTATCTGCGCGCCAAGGGCATCCGTCCGCACGGGACGCGCGTCGGTCCGTGGGAGGCCATCGATCGGCTGACGGGTGAAGTCAAGATTCTTGACGATGCAGCCTTGCTGATCCCGGCTCAAGACTTCGACGGCCAAATTTGGACGATCGAGGCAGTCCTGTCGGAAAAACTACCCGACGGCCGCAACAAGCTTTTCCTCCGCGGTGGTGCGAAAGCTGGGCGCTTCTTCCGGATTGGCGATCGGCCAGTTGAGCGGCAAGGACGGCCCATCTACGTGCTCGCGGAGGGGTTTGCGACTGGAGCGAGCATTCATGAATGCACAGGGCATCATGTCCTCGTGGCCTTCGACTGCGGAAACCTCGCACCGGTAGCCCGGGAGCTTCGCCGACGTCATCCAGAGGCAACCATCCTGTTTGCTGCGGACAACGATCAATTCACGCCCCGAAACCCGGGCGTCGATGCCGCGCGTAAGGCGGCCGCAGAGGTTGGTGGACTGCTAGCCGTGCCGCAGTTTGCTTCACTCGACGGCGACCCGACTGACTTCAACGATCTGCACCAACGCGAGGGGGCCGTTCAGGTGATCGAGCAGGTCGTCGCCGGCCTGAAGTCAGGCCGGGTCGAGCCGGAGGCCGAGGCCGCACCAGCGGGCGATGAGCGGCGTCCCGGCTTCGCGCAGGTGCTGGAAGAAACGGAGCCGGCCGCGGTCGCGCTCGAGCGGATGCCAGAGCCCTCGGGCTCGGGCCGCGATGATGACGTTGCGCTTCGTGCAGGTTTCCTCATTCTCGGGTACGACAGAGAACTGATTTTTGTTTATTCGCGTGAGCGACGTCAGGTGATCACCACGACGGTGCAGCGGCTCTCCCGTGAGGCGGGCCTGATCGAGTTGGCGGACCTTCTGTGGTGGGAGATGCAGTTCACCGAACCCGGGAAAGACTTCAAGCCGAAAGTCGCCGCGAACTGGATCGCGCGGATCGCGGGGCGACGCGGGGTGTATGAATCGGACCGTGTTCGTGGCCGCGGTGCGTGGTGGGACGATGGTCGCCTCGTGTTTCATCTGGGCGATCAGCTCATAGTCGATGGGGTGCCTGCCGAGATCGACTCGTTCAAGTCGCGCTTCGTGTTCGAGGCACGTCCGGCGCTCATGGCGCCAAGCGCGGTGCCGCTGAACTGTCGTGAAGGCGAAGACCTGTTGCGGGTCGCGCGGATGTTCCGCTGGGAGCACCCGGGAGCGGCGGAGCTTCTGATGGGCTGGCTGTTTCTTGCGCCGATCTGCGGAATGCTCCGGTGGCGTCCGCACGTATGGGTTGGGGCCTCGCCCGGGGCTGGCAAGTCGACCCTCATGGACAGCTTCGTGATGCCGTTACTGCCTGACAGGTGGGCTCTGCACGAACTGGGGATGACGACCGAGGCTGCTCTGCGCCAGAAACTCGCGGCTGACGCGCGCCCGGTCCTGCTTGACGAGTTCGAAGCGAACACTGAAGCGGACCGGCGGCGTGTCGAGGGTGTGCTGACGCTCATCCGGCTGTCCTCGTCGTCGGGCGAAATTTCCCGCGGCACTGTCTCCGGTCGGGCGCTCACCTTCACCGCACGATCGATGTTCCTGCTGGCGTCTGTTGGCGTAGGCCTGCATCGGCAGACCGACGAGGACCGCATCACGCGCTTGGAACTCACGAAAAACGGCGGGGGCGCTGACCGGTGGCCCGAGCTGGAGGCCGAATTGGTTAGGCTCACTCGCGACCGATCCGTTGCGCAGCGGCTGTTTGCGCGTGCGCTTGGCCGACTCGCTCTGGTGCGGGAGGCAGTCGAGGTTTTCACCCGCGAGGCTGGTGCGATCCTGAAGTCGCAGCGCCACGGGGACCAGTACGGCACGCTCCTTGCCGGCTGCTGGTGTCTCACACACGACGCTGCGCCGACTGTCGCTGAAGCCCGCGCCAAGATCATGCAGCACGAGCTTGCGGAGTTCGGTGCGGGTGCCTCGGCGAGCGGCGATGACTCGTCCAACGCTTTGAACGCGATCCTCAGTGCCGTCATCCGTCTTGATGGCGGGAAGGCGCTCACGGTGAGCCAGTTGATTGAGATCGCAACGTTGCCGTCTGGCTATGAAGAGAACCCGTCGGGGCTGCTTGGGGTGAGCCGGAAGGAGGCGGACCACCAGTTGCAGCTCCACGGCATCCGGGTCCGTCCATCCTCTGGTTCAGACGACAACGGAGAGGTGATGTTCGCCATGGCTCACCGGCATCTTCTCAGCCTCGTGGCAGATACCGATTTCGCGACTGACCTGATCGGGCGCCTTGCTCGGTTAACCGGCGCGTGGAAGTCGCGCGAGGGGAAGCCGAAGGCAAAGCTCCGCTTCGCGGGGGCGACGCTGCGCTACGTGGCCGTTCCGCTCAGCCTGTGCGTAAGTACCGATGATGACGCCGGGCTCGATTGCTCGGTCATCGGGTCGTCGCTGCCGAGGCACGACTACGCTGCGCATGCGCCGTTCTGATCGGCTGCTGCACTGCGAGTCCAACGCAGCCCGCCGAGTGCAGGCCTTTTTTCTTCATGCCGTTGGCGGGCGGGCGCCTTGCGTGCCAGCGGGGCGGTGTCCTGCGCGTCGACGTCGCTAAGCGCAATGGATTTGTTCCCATGTTCCCATCTCGTTCTCGGCATGGGAACAAACATGGGAATGCCTGAAACCCTTAGAAAGAGTGGGCTTTAGTTAAGTTGTTCCCATGTTCCCAAGAAATAAATAGAGGCTACTGGGGACGGTTGCTACTACGGTGTGTCAGGGGGGGCGGCGCCGGTATCCGGGTTCAGCACTCCTATTTATCTTTTGTGTGCGGAAAACGTGGGAACATGGGGGCAAAACCGCGGAAACCCTTTAATTACGCGGGTTATCGCTGATCTCATCCATTGGGAACCGCGAAAACGGCGTGGGAACATGGGAACAGCAGCGGAACTACCTGTCCTAGCCGCGACCACGAGACAGCCGGGCACAGGCCCTGTCCGCCTCTGGCGCGCCACGAGCCCGCACGCGCTGCGACCGGCCATGTCGGCAATAGTGGCTTAACTGCTCGGCGTTTGGCCGTCTGGGGCGATCCTCCGCGGTTCGGTGGGTCAGCGATGGGGCTCGGTGTCCTGCAGGCGGGCCATGGCAGACCAGACCGCCATATACGCATCGTGCAGGTCGTGGTCCTTGGTGGCGCCCTTGTGGTTGGCGTAGTCCAGTTCGAGCAGCTCGCGCGAGATGACGCTGACCACCTCCGCCTGCGGGATGGCTGCGCGGAAGCGGTAATCGGTGCCGGCGCCCTCGACAATGTTGGCGTCGGGGAACAGCGCTTCAAGGTCCTGACGGCGGCGTGCCCTGACCAGCAGATGGTCCGGCGGGCAGTCCTTGCGGACGATCGAGACGAATCCTCTGGGGCTCATGATCCACATCGGGTTATTCCTTTTCTGGTGCTCGCGCTGAATCGTCAGCCACGTTATTCGGGCACTGGCTGCTCAGTCGAGAGGCCATTCGCGAAGGGTTGCGATGAAAATGTTGGACATCAGCTCAAGCGCGTCTTTGGCGTCTTCCTCCATGATCGCGCGCGGGTGCCGATCCTCGCTCTGAACTCGCGCACCAAGCGAGTGCGGGTGATTCTCGTCCTTCAGGTGTGCGAAGGGATTTCGTCGATGACTCAAGCGGGTCGCACGCGCCAGCCAGTCCGGCGGGAAGAGCTTCGTCTCCGTAGCAAGGCGTACCGCCTGAGCAAATGTTGGGCTCCCTTGGGTGAGCCGCCGGAGCTGCAGGTGTTCGACGACGCAGTGCTCGATGACCGCCATTGCGATCATGAGCGTGCCGGCGAAGTGGCCATCCACGAATGTATCGTGGGCCTCCTGAAGTAGTTGCAGCGTCTCGGCGCGGCCAGCGATGAACGAAGGGCGGTTCGTGTGCAAGGACAACCACTCGATGCGGTCTGCACGGGCATTCCTCCGCAATGAGTCACTCTTGCAGAGTGCCTGAATCAGTCTTTGCCGGCGCTGGTCGGCTGGCTGATCCATCGTCACGTCTCTCCGGGCGCGAGCCTCGCCTTCAGTGCTGCGAGTACTGGCGCGTCGGCGGACCCGTTGAGTAGGCTGGGGAGCGCATCGATCGGCGCCAATGTGCAAGCTTGGGACTCCCAGCCCGCTTCGGCTGGCGTCCCGTAGGCGCGCTCGCCGACGTAGTACCGTGTCCGTGTTGTGGTGCGGTCAAAGTCGCCCAGAATTCCCGTGATGCGCACCTTGAGCCCGGCCTCCTCCCACGCCTCTCGCACCGCCGTCGCTTGAAACGAGAGGCCGCCTTCAACCCGGCCCTTCGGCCACGTTGCGAGGTAGCCGCCGAATCCGTTCGTAGGGTGCACGACCCACACCCGGCCGTCGCGCTCCACTACCACCACGCCGGCGCTCGCGTTCAGCCCGGGCGACATCTTCATCGCGGGCTCGGCAAGGTCCGGGTTCAGCCCATCGACCTGCTCCCACCCGTCGTCCGTGGTCGGCGCGTCTGTCCATGTCGCGAACGGAACCCCGTTCAGCTCCGCCGGTACCGGACCGCCGGGGATGAAGGTTGCCGCGGCCTTCGGATCGAACCAACTCGCCTGAGTTGTCGGCGTGCTCGGGTGCTTGATGACGACGGGTTTGCCGCTATCGTTGAGTTTGGGGTGGTGACTCGGTGAGGCTGTTGGCGTGTTCACGATAGGTTCCCCTGACTGGCTGTAATCCGGCAGCGGCAGCGCTTCGGCAGTTCTCCCGGCTGTGTCAGTGTTGTCCGAGCTGCTATTCACCTTCGGGGAGCGAAGCCGGCTTATCCCACTCTTTCTCAGACGTTTCGCGCGTCTTATAGAAGGCGGCAACCAGCTTGGCAAACTGCCTAAAGTCCTTGTTTTCCTTGGCCAGTCGGTTGCTGGTCGCCCAATCGACCGCATTGCGCTCCCGTGCTGGGATGCGTATGGCGCTTTCGGCTGGATTCTCGACGTTGAGCTCAATCACGCCAATACCGTGAAGTCCATGGAGCATCATAAGTTCGGCATCTGTATCGGAGTCAATCTCGGCCGCGACGAGGTATCCAAAGTTCGCCCACGACGAGTTCGAGACAGCCTGGAAGTAATCGCGACGGACCGACGAGCGCGAGACCCGTAGCTTGACCTCGAAGGACCACAGGCGGGCGCGCTGATCGCCGGCCTTCTCCGCGCAATCCTGAATCTGAGGCTGCCACTCTGCCATCAGATCCTCAAGACCGACCATGTCCGGATGTAGCCACTCGTTCGCCTTGGGGCCGAGGTTGTTCGATGAAGTCTTCTCGTCGATCCGTTTGGGATAGACCCGGTTCTGCACCGGGCCGACCCAGAGAAAGTGCGCAAGGAGTGGGTAGAGGTCGGCTTCCTTCAGCTTTTGCTGCTGGGGCGACACATTTGGTATCTCGTCGTCAGGTGTTTCGTCGCTGAAGGCACCCCCTTCGCCCCACGAGTACTTTCGCGGTGAGGTGTCCGAGCACTTCAATCTTGTGTATTTCTTCAGCCACTGCGGTCGGCGGCTACTGATCTCATTGGCGATCTGCGCCTCAATTTTTACGCCGGGCTTGCTGTTCTGCTGCTTCTTTGCGCACCAGTCCGGGTAGCTTTGAACGACCAATGTCGCCAATTCCGCCGAACTGAGCTGTTTCCCCGGAGCGCCACTGAGGATTGTGACGGCCAAATCTCCGAGACTGGAGTTGATGGTGATAGGCGGGAGTGCGGGCATGATCTGGTTCGTGTGATTTGCGGCAAATGATATGCAAATTTGGTGATCCTACGATTTACGTAGAGTCGCCACAAGGGCGTTCTTCGACTATCGTAGGATGCCGAGGTACACAACGCCCCGAACCCTGTTTGGCCTTCGCCTGCGCGAGGCGCGCCTGAGGGCGGGGATTGCTCAGGACAAACTGGGAGTTCTGATCGGCATTGACGAACTTTCTAGTAGCGCGCGCATCAGCCGCTACGAGAACGGTACGCACGAGCCCCCCTTCGCAACTGCAGAGAAGCTGGCGATGGCGCTGAACGTACCGACCGCCTTCTTCTACTGTGAAGATGAAGGACTTGCTCGCCTCATCTGCGGATACGCTTTGCTTCCTGCGTCGAAAAGGGATCGCCTGTTGCGAGTGTTGGATGAACTCGCAGAAGGCGCGAACTGACGGGATTTCGCTGTATGCCGGTAGTAGCCGGCAGTGTGTTCCTTCCCATGGAGACAAGCGTGGCGCTCACATACCAGCAGATCAGGGCAGCGGCGCGCCGGGTGATTTTGGCCGGTGTGTGTATGATCGAGAACGGCCACGGTCGCTTGCGGATACTGCCCTACGTAAGTCCGTCGAACTGCATCAGGGGGGATACCCGTCGTCGCCCCTGTTCCGCTACACAACCGGCGACTGTCATCGCTACATGGCGAACCACGGTGGTGCGCGAGTGCCGTGGAATGCGGGGCCGGCCACGCTCGCAGCGCATATCTGTGCCGGCTGTCGGGACCTCGCCACCGTCTTGGAGACATTCGGACCGCTTGATCCCGAGTACGCCCGGTGGCTGTCGCATCTGAAGGCCGAGGTCGAGCATGATCGCTTGCCGGTTGCGATCGCCGATTACGAAGATCTGAGCCGGCGGTGGCGGCTCGACTGCGGTGATGGGGCGAATCGAACAATCGCGGTGCCGCCGGGGTACGTCGCTCCGAGTGACGATCTCGAAGCGAGTGTGCCTCAGCGAACTGCTACTCGAACGTAAATGACGGGTCGATCGGGTTTTCCGTTAAGACGTTCAATCTGCGCAGTTACGGTCTTGTGTTGCAACCAGTCAAGGAACTCGGTACGCATCACCCGGTTGATGTACCCGAGCCGATTCCCCTCGTGCAGAACGGCAATTGCATCGGCATCAACTGGGTTGTCGCTCTCTTGTTCGAAGGTTACGTCGTCGCCCGGCTTGATGTCGCCGACATCCAGCCCGTACACGTGGCGAACGCCTGCCACTTCGACGAGCAAGTCGAACGGCGCTGCGTTTAACGGAAATGCAGGGACAAGCTCAAAACCATCGCTAGGTAATCGCGCCCGCGTGTACCCCAAGAGCGTAAAGTCGGAATAGGGGAATGGGCTTGGCAGCCTGTGAAGCGCGAGATAGTCGGCGAAGTCTTCGCGATTACGGGGGGGGAGTCGTCGGAGCAGTGCCTCGCGAACCCCTTGATTGTGCTCGACATCCGCTCCCTTGAAGGCAGGAAATCCCTGAAAGCCAGCTTCCACGGCCTTCTTGTAGTCGTCGAGTTCACGTAGGTAACGGAAGCCGAAAGTGTCTCCAGCACGCTTCACGACAAGACCGACCACCCTACGAGTGCGATTCGACGCATTCTCGTCGACGGGCTGCCACGTCAGATAAAGTCGGTCGGGTTCAACAATATGCTGCAAGGAGTTCATTCCAACAAAGCCTGAAGCAACTCGAATCGCCTAGAAAGCAAACGAACGATGAAGTCCAATCGGCCCTCAGTCAATGGTATAGGCATGGCCAGCATGACGAGGTCTGCGATCGACTCTCGAAGCATGGGCTTGGGAAAATCGAGTCGCCGCCGGGCAATTTCTCGTGTCTGCGGCCACTTGCCCAGTGCAAGGTCGAGTAGTCGTAGATGCTCGCGAACAGGAAGAGCGTCTCGAACGGTCCATCTTACATGGTGCATCCCTTTCGAGATATACCGGTCGATGTCCTCGTCTCGCCATCCGGCAACGCGGGAGATGAAACGCTCATGCCCGAGACTGGTGCCGTTGTCGAAGGCTGGTGCGAGACGGATACTGGTGGCGTTGAAGATCAACCCCCAGTTGTCCTGATGGCGGTCAGTGTTTCCGATCAGCGCATCGAACAAAAGCGTGTCGACCCACCACTGGCGCCAGTCTTCCGAGAAGCGGACGCCGAACCTCTTAGGGCTTCGCGCGAGCGCCGAGAGCAGCACCTCGTTGTCGCGCATATTGTGATCAGTTCCCCGGTCTCGGTCAAAATCGGGCTTGCGCTGCTGAAGGAAATCCCCAGCCAAGACAAACCCTTCTTGCGCCTCGTCGTAGAACCACTCGATTAGCGCTGCGGAAGTGCCCATTGCCGAGTTGTAAGCGGCAAAAGCAGGGGGGACTGGCACGCCAAGTAGGCAACCAATTCGATAGGCGATCACCTCTCCCCAGTACTGATCTGGGTACGATGATTTTGACCTCTTGAATAGGTACCGCCATCCTCCACGGAGGACAGGTTCCGAGGGTGTTTCAGGCGCCTTCACTGCGCTCTTTGCTCGTGCTCCCTGAGGGAATACCTCGAACTCGTCGCTTTCCCAACCCGCAACGTCGAACGGTTTCTGCTGCTTCTTTGCAGCTATCTTCATTACCTACGTACGCTCCGGTCGAGATTCAAGGCAAGCAAACGGCGCAGAATCTCGTCGTCAGCCGTTTCCGGCGTGTAGTCTGTCCATCCATATGCTGCCGCCACCGCAGCGTCGAGCGACTTATGCACGTTGTCGAGCCACGCCGGCCGGGCGTTGTACAGGTTCGTCAGGGTCCGCTTCTTCAAGTCGGCTTCGTGCCCGGGTTTCGGGATGATGCGATCGGGGAAGCCCTGCACGACCTCGGGCACGCGCTCGACCCACTCGGGCGGGTTCAGCCAGTTATCCCGAAGCTTGTTAAGACGGCGGGCTGCGGTGGCGATCGCCTCGGCCTCAGGTCCTGTTGGAGCGCCCCTGGCCGTGTCAGCGGGGGGCATGCCGACGGGAAAGGGGAAAGTCTCGAAGGTCGTGGTCGGCGTGTAGCGTGGATCGTTACCAACTCCAAGCCAAGTGCACATCCGAAGTGACCAGAGTTCGTGGAAACGTGAGTGGAGCACGCCAAACGTGACGTCGTCGTCGCGGGCAATGACGACGATCTGTCCGTCACAGACCAAAGGGGGCTTTAGCCAGACGAAGAGGCGATGCTTTGCAACCCGAGCGGTGGCTATGAAGCGACCTAAGCCGTGGGTCGCATGGCGAAGGTCTGGAGCCGGTCTTGCATGAAGCCACCATCGCTGGCGTTCGAGTTGGTTATTGACGGCGTTTCGGGCTGGCTTTACGTGTCCGACGATGTAAGCGAAGGGGGCCTCGTAGAGCGCTGCATCGTGCTCAGGCATTGAGATACCGAAATCGACGATCCACATGTCGCTGGGGCGGCGCGTGATGTCCAGACCGTTAGCCCATGGGAAGAGTACGTCCGCGTTGGGGAGTCCATTGGGGTTGCCGCCTGACTTCAGCCAGACCCTTGCTTGCTCTCCCGATACATCGAAGGAGCCTTTCTTCATTCCGCCGATGAAGCACGCTCCCTTGTTTTCGGGCAGACGCTTGGCCGCAGTGAGGTTCCCGTTGTGCTCGGCGGTGAGGTCAGCGTTGATCGATTCCACGCTATCTCCGTCCAACTTTGACCCTTCGCGGCGACCAAAACAGACAAGGGATACTCGCACTGCAGCTCCGTCGTTGACCCACGGCTCATCGCTCCACGCCTCGAAAATGCGAGTGCTCTCGACGATTCGGTCCAGAACCTTGCGGTTCGCGCCACCGCGGATCGAGTTCGTCGCCACAAGCCCAGTTGCTTCGCAGCGCTTGGCCGTGACCTGTCCCCGGGCCTTCTCGAACCAATAGAGCACGAGGTCGGCGCCACCCGGAACTCGGCCCTCGTAGCACTTGCGAATCATGGTGGTCATTTCCGCACCGAGCTCGCTGCGCATGCGCTTGTCGCCGAGAAACGGTGGGTTTCCCACGATCACATTGACCGCTGGCCATTCCGCCTCTGTTCCGTCCTTGTTCAGCAGTGCATCCCGGTTCTCGATGTGATCCAGACGCGCGAGGATGGGGTTTCGCCGGCAGTCGTAGCCGTGCTTGAGCATCCACTGAATTTCGCCGATCCAGACCGTCACCCGAGCAAGTTCGGCGGCGTAGGCGTTGATCTCGATCCCGAGCACGTTGTCGGGGCAAGTCTCGATCGTGAGCTGGCGGTGCAGGCCAAGTGCTTCTGCGTCTAGGTTCGCGCGGTGCTCGAGGTCCTTTAAGGCGCGTAGAGCGAGATATAGGAAGTTTCCAGAACCACAGGCGGGATCGAGGACGCGGAAGTTCTTCAGGTGCTCGAGGTAGCCCAGAAACAGCGCCTGCGCCTCCTGACCGGCCTTCTGGGAGCCCTTTCCGCCGGCATGGTACTTCTCTATCAGTGGGGCGATCTTCGCCTTAATGGCGGCCCAATCGTGCTCCAAGGGCTCGACAACGACAGGGCGGACCAGCTTCATGATGGTGCCCGGGTCGGTGTAGTTCGCCCCGAGCGGCGCGCGCACCTGGGGATCGAGGCCGCGCTCAAAAAGGGTGCCGAGAATGGAGGGCTCGATCGAGCCCCAGTCCATCCGGCTCGCGACTAGCAGCGCGTCGATCTCGTCCGCATCCAGTTCGATGACCTCCACGTGTTGGAATAGCCCGCCATTGAAGTAGGCGATGTCCTCAAGAAGGTAGTCGCCACCGGTGTGCATGGTCTCGAACATCTCCGCCATCGCTGCTGCGAGCTTGGCCGGGTCACCTTGGCGCTTCGTGATGACGCGCTCGAACAACTTCTTCGGCAGCAGGCCGATGTCCTCTGCGAACATGCAGAACAAGCATTGGATGAGGAAGTGCGCGATCTTTGCTGGGGCGTGCCCACGCTCGCTCATGGACTTTGCGATGTCTGCAAAGCGGCCAGCGGCACCCGCGGTAATGTCGAGTACCGTGCGGCCGGGCCGGAACTTTTCGGGGTCGGTGAATAGCCACCGCAGGCGCTGCTGGTTCTCCGGCGTGCCAATGTCCCCTAAGTGGATCGTGTAGGTTTCGCTCGGTGTGCCGGTGAAGTGGGTGTGAATCTGCGTGATTTCGCGGTTGCTCACCACAAGCAGCGGTGGATTGTCCAGCGCGAGCGCGTAGATCATCAACTGCTTGAGCGCGCCGGAGAGGTCACCGCCGGGGCCTTTGTTCTCCCAACCGAAGTGGCCGCGCTTCCAGACGTCGGCCCAGCCATGGCCGGCACCGGTCCGGGTGGCGCCCCGCTCGAAGCAGTAGCTGTCGGGGTCGTTCGGCGGATCCACGCCGAGCATCATGCAGAGGTCGAGGAAGAACGCTTGCGAGCCTGCGCGCTCGGAGAGCGGGTTGTCCTTCCATTTGTTGATGAACTGGGCGGGTGTCATGGGTTGCGGGGTGGTGTGGCACCGGAATGGTTAATCTCGCGAGCATAGCAGGCTCGCATGACCGCTGTTTCGCCGGGGGTTTCAGGGGGGCAGGAGCGCTTGCGCCAGTCCCGTGGTACGACCGGGTGCTGATCGGCCCAGAGCTCGCGTCCGGCGCTGCGTGCAGCGACTCGCAGTCGGTAAAAGGTCTTGTCCGTGGCGTAGCGGTTGTACACCCACGCCATGCCGCGGCGCATCCGCGCGGCGTTCGCATCGACGCCGACGCAGCTCACGCGGCCGATGACGCGGCCGTAGCGCTCGACGTCGATTACGCGCACCTCGGTGCGCTTCTCGTGGCAGAGTTCACCGAGCGACTGCCGCGATCGGGTGCCGAAGGCTTGCCGCCTTTGTGGGGCGTCGATCTCCGCGAGCCGAACCTTCACTCGCTGGAAGTCGTCGTTCCGGACGGTGATCGTGTCGCCGTCGGTGGTGGCCACCACGAGGCCGAATACGAGCGCTGCTGTGGCTGCCCCTACTTGGGCTCGCCCGAGGCTGGCTTCGACTTCCTCTTCGCGTTCCCGAACTCGCGCAACTCGTTGACGATCGCCGTGGCCTTCGCATCGGTACCGAAGGCGATGTTCAGAAGTACTTGGACGGGGGCGGGGATTTCGCGGCCGGATTCGTAGCGGCTGCCGCCCGACTGCGTGGTCTGGAACGGCGACCAGAACTCGGACTGGTTCAGATTCAGCTTGCGGCGCAGTGAGCGGACCTCGTCGCCGGTGTAGCTCTTGAGCTTCATGGTAGGTCCTCGCTGTTCCGACCGCATATTTTATGCTGACCCGTCCAGCGCCTTCACCCGTCGGCATTGACAAGTTGTTGGAGGGGCTTCACTTCCGGCTCCTGTAGCGCCGCGCGACCATTGTAGTTCAGCCGGGGTTGTTCGCTCGGCGTAGGGTATCGATACCACCCCTGACTGGAGGCTGCCATGTGCGGTCGCTATGCCCTGTATGGCCCTCATTCGCGGTTGCGAGAACAGTTCGGCGTCGAGCCCGGCGATCTCGTCGACCGGTACAACATCGCGCCTTCGCAGCCGGCATTGGTCGTGCGCTGCGGCGCCGATGCTCATCGCGATCTTGTCGCTGCCCGTTGGGGGTCTGTTGCCGTCTTGGGTGAAGGATCCCGGTAAGCTCGCCCAGCCGATCAACGCGAAGGTCGAGACTGCAGACGCGAAGCCGATGTTCAGGCACGCATTCAAGCGCTCGCGCGTGCTTGTGCCTGCGTCTGGGTTCTATGAGTGGGTGCCCGTGGCCGGCTACAAGCAGCCATACTTCATCCGGCCGGCAGGCGGTGAGGCGCTGTTTGGCTTCGGTGGGCTACTTGAGCACTGGGACGGGCCCGAGGGGCTGTTGTGACGTTTGCGATTTTCACCACCGTTGCAAACGACTTAATGCGGTCGATCCACGATGGCATGCCGGTAATTGTCCAGCCTGAGGACTAAACCAGCTTGGCTGGATCCCGGCGTCTCGGATGCGCACCTCCTGTGAGAGTTGGCCGGCGAGTATCCGGCCGAGCGCATGGACGCCTATCCGGTCGGGCGCGCAGTCGGGAATCTCCGGGCGCAAGGACCGGGCCTCATCGAGCCGATCGAATCGGACAGTGTCTCACCGTTGAGCAGTGTGCGATTGCAGGGGCGAAGTAGGAAGGCGACCCAATCCTGACGTTCGAGGATGTCGGCAAGTAGTTCGGTGTCTCGAGGAAAGCCGAGCAGAAGCGCGCGAAGGGGCGCCGGGTTCGCAAGAATTGACGGTCGGTTGAGGTTAGGCGCTTGTGCTCATATTCATATAGACCGTCCAGTTGACAGCAAAGTTGACGAAATTGACGACGAAGCAAAGTTGTCGATGAGGAATAGTTGACCAAGCTGTCGATGAGGTAAGGCCGGCAGCCGAGGTGTGGCGCAAGAACGTTCGGGCGAAGGTTCTGCAGCGCCGCCGCGACGAAGGCAACCGCTCCGCAAACTCGCCCCGAGGCGCTGCAGCTCGACGTCAGGCGGGGTGTGGGTGGCGTGTTTGCTGGCTGGCATGCACAGTTTGATTTTGGCTACACCGTGGCTACACGAGCCCGGAAAGCAAAAAGGCCAATCCCGAAGAATTGGCCTAAGTGCATGATTTCGTTGGTGGTGATGGGCGGAATCGAACCGCCGACCTATGGGTTATGAATCCATCGCTCTAACCGTCTGAGCTACATCACCGCGCGAGCCTGCTAATATAGCGGTTTGCGAAACCGCGCGTCAATACGCAACGATGAAGAAACTTTACATCCGCACCTTCGGGTGCCAGATGAACGAATACGACTCCGACAAGATGGCGGACGTGCTCGGGGCGACCGAGGAACTGGTCAAGACCGACAACCCGGAAGAGGCGGACGTGATCCTCTTCAATACCTGCTCGGTGCGCGAGAAGGCGCAGGAGCGGGTGTTTCACGACCTCGGGCGGGTCAAGCATCTGAAGCAGGCCAATCCGAACCTGATCATCGGTGTCGGCGGCTGTGTCGCAAGCCAGGAAGGCGCTGCGATCGTCGCGCGTGCCCCCTACGTTGACGTCGTGTTCGGGCCGCAGACGCTGCACCGCCTGCCGCAGCTCATTGCCGAGCGTCGCTACAGCGGCCGTTCGCAGGTCGACATTTCGTTCCCCGAGATCGAGAAGTTCGACAACCTGCCGCCGGCGCGGGTGGAGGGGGCGAGCGCCTTCGTGTCGATCATGGAAGGCTGCTCGAAGTACTGCACCTTCTGCGTCGTGCCCTATACGCGCGGCGAGGAAGTGTCACGGCCGCTGGATGACATCCTGACCGAGGTCGCCGGGCTGGCTGATCAGGGCGTCAAGGAGATCACGCTGCTCGGGCAGAACGTCAATGCGTGGCGCGGCGAGATCACGCGCAATGGGGGCGAGCAGGGCGATTTCGCCTTCCTGCTCGAATGCGTTGCCGAGATGCCCGGCATCGAGCGCCTGCGTTACACGACATCGCATCCGCGCGAGATGACGCAGCGGGTGTTCGACGCCTACGCGAACATCCCGAAGCTCGTCAGCCATCTGCATCTGCCGGTGCAGTCGGGCTCGGACCGCATCCTCGCGGCGATGAAGCGCGGCTATTCGGTGCTCGAATTCAAGTCGGTCGTCAGGAAACTGCGCGCAGCGCGGCCGGATCTGTCGCTGTCGTCCGACTTCATCGTCGGCTTCCCGGGCGAGACCGAAGAGGATTTCGAGAAGACGATGAAGCTGATCGACGAACTCGGTTTCGACGCCTCGTTCAGCTTCGTCTACAGCGCGCGTCCCGGCACGCCGGCGGCAGACATGGAAGACCCGGTGCCGCAGGAAACCAAGCTGCGCTGGCTCGCGCGGCTGCAGAAGCGCATCGACGAACAGGCGCAGGCAATCAGCCGCAGCATGGTCGGGCGCGTCGAACGCGTGCTCGTCGAAGGGCTGTCGCGCAAGGACTCGACGGAACTGGCTGGGCGCACCGACAATAGCCGCGTCGTCAATTTCGTCGGCAATCCGCGCCTGATCGGCCAGTTTGTCGATGTCACCATCACCGCCGCGCTGCCGCACAGCCTGCGTGGCGAAATCCTGACGAGAGAGGTCTGAATGGGGCGGCCGACCGAAGTGGTGCTGGATCCGCTCGACAACGAGCGGCTGGCGAACCTGTGTGGTGCGCTCGACGAGAACCTGCGGCAGATTGAAACCGCATACGACGTGACGATCGCGCGCCGCGGCGAGCGCTTCACGCTGCAGGGGCATGCGGCGCAGGCGCAACTCGCGGCAAAGGCGCTGCGCGAGTTCTACGAACAGGCCGACGAGCATCTGACTGTCGATGACATCCAGCTTGGCCTGATCGAGCTCGCAAACCGTCGCCAGAACGACCAGCCGGCGCCGGCCTTGCTCACGCGCAAGACCGAACTGCATGGCCGCACGCCGCGCCAGATCGACTACCTGCGCAACATCCAGGCGCACGACATCACCTTCGGCATCGGCCCGGCGGGCACCGGCAAGACCTATCTCGCGGTCGCCAGCGCGGTCGATGCCTTCGAGCGCCAGCTCGTCGAACGCATCATCCTGACCCGTCCGGCGGTCGAGGCGGGCGAGCGCCTCGGCTTTTTGCCCGGCGATCTCGCGCAGAAGGTCGATCCCTATCTGCGCCCGCTCTACGACGCGCTCTACGACCTGATGGGCTTCGACCGTGTCGCCAAACTGTTCGAGCGCGGCAGCATCGAGATCGCGCCGCTCGCCTTCATGCGCGGGCGCACGCTGAACCACGCTTTCATCATCCTCGACGAGGCGCAGAACACGACGCCCGAGCAGATGAAGATGTTCCTGACGCGCATCGGGATCGGTGCGAAGGCCGTCGTCACCGGCGACCTGACGCAGATCGATCTGCCGCGCGGTCACCGCAGCGGCCTGCTGGAAGCGCGCGAAGTGCTGGCGGCGGTGCGCGGCATCGCCTTCACCGAGTTCCAGAAGGAGGACGTCGTGCGTCATCCGCTGGTGGCGCGCATCGTCGAGGCCTACGACAACCAGACTGCACGCGACGCGCAGGCTGCGCTCGCCGCCAAGAAGGGGTAAGCGCTTGGCTACTGAAGTGTCATCGCCGCACTTGAATCTCGCGGTGCAAAAGGCCATCGGCAGGGCGAACCGGGCGCAGTCGCCATCGGCACAGAGTATCCGGCGCTGGGCGCTGGGTGCCCTTCGCGGCGATGCCGACGTTACCGTGCGGCTGGTCGGCGCGCCCGAAGGGCGTACCCTCAACCGCGACTACCGTGGCAAGGACTACGCGACGAACGTGCTGACATTCGTCTATGGTGAAGGCGAGGTCCTGCCGCAGGGCGAGGCCGACGCGCCCTTGGCGGGTGACCTGGTGTTGTGCGTGCCTGTAGTCGTGCGCGAGGCTGCCGAACAGGGCAAGCCGCTTGAGGCACGTTTCGCCCACCTCGTGGTGCACGGCATGCTGCATCTGCAGGGTTACGATCACGAGGTCGCCGACGAAGCCGAGGAGATGGAAGCACTCGAAACGCAGATTCTCGCTACGCTCGGTTACCCCAATCCCTACGCCTGAACGCGTTGTTTCGACGCTATCGCACCCATGGATCCCGCTTCCGCCAGACCAACCCTGCTCGAACGACTGTCCGCCTTGCTGTCCCGTGAACCGGAGGACCGTGAAGAGCTGATGGCGCTGCTGCATTCGGCCTTCGAGCGCAACCTGCTCGATGCCGATGCGTTGTCGATCATCGAGGGGGCGCTGCAGATTTCCGACACGCAGGTCGGTGACGTGATGCTGCCGCGCGCGCAGATGGACGTGATCCGCCTGGACGAACCCATCGACAAGATTGCGGCCTACGTCATCGACACCGGCCATTCCCGTTTTCCGGTGGTCGGCGAAAGCAAGGACGACGTCGTTGGCATCTTCCTCGCGAAGGATCTGTTGCGCTATTTCGCGGGCCGCGAATTCGACCTGCGAATGGCGATGCGACCGGCGGTGTTCGTCCCCGAGTCGAAACGGTTGAACGTCCTGTTGCGCGAATTCCGCATCAGTCGCAATCACATGGCCATCGTCGTCGATGAATACGGTGGGGTGGCGGGCCTGGTCACGATCGAGGACGTCCTTGAGCAGATCGTCGGCGACATCGAGGATGAATACGACCAGATCGAAGCGAGCGACAACATCCAGCTCGAACCGGACGGACGCTATCGTGTCAAGGCGACCACCGAGATTGCCGAATTCAATGCCGCGTTTGGTACGGACTTCAGCAATGCCGACGTCGACACCGTGGGCGGGCTGCTGATCCGACAGCTCGGGCGTCTGCCGGGGCGTGGCGAAGCGCTTGTGCTCGGTGGTCTGAAGCTCCAGGTGTTACGCGCCGATAGTCGGCGCGTGTACACGCTGCTCGTAGAGTGCGCGTCGCTGCAGGCGGGCGCCTGATGCCTGTGGCATTGATCCTGAGTGCCGTTGCGGGCGCTGTGTCGGTTTTCGCGTTTGCGCCCTTCGACGTTTTTTTTCTGGGGCAGGTCAGTCTCGCATTGCTCACGCGGGTTCTGCGCGGGGTGCAGAGCCCGCGTGAGGCCTTCCGCACAGGATTCGTGTGGGGCCTCGCGGCTTTCCTCTGCGGCGTGTCCTGGCTTTATATCGCGCTCCACCGTTTTGGCGGTATGCCGATGCCGCTCGCCGGGCTGGCGATCGTGCTCTTCTGCGCCTATCTCGCGCTTTTTCCGGCGTTCGTCGCCGCATTCTTCGTGCGCTTTCGCCAGGGCAGTGCGATCCGGCAGGCGGGCCTGTTCGCCGGACTCTGGCTGGTCTTTGAAGTTTTGCGCGGCTGGCTGTTCACCGGTTTTCCGTGGTTGGCGATGGGGTATTCGCAGACCCCGCCGAGCCCGCTCGCCAGCTTCGCCCCCGTGCTTGGCGTCTATGGCGTAAGCGGCTTGCTGGCCTTCGTCGCAGCCGTTGTTGCCCTCACGCCGTGGCGCCAGGTGCGTCCCGCGGCCGCGGGTTGGATGGTAATCATTTCGCTCGGGGTCGGCGGCCACTATCTCGGGCGTGTTACGTGGACCGAGCCGGCTGGCAAGCCGATCGACGTGGCCCTGATCCAGACCAACATCGAGCAGGGCCTGAAATGGCGTCCTGAACGGCTCGCGGAATGGCTCGAGACGAATGTGCAGCTGGCGCGCGAACATTCCGCGGATCTCGTGGTGCTGCCCGAGACTACGCTGCCGCTGCTCGCGGATCGGTTGCCCGATGGTTATCTCGAAGCCTTGGCCGCCCCGGCACGGGCGGCGGGCGGCGATCTGGTGCTGGGGGTGTTCCTGCGTGATACGGGGGGGGCGATCTACAACGCCGCGCTCAGTCTCGGCACCTCGCCCAGCCAGACCTACGCCAAGCAGCACCTCGTCCCCTTCGGCGAGTATTCACCACCTTTTTTTGACTGGTTCTACCGTCTTGTCGACATTCCGATGTCCGATCAGACGCGTGGTGCGAAAAATCAGCCCCCGATGCGGCTGGGCGAGCAGCGCGTCGCGATCAACATCTGTTACGAGGATCTGTTCGGGAGCGAACTGATTCGCAGCCTGCCCGAAGCGACGCTGCTGCTCAATATCTCGAATCTGGCATGGTACGGCGACTCCTTCGCCCAGCCGCAACACCTCCAGATCGCACGCATGCGTGCGCTGGAAACCGGACGGCCGATGCTGCGTTCGACCAACACCGGCATGACCGCACTGGTGCAGCCGGACGGCAGCGTCGCCGGAGTGCTGCCCGCCTTCGAACAGGGCGCCCTGCGGATCGCGGTGCAGGGCTACGAGGGGCTCACGCCTTACGCGCGCTGGGGCGATGCCATGGCGCTGCTGCTTGGGCTGGCGACCATCCTGATCGGTCTGGCGCCGGCGATACGTGCCCGCGTATTGCGTTCCGCCTGAGGGTTTGGCAGCCCGTTACGTGCCTGCGTCGGTGTCCGGGCGGCAATGCGGAGCGGGCCGAACCCCTTGTCTGCGCGACGTGTATGCCAATTTCCGGCGCAAACTTCGACCCGCCCGCCGAATGCCAGTAAAATCCGCTCTTTGCGTTCGCCGCGCGGCCTGCGTGCCGCCGCCTCAAGCTGTCCGAGAGACCATGTCCCTGCACAAACCCACTTTCCAGCAAGTCATCCTGACGCTTCAGCAGTTCTGGGGCGATCGCGGCTGCGTGCTGCTGCAGCCCTACGACCTCGAGGTCGGCGCCGGCACCTCGCACACCGCGACCTTCCTGCGCGCGATCGGCCCCGAGCCGTGGAACGCCGCCTACGTGCAGCCCTCGCGCCGCCCCAAGGATGGCCGCTACGGCGAAAACCCGAACCGCCTGCAGCATTACTACCAGTACCAGGTCGTGCTCAAGCCCTCGCCGCTGAACATCCAGGAGCTGTATCTCGACTCCCTGCGTGCGCTGGGTATCGACACCAACGCGCATGACGTGCGCTTCGTCGAGGACGACTGGGAAAATCCGACGCTCGGCGCCTGGGGGCTAGGCTGGGAAGTGTGGCTCGACGGCATGGAAGTCACGCAGTTCACCTACTTCCAGCAGGTCGGTGGCCTCGACTGCAAGCCGGTGCTGGGCGAGATCACCTATGGTCTGGAGCGCCTGGCGATGTACCTGCAGGGCGTCGAGAACGTCTATGACCTGATCTGGGCGGTGTATCCGGACGGCTCGAAGGTCACCTACGGCGACGTCTTCCACCAGAACGAAGTCGAGCAATCGAAGTACAACTTCGAGCACGCGAACGTCGACTTCTTCTTCTCGCTGTTCGGCAACTACGAGTCCGAAGCCAAACGCCTGATGGAAGCCGGTCTCGCGCTGCCGGCCTATGAAATGGTGCTGAAGGCCGCGCACAGCTTCAACATGCTCGATGCGCGCGGTGCGATCTCGGTGACCGAGCGCGCCGCCTACATCGGCCGCATCCGCAACCTGTCGCGCGCCGTCGCGCAGGCCTACTACGAATCCCGCGAGAGTCTGGGCTTCCCGATGCTCAATCCGAATGCCGTTGCCAAGAACACCCCGGAGGCTGCGTGATGTCCGTCGCTTCCCTGCTCGTCGAACTATTGACCGAAGAACTCCCGCCGAAGGCCCTGCCGCGCCTCGGTGAAACCTTTGCCACGCGCATCTTCGAAGGACTCAAGGCGCGCGACCTGCTCGCAGAGGACAAGGGCTTCCGCTGGTACGCCGCGCCGCGCCGCCTTGCGATAACTGTCCCGGCTGTCCGCGCGGACGCGCCGGCACGCGAAGTCACCGAAAAGATCATGCCGGTGCAGGTCGCGCTCGACGCAGAAGGGCGCCCGACCGCGGCGTTGCTGAAGAAACTTGAAGCCAAGGGCATCGCCCCCGAAGCCGTAGCAAGCTTCGAACGGCGCATGGACGGCAAGGCCGAAGCCTTGTTCTACACCCGTAACGAAGCCGGTGCCGCGCTCGACGAGGTGCTCGCGTCCATCGTGCAGGATGCCGTCAAGGCGCTGCCGATTCCCAAGCTGATGCGCTGGGGCGCGGGCGAGGCGCAATTCGTGCGCCCGGTGCATAAGCTCGCGATGCTCCACGGCCCACGCGTCGTGCCGGGGCGCGTGCTCGACCTCGAGGCTGGCCGCCTGACGATGGGGCATCGCTTCATGAGCCGTGGCGCGATCGAACTCGCGACCGCCGAAGCCTACGAGCCGACCTTGCTCGCCGAAGGCAAGGTGATCCCCGACTTCGCCGAGCGTCGCGCCGACATCGAGCGCCAGCTCGTCGCGACTGCCGCCGCGCAGAACGCGAGCCTTGGCGAATACGCCGACCTGCTCGACGAAGTCTGCGCACTGGTCGAGCATCCGACCGTCTACGTCGGCGAATTCGAGGCCGAATTCCTCGCCGTGCCGCAGGAGTGCCTGATCCTGACGATGCGCGCGAACCAGAAGTATTTCCCCTTGTTCGACGCCGCCGGCAAGCTGCTGAACCGCTTCCTGATCGTCTCGAACATGAACCTGGCCGACCCGTCGAACATCGTCACCGGCAACCAGCGTGTCGTGCGCCCGCGCCTGTCGGACGCGCGTTTCTTCTTCGAACAGGACCGCAAGCATACGCTGGAGAGCCGTTTGCCGCGTCTCGCGCCGGTGGTCTACCACAACAAGCTCGGCAGCCAGCTCGAACGCGTCGAACGCCTCGAACGCCTGGCCGGCTGCATCGCCGGCCGCCTGCATGTTGATGCAGCCGCGGCCGCGCGCGCCGCGCGCCTCGCGAAGGCCGACCTCGTCAGCGACATGGTCGGCGAGTTCCCCGAACTGCAGGGCATCATGGGGCGCTACTACGCGCTCAACGATGGCGAAGGCGCGGTGGTCGCCGACGCGATCCAGTCGCATTACCAGCCGCGCTTCGCCGGCGACGCCCTGCCGGTGGGCAACGCCGCCTGCGCCGTGGCGCTCGCCGACAAGCTCGATGCGATGGTGGGCTTCTTCGGCATCGGCCAGTTGCCGACCGGTGACAAGGATCCCTTCGGCCTGCGCCGCGCCGCGCTCGGTGTGCTGCGCATCCTGATGGAAGCGCCGCTGCCGCTCGATCTCGCCGAACTAATCGGCGACGCCGCGGCCGGCTTCAAGCCGGGCCTGTTGACCGCGAAGGGATTCGAGGCGCAACTGCTCGATTTCATGTTCGAACGCCTGCGCAACCTGCTGCGCGACGCCGGTCACGCCGTCGACGTCGTCGATGCAGTGCTCGCGCTGCGCCCCACGCGCATGGACCTCGTCTCGCCCAAGCTCGACGCCGTGCGGGTGTTCCGTGCGTTGCCGGAAGCCGAGGCGCTCGCCGCGGCGAACAAGCGCATCGTCAACATCCTCAAGAAGGTCGAAGGCGAGCTGCCCGAGCCCGACATCGCACTGCTGCAGGAAGAGGCCGAAAAGGCGCTGTTCCACCGGGTTGTCGAGGTCGCGCCGCTGGTCCGCTCGCACGTCGCGAACGAGGATTACACCGATGCGCTGTGCGTGCTTGCCGGTCTGCGCGCGGCAGTCGACAGCTTCTTCGACGGCGTAATGGTGATGGCAGAAGAGCCGCTCACCCGTCAGAATCGTCTCGCGCTGCTGCGTCAGCTCGCCGGCCTGATGAATCAGGTCGCGGATCTGTCGCGGCTCTCTGCCTGACCCGGACCCAGCACGGAGCGCACGCCATGCCGATGAAGCTGATCATTCTCGACCGCGACGGGGTCATCAATTACGACTCCGAGCAGTTCATCAAGTCGCCCGACGAGTGGAAGCCGATTCCGGGTTCGCTCGAAGCGATCGCCCGCCTCAACCAGTGGGGCTGGCGCGTGGTGGTCGCATCGAACCAGTCCGGCGTTGGCCGCGGCCTGTTCGGCATGGATACGCTCAACGCGATCAACGAGAAGATGGTGAAGAGCCTCACCCAGGTCGGCGGCCGGCTCGACGCGATCTTCTTCTGCCCGCACGCGGCCGACTCCACCTGTAATTGCCGCAAGCCCAAGCCCGGAATGTTCCTGCAGATTGCCGAACGCTTCAATGCGTCGCTGGAGCGCGTGCCGGTGGTCGGCGACAGCCTGCGCGACCTGCAGGCCGGCGTCGCGGTCGGCTGCAAGCCTTACCTCGTGCTCACCGGCAAGGGGCAGAAAACCCGCGATGATCCGGCATTGCCCGAAGGCACGCTCATTTACCCCGATCTGGCGGCTGTCGTTGCCGATCTCACTGCCTGAAGATAAACGTGATCGTCCTGCGTTCCCTGCTGTTTGCCATCGTTCTCGCAATCGTCACCCCGCCGTATGCCATCTTCGGCGTTCTCACCTTCCCGTTCCCGCCGCGTGTGCGCCATCGCATCATCACCTCGTGGGCGCCGCTGGTGATGTGGTTTGTGTGGCATCTGCTGGGTATCCGCTACAAGGTGATCGGTAGCGAGAACATTCCCAGGGTGCCGTCGGTGATCTTTTCCAAGCATCAGTCGGCCTGGGAAACGATGGCTCTGCAGGTCATCTTCCCGCCGCTGTGTTTCGTGCTCAAGCGCGAATTGCTCAGAGTGCCGTTCTTCGGCTGGGGGCTCGCGCAAATTCCAGGTATTGCCATCGACCGCGCCGCAGGCAAGGATGCCTTGGCACAGGTTGTCGATCAGGGGTGTGCGCGCCTGCGCGAAGGCTTCTGGGTGGTGGTGTTTCCCGAAGGAACCCGCACGGCGCCGGGTACCGCGCGTCGCTACAAGCCCGGCGGTGCAGCGCTGGCGCGCAAGGCAAAGGTGCCGGTCGTGCCGGTGGCGCATAACGCCGGGGAATTCTGGCGGCGCAATGCCTTTCTGAAGTACCCCGGCGAGATCACCGTCAGCATCGGACCCGTGATTGATCCGGCGGGGATGAAAACGAGCGAAGTGAATTCCCTCGCCGAAGACTGGATCGAGGCTGAAATGCGTCGCCTGTTTCCACATCATTACGCAGGAAAGGCTGGCACGGACGCGGTGGCGGACGATAAGGACGACTGATCGAATCGCCTCCGACGCGCAGTTCGGACCACCCGCTCAAATGCCCGCCTTGTGCGATCGAAGGCCGCGCTGGAACCGCGAAATCGGAGAGGACGGAAATGTTGAATCGCAGGGTTAACAAGTTGTCCCGACGATCGGAGAGGGCCGACGAGGTCCGCGTTGGCGGGTTCCGCCTGATGCGCTACTTCACGCTGACGAGCCTCGTCGCGTTCGCAGTCGTCGCGCTTACCCTGTTTTTCCTGCAACGCTCGGAGGAATCGTTCTTCGCCCAAGTCCAGGGCGAGCAGAATGCATTTTTCGCTCGCGTGCAGGCGGAGCTCGCGCAAAGGCAGGAGCAGACTGCGCGCAGCAATTTGCTGACAGTGCACGAGGCTGCGCACGTCAACCTCACGCGTCTGCTGGCGAATGTGCTGTGGGACTCCGACTTCGCACCCTTCGTTGCACGGGTGCAGGCGATGCCGATTGACGCCTGTCGCGGGCTTCCCCCGCCCAGCGAGCCCGCCGGCGGGACGCGCAGCGACCCCCGCCGCGCGTGTTTTGCCGAGCTCGGGCGCGAGATCGCTGCATTACCCGGATTTGCCGAACTCGATGCCAAGGCCTATGCGACGATGCGCGCGAGCAGCGTATTCAAGATCAAGGTCTTCGATCTGCGCGGGATTACCGTCTATTCGTCGGAACACAATCAGATCGGCGAAGACAAGGCTGACAACCTCGGCTGGAAGGTTGCCGTCGGCGGACAGCCCGCAAGTGAATTGACACACCGCGACCGTTTCAGTGCGTTCGAGGGCGAGGTCGAGAACCGTGATCTGATTTCGAGCTACATCCCGGTGCGGGCGCCCGGCAGCGACAAGGTGATCGGTGTTTTCGAGATCTATTCCGACGTCACCGCATTTCTCGGTCAGATCAAGGACGTGTCGGGCGAAGTCGCCAGTGTGGCCGCCTCCAATCAGGACATCGTCGAACGCACCGCCGCGGACAACCAGGAGAAAGTCAGCGTCGCTTCTGACCGGTTTCTCCTGATCGTTGGCGGTCTGCTCGTGTTGCTCTACTTGGCTTTGCTGCTGCTGGTGCGCAATGGACAGCGCATCATCGATGCGCAGGCGCGTGCGCAGGAGCGGGCGACTCGGCGCGAGGAGCGCTGGCACCGCGAAAAAATGGCCGCGCTTGCAACGATGGCGGCGAACGTGTCGCACGAAGTCGGCAACCCGCTGGCGACGATCTCGATGCTGGCGCAGCAGATCTTGCAGCAGAAGACAAAAAACGATTGCGACGTCTGTCAGCCGAAGCTGATTCTTGAGCAGACCCAGCGTATCGCAAGCATGACGCGCCAAATCACCGAGTTCGCTTCGGCGAGGCGTGAGAGCAGCGAACGGGTCGATCTCAACCAGATGGTGAAGGCCGTCCTGGATTTCCTCAGTTTCGATCGTGGCTTCAGCTCGATGCAGGTCGATTTTCGCCCCGACGGCGACTTGCCCGCGCTCACGGTCATTCCCGACCACCTGAACGAAGTGCTGATGAACTTATTGCAGGGCTGTGCAGAATGCCCTGGGGGCCCGAATGGGCGCCGGGGGCGACTCGTCGTTGAGACATTGGGCCGCGGTGACGCTGTGGTGATCCGCATCAGTTGCGAATGTGCCGAACCGGACGGTCCATGCGCGGCTCACACTCCTTTCAAGGATACGCGCTTCGATGTCGTGAGCCGACGCGTCGCAGGCATGGGCGGGCAGCTCGTGCCAACGGCGACGGCCGTCGAAGTTACGCTACCCACGACGCCGTCCGCCGTTGCGCCAGACTGATTTGCGCGCATGGCGGGTTTGTGCCAAGTCGTGGGGCGCCGGATTGCCGTTGACGGAGTCGTGCAGCTTAAAATTACTGCTTTAGTAATACGCGACGCGGCGAACGCCGAAACTCAACTCCGGGTGTTCGCCGATCATTGATCATAGGAATCCAAATGTCGTCCGCCCTGGGCACCGAAGAAGCACGTAACTACATGCACCGGCTGCTGAAAGCCATGCACCAGATGGGCGGGTCCGACCTGTTCATTTCGGCCGATTTCCCGCCCAGCATGAAGTCGCACGGCGGAATGAAGCCGCTGAGCCAGCAGCGGCTCACGCCCGAGATCACCCGCTCCCTCGCGCTGAGCCTGATGAACGAGCGCCAGCAAAGTGAATTTGCCGCCGAACTGGAATGCAATTTCGCGATCTCGCTTCCCGACGTGTGCCGCTTCCGCGTCAATGTCTTTGTCCAGCAGCAATGCGTCGGCATGGTCATCCGGACCATCGCTTCCGAGATCCCCAGTCTCGAAAAGCTCGGACTGCCGGAAGTGCTCAAGGAAATCGTCATGACCAAGCGCGGCCTGGTGCTGGTCGTGGGCGGTACTGGTTCGGGCAAGTCGACCACCCTGGCGGCGATGATCGATCACCGCAACAGCAATTCGGCCGGCCATATCATCACGGTCGAGGATCCCGTCGAATATGTTCACAAGAACAAGAACTGCCTGATCACTCATCGCGAAGTGGGAGTCGATACCCATTCCTGGGAACATGCCCTGAAGAACACGCTGCGTCAGGCGCCGGACGTGATCCTGATCGGCGAGATCCGAGACCGCGAAACCATGGAGCACGCCATCGCGTTTGCCGAAACCGGTCACCTGTGTCTCGGCACGCTGCACGCGAACAACGCCAACCAGACCATCGACCGGATCGTGAACTTCTTCCCCGAGGAACGGCGCAATCAGCTTTTGATGGACCTGTCGTCCAATCTGCGGGCGATCGTGTCGCAACGGCTGATCCGCACCGAAGACGGCAACGGCCGCAAGGCGGCGATCGAGATCCTGCTCAACACGCCGACCATCGCGGAGATGATCTTCAAGGGGCAGTTCCAGTCGATCAAGGAGATTATGGCCAAGTCGCGTGAGCTGGGCATGTGTACCTTCGATCAGGCCTTGTTTGCCCTCTACGATGCGCACTACATCAGCTACGAGGAAGCGATCCGCAATGCCGACTCGGCCAATGAGCTGCGCTTGCAGATCAAGCTCAAGGCCGAGCGTGGCCAGCCCAATCTGGCCGCCGCCGGGGAGTTCAGCCTTTCGATCGCAGAGGATGAGCCGGAAGAAGAGGAAGGGGCCGACAAGCCGGGGACGCAACTCAAAGCAGAGGCCTGACGCGCCCCTGCGGGCGGTGCGCAGGCGGTCAGCGGAAAAAACCTGGCGCGAAATAAAAAAACGCCCTGCAGTTCACACTGCGGGGCGTTTTTCTTGCTGGCAGCGCACGGCCCTTGCGGGCCGGCGAGTCAGATCAATCAGGCAGCCTTCTTGCCGCCCTTGGTGGAGGCGCTGACGGCCTTCACGGTGGCGTTGGTCGCGGCGGCCACATTGGCTTCGGCGATTTCGGCAACTTGCTTGGCAGCCTTGCTGACGCTGTCGTAGGCGCTGTTGGCAGCGGCGATGGCGGACTTGACGGCAGCCACGGCCACGTCGGAGCCAGCCGGAGCGGACTTGGCAGCCTTGTCCAGCGCGGTGGCCAGGGTCTTGTTCAGTTCAGCGATCTGCGCTTCCAGAAGCTTGGAAACTTCTTCCTGGCTCTGCGAGGCGATTTCGTAGACGCTGCGGTTGTACGCAACGGCCTTCTCGACCAGCGGCTGGGCCAGGGAGGTTTGCAGGCTCACCAGCTCCTGAACGTCCTTCGCGCCGAGCAGGGCCTTGGAGCTGGCCATGCTGTCTTCGAGGATCGAGCGGGCGGTGTTCAGGTTCAGGGCGGCCAGACGCTCGGCGCTGGCGAAGGCGTTGTTCGCCAGGGTCAGCAGGGTTTCAACGTTGGTCTTGCTGGCGGCGGCGAACTGCTCGGGGGTAGCAAACATTTTTTCATCTCCAGATGAGGGTTACGGCAAGGGGCGATTTGCTTCGCAACTGCGCAGTTCGCATGGTGCGTCGCAACATGTGTTCGATTATAGGGGTGTTTGCCGACTTGTCAAGGGGTCTATTGTGCAGTGCACAATGCGTCTGGCGGAAAGTCGCAGAAAACCCCGTGAAGCCGTTAGTAATCTGTTTTTATTGTGTTTCAGCTTGAAACAAAATGCTTCCGGGAAGGGTGTGCGTATGTGCCGTTGGCATTGTTAAGGCTACGCAGCATGGCGCACGAAGATTACACGAAAATTACATTCGGGTGGCGCGCCGCCGCAGAATTTGCGGCGGCGCGGCAGCAGCCTTACCGGTGTTTGAAGTCCGGCTTGCGCTTTTCGACGAAGGCGGCCATGCCTTCCTTCTGGTCTTCCAGTCCGAAGGCGGCGTGAAACACGCGGCGCTCGAACAGCAGGCCTTCATTGAGGCTGCCCTCAAATGCGCGATTGACGGATTCCTTGATCATCATCACGACTGGCAGCGAAAAGCTGGCGATCTCCGTCGCAATCGCGAGCGCGTCGTCGAGCAGTCGCTCGGTCGGCACCACACGTGCCACCAGGCCCGCGCGTTCAGCCTCGGCGGCGTCCATCATCCGCGCAGTAAGGCACATGTCCATCGCCTTGGCTTTGCCGATGGCTCGCGGCAGGCGCTGCGTTCCGCCGGAGCCGGGCAGGATGCCGAGCTTGATTTCCGGCTGGCCGAACTTCGCGTTCTCGGCAGCGATGATCATGTCGCACATCATTGCCAGCTCGCAGCCGCCGCCGAGTGCGAAGCCGGCGACCGCAGCGATGACCGGCTTGCGGCAGGTCTTGACGCGTTCCCAGTTGCGCGTGATGTAATCGCCCTTGTACGCGTCCATATGCGAAAAGCTCGCCATCGCGCCAATGTCGGCGCCGGCGGCAAAGGCCTTTTCGCTGCCGGTGATGACAATCGCACCGATTCCTTCGTCGGCCTCGAAGCTGTCGAGCGCCTCCCACATTTCGTCGATCAGCTGGTCGTTGAGGGCGTTGAGCGCTTTCGGGCGGTTGAGGGTGATCAGGCCGACCCGTCCGCGGGTTTCGGCGACGATGTTCGTGTAGTCCATGCAGTCTCCTCCGTTACAAAGTGAAGCAATTACCGGGTGCTTTCATTGGTCGAATTCTTCGGCTGGATAACAGCGCGGACGCGGCCGTCACCCGTCGCCTTCGTCGGGCTGCTGCCGGGCTGATTGGTGACGAGATAGTTTTCGCTCAGCGCGTCGTATTCGATGTAATGCCCGCGCACTTCGTCGGCACCCGATTTCACGTGGGCCTGGTTGAACAGGCGTGCGCGCTCGGCGCGACTGTCGTATTCGATGCGTTCCGCCTCGCCTTCGACGAATTCACTGCTGGCTTCGCGCTTCTGGCGAAAGGTCGCGAGCCGCTTATCCGTGCCGGTGGCAACGCCCGACTGGAAACCGTCGGCCCCCTGGGTGACGACCAGTTTGGCGCCCTTGATGACGAGCGTGCCCTGGGTCAGGACGACATCGCCTTCGAATACATGAACCTTGTTGCGATCATCCACGGTAACGCGGTTGGCTTCGATATTGACCGGCTGGTTGCGGTCCGCTCGCTCGGCATGAGCCGGCAGCACCGGCAAGCCCAGGGTAAGTGCAAGAAGGGTGGTCAGGGAAAGGCGCTTCATGGTGATGTCCGGGTTGTGCGCGGAATGTTTACGCGCGCGTTGCCGATGAGTTCGAGGGTGCCGAAGATGTTGTCCGATTTGAGTCCGTTGGCGTGCGCGGTGGTCGCTCCCTGGGTGAGTACGACCGGATCTCCGGTTTCCGCGCGTTCATCGTCCGGCCAGACCTTCAGCGACTGCGAGGCGAAGGTCATTTCCGGGCTGCCCGGCGCTGCGGCGCGCAGCACGCTCACGTCGCCGGCCAGGCGCACCTCCTCGCCTTCATTGAGGACTTCCCCGGTTCTGGCGCTGACCCGCAGTTCGCGCCCTTCCGCGTCGTAGCGCAGCCGCGGTTTGTCGAGCTCGGTGATGCTGGACAGCGGGTAATGGGTGATCTTGTCGGCGAGCAGTTCGTAATGCTGGCGGCCGTTGCGATCGAAACTGATGAGACGCGTCTGCTCGGCAGTGAAGTCGGGTTCGCGGCGCAACTGCGACGCAGACTGCGTGTCATCGCCGCGCGTGACGCGCTCCAGCCATACGGTGGCGCCTGCCAGTACGAGCAGGGCGATCACCGGGTAAAGTTGTTGAATCGAGGGGCGCATGCTACGCGGCGTCTACGCGGTTGGGGGCGTCGCCGCGGGGGGTGACGGCGGGCATCAGATGACCTTCGCAAGCATCAGGTCGTGAGTCGTCAGGGCGCCGGCGAGTGCGCCCTGCGCGTCTACCACCAGCAGCTGGCTGATGCGCTGGCGCTCCATGATTTCCGCCGCTTCGACGGCGAGTGCGTCGGGGCCGATGCTGCGCGGATTGCGCGTCATGACGTCGGACAGCGTTGCGGTGCGTGCGTCGCAACCGCGCTCCAGCGCGCGCCGCAGGTCACCGTCGGTGAAAATGCCCATCGGTTTGCCGTCGGGGGCGACGACAGCCGTCATGCCCATGCCGCCGCGCGACATTTCCAGGAGTGCGGTCGTCAGTGACTCCGTCTCGGCAATCTGCGGGACGCGCTCGGCCGGTCGCATGACGTCGCTGACATGGGTGAGCAGGCGCCGTCCGAGGCTACCGCCCGGGTGTGAGCGGGCAAAGTCGTCGGCGCCAAATCCGCGTGCGTCGAGCAATGCAACGGCAAGCGCATCGCCCAGCGCCAAAGCAGCGGTGGTGCTCGCGGTGGGGGCGAGGTTGAGCGGGCAGGCTTCCTCGCTGACGGCGGCGTCCAGGTGCACGTCGGCTTCGCGCGCCAGCGGCGACTCCGGGTTGCCGGTTATCGAGATCAGTTTTGCGCCCTGGCGTTTGACCAGTGGCACTATGGTAAGCACTTCTTCGGTGGCGCCCGAATTGGAAAGCGCGATCACCACGTCTTCGGGTGTGATCATGCCGAGGTCGCCATGCGCAGCTTCGCCTGCATGCACGAAGTAGGCCGGTGTGCCGGTACTGGCGAGGGTGGCGGCGATCTTGCGGCCGATGTGGCCGGACTTGCCGATGCCGGTGACGATCACGCGGCCGTGGCGCTGCAGGATGAGGTCCACCGCCTGTTCGAATTCGCCGCCGATGCGATCCGCAAGCGCGGCAACGGCTTCGGCTTCGATGCGAAGTACGCGACGTGCCATGGCGACTGCGCCGGCATCACGGGCGGATTGAGGCTGGGGTGGGTTCATGGCGTTCGAAGCGGTTAAACTCTTTCAAATAGGGTTGCGCGTCATACGCCGTGAATAAGCCGATGACGGTGCCGCGCACCAAGGCGGACGAGTATATCAGACGGGTGTGTGCCCCCGTTCCGCCTGCATCCAGTCCAGAGCCGGAGCCTCATGCCAAATACCCTGGAGTTGGTCCTTTTGCTGCTGGCGTCGGCAGTCGTCATGGTGGGGATTTTCCGCAGTCTCAATCTGCCTCCGGTGCTTGGTTATCTGCTGGTCGGGGCGGCGGTCGGACCCCATGCCCTTAAGCTCGTGCACTCGTCCGAAGGGGCAAATCACCTGGCCGAATTCGGGGTGGTTTTTCTGATGTTCTCGATCGGTCTGGAGTTTTCATTGCCGCGTCTGCTGGCAATGAAGCGCATCGTGTTCGGCTTGGGTTCGGCGCAGGTGCTGGGCTGCATCGTGCTCGTGATGGCGATCGGACACTTGTTCGGGCTCAGCTGGGGGGCCAGCCTGGCGCTGGGCAGCACGCTGGCGATGTCATCCACGGCGATTCTGTCGAAACTCCTCGCAGACCGGATGGAACTCGACAGCAGGCATGGACGCGAGACCATCGGCGTGCTGTTGTTCCAGGATATCGCGGTGGTGCCCCTGCTGATCCTCATTCCAGCGCTGTCGCGCCCGGCGGAAGAGCTGGCCGTTACCCTGGGTCTGGCGGCCCTGAAGGGAGCGGCTTTGCTGGTGCTGGTGCTGGTGTTCGGTCAGCGCCTGATGCGTGCGTGGTTCACGGTTGTGGCGCGGCGTCGTTCGGGCGAGTTGTTCATGCTCAACGTCCTGCTGATCACGCTGGGGTTGGCATGGTTGTCCGAGCTTGTCGGCCTGTCTTTAGCGCTGGGGGCATTTTTGGCCGGCATGCTGATCTCGGAAACCGAATTTCGCTACCAGGTCGAGGAGGACATCAAGCCCTTTCGCGACGTGCTGCTGGGCTTGTTCTTCGTAACGGTCGGAATGTTCCTCGACGTCGGCCTGATTGTCGACAATCTGCCCGTGGTGCTGGGGCTGGTGCTGGGCTTGCTCGTTTTCAAGTGCGCCATCGTATTCGCTGCTTCGCGCGCCTTTGGCTCGTCGGCGGGGACGGCGCTGCGGACCGGCCTATGGTTATGCGCTGGCGGTGAATTCGGTTTCGTGCTGGTGTCGGACATCGACGGTCTTGGCCTCATGCCCCCGGCGCTGTTGCAGGCTACCGTCGCGGCACTGGTCCTCTCGATGCTCATTGCGCCCTTCGTGGTGCAGGCCAGCGACAAGCTGGTAATGCGTTTCGTCGCATCCGAGTGGCTGTTGCGTTCGATGGAGCTGACGCGTGTGGCGGCGCAGTCGATGAACACCAGCAAGCACATCATCATCTGCGGCTATGGTCGCAGCGGGCAGTACATGGCGCGTTTCATGGAGCAGGAAAACGTCAGCTATGTCGCGCTCGACCTCGATCCCGAGCGCGTGCGTGAGGCCGGTGCGGCGGGCGACACGGTGGTGTATGGCGACGCGTCGCGGCACGAGACCTTGATGGCGGCGGGCATCATGCGCGCGAGCGCGCTGGTGATTTCGTTCGGCGAAGTCGAGGCGGCGTTGCGCGTGATGCACCGTGCGCTGGCCTTGCGGCCGGATCTGCCGATCGTCACTCGCGCGTCCGACGAAAAGGACATGGACCGTCTGGCGCAAGGAGGTGCCGCCGAGGTGGTGCCAGAGGCCTTCGAAGGCAGCATCATCCTCGCCTCGCATGCGCTGGCGCTGATCGGCGTGCCGCTCAATCGCGTGGTGCGACGCATTCGCGACGTGCGTAACCAGCGGTATGCGCTGATGCGGGGCTTCTTTCATGGTGCTTCGGACGCCGCTGACGGTCCCGATGCGCGCCAGCTGCGCCTGCATCCGGTGACGTTGCCGCCTGGGGCGCACGCCGTTGGAAAGACGATCGGAATGCTTGCGCTGGAAAACCTGGGCGTCACCGTTTCGGCGGTGCGCCGGCGCAATATCCGCGGTCTTGCACCAAGCGCCGAAACGCAGATGATGGCCGGCGACGTGGTCGTGCTGCTGGGGGTGCCCGGTGATCTCGAGCAGGCCGAGGGGCGACTGTTGAGGGGCTAGGTCGCGCCATGGTTCCGGCTGTTTCGGAATGCCTTCATTTTGCAACACCCGGGAATCGGTTCATGTTCGCGGCGATCGCTCTGTTAAACTAATCGGTTTTGAAGAACCCTGAGGGCGTGCCGACTTGGCTTCCGAAACCGACAATCTGCTCGTGAGCCTTAAAGATGTCCGCTTCGCCTATGGCGAACGCGAGATTCTGCGCGGTATCGACTTGACTGTGCCGCGCGGGAAAGTGGTCGCGATCATGGGGGGCAGCGGCTGTGGCAAGACCACGCTGCTGCGGCTGATCGGCGGGCAACTGCGCGCGTCGGGCGGTACGGTCGACGTGGACGGGCGGGAGATTGCGAGTCTGTCGACGGCGGACCTTTACGCGCTGCGGCGGCGCATGGGCATGCTGTTCCAGTTCGGCGCATTGTTCACTGACATGTCGGTGTTCGACAACGTGGCCTTTCCGCTGCGGGAGCACACTGACCTGCCGTTCGGGCTGATCCGCGATATGGTCCTGATGAAGCTCAATGCGGTGGGCTTGCGCGGCGCCGCGGAGCTCAAGCCGGCGGAGCTTTCAGGAGGCATGGCGCGCCGCGTGGCGTTGGCGCGTGCAATTGCCCTCGATCCGATGCTGATCATGTACGACGAGCCGTTTGCCGGCCTGGACCCGATCTCGCTCGGCGTGATCGGTCAGCTGATCCGCAAGCTTAACGACGCTCTCGGCGCGACGACGATCATGGTGACGCACGACATCATGGAATCCCTGCTGATCGTCGATTACATCTATTTCGTTTCCGAAGGACGCGTTGTTGCGCAGGGCACTCCGGACGAGTTGCGCGCTTCGGATGATCCCTTCGTCTACCAGTTCATTCATGCCGAGCCCGACGGTCCGGTGCCCTTCCATTATCCGGCCGGGCCGCTGGCCGACAGTCTCATTGGCGGGGTGGGGGCATGAACGGGCTATTGAATGTCGTGCGCCTGCTCGGCGCCATGGTGACCGAGGCGATCTGGCGCACCGGTTTCGGTGCCCGTTTTTTCATCCTGCTGCTGCGGCACTCGGGGCAATCGCTGACGCGTGTGCATTTGACGATCCGGGAGCTCTACTTCAGCGGCGTACTTTCCCTGCTGATCATCGTCGTGTCAGGTCTCTTCGTCGGTATGGTCCTCGCAATGCAGGGCTATGAAACCCTGCAGCGTTACGGTTCCGGCGATGCGCTCGGGGTGCTGGTGGCGCTGTCATTGACGCGCGAACTGGGGCCGGTCGTCGCCGGGCTGTTGTTCGCGAGCCGGGCCGGTCTGGCCGTCACTGCGGAGATTGGCCTGATGAAGACCACCGAGCAGCTCGACGCGATGGACATGATGGCGGTCAATCCGATCGCGCGGGTCGTTGCGCCGCGTTTCTGGGGGGGCGTGATCTCCATGCCCCTGCTTGCCGCGCTGTTTTCGGCGATGGGCGTGTTCGGCGGCTGGTTGATCGGCGTCGTGCTCATCGGCGTCGATGAAGGTGCTTTCTGGTCGCAGATGCAGGCCGCAGTCGATTTTCGCTTCGACATCATGAATGGCGTCGTCAAGAGCGTGGTGTTTGGTGCCGCGGTGTCGCTGATCGCTGTGTTCGAGGGCTACGACTGCACGCCCACGGCCGAAGGGCTGTCGCGCGCCATCACCCGTACGGTTGTGACTTCCGCGCTGGCCATCCTGGCGCTGGATTTCGTGCTTACATCTCTAATGTTCCGAGGGCAGTCATGAGCCGCACAAAGCTCGACCTGTGGGTCGGTTTCTTCGTCGTCATCGGCATGGGAGCGCTGCTGTTTCTGGCGCTCAAAGTCGGCAATCTCGGCGGATCGAACTTCACTGATACCTATGTGGTGATGGCAAGGTTCGACAATATCGGCGGCCTGAAGGTCAGGGCGCCCGTCAAGAGTGCAGGGGTCGTAGTCGGACGGGTCACGAATATCGGTTTCGATACCTCGGGGTACCGCGCCGAGGTGACTTTCGCGCTTGATACCCGCTATCAGTTCCCGCGCGACACGATCGCGACGATCCTGACGTCCGGACTGCTCGGCGAGCAGTATCTTGGTCTCGATCCAGGAGGCGAAGCCGAGATGCTGAAGGGCGGCGAGGTGGTGCAGATCACCCAGTCGGCAGTGGTCCTCGAGAAGTTGATTGGTCAGTTCATGTTCGACAAGGCGGCCGAGGCGCCGGCGAACTGATCCGGGCGGGACCAGTCCGAGAATGATAATGAAGAGAAAATTTCCCCAAATACACGCCGCAGTCGTCGCAGTTGCCCTTGGCGCTCTGGTTCTGAGTGGGTGCGCGACACGCGCCGCCAACCCCGACGACCCGCTGGAAACCTATAACCGTGCGATGTTCGGTTTCAATGAGACGGTCGACCAGGCGGTCATCCGCCCGGTGGCGGAAGCCTATGACGCCGCAACGCCCTTGCCGGTGCGGACCGGAATCGGCAATTTCTTCGGGAATCTCGGTGATCTGTGGATTGGCGGCAACAACCTGCTGCAGGGCAAGCTCGGTGATGGTCTGAGCGACTTGCTGCGTTTTGGGCTCAATTCGACGGTCGGCATCCTCGGGTTCTTCGATGTCGCGTCCGAACTCGAACTGCCCAAACACGACGAGGATTTCGGCCAGACTCTGGGACGCTGGGGGGTCGGCGAAGGGGCCTACTTCGTGGTGCCCTTCTTCGGTCCGCGCACGCTGCGTGATGCGGTCGTTTTGCCGGTCGACATGTACGGTGACAACGTGTGGGGGATCGGCGATGTGCCGACCCGCAACGTCATGACGGCCCTGCGCCTGGTCCATGCCCGTGCCAACCTGCTCGGTATCGACAAGACACTGGACGAGGGGACGCTGGACAAGTATTCCTACGCGCGTGATTTTTATCTGCAGCAGCGTCGCTACAAGGTTTTCGACGGCAATCCCCCGCTTGAAGACATCGAGTTCAATGGTGCCGCGCTGCCTCCGGGCTACGCGACAGATATCGCCGCGCAAACCGCGGTCAATCAGCTTCAGTTGGTGAGTGTGGGCGCAGGCGACTTCGGTGTCGCCGCCGCTTCTTCAAGGTGATGACGATGAAGAAATTTTTCCTTTCCCTGTTTTTTCTGTTTTCGCTCGTGCCGGCGCATGCCGCCGACGCGGGTATGAGCCCCGATGCGCTGGTGCGCGGGGTCAGCGATGACGTGCTGTCGATCGTTCGCCACGACAAGGCAATCCAGGCTGGCGATACGCGGCGGGTGGTTGATCTGGTCGAGGAAAAGGTCCTGCCGCACTTCAATTTTCGCCGCATGACGATGCTGGCGGTGGGCAAGGACTGGCGGCAGGCCAGCCCGGAGCAGCAGAACAAGCTCGTCGATGCCTTCCGCACGCTGCTGGTGCGCACTTATTCCAATGCGCTGACGCAATACCGTGACCAGACCATCGGTTACAAACCGCTGAAAGTCGGGGAGGCGGACACCTCGGTGCGCGTACAGACCGAAGTCCGGCAGGCCGGCGCTCAGCCGATCAATATCGACTACTCGCTAGAGAAGACCAGCGAGGGGTGGAAAGTGTTCGATGTGGTGGTGGCCGGCGTCAGCCTGGTGACGAACTACCGCGGCACTTTCGCACAGGAAATCCGTGTCGGAGGCGTCGACGGGTTGATCCGCTCGCTTGAGCAGAAAAACCGCAATCTCGCCGCGACGCCCGCGCATTCATGAGCGGATCGGCTGACGAAGTATTGTCGATCGACGGTCCGCTTACCATGGCGACCGTCGGCGCATGGCTCGAGCGGGGGCGCGCAAGAGCGCGTGCCGGCGATCTGGTCGTGGACTTCTCCGCGGTGACCGCGGCGGACTCCGCCGCCCTGGCACTGCTGTTCGACTGGCTGCGCGTGGCGAAGCAGGCCGGGCGCACCATCCGCCAGGCCGGGATGCCCGCCGGGATGCGCAGTCTCGCCACGCTTTACGGCGTCGATGAGCTGCTGCCGGCCGAGGCCTGAGCGCGACGTTCGCTGATGACGTGTCCTGCCCTGCGGATCGTATCCGCCACCAAACGTTATGGCACGCTGCAGGCGCTTGCCGGGGTCGACCTCGAAGTCGCCCAAGGCGAATTCTTCGGCCTGCTAGGGCCCAACGGTGCCGGTAAGACGACACTGATCTCGGCGCTTTCCGGGCTCGTTCGCCCGGATGGCGGCATCTTCGAGGTCATGGGGCATAACGTCGTCACCGACTACCGCAACGCCCGCCGCAAGCTTGGCGTGGTGCCGCAGGAACTGGTGTTCGACCCCTTCTTCTCGGTGCGCGAACTGCTGCGCATCCAGTCGGGCTACTTCGGCATCCGCGGCAACGACGACTGGATCGACGAAATCCTTGCCAATCTCGACCTCACAGCCAAGGCCGGCGCCAACATGCGCATGCTTTCGGGTGGCATGAAGCGCCGTGTGCTGGTGGCACAGGCACTGGTGCATCGCCCGCCGGTCATCGTGCTCGATGAGCCGACTGCCGGTGTCGATGTCGAATTGCGTCAGGGGCTGTGGCAGTTCATCCGCAAGCTCAACCGCGATGGCCATACCATCGTGCTGACCACCCATTACCTCGAAGAGGCCGAAGCCTTGTGCGGGCGCATCGCGATGCTCAAGGCCGGGCGGGTGGTGGCTCTGGATACCACCGAAAACCTGCTGCGCCGTTTTGCTAGCCATGCACTTCGGGTGCGTCTGGAACGCCCGGAAAATGCATCGGCGCTGGGGGCGACGCTGTCGGACAGCGGCTGGGCGGAGTTCGCGCTGGAGCGCTATGAGGACGTCGAGCCGGCACTCGCGCGCCTGCGCGAGGCGGGCGGCCGGATACTTGAAATGCGGCTCGGCGAAGCCGACCTCGAGCGGGTATTCGTGGAGGTCATGAACCGTGCATGAGGCGCGCCTGATCGGATTCCGCACCTTGTTGTACAAGGAGGTGCTGCGCTTCTGGAAGGTCGGCTTTCAGACGGTGGCCGCGCCGGTGCTCAACGCGCTGCTCTTTCTGCTGATCTTCTCGCACGTGCTCGATCGCCACGTCACCGTGTATGGCGATGTCGCCTACACTGCTTTCCTGGTGCCGGGGCTGGTGATGATGTCGCTGCTGCAGAATGCGTTTGCCAACAGTTCATCGTCGCTGATCCAGAGCAAGATCACCGGCAACATCATCTTCGTGCTGCTGCCGCCGCTGTCGTATCGCGAGTTCTATGCCGCCTACGTGATTGCGTCAATGCTGCGGGGGCTGTTCGTTGGTTGCGGGGTGTTGCTGGTGTCGTTCCCGTTCGTCGATCTGCCGATTGCCGCACCGGCATGGGTACTCGTCTTTGCCTTGATCGGCGGGGCGATTCTTGGGTCGCTGGGCGTCATCGCGGGGATCTGGGCGGACAAGTTCGACCAGCTCGCGGGTTTCCAGAACTTCCTGATCATGCCGCTGACTATGCTGTCCGGCGTGTTCTATTCGATCCACTCCCTGCCGCAGATGTGGCAGGACGTGTCGCACATCAATCCGTTCTTCTTCATGATCGACGGTTTCCGCTACGGGTTCTTCGGCCAGTCCGACGTTTCTCCCTGGCTGAGCCTCGGCGTGGTGAGTGTCTGTTTCGTGTTACTTGCAGTGCTGACCCTGGCGATGCTCGCCCGGGGCTACAAGCTGCGGGCTTGAGGGAATCTAAAATGTTCGAAGCTGCAGAAATCAAGCGTCTCATCGAGCAGGGCATGTCCTGCGAATTCGTCGAGATCCAGGGCGATGACGGTGTGCATTTCACCGGCATCGTCGTCAGTGCCGAGTTCGAGGGCAAGCCCAAGGTGCGCCAGCATCAGGCTGTGTATGCCACGCTCGGCAAGCTGATGGGCAACGAGATCCATGCCCTGCAGCTGCAGACCTACGCCCCGGCCAAATGGGCCGAAGTACGCACTGAACTCGGATTCTGAGCGCCGCGCGATGGATAAGCTGCTGATTGAAGGCGGGGTGCGCCTTTCGGGCGAGACCGCCATATCCGGCGCCAAGAATGCCGCCCTGCCGATCCTGTGCGCAGCGCTGCTGACGCGTGAGCCGGTCACCTTCACCAATGTGCCGCAACTCAATGACATTGGCACGCTGCTCAAGCTGCTCGCGCAGATGGGCGTGAAGGTCAGTCGTGGCAGCGGCAGCGATGCCGGTACCGTCACGCTCGACGCGTCGGCGCTCGACAACCCGGTCGCGCCGTACGAGATGGTCAAGACCATGCGTGCATCGATTCTCGTGCTCGGGCCCTTGGTCGCACGCTGTGGCGAGGCAAAAGTCAGCCTGCCCGGCGGCTGTGCGATCGGCGCGCGGCCGGTTGACCAGCACATCAAGGGACTGCAGGCGATGGGCGCGCAGGTCACGGTCGAGCATGGCTACGTGCATGCAGTGGTGCCGCGCCTGAAAGGCGCACGCCTCTTCACCGACATGGTGACCGTGACCGGGACCGAGAATCTGATGATGGCCGCCTGCCTTGCGGATGGCGAGACGGTGATCGAGAACGCCGCGCGCGAGCCTGAAGTCGTCGATCTCGCAAACTGCCTGGTGGCGATGGGCGCACGTATTTCCGGTGCCGGCACCGACGTGATCCGCATCCGCGGTGTCGAGCAGCTGTCCGGCACAACGCACCGCATCATGCCCGACCGCATCGAAACCGGGACCTACCTGTGCGCCGCGGCGGCATCCGGCGGCGAGATCCGTCTGACCCGCACCTCGACGGCCTATCTCGATTCGGTGATCGACAAGCTAATGGATGCCGGTTGCGAAGTCATCAGCGAACGCGACGCGATCCGCCTCAAGGCGCCTGCGCGGCTGACTTCCGTGAGCATCCGGACGTCGCCCTACCCGGCGTTCCCGACCGACATGCAGGCGCAGTTCATGGCGATCAACGCGGTCGCCAATGGCACCGCGATCATCCGTGAAACCATCTTCGAAAACCGCTTCATGCATGCAGTGGAGCTGCAGCGCCTCGGCGCCGACATCCGCATCGACGGCAACATGGCCGTGGTGCAGGGTGTTTCACAGCTGCAGGGCGCGACCGTGATGGCAACCGATCTGCGCGCCTCGGCGAGTCTCGTCATCGCCGGTCTCGTGGCTGAAGGCGAAACCGTGATCGAGCGCATCTACCACCTCGACCGCGGTTACGAGCGCCTTGAAGAGAAGCTCGCTGCGCTCGGCGCGCGGGTGCGTCGCCTGGCGTAATCCGTCCGGCGCTCCGGTGCGGGCGCAGGGGCGGGTTACAATGTTTTCCCCCGATTTTTCCGAGGCTGCCTTCGTGTCCAGCATCACCCTCGCTCTCTCCAAGGGCCGCATTTTCGAGGAAACGCTGCCGCTGCTGGCGGCGGCCGGCATCACGCCCGCCGACAATCCGGAGACCTCGCGCAAGCTGATCATCGGCACCAACCGGCCGGATGTCCGGCTGGTCATCGTGCGGGCGACCGATACGCCGACCTACGTGCAATATGGCGCCGCCGATCTCGGCATCGCTGGCAAGGACGTGCTGCTGGAGCACGGCGGGGCGGGACTTTATCAGCCGCTCGACCTGAATATCGCCAAATGCCGCCTGTGTGTGGCCACGCGCAAGGGCTTCGACTATGCAGCGGCGACCCGGCCCGGCGGGCGCATCCGTGTTGCGACGAAGTACATTAACAGTGCCAAGGCACACTTCGCTGCGAAAGGCGTGCACGTCGATCTGATCAAGCTGTACGGTTCGATGGAGCTCGCGCCGCTGGTCGGACTGGCCGATGCGATCGTCGACCTGGTTTCCAGCGGCGGCACCCTGCGGGCCAATAATCTCGAGGAAGTCGAGGACATCATGCCGATCAGTTCGCGCCTGATCGTCAATCAGGCTTCGCTCAAGCTCAAGCGCGAACTCATCCGGCCGGTGCTGGATGCCTTTGCCGGAGCCGTGAAATGACTGCCTTGCCTGCCACGATCCGCCGTCTCGACGCCCGCGATCCCGAGTTCCTGTCGACCCTCGATGCGCTGCTCGCGTTCGAAGGCGGCGACGATGCCCGCATCGATGCCGCAGTGACCGAGATCCTGCGCGCCGTGCGTACCACGGGCGACGCGGCGGTCATCGAATACACGCGCCGCTTCGACCATCTCGACGTCAAATCGATGGCGGCGCTGGAGTTGCCGAAGTCGGAATTGAAGGCCGCCCTCGACAGCCTCAGCGTCGAGCAGCGCGAAGCACTGCGCGTTGCGGCCGACCGCGTGCGCATCTATCACGAGCGCCAGCGCGCCGAATCGTGGGACTACGTCGAGGCCGACGGCACCCGTCTGGGCCAGAAAGTCACTCCGCTCGATCGCGTGGGTCTGTACGTGCCGGGCGGGCGTGCGTCCTATCCGAGTTCGGTATTGATGAATGCGATTCCCGCGAAGGTGGCGGGAGTGGGCGAGCTCATCATGGTCGTGCCGACCCCCAGGGGCGAGAAAAATCCGCTGGTGCTGGCCGCCGCGGCGATCACCGGCGTCGACCGCGTGTTCACCATAGGCGGTGCGCAAGCGGTCGCTGCGCTCGCGTACGGCACCCAGACGCTGCCGCAGGTCGACAAGATCGTCGGCCCCGGCAACGCCTATGTCGCGGAAGCCAAGCGCCGCGTTTTCGGTACCGTCGGCATCGACATGGTCGCCGGCCCGTCCGAAGTATTGATTATCTCCGATGGCAGCGGCCACGCCGACTGGGTGGCGATGGATTTGTTTGCACAGGCCGAGCACGACGAACTCGCGCAGTCGATTCTGCTGTGTACCGACGCCGCCTTCATCGATGCGGTCGAGGCGTCGATCGAGCGGCTGCTGCCGACGATGCCGCGCCGCGAAACGATCGCCGCCTCCCTTGCCAACCGTGGCGCACTGATCCACGTCGAGAGTCTGGAGCAGGCTTGCGCGATCGCTAACCGGATTGCGCCGGAGCACCTCGAGTTGTCGATGGATGATGCGGAGCCCTGGATCGACCGCATCCGCCACGCCGGCGCCATCTTCGTCGGCCACTGGTCGGTCGAGGCGTTGGGCGACTACTGCGCCGGTCCCAATCACGTGCTGCCGACGATGCGCAGCGCGCGTTTCTCGTCGCCGCTCGGCGTCTACGATTTTCAGAAACGCACCAGCATCATCCAGATTTCCGAAGCTGGCGCACAGACGTTGGGCCGTGTCGCCTCGACGCTCGCTCACGGTGAAGGATTGCAGGCGCATGCGCGTTCGGCGGAGATGCGGCTGCGCGGGTGAGTGTCTGCATCGTTGTCACGGGGGCGGATCGGCGCCGCTGCACGTGGTTTCAGCCGCCGCCCGTGGTGTTTGAAACGATTTACCCCAGAATCTTCCGCAACGCCCCGATGAGCGCGCCGCACTGCGCGTCCGTCCCCACCGTGATCCGCAGAAACTGCTCGATCCGCGGCTGGCGGAAGTGGCGCACGATGATCGCCTGCTTGCGCAGTTCCGCGGCCAGTTCGCCCGCATCGCGCGCGGGATGACGCGCGAACACGAAGTTCGCGGCCGACGGCAGCACCTCGAAACCCAGCGACGCGAGATCCGCGATGAGTTGCTCGCGCGTGCGGATGACCGCATTGCACGTGCGCTCGAAATACTCCTCGTCCTCGATCGCAGCGACCGCGCCGACGATCGCCAGGCGATCCAGCGGATAGGAATTGAAGCTGTCCTTCACGCGATCCAGCGCCTCGATCAGATCGGGGTGGCCCACCGCGAAGCCGACACGCAGGCCCGCCAGCGAGCGGGACTTCGAGAAAGTCTGCACCACCAGCAGGTTCGGGTAGCGGGCGGTCAGTGCAATGGCCGATTCGCCGCCAAAGTCGACGTAAGCCTCATCGACGACCACGACGCATTGCTGATTGCCCGCGACGATCCGCTCGATGTCGGCGAGCGGCAGCAGGCGGCCGGTAGGCGCGTTGGGGTTGGGAAAGATGATCCCGCCTGCGGCGTCCCCGTTCGGGAGGTAGTCATCGGGTCGGATCGCGAGGTTTTCATCCAGCGCGACGGTCTCGAACGTGATGCCGTACAGCCCGCAATACACCGGATAAAAACTGTACGAGATGTCAGGAAAGCGCAGCGGCCGGTCGTGCTTGAGCAAGGCCATGAACGCATGGGCCAGCACTTCGTCTGAACCGTTGCCAACGAATACCTGTCTCGGCGTGATGCCGTGACGGACCGCGATGGCATTTTTCAGCCGCTCGGCGGTCGGGTCCGGGTACAGGCGCAGTGCGTCCGATGCCTCCGCGCGGATCGCGTCGATCGCCCGCGGCGACGGCCCGTAGGGATGCTCGTTGGTGTTCAGCTTGACCAGATTGGCGAGCTTGGGCTGTTCGCCCGGAACGTAAGGGGTCAGGCCGTGGACGACGGCACTCCAGTATTGGCTCATCGGCGGATCGGATGCGGTGTCTGATAGGGAGTCGGAGTCGCGCTCGTGCGCCTGTCCGGTTCGTTCCGATTTTCCGGGACGGTCGGGCGGTAGGCATTGCGGCGGGACTGTCGGGCGATGGTATCATGGTGCGAGAGTGATGCCTGCTGGCGTCCCGATTCCCTATTACTGTCTACACACCCATGCGGCAAGCCGAAGTTACTCGCGACACACTGGAAACCCAAATCACCGTCCGTGTTGATCTGGATGGCAGCGGCAAGGCCAGTCTCGCCACCGGCGTTCCGTTCTTCGACCACATGCTCGATCAGATCGCCCGACACGGCGCCATCGATCTCGATATCAGGGCCGAAGGCGACACCCACATCGACGATCACCATACCGTCGAGGATGTCGGTATCACGCTGGGGCAGGCGTTCGCGAAGGCGCTTGGCGACAAGAAGGGTATCCGTCGTTACGGCCATGCCTACGTGCCGCTCGATGAAGCACTGTCGCGCGTAGTCGTGGATTTCTCCGGCCGTCCCGGGCTGCACTATTTTGTCAGCTATACCCGTGCCCGCATCGGCAACTTCGATGTCGACCTGGCGCGCGAATTCTTTCAGGGTTTCGTCAATCATGCCGGTGTCAGCCTGCATATCGACAACCTGCGGGGCGATAATGCCCACCATCAGTGTGAAACCATATTCAAGGCGTTTGGCCGCGCGCTGCGCATGGCGGCCGAGCGTGACGAGCGCGTCGCGGGGGTTATCCCTTCGACGAAGGGCGCACTCTGAGACTCCGCCGATCTTCCTGATTTTCTTGCGAGCGATTCCGCGATGAGCGACGTAGCCATCATCGACTACGGCATGGGTAATCTGCGTTCGGTGGCCAAGGCGATCGAACATGTGGCCCCTGACAAACAGGTGGTCGTGACTTCCGATCCCGCAGTGGTCGCAGCTGCCGGACGGGTCGTCTTTCCGGGGCAGGGCGCGATGCCGGACTGCATGCGCGAACTCGAACTGCGCGGCCTGCGCGGCGCGGTGTTCGATGCTGCGGCTTCCAAGCCCTTCCTCGGCATCTGCATTGGTCAGCAGATGCTGTTCGGCCACAGCGAAGAGGGTGATGTTCCCGGTCTCGGTATCCTTCCGGGCAATGTCGTGCGCTTTCCGGACATGAAGATGGTCGCGGCCGACGGCTCCCGACTGAAAGTCCCGCACATGGGGTGGAACGAGGTTCGCCAGTGTCACGCCCATCCGATGTGGGACGGCATTCCCGACGGCGAGCGTTTCTACTTCGTGCACAGCTATTTCGTCGTGCCCGACGAAGGGTCGCTGGTCGCGGCCGAGACCGACTATGGTTTGAGGTTTACCAGTGCAGTTGCACGGGCTAACATCTTTGCGGTTCAGTTCCATCCCGAAAAGAGTGCGCAGGCCGGCTTGCGGATGCTCGCAAATTTCATGTCCTGGGCACCCTGACTCGCATCATTTGGACCGAGTCGTTAAATTCCCATCCACTCCTGACAAGCAACCCATCCCCGTATGCTGCTGATTCCCGCTATCGATCTCAAGGACGGCCATTGTGTGCGCCTCAAGCAGGGCGAAATGGACGACGCAACGGTATTTTCCGAGGACCCGGCCGCGATGGCTCGGCACTGGATCAACCTCGGCGCCCGGCGCCTGCACCTGGTCGACCTGAACGGTGCCTTCGCCGGCAAGCCGAAGAACGGTGCGGCGATCCGGGCCATCGTCGATGAAGTCGGCGACGACATCCCGGTCCAGCTCGGCGGCGGGATTCGCGACCTCGATACCATCGAGCGCTATCTCGACAGCGGCATTTCCTACGTCATCATAGGCACCGCCGCGGTCAAGAACCCCGGTTTCCTGCACGACGCCTGCGGGGCCTTCCCGGGCCACATCATCGTCGGTCTGGATGCCAAGGACGGCAAGGTGGCTGTCGACGGCTGGTCCAAGATGACCGGCCACGACGTCGTGGACCTGGCAAAAAAGTACGAGGATTACGGCGTCGAGGCGGTGATCTATACCGACATCGGGCGCGACGGCATGCTCTCCGGCGTCAATATCGAAGCCACCGTGCGGCTCGCCCAGGCGTTGCGCATTCCGGTCATCGCCAGCGGCGGGATCGCCACTCTCTCCGACATTGACGCGTTGTGCGCAGTCGAGTCCGAAGGCGTCACGGGCGCGATCACGGGGCGTGCAATCTACGAAGGCACGCTGGACTTTGCCGCTGCCCAGGCGCGCGCTGACGAGCTTAACGGCGAAACCGCCTGATGCTCGCCAAGCGCATCATCCCCTGCCTGGATGTGAATGCCGGACGCGTGGTGAAGGGTGTGAATTTCGTCGAATTGCGCGACGCCGGCGATCCGGTGGAGATTGCCCGTCGCTACGATGAGCAGGGTGCAGACGAAATCACCTTTCTCGACATCACCGCCAGTTCCGATGCGCGTGACACCATTCTCCATGTGGTCGAACAGGTCGCGGAGCAGGTTTTCATTCCCCTCACGGTCGGTGGTGGCGTGCGTACGGTCGAGGACGTGCGGCGCCTGCTGAATGCCGGCGCCGATAAGGTTAGCATCAACACCGCGGCCGTGAATAATCCGCAGGTCGTGGCCGATGCGGCCGGCAAGGTCGGCAGCCAGTGCATCGTCGTTGCCATCGATGCCAAGCAGACCGCACCAGGGAAATGGGCGGTCTTCACGCACGGCGGCCGCAACAACACCGGGCTCGATGCGATCGAGTGGGCGAAGAAGGTGGCGGCGCTCGGTGCCGGTGAGATCCTCCTCACCAGCATGGATCGCGACGGCACCAAGATCGGCTTTGATCTCGGCCTCACGCGGGCCGTCGCCGATGCCGTATCGATTCCGGTGATTGCCAGCGGCGGGGTCGGCACGCTCGAGCACTTGGTTGAAGGTGTTTCGCAAGGACGCGCTGATGCGGTGCTCGCCGCGAGCATCTTCCATTTCGGCCAGCACACTGTGCGCGAGGCCAAGGAACTGATGCGTAGCCGCGGTATCGAGGTACGTCTATGATCGCGCCAAATTCGGCTCGCTGGCTCAACGATATCCATTGGGATGATCAGGGTCTGGTGCCGGTGATCGCCCAGGAAGCAGCAACCGGCGACGTCCTGATGTTCGCCTGGATGAACCGCGAGGCACTGCAGCGAACGGCTGAATCGGGCGAAGCGATCTATTGGTCGCGTTCGCGGCGCAAACTGTGGCACAAGGGCGAGGAGTCCGGCCACGTGCAGAAAGTGCTCGAGATCCGCATCGACTGCGATAACGACGTCGTGCTGTTGAAGGTCGAACAGGTCGGCGGCATTGCCTGCCACACCGGTCGTCACAGCTGCTTTTTCCAGCGCTACCTGGCCGAGGGCTCATGGGAGGCCGTCGACCCGGTGGTGAAAGATCCCAAGGATATCTATAAATGATCGACATCGAAGTGCTGCACCGCGTCGCCGCGACCCTTGCCGAGCGCAAGAAGGCCGATCCAGACTCGTCCTACGTGTCGAGTCTGTACGCCAAGGGTACCGACGCGATCTGCAAGAAGGTCGCCGAGGAAGCCGCCGAGACCATCATGGCGGCCAAGGACAAGGACATGCTCCACGTCGTCTGGGAGGTGACGGACCTGTGGTTCCACTCGATGGTGCTGCTGTCGCATTTCGGCCTTTCGGTCGATGACGTGCTGGCCGAGTTCCGGCGCCGCGAGGGCGTCTCCGGCATCGACGAGAAGAAATCCCGCACCACCGCGTGAGGTGAAAAGATGAGCGACTGTATTTTCTGCCGGATTGCTACGGGAGAGATTCCCTCGCGGAAGATCTACGAAGACGATCATGTGCTCGCCTTTCACGACATTCACCCGGTTGCGCCGGTTCACTTTCTCGTGATTCCGAAGCTGCATATCCCTTCGATGGCGGAACTGCTGCCGGAACACGTCGAAGTGATGGGGCGCGTGATGACCACTGCCGGTCGATTGGCGCACGAAACGGGCTGTACTGACGGCTTTCGCACCATTGTCAACACCGGCAGGGTGGGGCGTCAGGAGGTGTATCATCTACACGTTCACGTCCTGGGTGGCCCGGAAGTGCTTCCGGCCATGTTGAAGCGTTAAGGAGAGCGGTATGGGTTCATTCAGTATCTGGCACTGGCTGATCGTTCTGGTCATCGTCGTGCTGGTGTTCGGTACCAAGAAGCTGCGCAATATGGGCCAGGATCTGGGTGGCGCGGTGAAAGGTTTCAAGGACGGCATGAAGGAGTCGGAGAAAACGCCCGACGACGTTCAGCAGAAAATCGGCGGTGACACCATCGACGCTCAGGCGCGCGAAAAGTCCGATAAGGTCAATTCCTGAGCGCGCGTGGGTCGATGCTGGCAATAGGGGGCGCCGCTGCAGTGCGCCCCTTCGTTTTGGTGTCGGCCGCAAGCACATAGCCCAGCTTGTACAGGCTGCACAATCATGTTCGATTTCGGTTTTTCTGAACTCATCGTCATCGCAGTGGTGATGCTCATCGTGGTCGGGCCGGAGCGCCTGCCGAAGGTGGCGCGCACTGCGGGGCATCTCCTCGGCCGGCTCCAGCGCTATGTCACCGACGTCAAGTCGGACATCCAGCGCGAAATGCAGCTTGAAGATCTCAAGAAGCTCCAGCAGCAGGTGGAACAGCAGGCGCGCGAGCTCGAGTCCTCGGTGCGCAGCCAGATGAACAGCGTCGAAGCGGACTTGGGCAAGACCGCCGCCGAGGTGCAAAGCAGCGTCGCCATTGCGGCAAACGAATCGTCAGCGGCCGCGCCGGTTGCGGTCGAACAGGCGACGACCGTGCCGCTGGCGCCAGCCGGTGGGGCGAGCGAGACGGCTGCATTGCCGGCGAATCCGGCACCGGTGGACGGGGCGTCCGCTGAGCCGAGCCCGCAACTCGAGCTGGGCCTCGGGCCGGCTCCTTCACCCGGCCAGACGGCGGAGAAGGTATGAGCACGATGCAGGAAACCTTCATCTCGCATCTGATTGAACTGCGAGACCGCCTGTTGCGCGCTATCGTCGCGGTGCTCGTGGTGTTCGTCTGTCTGATGCCGTGGGCCGGGGACATTTACGATCTGCTGGCCATGCCGATGATGAGTACCCTGCCCGAGGGGACGCACATGATCGCCACCGGCGTCGTGACACCGTTTTTCGTGCCGGTCAAGGTGACGATGATGGTGGCGTTCGTGCTGGCCCTCCCGGTCGTCCTATATCAGGCCTGGGCGTTCATCGCCCCGGGGCTGTATGCGCATGAGCGTCGCCTCGGCTTGCCGCTGGTGTTCGGCACCACGATCCTGTTTCTGGCGGGGATGGCGTTTTGCTACTTCTTCGTCTTCGGAACGGTGTTCAAGTTCATTGCCGAGTTTGCGCCGAAGAGTATCGTTCCCGCGCCGGATATCGAGCAGTACCTGTCTTTCGTGATGACCTTGTTTCTCGCTTTCGGCCTGACTTTCGAAGTGCCGGTGGCGGTGATCCTGCTGGTGAAGACCGGCATGGTCAGTATCGCCAAGCTTCAGGAAGCGCGGCCTTACGTCATCGTCGGCGCGTTCGTCATCGCGGCAATCATCACTCCTCCGGATGTCGTCTCCCAGTTCATGCTGGCACTGCCGATGTGTCTGCTCTACGAACTGGGCATTCTGATTTCGCGCCTGGTAGCGAAACGCGATGCCGTGCCGGCCGAGCCCGGCGAAGACGAGCATGCGGCAGAACGCATCGAAGTGACCGGTCCGGACGGGAAATAGGCGAAGCGCCACGCCGGCTGGAGGCCGGCGGAAACTGATGGCGACGACCTAACGTTCGCTGGCGGGCGTTGGACGACGGCCGATCTCGACCTGCAGGTCCAGATCGGTATCGGCGCGGCGCACGTGGAACTGCGCGCGATGACCCGGAGGCAATCCGGCGACCATTTCCAGCATACCCTTGGGGTCGTGAACGGGTTTGCCTTCAACGCCGAGCAGGATGTCGCCGGGACGGATGCCGGCGTCTTCGGCCGGGCTGCCGCGCAGCACGCCGGCAATCAGCGCGCCCTCGGTATCCGGGATGCCGAAGGATTCGGCCAGTTCGGGCGTGATTTCCTGAATCTCCACACCAATCCAGCCGCGCGTCACCTGACCGGTGGCTACGATCTGCTCCAGCACGTTGCGCGCGATGGACACGGGAATCGCAAAGCCGATGCCGAGCGAACCGCCAGAGCGTGAATATATCGCGGTATTGATTCCGACGAGGCTGCCCTGGCTGTCGACCAGTGCGCCGCCCGAATTGCCCGGATTGATCGCGGCGTCCGTCTGGATATAGTTTTCGAAGGTATTGATGCCAAGCTGACTGCGGCCGAGGGCCGAAACAATGCCCATGGTCACCGTCTGGCCAACCCCGAACGGGTTGCCGATGGCAAGCACGACATCACCGACTTCAAGTGCGTCCTTCGCACCAAAGGTGATCGCGGGCAGTTGTCCGTTTCCTTGCAGCTTCAGCACGGCAAGGTCGGTTTCCGGATCGCGCCCGACTAGTTTGGCCGGGAACTTGCGGCCATCGTTGAGCGCGACTTCGATTTCGTCTGCGCCGTCGATGACGTGATTGTTGGTCAGGATGAAGCCGTCCGGGCTGGCAATGACGCCTGAACCGAGTCCCGACGCACGCTGTGCTGGGGCATTGTCCTGGCGGTCGCCGAAAAAATGGCGAAAGATCGGGTCGTCGAGCAGTGGGTGGCGCGGTCGGGCGATGTCTTTGGCCGTGTAGATATGCACTACGGCTGGCATCGAGCGTTTGGCTGCCTCGGCATAGGAGCCGGCTGCGGCGGTTGTGCTGGTTGCGCCGGTGCCGGGTGCTTCCAGGATTGCGACCACGGAAGCGGGCGCAGCGCCCTTGAGCCATTCGGGCTTCAGCGTATTCAGGACAAACAGCACCGCGACGCTGACCGTCACGGCCTGTGCAAAGATCAACCACAGGCGGCGCATAATGTTGCTCGATTTTGGCGAGTTGTCGGCGTTGCGCTCGCTATCAGGCCCGAAAACGTTGAATGGAGACGGTATGCACCTTGCCGAACTGCAAGCCCATCTGGATGAGCTGCTGGAAGTCCCACGGTATCGCGATTATTCCCCAAACGGCCTGCAAGTGGAAGGACGTGCCGAGGTGTGCCGCGTATTGTGCGGCGTGACGGCGAGTCAGGCGCTGCTGGACTTGGCCGTTGCGGAGGGCTGTGACGCGGTGCTGGTGCATCACGGGTATTTCTGGCGCGGTGAGGACGGGCGCATCACCGGGATTCGCAAGCGGCGCCTCGCGAGCTTGCTGTGCAATGACATCAGCCTGCTTGCCTATCATCTGCCACTCGATGCGCATTCCGAACTGGGCAACAAC
>NZ_WTVQ01000040.1 GCF_012910955.1 Aromatoleum diolicum
CCCCTCTCCGCTCGGGGGAGAGGGGCCCGGGGGAGAGGGAGCCAGGATAGCCGGCGCCCTTAACGGACCTTTTCCTGAATCCCAGGAGGAATCATGGATTCACGCGCCGCGTGGAAGATCTACGCCGCCCTGCTGTTCGGCACCTTCATCACGATCGAGGCGGCCGCTTTCCAGGCGCCGGCCCTGCCCAGCCTCACGAAGCACTTCGGCATTGCGATCAACCTCGCCGCGCTGATCCTGGTGTTCTACTCGCTCGGACTCACGGTCTTCGCCCCCATCATGGGGCGCCTGGGCGACCAGCTCGGGCGCAAGCGGGTACTCCTCGCAGGACTGCTCGGCTTCGCGCTGTCGGAAGTGGCCGCTGCGGCCGCGCCGAACTTCGGGGTCTTCCTCGGCGCACGATTCGTCCAAGGGTTGAGCGTCGCCTGCATCATGCCGGGCGTGCTGGCCTACATCACCCATCTCTTCCCCGAACACCGGCGCGGCATGGCGCTCGGCATCTTTGCGATGACGATGACGCTGGGTGCCGCAAGCGGCGGCCTGCTCGGCGGACTGCTGATCGATCGCTTCGGCTGGCCGAGCGTGTACTGGGTCAGCGGCGCGCTCGCGATCGTCGGCATCGTGCCGGTCGCGCTCGTCGTGCCGGACATGCGCAGCAATCAACCGCGTTCGCCATTCGATCTCAAGGGGGCGCTGTTCCTGTTCGCGACGATCGGCGCCCTGCTGACCCTGCCGACCTGGATCGGCAACTTCGGCCTCACCTCGCCGTGGGGCGTCGGAATCATCGCCGTCGGCGTCCTCGCGCTGGCGATGCTGTGGCGCTCCGGCCGGCACACCGCCGCCCCGGTCGTCGACATCGCGATCCTGCGCAACCGCGCCTTCGCCCTGCCGACCGCGATCTACTGGCTGCACCTCGTGACGTCCAGCGGGATCGTCTATTCGCTGGCATTCTTCGTCAATGGCCGCCCCGGCGGCAGCGCCTCGCAGTTCGGCTTCGTCGCGCTCTTCCTCTATGGCAGCAGCATGCTCGCGGCGCCGCTTGCAGGCCGTTTGATCGACCGCTTCGCCGCCCGCTGGGTATCGATCGCCGCGCTCATGGGCACCCTGGCGGGGCTGGCAATGCTGCAGGGTTTTCGTGCCGACACCCCGCTCTGGTCCATCGTGGCGACGGTGTGCGTGCTTGGCCTGATGATAGGCAGCAACACGCCCGCGGTGATGAAACTCGCGCTGGGGGCCGTTCCGGCCGAAAAGCTCGGCGCGGGCACAGGACTCTTCAGCACGCTGCGCGACCTGGGCGCCCCCACCGGCTCCTCACTGGGGCTCGCGGTCTTCAGCGCCTCCCTCGCATTTCACAAGGCGGCGGGCAATCCGGAGGCGCTCGCCGCCTCCCTGAGCAACGTTGCCTGGCTGCTGACGGGACTGATCTCGATCGCGCTGCTGCTGAGCCTGCGCCTCGCACGGCCCGGCAGCAGCGACACGCTCAGCGTCCCGCTGCGTGACGCCCGGCCTGCCGACCAAAGAACGTAGAATCACCGAGGGACATGCCGGAGCTGTATCCCTCGCCCCACCGCGGCAGGCCGCAGGCGCAGCGTCCCGCGGCATACAGCCCGCGGATTGCGTTGCCGTCGGCATCGAGGACGGTGCCGTCGGTGTCCGTCGCCAGTCCGCCGAGCGTGAATGCGTGCCCGGGGACGTCGCCGCGGCAGTAACTCAGTGCCGCGAACGGCGCCTTCGTGAGGGGGCGCAGCCAGGCCGCCGCCTTGTGGAAGCCCGGGTCGCGCCCCTCGGCCGCCTCGCGATTGAAGGTCTCCACCGTATGTTCTAGGGTTCCTGCCACCAGGCCCAGCTCCGCCTCGACCTCGCCCCAAGTTTCGCCGACGGCCGCGATGGTCATGTCGCGATGAATCATCGGCCGGCCAAAGATCTCGTCGTCGACCAGCAGCCACGCCTTGCCGTTGGGCTGGCGCAGCACGTAATGAGCAATCCGGCCGTGGTAGGCATCCTCGTTGATGAAACGCTCGCCGCGTTCATTGACGAAGATGCCCTTCACCAGCGAGTCCGGCGGAAAATAAGGCAGCGTCGCGAAGAACTGGTCCATGTGGATCGCCGCCGCGCCGGCACCGATGCCCATGCGGATGCCAGACCCGTCGTCGTTGCCCGCCGACACCTGCGTTTCGCACGCGAGGGCCCCCGGCGCGTAGCGGGACAGCATCTCGCGGTTCGCGATGAAGCCGCCCGACGCGAGGATGACACCCCGCCTCACGCGCACGTAGCGCGGCGTACCGTCGATACGGACGGCCAGACCGACCACGCTGCCATCCCGCGCGAGGACCAGCGCCAGCGCGCGCGCGTTGTAGTGAATGCTCGCACCGAGGGCCTCGGCGCGGCCGCACAGCTTCTCCATCAGGATGCGGCCGGCACTCCAGCCTTCCTGCTGCGCGGTGTGACCGCGCGGAGCCGGCTTCGCTTCGCCCGAAAACGGCCATGCCTGCTCGGAGCCGGACCACACCAGAGTGTCGTCCGTGTGCGGCTCCAGCCACTTGCCCGGCAGGAAGGTCCCCTTGTACGGCACGCCCTGCTCCTGCAGCCAGCGGAAATGCGCCTCCGCGTTGTCCGCGTACGCGCGCACCCGCGCCGCATCGGCGCCCGGACCGCCCGACATCATCAGGTACTTGTAGAAATCCTCGGTCGAGTCCTCGAAACCCGCGGCACGCTGCACCGACGTGCCACCGCTGCCGCCGACATACACCTCCCCGCCCGACAGCGCGGCGCTGCCGCCTGCCGCCGCGGCGACCTCGAACACGGCAACCTCGGCGCCTGCCTGCCGCGCCTCGATCGCTGCGCAGCTCCCGGCGGCGCCGAAGCCGACGATGGCGACATCGGTCTCGATGTCCCAATACGTCACATCCTCTTCGCGGCACGGGCGCGCGGGTGAAAAGCTCTTCTGCATCTCGCTACTCCTGACGAGGGGAAAATCCGGATCCGGTGCGCGACGGCCCGGGCTCAGCCTGCTGCCCGGATCCTGTTGAGTTGCGGGTCATTGGGCGGCTTCATGACGCACCATGTGCCCGCGGGGTGATAGATATAGGGAACGCAACGGTTGCAGTTCGTGCAACCGGACACCTTCGTACTGCCGTCGCGAAACCTGTTCACGATCGCGGGATCGTGGATCAGGGCGCGCGCCATCACCACGGCATCGAAGCCCTCGCGCACGGCAGTCTCCGCGTTGGCCAGGGACTTGGCCCCACCGAGGTAGCCCAGAGGCACCGTGACTTCGGCGCGGATGCGGCGCGAGTGCTCGAGGAAATACATTTCGCGGAAGACCACTTTCGGCGCCCCGAGCTGTGAGAGGCGCAGCATCTGCCCGGTGAGCCAGCTTCCGGACAGGACCTTCCTCATCTCGTCCATGTCGTGGTTGCTGCCGAACATGAACCAGCCCGATTCGACGTTTCGGCCGCCGGACAGCACCAGCATGTCCGCCCCGGCAGCCTGCAAGGCCCTGGCGGTGACGATCGCGTCCTCGACCGTCGCACCGCCGCGCACGCCGTCGGCGACGTTGATCTTCGCCAGCACCGCCATGCGGTCGCCCACGGCCTCCTTCACGCGCACCAGCACCGCCGCCGGGAAACGCACGCGGTTCTCCAGCGTGCCGCCGAACTCGTCGCGGCGCCGGTTCGACAGCGGCGAGATGAACTGGTTGAGCAGGTAGCCGTGCCCCATGTGCAGCTCGACCGCGTCGAAGCCGGCCTCCCGGCACAGCAGCGCGGCGTCCACGAACTCTTGCGTCACGCGCACCATGTCCGCGCCGGTCATGGCCCGCTGAAAGAAGTTGCCGCGCATCAGGCCCGCCTTGTTCAGCCCGGACGAGGCGCTGATGGTCGGGCCAGCCACCTTGCACGAGGTCACGAATGAGCCCCCGTGGGTCAATTGATAGGACACCGCCGCGCCTTCGGCATGCACGGCGTCGGCCAGCACGCGCAGATCCGGCAGGATCTCGCGCCGCAGCCAGACCTGGTTCGGCAGGGTGCGGCCCACCTTCGCAACGGCCCCGTATGCCACGGTCGTCATGCCGACTCCGCCGGCCGCCAGGTCGCGATGGTGCTTGACGAGCGCCCGGCTGGGCGCTCCATCCACGACCATGCCTTCGTTGGCCCCGGCACGGATGAAACGATTGCGGAGCCGCAGGGGCCCCACTGTCAGCGCATCGAACGGTGATGCAGCGGTTTCCATCGGCATCTCCTCGCGATTGTCGCGGCAGGCCGCCTGCCGCAGAAACGACTGAAGGCCGCGCGCGGGCGGAAACCGACCGTCATCATCGGTTCCCGCCCGCTGCGGCAACTGCGGAATCAAAGACCCATGCGCCTTGCAGCCTCGGGCCCGAACATCTGCGGCGTGATCTTGTTTTCGTTCAGTCGATAGGCCGACGGCTGTTCATTCACGAGATTGAAAGCCAGGTAGGTCCCGGCATTCAGGTCGTAGTAGAAGCCGACGCCCGCCTGCCAGGTCTGCATCTCGTAAGCATAGAAGTGATTCAGCATCGAGGTCCGCCACAGACCGCCACGCGCGTCGTAGTTGTCGGCCATGATCGGGAACAGCGTGTCCTCGTCGATGAACATCACCCGGCGGCCGTACAGGTGGCGGAAGCCTTCCTTCAGCTTGCCTTCCAGCACCCAGACGCGGTGGAGTTCGTAGCGCATGAAGTCCGGATTCGCATGGCCGGGCTTGACCAGCTCCGAATACTTGATCGCCGGCGAATGCACGCGGTAGGCGTTGTAGGGGATGTAGATCTCCTTCTTGCCGACGATGGTCCAGTTGTAGCGCTCGGGCGATCCGTTGAAGATGCGCACCTCATCGACCGTGATCGAACCGCCGGTCCCCGGGAAAGACATGTCGTAGCCGTAGCCGGGCGACTGGCGCACACGGCGCGTACCCGGATCGAAGCGCCAGCTCTGGCGAGGATTCTGGGCGAAATTGAAGAACTCCATGCCCGTGTTGATCTCGCCCTTGTCGCGTTCCGGCAGCAGCGTCTCGTTCAGGTAGTACGACGACTGCCCTTCCGTCTTGTGCCGCGCTCCCGGCTCGTTCGCCGCGCCGAAGTTGCGCGATTTCACGCGCCCCCAGTTGATCGCTCCATCGGCCAGCACATAGGCATTGTCCGAAACCAATTCCTCGGTGAAGGCGCGATAGGGAATGATCGCGTTCCACAACAGTTCGGTTCCCGTCTTGGGAAACGGGAAAATCGGCCCGCCGGTAACCCCCATGACACCCTCGCCGTCATTCACGAGCTCGGCGCTCGCGGCGTTTTCCTTCGCCGTCTGGCAGACCGAATCGGGAAAACGGAAGTCGCGATGGGACGGATACACCGGCATGCGGAAGGTTTGCGGAAATTTCCTGAACAGCGCCTTCTGGCCGTCCGACAGGCGCTGTGCATACTGATCCATGTTCGCCGCGGTGATCACGAACAAGGGCTTCTCGTCCGGATAGGGATCGATCGGATGTTTCCCCGTCCCCTTGAACAGCACATGCGGCGGCGCACCCAACCACTTCCCGCTGTATTCCGGAATGACGCCGTCCTTGCTCCCGGCTTTCTCGGCACCTATGCAGGTCAAATCCTTGCCCAGGCGGGCGATTTCTTCCGCGCTACCCTTGGCATGCGCCAGGACCGGCAACAACTGCGCTACCACAGCGAACGACAACACCAGTCCGCAAAATTTCTTTTTCATGAACAGACCCTCTTCGAAGGAGACGGAATCAGTACGTGTACTTGGCGCTCAACGACACGTAGTCGCGGTCGGTCAGCGTCCGGCCATTGGCGATATCGGGCGAGCCGAGGTAACCGACGTAGGTGACACCGATCGTGAAATTGCCGAGTCGCTTGAAATCGGCGCCGAGCGTGATGCGGCGGTCGTCCTTGCCCATGCCGGACATGGAGCTGCCATCGACGTTCTGCGTCCAGATCACCTTGGTGCTCAGGTCCCAGCCGTCGAACACGTTCGGATAGTCGAAGATCGCCCCCAGGCCCAGCAGGCTCGTGGTCTTCGTCTGCGTGTCGTACGTGAAGTCCTTGAACGTGCCGTTCTGTCCCGGCAATCCCCCGCTCACGGTCAGCTTGTCGACGCCCTCGATGCGCTGATGCACGACCTCGCCCATCAGCGTGGTCTGGTGCGCAATCTTCGTCGGTCCGAGGATGTAGAGGAAATTCAGGTTGCCCTGCGTCACCTGCCCCCGAGCCGGCGCGCCGTTCGACAGATACACGGGCGTGCCGTCGCGGTAGCTCAGATCTGCCCCGATCTGCACGGAATCGCCGATCTTGGTACTGAGGCTCAGACCCGTGAGCTCGATGTCGTCGAAATAGGCCAGCTTGTAATACGGCGCGCTCGCGGGTGATGCCTTGCGTCCGAAGCGCGTGAATGAGGAATACTGCGTCGCACCGGTAAAGTCGAAGAACATCGCGCCGACGCGGTCGTGATAGCGGTAGTGATACACGCCCAGTTCCGTCGTCTCGCCCACACGCAGCCGCGTACCGAGGCCCCACTGACCGGAATCCTTGGGCTTGATTTCACCCGCGAAATTGGCGACCCGGAAAGTGTGGTCGGGCAAAGCGTTGATAACGCCCGGCGCCAACCTGAAAAACTCCGCACCGGGGCCGAAGTAGTCGCTGCCGAAATAATCCCCCACCGGATTGAGCTGGGTCTTCTCCCACTTGTACTGGTAGTACCCCGTCAGCGTGAGCCAGGGATTCACGGTGAGAGCGCCCGAAAGCTGCCCGACCGGAAGATAGCCCTCCTTGGCCTCGGTACCGGGAACGTTGAACTTCGTCGCGTCGAGCGGCGACTGCCCCTGGCTGATGTTCGGCCAGAACAGGCTCTCGCCCCACGCCAGCACGTGGCGCCCCGCCTTCAGCGACAGGTATTGCTCCTCGCCGAGCGTCCAGTTTCCGTACGCGAACGCGTCGAGAATGCGCGAGTTGCGCCCGCTCAGGGTTCTCGTACGGCTCGTAAATTCATCGTGCGCCCCGGTCTTGTTCACCGTCAGCGGGGAATCGTTGTCGTTGCCGGAACCGTACGCCCAGTCCTGGAAGGTGCTCGCACGCAGCAAGGCGCCGACGTTGTCATGTCTGATCCGCACTTCGCCGAGGGCGTTGACGCGGTTCGTGATCAAACTGCCGCGTTTGAAATTCCTCGTCCCGTCGTCGTTGTTCAGGTCTTCCAGAAATTCGTGCGCCGCCTTCTGCGTCCGGCCCGAAGCCGTATAGGAAAGCGTCAGCGAATAGTCGAGCGTCGTTTCCGGCCCGAACTGGATCGTGGGAGCGGCAATCGACGAGCCGCTCGCCATCGCGAGGATGAGCGGTGAGAGGCGCAGCACATGGCGCCGCCGCAAGGGCCGGCGGACAAACTCGGAACTACGTTTTCCAGACATGTCTCCCCCAATCTTGTTAGTCCGCAGTGCCGCCGCATGCGACGTCTCACGTGCGGATGGTCAACGATCCGGCGACAGCTTGAGATGGGACACGCGTGCCTGATCCGCCGCTGTGCCGGAACCGGCAAGGTTTCAAACCGTCGCGCAGAAGGCGGGAATGCGCCCAACAGGCCAGCACCAACAGAAGTTGTAGGTGACCTGAAATTCGTCGGTTCTTGCCAATGCAGGCCGACGGATGCTGACATTTGGCGCATGGCAGGCGCATCGCCAATACGGACTATGACGCCGGGCCCGGATGACCGCGTCGATCCGGAAGTCCCGATCGAAGATGTCGCCGGTGCGGTGAAGGACCTGATCGTGGCGGGGAAGGTTCTGCACTTCGGCCTGTCCGAAGCGGGTGGTGCGACGATCCGTCGCGCTCATGCCGTGCAGCCGATAACGGCAGTCCAGAACGAATACTCCGTCTGGTCACGGGACCCCGAGATGGAGGTGATTCCGGTGTGCGAAGAGCTCGGGATCGGGCTGGTACCGTGGGGGCCCCTCGGCAAAGGCTACCTGACGGGCACGATCACCCCTCGGACGACTTTCCGCGAAGGGGACCTGCGAAGAATGCTCCCCTGTCTTGCGACGGAAGCGCGCCGTGCCAACTGGCCGGTCGTCGAGTTGCTACAACGCGTCGCAGCGCGCCATCAGGCAACACCGGGGCAAGTCGCGCTCGCGTGGCTGCTTGCTCGCCATCCATGGATCGTGCCCATTCCGGGGACCACGAAGATCAGCCACATGGAGCAGAACGTTCAGGCAACCGAGGTCGCGCTGACACCGGCCGACCTTGGGGAGATCGAGGACGGATTCGCGCGGATCGAGGTACAGGGTGCGCGCTCCAGCGAAGCGATCCTGAGGCAGACCGACGTGGGCGCCAAGTTGGGCACGAGCTCGCGCGGTGGACATCGTCTGTCTCCGTTGCCCGGCGAAAAACGCTCGTCATGACGCGAAGCTCGTAGTCGGGGAAGGCAACCCCCGCAAATGGCCTCGGGCTACCTGGCCAGGCTGAAGTCGTCCGGTACGGTAGCCCGAATAATCCGGCCGTGGCCGGAACGCGAGTAGTAGACGACTGCGACTTCCCGGTTCGAGTCGCCCTCCGGGACGTAATCGGCGCTCGGAACGTAGGTTTGGTCCTTTACCGTCACGACGGTGAAGGCGGCGGCACCCAGGCCGCTGAGCGCCAGAGCTGCGAGGGTCAAGCGTCTATTTCGGTTCATTTTGGGCATGCCGTAGGTTCGGTCAAAAGGTTTCGCCCGATGCCATCAGCTGCGCCAACTATTTCAGGCGTCGTCGTGGGCGAGTGACGAGGACAGGTCACGCAAGGCTGTCGACTCGATCGGATTCAGGCCCGGGAACAGCCAGCCGCCATCGAACATCTTGCCGTCGGCACGGGCGACTTTCCACTAGATCCGCAGCCGTTCGAGCAGCACCGGCGATCCTTGCGCCCCATGTTCCTCACGGCCGGCGCCAATCCCTGCCATTGGGATATACACACTGGGGATTTTACATAAAACGGAGGACTTTTGAAAAAACGGCACCCCGAAGGGTGCCGTAAGTCATTGATTATATGGGCGACATACCGGGATCGAACCGGTGACACCTGGAGCCACAATCACTATCCTGTTTCTTATAAATCAGTCACTTAAGTGTTTTTTAAATCTACAATCCGCACTCATCTGTGGCCTCGGAAGCCCCATCAGTGCTCATGGCTGGGCAATTTTGTAGAACGGTTTCGGCGCACTTCCGCACGCGCTGAGCGGACGCCCAAGCGAGCGCTGGGAGTGGGCTGAATGGCTGGTTTCCCGTTCCTTGAACTCACCCTCCGACGAAGTCTTAGCCCCACAATGCAGAGCCTGCTGATCCTTTTTACCGCTTCTTTATGTTTCCACCCCCGGCTTTTTCGAAAACTTTGACACCCGATTTCCTAGCATGACCCTGTCGAAACAACTACAGGGAGCATGCTCATGGATCTCGTCTATCTCGCCGCCGTCGGGCTGTTGTTCGCCTTGATGGCAGGCCTTGCCGCCGGCTGCGCCCGGCTGGGAGGCCAAAAATGACCTGGCTTTACGTGCCGACGCCGGCGGAGGCGCCGAAGAAGATCTTCAGCTTGCCGCACCGTGCCTTGGCCTCTTCGGCGTTGACGCGGTCGAGCAGTTGGTCCGGATCGGGGCGTTGATCAGGCATGGACTGGATTCCTTACAACCATCCGACCCGCTTGAAGCGGAAATACAGCACTACGCAGGCCACGCCGATTGCCGAGAGCGCCATCGGATAGCCGTACTTCCATTCGAGTTCGGGCATCACCTCGAAATTCATTCCCCAGATCCCGGCAAAAGCCGTGGCGACGGCAAAGATCCCGGCCCAGGCCGCCAGCTTTTTGTTCACCTCGCTTTCCTCGATTGTCACCATCGACAAGTTGACCTGGATGGCCGTGCCGATGGTGTCGCGGATGTTGTCGAGGGAAGCGTTGATACGGGCCAGGTGGTCGTAAACATCGCGGAAATAGTCGCGGCTGTTTGCGCATGCGGGGGGAACCCGACCGCTCGATAGCTTGCCCGCCGCCTCCATCAGTGGCGCGACGGCATGCTTCAGGACCATGATCTTGCGCTTCAGCTCGTACAGCCCCTCGATATTGCTGCGCGCAGCGCCCTTGCTAAAAATCCGGCCCTCGATGTCTTCCAGTTCCGACTCCAGCTTGTCCGTGATCGGAAAATAGCGATCGACCACCGCGTCCATCAGGGCATAGAACACGAATCCCGCGCCCTGCGTGAGCATGTGCGGCTCCCGTTCGCAGCGTTCGCGCACCCCGAGGAAATGCTGCTGGCTGCGATTGCGCACGGACAGCACGTAGTTCCGCCCGACGAAAACGTTCACCTCGCCGAGTATGAACTCGCCATTGACCAGATCCAGCAGGTGCATGACGGCAAACACCGAGTCGCCGTATTCCTCGATTTTCGGACGCTGGTGGCCGTGGCGGGCATCCTCGACCGCCAGTTCATGCAGGTTGAACTCCTCCTGCATCTTGTCGAGTTCCTCAGGCGTCGCATCGCGCAACGCAACCCAGACGAAACAATTCGGCCGTTCAAGGTAATCGCTGATTTCCTCGACCGACAGGTCGGCGAGACGCGATCCGTGTTCATAGGCGACGCAGTTGACGAGCATGCTTCAGTCCGTTTTCCTTCGAAATGGCTCATCCTGCCGATTTCGCGCCAGTTCGGCTAGTACCTTGGCACGCACGCTCCATGGTGGGCGTCCTCGGCTTGCAGTGTGGCGTGCACGTCGTCCAGGCAACAGAATATGAAACCTCCCAGGCAAACAAACTAGGCCGGGTTCGGCCACTCGACAAATGTCCGGCTTACGTCCTGCGGATGGGAACACGCGTGCAATCTCTTGCGGAAGCCGATATCGGCGAGCATCTGCGCTGCGTCGGCGAGAATCCTGAGGTGTTCTCTGTGGCCAGTTTCGGCACCCTGGCCCGGGCATGCGGAATGGCAACCCCTTGTCTCAGGCGGTCGAACCCGCCTGCTCGCGGCGAGAGAGACCTGCGACCACCCAGTCGCGGGACAATCCATGCCGCCGTTCCATATGTTTCCCGATTTCATCAAGCAGTTGGGCTTTGTCCGCGACCTTGACGTCGAGGCCGATGCCTTCGGGTATCAATAGATTGGCGATGGTGTTCAAGGCGGTTCCCCGATCAGGACCGCTGCGCATCGAGGGCGAGGTTGAGCTTCAGTACGCTCACGCGAGGTTCGCCGAAAATGCCCCACTGGCGGCCTTCGGTGTACTGCTCGACGAGTGCCCTGACGGCCTCCGGGCGGAGCGCCCGCGCGCGGGCGACGCGCTCGATCTGATACTCGGCGGCCGCCGGGCTGACGTGGGGATCGAGGCCGCTGGCCGACGCGGTGACGAGGTCGATAGGGATAGCCTTGGCGTTCGTCGGATTGGCCGCCTTGAGCGCTTCGACACGCCCCTCGACCGCTTCGCTGAGCGCCGGATTCAGCGGCCCTTGGTTCGAACCGCTGGAGGCGGCGGCATTGTATGGCATCGGCAAGGTGGCCGAGGGGCGACCCCAGAAATACTTCGGATCGCTGAAATTCTGCCCGATCAGCTCGGAGCCCACCGCCTTGCCGCCGCTGACAATCAGGCTGCCTTCCGCCGCCGCGGGGAAGGCCACCTTGGCGATTCCGGTGACGACCACGGGATAGACGACGCCGGTGATAAAGAGCGATACGGCGGGACGCAACAGGGTTTTCATGAATGTTCTCCGTTCTCAGGCCAGGCCGACGGCCGCAATCAGCAGATCGATCAGCTTGATGCCGATAAAGGGGACGACGACACCGCCCACGCCGTAGATCGCGAGGTTCTGCCGCAGCAGCGTAGCCGCCCCGACAGGCCGGTACCGGACGCCCTTCAGCGCCAGCGGGATGAGGAAGATGATGACGAGGGCGTTGAATATCACCGCCGACAGGATCGCCGACGCAGGACTTGCCAGCCCCATGACGTTGAGGGCGGAAAGCTGCGGATAGGTCGTGACAAAAGCGGCCGGAATGATCGCGAAGTACTTGGCGATGTCGTTGGCGATGGAAAAAGTCGTCAGCGAACCGCGGGTCATCAGCATCTGCTTGCCGGTCTTGGCGTAAATGAGCGCGGTGTTCAGCGAGCGGTGCCGCAGCACGTCGGCCACTTCTTTGATCGAGCCGCCGCTGTTGACCAGCCGACAGGCCAAAGTGTGGCGTAGGGTGTGTCCCGGCCGTGTGCCTGGGTGAATGAACTCAGGACACGGCCGACCTCACGAGACTGCAGCGCTCGTGGCAGCGACGCATGAGCCTAGTTCGCGGGCGAAGCGATGACGCCCAGCAGGGCTTGCACCGAATCGCTGCAAGTGGAGCGCCAGCGCAGATAGCCACGCAAGGCGGCGTTGATGGTCACCGCGTTGTTGATCGTGTTGCGTAGCTCCATCTGCTCGGCGACGAAGCGGCGGATGTCCTGAGGCTGCAGCTTGCGCAGATCCAGAGGATGGCCGGCGAACTTGTGCACCAGTAGCCGCTCGATGATCCGCAGTCGGACCGAACGGGTGCCGCTGGCCAGCCCGCGGGTATCGAGCATGTAAGCGTCGTAGCGGCTCAGTTCTTCGGTGATGGGACCCGACGGCGTCGGCAAGTCAGCGATCACACCGCGCTGACACAGGATGGCCGAGTCAGGCCTCTGAGCTTCGTTCCCGCCACCTGCCGTTCGCGACCGGATTCTCGGTCTGGATCGACGGCCGACGAATGGTAGAAATAGCAGCTGGTGACACGAGCGTTGGGGCTACCCCATGTCGGCCGGGTTTTGCGGCTCTGATTCCATGGGGCGCACCTCAGTCTGGCTTCAGCCTTTCCAGTACGAATTTCGTCACCGGGCCCGCGATGCCGCCGAGGATCGGTGTGGCGAACATGCTGACCACCGCGCCGATCGCACCGGGCACCATGCCGGTCAGGCCATCGATGATCCTGCCGAGCTTGCCGTCGTCGGCATCCTTGCCTTTGGCGGCTTCGGCTTTGAGTTCCTGAACTTGCTGCACCGCCGCTGTCCGCTTGTCGGCGGGAGCGCGTCGTGCGACCGCAGCGAGCAGCGTCGCGAAAAGCGGTTCCAGATCCGCCGGCAAAGTGCCGTAGATGATCTTGTTGCCTCCTACGAAGTCGCCGCCAGCATGCACATTCCCGCCGACATACGCGCCGCCGGCGGTATTTACTTGCGTTCCCGTGTTGATGCTTCCGGTATTGCTGCCGCCAATCTGCACACCTCCGGTCCCGACCGCTGTCGCACCGGCTCCTTGCACAGTCGCTCCGTTGCCGGTGAGGGTGACGCTGTAGCGGTTGCCGCCTGGTTCGCCGTCATCCGGCCCAAATTCGATGAAGCCGTTCGCGACGAGTTTGTCCAGTTGCGAAGTGAAATGGAGGAGCAGACTCTCCACGTTCTGGTATTCGGTCTGGAAATGCCCGAGCGCCTTAAGCTTGTCCTGGAATACCCACAGGCTCGTCAGGTCCTCCCGGTTGCGGCTGCTGCTGCCGGGCGCGTTCTTGAAGTACGTGAAGACGAACGGCTTGTTCGTCGCCTTGAACTGCGTGAAAGCGTGCTCGAACTCCTCCGCGGTGTACTTGCCCACCTTGGTCCAGAACAGCATGACAAAGATGTCGGATTCGGCGATGGCCTTGTTGTACTGGTCCTGCAGCCGTGTCTGCGACATGGCGTCGAGAAAGTCCTCCCACATCACGAGCTCGAGGAAGACTCCCTTGGCGTTCCAGTCCTTGTTCTTGCGCCCGATCAAAATCTCGAACTGGTCGCGGTCAGCCTTCAACTCGGCCGAGGAGGCGAGGAATATCCTCTTGGTTTGCATCTTGACGGTCTCCCTTTGAGGCAGGGCAGGCAAGATCCCGCTATGCGAGCCTGCCGGCAATAAGTTCGCTCCCTGTATCCGGCTGGTCGGGTGGCGGCCGTCGATCCAATACGGCTTCCAGCGCGGTCGCCTCTGCCAAGTCCGGCGCCGGGGTACGGCGAGCGTGCGCCAGCACCAGCCGGGTCAGCACGGCGTCCAGCGCGGTCGGACTGAGCAGGGCGTAGGGCACCAGCGCCCGTAGCAATTGCAGGCGCTGAGGCGGCAGCGGTGCCCCGCCAGCCTGCGCCAGCATCTCGGCGGACAGCCGCGCCGCGAGGTGTGGCACCAGGCCCGGATCGGGCACGGAAACCTCGTCGCCTTCGTTCAGTGGCCGCTCGCCCCCATTGAGGCGCAGGAAATCCGCCTTGTTGCGCTGGTAGAGCCGCTCGAGGCCGGCAAAGCTTCGGTCGTCGGTGGTCCAGGGCGGCAGTTTCAGTGCGTCCTGGCGGCGGCCGGGGTATGGATGGCCGACCCGGTGCACGGCGGCGAACTCGCGCAGATGGGCAGCTTCGGCCAGGCGCCGGGCCCGTTCCTCCAGGTCGAAGCCCTGCCACCAGTACTTGCGCATGGCATTGACGCGCGCCGTCATACGCGCGCAGAAGGTCGGATCCTGCACGTTGTGCGCGGCCCGCTGCGCCGCCTCCAGGGCGGTCTCGATGTCTGTGACTGCAGGCGCACCCTGCTGGCAGACGTGGAAGGCTTCGGCCACGGCCAGGCACGCCGGCGCCTGATAGCCCGCGAAGCCGGACTCGGTCAGCTCCACAGCCTCACGCAGCAACCGGCCGGCGAGCGCTTCATCACCGAGCAGCCAGCCATTCGCCTGTGCGCTCGCCAGCATGCGGCGCTTGTGATGCGCCCAGATGTCACTGCCTGCCCGATCACGGCCCGGCTTGAGGCGCATCGCTTCGCCGATGAGTTCGTGCGCCTGAAGCTGCAGCGCGTTTCGTGCAGCCTCATCGCCGGCCTGGGCACGGATTGCCCGGACAGCGATGGCAAGGCCCTGGTCGAACTCGACGCTTCCGCCGCCCAGCGCCGCATCGAGGATCCGCAGCACCGCGTCCTGCACCCACTGGCTGCACTCGGCACGGGGAAATCTGATGACGAATCCCAGCAGGAGCCACAGCGTGCTGAAGCGATATTCCGGGTAGTTGTAGTTGGTATAGACGCTCAGGTAGCGCTTCAGGGTCTCGGTGCCCTTGCCGGGATCTGCGGCGGCATGGGCGACGAGGTAGGGTCCGTCCAACTCGGCCAAGTAGCGGGTCGTGCTCCGTTCATCCGCGGAATCGGTCGCGCGGTGGAGGCCACGTGTCCGAGGCGGGTCGGGGGCTTCGGCATCGGCGTCGAGCCCTCGGCTCGCGATCAACTCACGGCTGTATGCACCTCCGCCAACACGCTTCAGCAACTCCTCGATCAGCTTTTCGTCTGCCTGGTGCGGCTGTACGGGAGAATCAAACTGCGGCGCCGGCTCATCCCAGAGATCGGCCCGTATCCAGCTAACGAGATCGTGCAGGGCGGGCTGCGATCCCAACTCGCCCAGGATTTGTTCACATAGGCTGCGCGCGCGGTCGCGTTCGGTCCGATGCGCAAGCCAGGCCAAGGTCAACAGGAGGGCCTGGCGCCAGTGATCGTCGATGGCGAACAGCGCACTGCGACGCCAGGCGGCGTCCAGTTGCCCCCCACGTGCGAGCTCGAAGATTGGGCCTGGACGCAGGTGATCACGGCGAAAGCTCACCAGCGTGTCCGCCGATTCGACTACGAGCGGAACACCGAGCGTTTCGTCATTCGCCACCGCAGCATCAAGCGCCCACGACAGCGCTTCGCGCAGCGCCGGCAGATCCTGGAGGGCATCTTCGTGCCCCTGCTGCCAGGTCACGTCACCGGTCAGCCGCACCAGGCTTTCAGTCAGCTGGTGCCGCCGCGGCTGTACGCTCAGCCGGGCCGCCTGCGCACGGTGAAACGCGAGCCAGCGCCACGCATAGGCATTGCTCTGAGTCGGCGTGTCCCCCCAGTGCTCGGCCAGACGCAGATGTAGCAAGGCCCTGTCCGGAAGCTTGGTCGACACGTAGCTGCGCAACACGTCGTGCAGCGCCAGCGTTTCCGTTTCGCCGTTGTAATCCAGCAACGCGAGCGGTTCGATGCGAGATGTGATCAGCGTCCTGGCCGCAACCTCATCCATGCCGGCGATGAGCCCCCAAAGTTCGGCCGCGCGGGAGAGCGGGATGGGGACGTCCTGCGGGAAGAGGGAGAGCTCGCCATAGCGCTGCCGCTCGTCCGGCTCCAGATCCACCAGGCTGACGTCGACCGTCGCTGCGACCGCCTGATCTCGCTCGGTTACGTCGCGCCTTGGATCGAAGGCGACGACGCCCTTCCGCGCGAGGTCTTCCTTGATCGCGTCGAGGGCCTTCGGGAATGGCGTCTTCTGGCGCAGGACGCTCTGGCGCAAGGTCCGGTTGGCAAGGCGCAGCAGCACCGGCCAGGATCCAAGTTGCCGCACCAGGACGTCGAGGCGCGCATCTTCGCCGGTCGGCAAGCCGGCACCCAACAATTGCCGTGCGTCCTGCTCGTGCATTGCTGCGATGTCCATCAGGATGGCGTCGAAGGGCAGCGTTTCGGTCTTTCGCGTGGTGATCAGGCGAGCACAGCCGGCGCTGGCGTCGAGGATGTCCCTGATATGGGCTTCGTCCCAGACATCATCGAGCACGATCAGAAGCGTGCGCGACGACACTGCTGCCTGAAGCTGCGATCGGGCGCCGGCCAGCGTTGCGCAGCCGCTGCATTCCCCGGTGAGGGCCGTCACCAGATCCGCGATCTGCGCCTCGGGGGCGGGTCGATGCTTGCCCAGCGGCACCCAGAGAATGCCGTCTCGGCACGCCAGCCGAACTTCGGCATCCGCACAGAACAGTCGGGCCAAGGTCGTCTTCCCCATGCCGCCGAAGCCATGCAACGCGACGGTATTGGACAGGAGCTTGCCCTCGCCATCGATCAGATACCGCTTCAGATTCGCCAGTTCATGGGGGCGCTGCACGTGGTCGGCCGCGGGCGGTAACGCTTGGAAGGGCGGACTTGGGGGCGCCTTGTGCGGCTGGAAGATGTTGACGATCTGGTCGCCCGCGACAAAATCGCGGCCGGCATTGACGTTTCCGCCGACATAGGGGCCGCCATTTGTGCTCACCGGGACTGCGCGGCCAGCCCTGGGTTCGTCTGTTTCCGACTGTTCTGGAGTCATGACCGCTCCTTCTCCGCCGATGATCCTAGAAGTATAGGTACCATCACGCTGCAACGCGCGAGGCGGATCAGGGCCACGTTGGCCTTGGGCAGACCGGCACCTGCTGGGCTCCACACGTAGGCTGCGCGGCGATATCGGGAAACGTGCCGCGGGTTTGTTCGCCACGCTGTCATCGCCCGCAGGCGTCACGCTTCGTCGAGCCGGCCGTCGTGGGCAAGACCCAGGATCAAGGACCGGGCAACCGGTCGTTGCTCCCTTGTGCAGCGCCGTCAGTAGGACTTGGTGGCCGCCGCCGGCCTTTTTCACCAAGTCGTCGCATGGGCCGCTGCGACAATTGGATGCCTGCGTCGATGACGACGAGGGCTTCTCAGGCCGACGGCTGTAGAGCGATGATCGCCATGCCGACGAGGGCGACGGCTGCGCCCGTCACGTCCCAGCGCGTCAGGGCGATTCCGTCGACCAGCCGCAGCCACACCAGAGCGACGGCAACGTACATGCCCCCGTAGGCTGCGTAGGTCCTGCCGGCCGCTGTCGGATGAAGGGTCAGCAGCCAGGCGAACAGGGCGAGTGATAGGGCGGCGGGCAGAAGCAGCAGAAGACTCTTGCCCTGCCTCAGCACGAGCCAAGGCAGGTAGCATCCCACGATCTCAGCGAGTGCCGTGACGGCAAACAATGCGGCTATGCGAAGAAGTTCCAAAGTGTCACACCCGGTCTTCGAACCGTTTCAATTCTGCCACTCGTCGGGGAACGTTCGGGGCCGGGCCGCTCACGTCCCTTGCAGCGCCCGATCCACCAACTGCTGTAAGTATTCGAAGCCGAAACGCGGCAGCGGCTGGCCATTGACGAAGAACTCCGGGGTCTTCGTGACGTTCAGCGCCTGGGCATCCGCGAGGTCCTGTTCGATGATGCGGACAATTTCGGGCGCGTTCATGTCGGCGCGCAAGCGTTCGAGATCGAGTCCCAGCCCTTCCAGGTGCGGCCACACCAGATTGACCTGCGCCGTGTGCTGCGGCGCCCACGCCGACTGTGACGCGAGCAGCGCTTCGAGAACCGGCCACAACTTTCCCTGCCGGCGGGCCGCTTCGAGCACCGCGACGACCGCCTCCGAACCGTTATGGAACGGCGCGTAGCGCAGCACCAGGCGAATGTCGTTCGGGTTGGCGGCCATCATCTGCTTCACGAGCGGATAAAAACGGCTGCAGGTCTCGCAGGCCGGGTCGAGGAATTCGACGATCTCGACCTTCGCCTGCGCATTGCCAAGGGTCGGCGAATGCATGCGCACGAGGCGCTCCTTGTTGCGGCTCACTGCCTGCGCCGACTGGTCGGACGATTCGGACTTGTAGCTCATGGTCGCCACAGCGAACACGATCAGCAGCAGCGCAGCCGCCCCGGCAAATACCCACTTCCCGTTCATTTCGAGCTCCGGAAATGCGTCACGATCAGTAACGCGATGATGGTTGAGAAAGCGATGACCGACAGCAGAGGGATCGTCAGGAAGCCGAACCACTCGATGACGGTTTGCGAACAGGGCACCCCCTGCGTGCACGGGCGGATTTCCTCGGGGATCACGCCGGCGACCAGCAGTTGGTGGAACACGGCGATCGTCCAGCCGACGACGGCCAGCGGTAGCGCATAACGAACGACCCTGCGGTCGAATGGAAAGAGGCCCGCCGGCAGGATCAACGCGAGCGGAAACATGAAGATGCGCTGATACCAGCACAGTACACAGGTCGGCAAGTGCATGACCTCGCCGAAAAACAGGGCGCCCAGCGTCGAGGCGGCAGCCACCAGCCAGGCGGCAAAGATCAGCGTCCATCCGGGTGTCGCATCGTTGCGCATGAGTTCGCGATTTTCAGTCGTGTTAATCGGGGGCGGAATCTTGTGGCTCGCGACGGGGCCGCTTTGCGGGGCGGTTTGTTTCGGGGGTGCTCAGGCGAACGGCATCGCCTTCGCGGTGCGCTGCAGTCACGAGTTCCTGCAGGATGCCGCAGTCGGCTACCGCATGCGGGACGGCGCAGCACTTGCGCAGCGCCGACAGTTGTCGCTCCAGGGCGCGCAGGCTGTCGATGCGGGTGCGCACGCGGGCCAACTGCTCGTCTACCAGCCGATCCACATCGCCGCAATCTGCGAGCGGGCGGGCGAGCAACTCCAGCAGTCGCCTGATTTCGGCGAGTGGAATGTCGAGTGCCCGGCAGTGCCGAATGAAGGCCAACTGCTCAAGATGCGCATCGCCATAGATGCGGTAACCATTCGTGCGCCGCTCGGGCGGTGAAAGCAAGCCGGCCTTCTCGTAGTACCGGATGGTCTCGACATCCACTCCGGTGGCATTTCCAAGTTACCCAATTCGCATGATCTTCTATCCGAAATCGGTGGCGACTATAGCAGGTTGACCTTGTAGTGGCTACAGGGTTTTAAATGCGATGAGATTCTTGAAAGGGGCCAATCATGGGAAGCTGCTGTCAGGACAAAGGGTGTGCAATCTCCGCATTGCGCGAGCGTCAGGGACGGACGTTGCGGATCGTCCTGGCGATCACGTGATGCTGTTCCTGGTCGAACTGGGCGCCGGGGTTCTTGCGTCCTCGACATCGTTGATGGCCGACTCGCTCGACAGTCTCGGCGACGCCCTCGTGTATGCCTTCAGCCTCTACGTGCTGTTTCGCAGCGAACGCTGGCGGGCGGGTGCGGCGCTGTTGAAAGGGCTGATCATGTTGGGATTCGGGCTCGCCATCATGGCGGCGCTGATCGGTCGCGCACTCAATCCCGTCGTTCCGGTGGCCGAGATGATCGGCGGCTTCGGCCTGTTCGCGCTTGCGTGCAATCTCACCTGCCTGATATTGCTGACCCGACATCGCAGTGACGACATCAACATGAAATCGGTGTGGTTGTGCTCGCGTAACGACATCATCGCCAACTGCGGCGTGATCGTAGCGGCGGGCGGTGTGGCTGCAACGGGGTCGATGTGGCCGGACTACACCGTCGGTGCGGTGATTGCGTTCATCTTTTTGCGGTCCGCGTTTGAAGTGGTATCTCAGGCGGTGCGGGAATTGCGCCTTGAATCTGGCGCAATGGTCAAGTAGCCCGCATTCCGCGACGGCGTCACTCCCTGCTCGGCTATCTCAGCCCGGTGCAGTTTCAAGAAAACATGGAAGGCCGCGTAGCTACCGAAACGGTCCGGAGAATCGTGTGCAGGCCAGTTCGGGACCTATCTGCGCGCGGTGGCTCCACTCGGAAAGCGGTAGTTGAACTTGCGCGTGGGCGACGGACCGGACTGGGTCGAAACGGTGATTTCGAGCGATCGGAGACCTGCCGTTCAGCCGGCGTGAGCGCCGGGCGGCAGCTGTAGACAGGCACTGCCGCCGCTCATTCGGCACACGGTGCCCCACCGCTACGGCCGATGACTTGCCTGAGTCCTCAGACAGACAGCCGACCGGTCCAGGATCGGTCACCTGCCGTTCGCGTTGGGCAAAATTTCTCAGCTGCTATCGCTCTTGATGGCCGACCTTAGACCTGCGACTTCTCCGCAAAACGTCAGTGCATTGACGCGCACGCGACAGCATCCAAGACTCTGCTCGCGCGATGCATCTCTTCACAAGACGGCGCCATCGCGTTTGCGCCGAATGATCTCCCGCGACCGCCGTGTGCGCCGTTCGTCATCACCTCGCTGATCCGCGTTGATCGGGGGTCGAAGCACCGTCGAGCACGGCGAGCAGCGCGGGCAGCAGGCTCGATGCGCCGAAGCGCAGATGTCGCGGCGATAACCATGCCGCACCGCAGGCGTTCGTGGCCAGGGCCACGTAGCACGCCACGTCTTCGATCGTGGCCACACCGCCGGACACCTTCAGCCCGACTTGCCTCTGGCTTGCACGGATCACCTCGAGCATGCAGGCCACCGCCTCGGGTGTGGCATTGAGCGGCACCTTCCCGGTGGAAGTTTTGAGGAAATCAGCGCCCGCCTCGATCACGAGCTCGGCTGCGGTGCGGATCCAGCGGGACTCGCGCAGTTCGCCGGTCTCGAGAATCACTTTCAGCAGCACCGGGGCGACGCTGTCGTCGCAGGCCTGGCGGCAGCACCGCAGCACTTGCGTGGCGCGGCGCGTATCGCCGGCCAGCAGGGCGCGCCACGGCAACACCGCGTCGATTTCGTCGGCGCCGTGCGCAATCGCCTGGCGAACCTCGTCGGCCACCGCGTCGGCCTCACCGGTACCCTGCGGAAAATTGACCACGGTCGCAACGCGCACGCCGGTTAGCCCGTGCTGTGCCAGCGCGCGCTTGGCCACCGGTACGAAGGGCGGATATACGCATAACGCGGCCGGCGCGCCGTGCGGCGTCATCGCCTGCGCGGCCAGCGTTTCGATGCTGGCGTCGGTATCGTCGGCCTTGAGCGAGGTCAGGTCGAGGCAAGCGAGCGCAAGTCCTGCTAGCTCCAGGCGTCCGAATGCGGGCTCCATCTTCTTCCCCTCACTGCAAGAAATAACCGCTTGACCTATGAGATCAAGAAATGCGGCCGGCAATGTCCAGAATCTCCGGGCCGCAGTTCAGAGTATGCGCGCCCTACCCCTCTATGAATTGCAATGCTCACCGCAGCCGCCTCACACTGGCGAACCCGACACATCCAAACTCGCATCCGCGCATAACCGCCACGGCCGGCGCCGGCAAGAAACGCTGGCGCCGATCGCCTCAGAAAAGGAAACGGCCCGCTCACTGAGCGGGCCGTTTTGTAGAACGTTCTACAATCATTTTGGATAGCCTGAACGGCTAAGTGCTTGATTACTTGGGGCGACATACCGGGATCGAACCGGTGACACCTGGAGCCACAATCACCGGTTGTTTTGTTTAAAATCAGTATCTTAGGTCATTTTCTGATCTACAAAACCCGGCCAACACCCCCCTTGGAAGCCGCATCAGTGCTAAAGCCTTAGCCGTTTTGTAGAACGATTTTGTCGCCCCCTGACGGATGCACCATTGCCCTACTCTACCCGTCTTACGTCGGACAATCCTGCGAGTAGAAGCGCACTCGGCGTCCCATCGCTGCCGATCGGCGATGTCGCCCCTGTGTTGAATTTTACGCAAAACGGAAGCGTGTCTCCGTCCGCTGGCCTACTCGTTCTCGGCCGAAACGCCGGTCGCGCGACAGACCGTGTCGGTCAGAAGTGAGCTACCGCCCCGCCCCAAGGGCTAAGACCGCTGAACGGCCGGCTCCCGATCGGCGAACGCGTACTCTCGACCCACTCCGCTCCTTGGCTTCTCGGCGATCCGACCGACTGATTGGCACCGTACTGCTGCCGTAAGCGCCGAGAGCCAATAGGAATGGTGCCCCGCTTGCTGAAGCAACGACCGGCATCAGCGCTCACACTTGATCCAGGCCAGGATGTGGATACGCCCGTTTCCGTCGCCGGCCGCGACGCGATCGCAGGGTAATCTGGCGCAAACAGGGCTTCCGCAAGGCGGTCAAACGCCTCTTGGGTTGATTTTCGACGTACTCGACAGCCTCAAGGGGACGTCCCAGGTGACCATCACTGACCACCCGGATTTTAACGACGAGGTCCGGCTCCCCAATGCAGTCCAAGAGCGATAGCGCCAAGGACTCAAGCTAATTCCGGAGGACTGTCCAAGCGAGCGCTGACGACAGGCGGATTGCTATACGGCATCGCTGGAACGGGTTGGCGCGCTTACGCTGGTCACGCAGAGCCCGCGGTGGATTCGTTCTTGCTGGCCGCAGCCCCGCTAACTCCGTGCTCGTAGTTGAAGACTAGACTCGCGGCGTGCTTCACATTGGTTAGGGTAATCCCTCCATCGCCGGAGACGCCCAGTTGCTTCAACGGATCCGTGATGACACGCACGCGTGGTTGCGCGTGCTCGCCTTCAAGCTGGGACACGATCACCAAGTAGAACTTGGGCGTGCTCGCCGCGCGCTTTACCTCGGAGTCGGTCATTTGGATGCTGTTCGGCTCGCCATGTAGGTACACCTTCAGTTCGAAGAACCGCCCATCGTCGTCGACCGCGTCCGCACCGAGACCCATCTGCGCGCGCAGGTCACGCAGCTCACCTTCGTCGTACTGGAGCGCACGACGCGCCAGCTCAAGCCCCAGCGTTTCCTTTGTTCTCCCAGAGAATGTGGGAAGCGACTTTCGATCTGCTGGCGGCGAGTTGCTGCTTCGCGGGGCTGGTAGCGGCGACGACGGCAGCCTCTCCGGGCTAGGCGGTGACTGCGTCTTCTCCTGAAGCTCGCCATGAGGTTGCTTGAGGTGCAGCCTGTCCGGGTCAACCAGCACTCGGGGCTTTAACGCCGGCACTGGCGCGGGCGGCTGTGGCACGGGTGGCAGAGCGTTAGCCCTAGGAGGCTTGCCGCTCTTGGCAGCCTTCCTGTTCGCGGTTTCCGCCTGCAATTGCCTGGCCCTTTCAAGCACACTTTGCGCGAGTTTTTCCTCTTCCAGCTTCTGAGCTTCCTCAGCGGCCACGATCTCATCGGCGGCAATTCCTTCTTGCGCCTTGTCGCACGCCGCAAGCCACGCGTAGGCGACCTTGCGAGGATCGGCTTTGAAGAGCGCGGCGATAGCGCGGCCGCCGGACTCCACACGTCGCAACTCCAACCCCTCGCGCACGTACAGTGCCGACCGCTCGATGTCCGCCTTTGCACGCACGGGGATCAGCTCGCTCTCATTCCAACCGGCGACGCCGGCGAGCCGCACACGCAGATCAGGTTGGCGCTGCACCTCGAAGCGCTTGAGCGACTCCCATTGAATGGACAGAGCCGCGGCGACCTGCGGATCATTTCGCGACAGGTCTTCGTGCAGGTGCGAAACCGCGCGTTCAAAGATGGCGGTCGCCGCATCGTCCGGTTCGGCATCTTTCGGCCTCACCACGTGCGAGTCGCCGGGAGTGATCAATTTCAGGCCGAGGGGCTCGAGGCAGGCACTGACGTTCGAGATCTCGCAACCGGGAATCCAGACAGGGATGTGGTCGGCCAGAGCCGGGGCAATGGACGTGTCCGACACGGCGTAGACCGGCCGATCGCGCGCCCAACCCAGACTCGTCCACAGCGGCGTCTTACGCATGCGTCCAGGAAGTGTGGCGTTAGCTTTACCTGTCCGCAGCCGCTCCTGCATCATGCGCAAAGTCGCGACCACCACGGCGACCTCCTCGCCTTCGAGCGTCTTGCGTCGCTGCGCGACCTCCTTCAGCACATCGAGGCAGTCTTCGATGGTCGCGTCGCGAATCTGCAGCGCGCGCCATAGGTTTTCGGTATGGAGTACCGCAGGCACGTAGTCGCGGTAATTGCCGAAGGATGGCGGCCCAAGCAGCACCTCGCTTGGGCGACGCCATCCCCGTTTGCTCAGAATAAGCCCTGGCAAGTCGGAGAACTCTTGCAGTAACCTCCGCGAGTGCATGTCCTTGGCAGAACGCCCGCCGGGAAAACGTGCGGCCAGCGCCTGGTAGACCACGGCCGTCTCCGTTTCCCACTTCTCACCCATAGCGCCGGCCGCCTGCGTGCGCAAACCACGAAGGTGTCGCACCAGCTCTTCCGTTGAAGCTTCCCCCCCACACCCAGCGCTTCGAGAACCTGCTGCCGCACAGCCGTATGCAGGTCCGCACGCAGGTAGTTGGCTCCTTCGGTTCCGTAGATCGCAACGGAGGCCGGTGTGCGCAGTCGAAGGTCGCAGGGCCGTCGCTTCGTGCCCGCTGCGTCGTCGAGCCACTCGACGCTGCCGGCTGCCCACAGCCAGTATGCCCGGAGATCCCCTCGCGTCTGCCACCCGTAATCGGCCGACGCCGCGATTACCGTAGCTCGATCAGCGAGACGCTGATCCCACGCGCGCGCAAGTGCCGCAACGAGCGCAGCCGCACGTTCGCGCCTCTGGGTGTGCTTCCTTTCTGCCGAGATGTCGGTCACCACTCGCTGCAAGTCGGGGCTTTCCCAGTCTTCCAGGGTGTATTTAGCGTCGATTGCCTGCATCGCCGTGGACCTCGTTGCAGGCCCTGCACTTGCCGGCAATCCTTTTGGGCGATCGGCATACCGGAGGACAAGGCCCGAGTGCCGGATGACGCGCGGCGCGAGCTCCGCGCCCAATATGCGGAGGAAGCGCTGTGCGCCCAGTCCTGCGCGGCCAAGGTTTGATCTGAGCACAGTCGCGTACTTGCTGCTCATCCAGTAAAGGCCGGGAGCCTTACCGGCCGCTACGGCGAAGCTGTCAGTCTCGCGATCGATTGCGCGCGGCAGGTAGGCGTCCGCCGGGCTACATACACGAGCAACTTCCTTTTTCTTTTCGTCGTAGGTGAACGCCTCAAGCAGGACAGCGCGGCCGACAGCAGGGCCGAGCGACTGTTGATCGTCAGGCGAGACGCTTTCGAACGCATCCCGCAGGCTCAAGAGCTGAGATTCGGTCAGAGGCTTGCCGATGGGCCTACCGCTGGAGCCCGCCTGTGCGATCCGTTTCAGCAAGGCGAGCGCGCTGCTATCCTCCATCAACGCCTTGCGCGCACGCAACCAGTTCAGGACCGTTTGCGAATCGGGCGTGTCGTCCAGGTATCTCGGGTGCAGGTGAAGGCCGATGCCGAGCTCTTCGGCCAACGTGCCGGCACTCAAGACCAGCAGTTCAGGCGCATCGACCTGGGGCGGCACGATGATGCTCTCGTCCGCGAGGGCGATGCACGGGCGAGCCGCCAGCGCCGCGTCCAAACGGTCGTCGATCGCGACGGCTGAAAGCGCGATGCGCCTGTTGATCGGAAAGGCGCCGTCATCCAGCAAACGCAGCGCGTGTTTGGTATCGACGGGAGGTAACATCGACTCGGACCCTTGCCGCCATAGGGCCAGCACGCTCCACCAATTGCGATCGGCATCTCGCAGCTCGCGCGGCAGCGTATAGTCACAGTCGGCAAGTGCGGCAACCTCCTCTTCACGGAGCACGAGTTCCAGCGGCGGAACTTCCACCGCTAGCTGCGTAACCGCAATGTTCTGACCGCCTGCCGGAACTTGTGCGAGCTCGGCAAGCGGCTGACCGGCGACAGACCAAATTTCGTGTTCGAGATCGGCCACCAGCGACGAACCTTTCGCATCTTCCGGCGCTTCTAGCGGAATCAGCGCCCACGCGAGCGCCGTCTTGGTCCCGAGCAACTCCGCAATTGACGCGAGCCAGAGCTGGCCCATAACGACCACGAGCCACTGATTCCAGCCGGTGGGCGCTAGTCCCTGCCGGTTGTTCAGCGTGTCGAACTGCGCACCGATCCGCACACGCATCGCGGTCTTGACCACCGGCAGGCCTGCATGGAGCCAATTGTCCTGACTGTCGTACAGCGGCAAAGCAATGGCAACCGGAGTGCGAGCCGCCTTTGCTTTGCCATATCGATCAATATCCGTCGGTGAAGCAAAAGCTGCCTTGTACACTCGATACTCTTGCCCCTCCGGGTCTTGCGCGCGGCGCACGTAGACGGTGACTTCCTCGCCGGCGATCGGCTGCTCGAAGCTACCCTCGTCCGTCCAATTCAAGTGGAGTTCCCGCACACTGGTGCCCACGCTGTCATGCAAGGACACCCGCGTGACGGATCGCAGAAACAACAAGCCTGCATGCCCCCAACCCTCAATCCATGCGTGCAGGCTGTCCAGGTCAAGGGACCGGCGGGCTAGCGGCACATGCAGGACAGTCCAACCTTCCTCCGCAAGCCACGAAGGGGGCTGAGCTGCAGAGACCGCAGAAAGTGCCGATTCCTCCAGCTGGACGTGGTAAGGGGCGCAGTGCACCTGCAGGGACGACGATAGCGCTCGCAGCGTCATGAGACCGATGCCGTGTCGACCAGTGGCAGCTGGGTCGTCCGACTTGGTTGTGATCCAGGGCATCGCGATGCCGAAGACATGTTCAAGCTGGATGGGCTCGCCATCATGCGAGAGCCACAAGCCATCTCCAAGAAGCGCAACTCGAACCTGACGGGCCCCGGCGTCGTCCGCGTTCTGGATCATCTCCGATAAGCCTTGAAGGCGGTCGCCGGACAGCATGGCGGCGCTGTTGCGGCCGCGCTCCAGCGAATCGCGGACGGCGCCGGGCAGATCAGCCAGGCGCTTGGCCAAGTGGCCTACCGCCTCCGCGGCGGCCTGCACTTTGCGGACGGAACGTGATGAACCCGCTCCCCTTGGCCCCATGCTCCATCAAGAGCTCCGCGGCTTCGACCGCAGACTGCTGCTCAACCGCGTGCACGTGATTCCTCCAGCTCATGGCCTTTCATCCAGTATGAATGAGCAGAGAGAGTGGTCGCAACTCCGTAAAGCAGCGAAACACACTGAGGCCGTCGTGGTGGTAGGCGGCGTAGGTGGCGTGCGCAGCTTTGAGGTGCAATGCAGCCGTTCGAATCTCCAATTGGTCAGGAATGTGACTGGCCGCAATTGGCCGAAACCCGAAATCCATCGTAGATTCTCGTTTATTCGTATTGTCTAGCGTACGAGTTCTTCCGTTTCGTGAGCGGTCCGCCCCCTCTTACTTGTCGGTGACGGCGCCTTCCGAGGCGCTGGAGACCAGCTTTGCGTACTTGGCCAGCACGCCTCGCGTGTAGAGCGGTTTCGGTTGCGTCCAGCGCGCACGGCGCTCGGCAAGCACCGCATCCGACACACCAAGGCTGATCTCGCGGTTTTCCGCATCGATGGTGATGGCGTCGCCGTTCTCGACCAGTGCAATCGGGCCGCCATCGAAGGCTTCCGGCGTGATGTGACCCACCACGAAGCCGTGCGAACCGCCGGAGAAGCGGCCATCGGTGATGAGCGCGACGTCCTTGCCGAGGCCCTTTCCCATCACGGCCGAGGTCGGCGACAGCATTTCGCGCATGCCCGGACCGCCCTTCGGACCCTCGTAGCGGATCACGATGACATCGCCGGCGACCACCTCGCCTTTGAGGATGCCGGCCAGCGCCGCTTCCTCGCCGTGATAGACGCGCGCGCGGCCCGCGAAGCGCAGGCCTTCCTTGCCGGTGATCTTGGCGACCGCGCCGGTTGGCGACAGGTTGCCGTGCAGGATGACCAGGTGCGAGTCCTTCTTGATCGGGGTGTCGAAGGGACGAATGATGTCCTGGCCGGCCGGATAGTCGGCGACATTGGTGAGATTCTCCGCTAGCGTCTTGCCGGTGACGGTAAGCACGTCGCCGTGCAGCAGGCCGGCATCGAGCATGCGCTTCATCAGCGGCTGGATGCCGCCGATGGCGACCAGTTCGGACATCATGTACTTGCCGCTCGGACGCAGATCGGCGAGCACCGGCGTGGTCTTGCCGAGCTCGGTGAAGTCATCCAGCGTCAGCTTCACCTCCACGGCGTGAGCCATGGCCAGCAAATGCAGCACGCCGTTGGTGGAACCGCCGAGCGCGATGATCACGCGGATCGCATTCTCGAAGGCCTTGCGGGTCATGATGTCACGCGGCTTGATGTCGCGTGCCAGCAGTTCCAGCACCTGCTGACCGGCACGGAAGCAGTCCGAGGCCTTGTCGGTCGAGATCGCGTCCTGCGCCGAGGAACCCGGCAGCGACATGCCCAGGGCTTCGATGGCCGAGGCCATGGTGTTGGCGGTGTACATGCCGCCGCAGGAGCCCGGGCCCGGGATGGCGGTGTCCTCTATCTGCTTGACCTGGAGCAGGCTGAGTTCGCCTGCGGCATGCCGGCCGACGGCCTCGAACACCGAGATGATGTCGGTGTGGCCGGGGCCGGGCCTGATGGTGCCACCGTAGACGAAGATCGAGGGGCGGTTCAGGCGTGCCATGCCGATGAGGCAACCGGGCATGTTCTTGTCGCAACCACCCACGGCGATGAGGCCGTCGAAGCCTTCGCAGCCGGCCACGGCTTCGATGGAGTCGGCGATAACTTCACGCGACACCAGCGAATACTTCATGCCCTCGGTGCCATTGGCGATGCCGTCGGAGATGGTGATGGTGTTGAAGATAACGGCCTTGCCACCCGCCGCGTTAGCACCCTTCTCGGCCTCTTGCGCGAGTTTGTCGATGTGCATGTTGCAGGGCGTGACATTGGCCCAGGTCGAGGCGATGCCGATCTGCGGCTTCTTGAAATCCTCGTCGGTGAAACCGACGGCACGCAGCATGGCACGAGCGGGGGCGGCCTCGATGCCATCCACCACCTGGGAGGAATACGTGCGCATGTTGTCAGTGATGTCGGTCATCTCGATAACCTTTGTAGTGGCTTGCGCGAGCGCGCAGGCATTCCGCGTCGGGGCAACAATTGGGCGAGGGTTGTCTAGTTATAGGTCTTGCCAACACCCGAGTCAGTGCCAGTGTTGACTACGTCCTGCATCATCACGACCCCAGACGTACTGTTTCAATGAATCGCGGCGCAGTGGTTCCTCCGGCGCGCTGTCGGCGGTGCGCTCGACGAACCACACCCGCCCCACCAGCAGCGCGGCCAGCGAGCCGCCGTGAATTGCCCATGCCGGATAGCGTGGCCAGCCGCAGCACGAACAGCAACGTCGTCGCGGCGATGACGATCATCAGCTGCCCGAGTTCGAGGCCTGCAGGTAGAGCAAGCAGTCGTGTCACTAGCCGTGATCGCAACCCCAAGCCGACATTCGGCGTATCGCTAAGCCGAACTTTGGCCCGCGTGCGAATGACGGCTATTTTCAGGCGCCGATGGCCGCAGTGGGTCGGGTCCGGCTGTAGCCAGACGGGCGAAGCGGTCGCTGACGCCAACTTCCAGACCTACGGCGGCTGACCGATACATTTCGGCCGTTGGTGACGCTGCCCCCGGATGACCGTTCAGGTTTAGGTTTGTTTGACGTCTGCCCTTCATGTGACGAGGCTGGATGACGCAAGAGCGCCTGCGGGCAGACGTTGAATAAACCTCCAGGGACGAAACCGCGGAATGCTGCTGCGCGGTTCGGGTAGGACGCGGCCTATGGGGATTTGAGGCCAGCCGGTGTTCCCAAGATGGCCGATGATTGGCGCATCGAACCGTCGGCAACGCACAGATCGGCACCGACGGCGGTCATTGGCGCCACGATCGCGCGTGCCAGAAGCGGCGAATGCTGGCGATACGGCATCGAGCAACAGCCGGCCGCTCCCGGCGCAGGGAACTCGGGCGCCGATGCTGTCGTGTGACGAAAGAGCTGCAAGCTGTGCATCATGGCGGTGCGCGAATCGGCTGTCGACGCATCATGATCTCGACGACAAGCATGGCGCCGCCGCAGCAGCGACAGACGAAGGTTGGCGGTGGCGTTACGGCGCTTTCGTTGTCGACCGGTTCGGGTCGAGGCACATCGAGCAAGGCACGCGCCGTGGCCAGGTTCTGCTGTCGCCCGGCATTGGCCAGCAGTCCGTAGTGACGGATGCGGTGAAAACCCGTTGGCAACACATGCAGCAGGAAGCGCCGCATGAACTCGTCGGCGGCGAGCGTCATCGTCTTGTGGCGGGTACGGCCCTTGGCCCGGTAGTCCTTCCAGCGGAAGGACACCTCATTCTCATCCATCGCCACCAATCGCCGGTTCGAGATGGCCACCCGGTGGGTGTAGCGGGAGAGGTAGGCCAATACGGCCTCGGGACCGGCGAACGGACGCTTGGCATACACCACCCACTCGCACCTGCGTAGCGGCACCAACCACCGGCCGAACGCGCCGGCATCGGCCAGGGGCTCGTGCTCGCCGAAGAATTGCAGCTGGCCGGCGCGATACAGCTTCTCGAGTTCCTCGATGAAGCGCCGACGGAACAAGCGCGACAGCACGCGCACCGGCAGGAAGAACCCGCGCCGGCAAGCGACCCAGCGTTTCCCGTCTGCAGAAATTCCACCGCCGGGGACGATGCCGTGCACGTGGGGATGATGCGTCAATGCCGAACCCCAGGTGTGCAGGACCAAGGTGGCGCCGATCTGGGCGCCGAGGTGTTTCGGATCGGCGGCGATGGTCGTCAGCGTTTCCGCCGCCATGTCGAACAGCAGCCGGTAGAGCACCGCCTTGTTGGTGTAGGCGATGGCGCTGATCGGTTCGGGCAGCGTGAAGACGACGTGGTAGTACTCGACGGGCAGCAGATCGGCTTGTCGGGCCTCGAGCCAGCGCTGGGCGGCACGCGCCTGGCACTTCGGGCAATGTCGATTGCGGCAGGAGTTGTAGCTGATCTCCTCATGCCCGCAGGCATTGCAACGCAATGCGTGTCCGCCCAGCGCCGCGGTACGGCACTGTTCGATGGCCGACATGACCTTGAGCTGACCGAGGCTCAGGTGGCCTGACTGCTTTGCTCGCCACACTGGGCCATGGGTGCGGAAGATGTCGGCGACCTCCAGGGCAGGCCGCCCCATGGCGGCGCTATGGGGAGTTCAGCTTCTCCAACGGGCTGACGACCTCGCGCAGGATGTCGGTGGCGACCTGGGCGTACAGGGCGGTTGTTTCCAGCTTCTTGTGCCCGAGCAGGACCTGGATCTGGCGGATGTCGACCTTCTGCTCCAGCAGGTGCGTGGCAAAGGCATGGCGCAGCGAGTGCATCGATACCCGCTTCTCGATGCCGGCTTCGTCGGCGGCTGCGTGGATGGCACGGTCGAGTTGCCGGGCGCTGAGGTGCCGGACCGGATCCTGACCCGGGAACAGCCAGCCGCCATCGAGCATCTTGCCCTGCGCGCGGGCCACCCGCCACCACACGCGCAGCCGTTCCAGCAGCAACGGCGAAAGCATCGCATAACGATCCTTCTGGCCCTTGCCTTGTTCAACCCGCAGGGTCATGCGCTGGCTGTCGATGTCGGGGACCTTCAGGGACACGACTTCGCTGATTCGTAGGCCCGTCGCATAGGCCAGTGCCAGGGCGGTTTGGTGTTTCAGGTTGCCAGCCGCAGCGATCAGGCGCTTCACCTCGTCCGGGCTCAGGATCACCGGCAACTTGCGCGGCAGATGCACCGGCTGCATCTTGGCCATCAGCTCGGGACGGTCGAGCGTGACGGTGAAGAAGAACTTCAAGCCGCAAATTGCCGCGTTGAGCGACGTGGGTGATGTCCCGTGATCCACCAGGTACAGCTGGTAGTTCCGCAGATCCTCGACGGTCGCGGTATCCGGAGAGCGCCCAAGATACTTTGCGAAGTCGCGCACGGCGCGCACGTACCCTTCCTGGGTTCTGTCGCCCAGCTTGCGCATCCGCATGTCCTCGATCATGCGCTGGCGCAGGGGGCTGATGGGGCGGATAGTCGTTTCCATGACGTGCTCCTGTCGAAAACGAGGCGGATCGCCTCATCTCCAACATGGCAGAGCACTGCCGATGCACACCCGCGACGTCCTGACTGTTCGAAGCGGTTCAGCACGCCCTACCGCGCGAGCGGTTTAGTCCCAGGCCGAATTGATGTTTATTGCCGTTGGGATCAGGCAGTTTGCGGCCTTTGCTGACGTTCGTCTCTGCTCAGGACACAGACCGCTGATAAATTCAAAGCGTTCCTTCAAGGCGACGACGAAAGCCGGGGCGCTTCAGTATGCACTGAAGCGCTGCGCCATCTTGTGCTTGCGGAAATAGGACACGACGAAATCGATGAAAGCCCGGGTCTTGGCCGGCAGTAGCTTCTGCGCCGAAAAGTAGAGCGAAAGGGCGCCGGCATCGGCATACCAGTCAGGCAGGACGCGGACGAGCCGCTTGTTGGCGAGATAGGGCTGGGCGTTGGGCATGCTGGTGACAGCAATGCCCAAGTCCTGCTCGGCCGCCTCGAGCGAAGCGGCTGGATCGCTCATGGTCATGCGGATTTGCATGTCTATCGGCATCTGTTCCTTGCGGCGCGCATCCTTGCTGTTGATCAGCCCCCACGGACGGATACGCCCGGTTTGCGGCGAGCGAATGAAAATGCCGGCATGCTGCTTGAGTTGATCCGGATGCGTGATTGCCGGTCGAGCAGCGAGGTAGGCCGTAGAGGCGAGCAAAACGATGTGCGCCGGCGCCAGTGTGCGGGCGACCAGGCCGGGAGGAAGCTCGAAGCCGCCGCCGATGGCGGCGTCAAAGCCTTCCGCGATTAGATCAACCTGACGATTGTCAAAGTGCCAGTCGGGCACGATCGCCGGATGCTGGGCGAGAAAGTCGCTTAATAGGGGCACGATGTGCTCGCGCCCAAAGGCGTTGCCCATGCTGACCTTAAGCGTGCCGGCGGCTTGTCCTTCAGCATCTGCCAGGTTGGCGACCGCGCTCTGTATGGTTGCCAGACTGCCGCTGACCTCGGCCAGGAAGCGCGTGCCGGCTTCGGTTAGGCGGAGGCTGCGCGTGCTGCGCTGGAACAGGCGAATGCCCAAGCTGGCCTCCAGTCGGGCCACGTTCTTGCCCACAGCGGCCGAGGTCAGACCCAGGCGCCGCGCCGCTTCGGAGAAGCTACCGGCTTCAGCGCTGCGGACGAAGCATTCGATACCGCCTAATGTTTCCATGCGCTTTTCAGGCCAAATCAAGCCTGCCTATTTCAAACCATTAGTTTGAACAGAATATAAGGATTCATGGCTTATCACAATGCAATGATCGGCGGATAGTTCGCTCCATGGCGTAGCGATATTGCGAAGCCAAACCACTCCAGGAGTTACATCATGTCGAAGCAAGCTCAAAACGTACAAGCGCAAGTCGATCATCTGGCCGGCAAGGTCGCCTTCGTTCAGGGCGGTTCGCGCGGCATTGGTGCTGCCATTGCCAAGCGGCTGGCTCGTGACGGTGCCGCCGTGGCGCTGACCTACGCCAGCTCGGCCAACCAGGCGCAGGAAGTCGTCCAGGAGATCGAAGCCATCGGCGGTCGCGCCATTGCGATCAAGGCCGACAGCGCCGATGCTATGCAGATCAAGTCCGCCGTGCAGGTGGCCGCCGACACCTACGGCAAGATTGATATCCTGGTGAACAACGCCGGCGTGCTGGCCTTGGGCAATGTCGCCGAAACGGAGATCTCGCTCGAAGACATTGATCGCACCCTGGCCGTGAATGTGCGCAGCGTGATCGTCGCCTCGCAGGCGGTGGTCAAGCACATGGACAAGGGCGGCCGCATCATTACCATCGGTAGCACCAACTCCGACCGCATGCCCTTCCAGGGCGGCTCCATATACGCCATGAGCAAGTCCGCCATCGTCGGTCTGACCAAGGGCCTGGCGCGCGATCTCGGACCGCTCGGCATTACCGTCAATAACATTCAGCCCGGCCCGATCGACACCGAGATGAATCCGGACAGCGGTGATTTTGCGCAGACCTTGAAGGGCCTGATGGCACTGCCGCGCTACGGCACGGTGGAGGAAGTGGCGAGCTTCGCTGCTTATTTGGCCGGCCCCGAGGCTGCCTACATCACCGGCGCCAGCCTGTTAATTGATGGCGGCTTTTCCGCCTGACTTTTGCAAATCAGGCAAACCCAAAACCGGCCTTAGCTGGTTTTGGGTTTTGAGAGTCCGAGATGGCCATAGACAGAATCGTTTATGTTGGACCTAGACGGAAATCGGCCATTGCTGACCTTGGGCCTGACGCCGGCGCCGGGCGGCAATGCGCCGGTCACCTGTCGCTCACCTGCTTGTGGCGGTCAATGACCGCTTGTCACTTCAGGCTACAGCCGGACCCGACCCTGACCTGCCAGTCGGGCTTTCTCAAAGCGGCCATTCGCTGCAACAACCAGTGCCGACGAAGCGGCCGTTCGTTGGCACCAAGGTGGTGTGTGGACTTGAGCGGAACGTTTGAAGCTGGACTGGGCTGCGCGCATGGAATGGCGTCGGACACCCCGGCCAGTAAGAGACGGTCGCGGAGCGCGGGAGGGGCATCGTCGAACGTTGGGTCGCACGCGTCAGTTGTCATTCATTCGTCAGCAATCTTCACCGCGATGTGCTCGGGGATGAGCAAGACGAAGGGGAAATACTCAAGATAGGCGTGGCACGCTTCGAGCCACTGCCCCCGAACACCGGCGACTCGCATTTGGGAGAGTGGTCCGGCGGTAGGTGGGCCCGGCTCGGCGAAAGATGTCCGCCACCTCAAGCCCGGTGGCCCGGCCCGCCGTCCCTTGACGCCCAGATTCGGCACGCAGGGCTAATGCCCAGTTGCCTGAGTAACCATGTGTCGGAAACGCTTACACTTGCGGCGCGAAGCCACGCAGCATCCGCTTGAATCCGCGGGCTATCTGGAATGGCGCTTTTCTTGCTAATTAGACCTCTCGCACCGTTCCGGAGCTGAGCAATGACCAGGATAGCGTTCACCTCCTGCATCCGCTACGAGGCTTTTCCGTCGCAGCCGCACTGGCAGCACGTGCTGGATGCTAATCCTGACTATCTGTTTCTGCTGGGCGATCAGATCTACATGGATTACGGATACGTCGGTGTTTCCGATCCATTGTGGGGACCGCGTAGTCCTGCACGGCTATCGCTTGAGGCTTTTCGTGAGCGGATGGAGAAGAAGTACGCACAGCAGTGGGCGGAGCCGCACTTCGCGCGTTTGCTGGAGCGGATGAAGACTCGGGGCGGGGTGTATGGGATTTGGGACGATCACGATTTTGCGTGGAACGGTGCGGTCGGTGCTGATGTGCCGCCCGAGAAGGTGAAGGCGTCGAGGAGGCTCTTCAACCGCTGGATGTACGGTAGCGAAAGTGAAAACGACATCTACCGCTACGTAGACTTCCCCCTCGGACGTGCAATCTTCCTGGACACCCGCTCATATAACTCCGGGCCATCGAGAGACCGTCCCGTATTGCTGGGTGAAAAGCAGTGGGAGTTCGTCACGGACGCACTGCAGCATGATGCGCTTTATACGCTGATTTGCTCGCCGATCGCACTTACGCGCTGGTCGCTGCTAAGGGGGCAGGAAAGTTGGCAGTCGTACAAGGGTGATCTGCGCAGACTTTCGAGGCTGATCGCCAATGGTAAGGATGTCCTTTTCCTCGGTGGCGACATCCACCGCAATGCGTTCGGTGCTCCGTACGCGCGGCGTCCGTGCCACGAGTTGATCGCGTCCGGCTTTGCCGTCAACCTTCTCGGACTCGGCAAGCCAATCAGGTGTGATGATCGTTACAACTGGGGCCTGCTCGAGCTGAGCGAGAGAGGCGCGGAGGTGACATTTTTCAGAAAGGGCGAGGTGGTGAGCCGGCACAAGATCGGTGGCGCAGCAGCGCCTCACTCAGTTGACGCGATTTCCTCCGGGGAGCCCTGAGCGAAGGCTGGCGCTTCCATTCATCCAGCGCAGCGGTTCACGAGCGTCTCTCCCCCGCAGCGGATCGGAATGTTAACTACGTGCAGCCGCGCAATAAGCGTCATTGGCAAGATGGGTTCGCGGAACGCCTAGAAGGTCGGAACCCTTGCGAGTTGATTCCACCAGCCTCGACGAGACTGGGCCATTTTTCCTCGGCGCCTAAGCTGCGCCTCTACCAGCGCGGGAGATCACGGTGGCGACTCACAAGAAGCGAAGTTCAGAATCCGCGACGGACGCGACCTCTGCCGCTGTCGGTTCAGATAGCGGAGCGTTCGAGTTCGAGACGCGGCTCCTAGACCGCAGTCCGATCGCGTTGCCTCTGCTCGATATGATGGAAAAGGCCGATGTGGCGCCACGCGGGCCCAGAGGCAGCGCGCCACCTAAGCGGTTTGCGGTGATCATCGACGTCCACCTCGAATACCCGGGCGGTCGAGACGCGGCGCGCGATCGCGTTCGGGAAATCGTAGATGCGATCATGCAAGATCGCGCACGTGCATGGCGGCTGAAGACGCGCCCCCAGGGCATCAACGCAGCCAAGAGCGGCCTGTCGCAGCAGTACCTATTCGGGGAGTTCGAGAGTCGCTTCATCCGCGAGCTGGTGCGGCGCGACCAGGCAGGTGGCGCCGACGCACCGCGCCGCGCGATCTATCGCATCTGGCCCGACTTCGAGGTTAAGGCGCTTTTGCACCGATCGATTTCCACGGTAAAGGCCGATGCGGCACTGCAGTCGTTCGCGACGACCGGCGACGGCATCGTCTGGGCTGTGCTCGATTCCGGCATCGATGGTCTTCATCCGCATTTCGCGGTGCAGGCCAATTTGGACCTGGGTGAGTTGCCGCCCCTTGCGCACTTGGATTTCACGGGCGACGGTGTGGATCCCAACGGTGCGCTGGTCGATCGATTCGGACACGGCACACACGTCGCCGGGATCATTGCCGGCTTCCGCAGCGTCGATCAAGGTCCTATCGACGCGGTCGGTCGCGCGCGCGACGAGAAAGGCGAAATCAGCAGCATTCCGATCCATCCGCAACGCGTTTCGGGCATGGCGCCGCGCTGCAAGCTGCTGAGCCTGAAGGTGCTCAATGACAAAGGGCAGGGCCAAGCGAGCAGCTTGATCGCAGCGCTCGAGGAGGTCCAGAGGATCAACAACCACGGCCGCTACATCCGCGTGCACGGCGTCAACCTGAGCGTCGGCTACAACTTCGAGCCAGAATGGTTTGCCTGTGGCCAGAGCCCGTTGTGCGTCGAGGTCGACCGGCTCGTAAAGTCGGGGGTGGTCGTCGTCGTCGCCGCGGGGAACACCGGCTATGGCACCGCGCAAAGCGCGTTTAAGGGCTCAGTGCCCGCCGGCCTAGGACTGACGATCAACGATCCCGGCAATGCTGACTTGGCGATCACCGTTGGATCGACGCACCGGGACATGCCGCACATCTACGGCGTCTCCTACTTCTCGTCCAAAGGACCGACAGGAGACGGCAGAGCTAAGCCCGACCTCGTGGCGCCGGGGGAAAAGATTGTTTCTTGTGCGTCGTCTTGGCAGCCGGCGAGGACGCTCGATGCCGAAGCGGCAGCCACCGCCGAAGCTGCACGACAGACAGCCCTGCAGGCGCTGGTGCAGCAATGGCAACGGCCGCAAGCGCCGGCTGTCGCCGCGGCCGCACTACCGGCGGCCGCGTCCGCGCCGGCGCAGCCCGCGACGCCTGCCCCTCCTGCGCTAGTGTCTGCGGCACGCTACCGCGAAGACAGTGGAACCAGCATGGCAGCACCGCATGTGTCAGGTGTCATCGCCGCGTTCCTATCCGTGCGGCGTGAGTTCATCGGTCGACCGGACAGGGTCAAGGAGGTGTTCATGTCCACCGCGACCGACCTGAAGCGCGACCGCTACTTCCAGGGCAGCGGACTCGTCGACCTAATGCGCGCGATCCAGTCGGTCTGACCCATCCCACCCATTTCACCCAGGAGCTTTCATGTCCGATCTCCATGGCTTCCCCTACATCGAGTTCCAGGTCGACAAAGCCGGAACGGTGATCGATCCCGCCGAACGCGCTCGAGCAGTTGACGTTTTCGGTCAGGGCGCGGTGACCGATCTACTGGTGCTATCGCATGGTTGGAACAACGATATGGCCGAAGCACGCACGCTCTACGATCGCCTGCTCGCCGCATTGCGGGCTTGCCTCGTGGCCAGCACGCCCCCGCTCGGAGCCCGTCAACTCGGCGTGCTGGCCGTTCTGTGGCCGTCCAAGAAATTTGCCGAGAAGTCCCTGATTCCGGGCCAGGCTGCAAGTATCGACTCGGGCGAAATGGCAGATGCGCTGATGGAGCACATCGACACCCTGAAGGGCGCATTTGACGATCCCGAGGCCGACGCAAAGCTTTCTGCGGCACGCGAACTGTCCCCCAAGCTCGCCGACAGTCCAGCCGCACAGCGCGAATTCGTCCGGCTCGTACGGGGCTTGTTGACACGGCAGCCGGCTGATGACGAAGGAAATACCGATGGCTACTATAATGCGCTCGACGCCCAAGACCTGCTGCAACGGCTCGCGGGGCCCGTGCAGTTGCCCCCGACACCGACAGCGTCGTCCGACGGCGGCGGCGCACAGAATCTTGGCGATGCCCCCGCGTCGGACGTTGCAGGCGGCGCTGCGAGAATCGGCGGCTTTTTCAGCGGCATCGCCTCGGCGGCGAGCAATCTGCTGAACTTGACGACCTACTACCAGATGAAAGAGCGTGCAGGCATGATCGGCCGCGGTGCAGTCCATGCACTGGTCCGCGAGATTGCAGATGGGCAGAAACCCCCGAAGATTCATCTGGTAGGCCACAGTTTCGGTGCCCGACTCGTCACATCCGTGGCTCTCGGCGCGGACGACCAGCCTCCACTGCGCATCGGCTCGATGACCCTGTTGCAGGCGGCGTTCTCGCACAACGCGTTCTCGGACGGTTCAACGGGGCATCCCGTAGGAGTCTTTCGCAGGGTTGTCGCCGCCCCGGCGCGGCTTAGCGGCCCGTTGCTTGTAAGCCACACGTCGCGCGATCTGCCGGTTGGTTTGGCTTACCCGCTCGCGTCCCGAATTGCGAGTCAGAACGACTCGGGACTCGGCGATGCAAGCGATCCTTACGGCGGTCTGGGCCGCAACGGTGCGCAGGGTACCCCCGAGGCGAGCGAGCTGGACTTTGGCAAGCCCGGCACGTCCTATTCGTTCAAGGGTGGACGGGTCTACAACATGAACGGCGAGATGCTGATCCTGGGTCACTCGGACATCATCCACCCTGAAACGGCTTACGCCCTCCTCGCCGCCGTGGCCGCCAGCTGATGGAGGCCGCCACGTCGACGATGGCGAGCCTCGGCTTCGTCGAACGCAGCTTCGCGTCCGGTGACATCGACCATCCGGTGTTCGAGAAGGGACGTGGCCCGTCGGTGCTGATACTGCATGAACTGCCGGGGCTGGCGATGCCGTGCGTGCGCTTCGCTGAGCGCCTCATCGACGCGGGCTTCCGTGTACATCTGCCGCTGTTGGTCGGCGCGCCGCTTCGCCATGCGGCGCTGGCGAACTGGCGGGCGCTGTGCATATCGGTGGAGTTTGCACGGCTCGAGGCGGGGGTCCATGCCCCGATCACGGACTGGTTGCGTGCACTGGCTGCCGACATTGCTGAACGCGCAGGCGGCGCCCGGATCGGAGCGATCGGCATGTGTTTGACCGGGGCCTTCGTGATCCCGTTATTCATCGATGCGGCCGTCGCCACTGGGGTGGTTTCGCAGCCTGCGATTCCGCTTCGCATAGTCTACCGGACCATCGGCCTCGGTGAAGGTCCGTGGATGGATCAGCTGAACATCTCGGACAACGAACTGCAAGCCGGGGCGTGTGCCGCGAGGTCGGACCAGAAAAAAATCCTGCTGCAGCGTTACGCTGAAGACCGCCTCTGTCCGGGCAGGCGACTGGAGCGGATCGCCCGGTCCTTCGGTGCCCAGGCCGAACTCGACGAGTATTCGCATCCGTCGTGGTGGCGCCGCGTCTTCAATCCTCCGCATGCGCTTCTGACCGAGGAGTACGACCGCGCAGGCGATGACGATCACGCGACACGCGAGGCATTGTGTCGCGTCATCGAGCTTCTGAACGAACAACTTGGGCGGTAGCAGGACTGAATCGCTCGATTCCGAGCTGCTGTCCAGGCCTGATCACCGGGGGTCCAAGCCGCGTCACAAAGCAGGCGCCGATCGAACTGGCACGACAGCTCAAGATCGCTTGCACGAAAGAAACCTTATGGGCAAGACGGAGACGATCATGCGCGGCGAGGTCGGTTCGCACAGTATCACTCGGGATCCGTTCAGACCTCTGTCGTATCGTGACGCGCTGGATCATTTGCGCGTTGGATACCGTCGCGGGCTACTTGTGCCGTTTATCGGATCGGGGGTCAACGCACCCCGGTTGCGCTTGTGGTCGGGCCTCGTCAAAGCCCTCGCCGAGGAAGCAGGGATTCGTGATGTGCGGCTTGGAACTCGCCCCACGGACCAGCAGTTGATACTTGCCTCCGAGCGCATCGTCTGGCAGCTGAGGGCACAGGGACGCTCCTTGGCCGACGCGATGCAAACGACGCTCCCTGACCCGAAGAGTAGCCAGGACCAGCCGCCACCGGCGGTCAGCGCATTGGCGTCGGCCTGGTGGCCGTTGATCCTGACGACGAACTACGATCCGCTGTTCCTCGACGCCTTTAACAAGCGGCACCACCGCGCCAAGTACGATAACGACGTGATGGCGGTGTTGGGTCGAAGCGCGGCACACTGCCACACCTTACTGGCATCCCTTAATCTCCCCGTTCGCCCCCTGCTTTGGGCCCTGCAGGGTTTTCTTGGCAACGGTCTCAACGGCGTCGATCTAAACCAAGAGATTGTCCTCGGCTACGACCAATACCGGCGGGCAACGTTCGAGAACGCCACCTTCCGCGCCGCGTTTTCCGAGGTGTATCGGAATCGTTCGCTCCTCTTTGTCGGCACTGGCCTCGGGGAGGAGTACTTCCGCGGCCTGTTCGGCGAGTCAATAATCCGACTCGGCGCTAACCAGCATGCGCACTGCGTCTTGATCAACAAGAAAGATGTGAAACGGGACACCTGCTGGTTCATGCACACCCGCCTGAACATCGTCGTGCTGACATACAAGGATCCGCTGAACGCCCCGAAATACAGCGGATTTGCGGCCTGCCTGCAGGAAATCGCAGACGCGCTGACCGAACCGCCGCGCGGCGCCCGGCGATTCTGGATGCATGGTGCGACACCGGCCGTGTGCGTGGACATTGAGCCAACGCTGCTCCCCGAGAAGAGTTCCGCAGAAAACTGGATCGTCGGCAGTGCGGGGCAGAAGCGCGTCAGTGGTGATGTGCCAGCCGCATTGCGAGGGCCACAAGTTCCCATCACCGACCATGACGATCTCAAGCAGGTGGCCGGGCAGGCCGTACTGCTGGCTATTGCGCGGAAGCCAGATCCCGGTACCGGTCGCCATGATCGGGATCTGCGGAACGTCGCCGATGTCACGACGCGTGCGCTGCAAGTCGCCGTGCTTAAAGGGGCCTCGACCATATCGTTCATGCTGCTGAGCGCGAGCGTCCGCAAGGGCCGTTGGCCACGCATCTTCTCGCTGGTCCAGATGCTGCGTGGCATCCGGCGCTTCGTGCAAACTCGGCCCCTGCGAAAAGCCTCGCCACTGCGGATCGTGATACATGACACGGCAGCGGCGCGTGTTCCCGATGAGGCTCCCGACCGCTCAGTGTGGCATGCCGTAGAGACCGGAAGGCTGGACCCGACCGAGGTGCTCGATTGCAGTGCCCTGCGTTTCTTCGTCGAGATCGAAATCGAGGGATCGACTACGCGCACGCCGATGTACGTCGACGAAGTAAAGACGGTGCGGCAGGTAGCGGAATACTTTCAGTTGGACTCGGGCTGGGAGGCGGTGCTGGAACCAAACCCGACCCCACGACGAGGCAACCGGCTGACCGAACTCGATGTATCCCTGCTCGACGCCGGCGTCGTCCCAGGATCAACCCTCCGATTCATTCGAAGGCGACGATGAGACCCTCTGGATTACGCACGTGGTGCAAGACGACTGCTCGAGCCTCTGTAGGCAGCGGCAGGGTGGTATCGTCAATGCCCGACAGTCCCCCAAAGCAGCGGTGGCGATGTCCGGAGCAGTCATTGCGAAGGCAGGCCATGTCCGGAGAGCGACTCCGGCCGATTCGCGTTGCCGACTGTCCGATCCAAAACCTGCAGGTCAGGCCGACAGGATCGCCTTGCGGCGGCGAACGGCAGATTTCGAGAAATAAGGGGGACGAGTGACCGGTTTGGAGCCGTGACCCCGGATGGCAGCTACTGGCCGAGGCTGTGTAAAAACGGTCGATGTTGTATGCTTATGGCATTGTTATCAGTGTGATCGGTAGCCATGAAGCGCTTCATCGAAGGACAGTGCCGGACACAGGGCGCATTGCTGCCCGAGAGCCTGGATGACTTCGTCGCCGAGACCAATCCGGTGCGGGTGATCGACGTCTTCGTCGATGAACTGGACCTGCGCAAGCTGGGCTTCGTCGGCGTCGATCCGGCAGCCACTGGCAGACCCGCCTATCACCCGGCGGCGCTGCTCAAGCTCTACATTTACGGCTACCTGAACCGGATCCAATCGAGTCGGCGCCTGGAACGCGAGGCGCAGCGCAACTTGGAGTTGATGTGGCTTGTCGGGCGCCTGACGCCCGACTTCAAGACCATTGCCAACTTCCGCAAGGACAATCCGAAGGGGATCCGCGGCGTCTGTCGCCAGTTCGTTGTACTGTGCAGAGAACTGGGGCTCTTCGCCGAAGCGGTGGTGGCGATCGACGGCAGCAAGTTCAAGGCGGTCAACAACCGCGACCGCAACTTCACCAGCGCCAAGCTGCAACGGCGCATGGAGGAGATCGAATCCAGCATCGAGCGTTACCTCGTCGAGATGGATACGGCCGACCGGCAAGAGCCGGCGGTGGCCCAAGCGAAGAAGGAGCGGCTGCAGGACAAGATCACGACCCTGAAGGCGCGGATGAAGGAACTCGAGGCGATCGGTGTCCAGCTCGAGAACACGCCCGACAAGCAGATCTCCCTCACCGATCCCGACGCCCGATCCATGAAGACGCGTGGCACGGGTATCGTCGGCTACAACGTGCAGACGGCCGTCGAAACGAAGAACCACCTGATCGTGGCCCACGAGGTGACCAACGACGGGCTGGACCGGGACCAACTCAGCAAGATGGGCAAGCAGGCGCGCAAGGCCATGCGCGTGGAGTCCCTCACTGCAATCGCCGATCGAGGCTACTTCAAGAGCGAGGAAATCCTCGCCTGCCACAAAGCCGGCATCGTGCCGCTCGTTCCGAAAAGCACGACTTCCAGCGCGAAAGCGGAGGGGCGCTTCGACCGGGCAGACTTCGTGTACGACCGTGACAACGACGAGTACGTCTGCCCGTCCGGCGAGCGCCTGATCTGGCGCTTTGCCCGAGTCGAGGCGGGGCTCACGATGAATCGCTACTGGAGCTCATCGTGCACGCGATGCACCATGAAGAGCCAATGCACGCCCAGTGACTATCGGCGTGTCAGCCGCTGGGTGCATGAGGAGGAACTGGAGGTCATGCAGGCGCGCCTCGATCAGGCACCCGACAGCATGCGTATTCGGCGTCGGACAGTCGAACACCCCTTCGGCACCCTTAAGGCGTGGATGGGCGCAACCCACTTCCTGACCAAGGGCCTCGAACGCGTCCGAACGGAGATGAATTTGCACGTTCTGGCGTACAACCTGAAGCGGGTAATGAATTTGATGGGAAATGAGGCACTGATGGCGGCGATGAAGGGCTGAAATGCCCTTTTTGAAGTTCAGCTGAACAGATCTGTTGTGTTCGAACTCATTGACTTGCCGCCGCGGCGTCCGGGAACGTCTGATTTCTGATGCACCAGCGAGTTTTTACACGGCCTCGGCCGATAGTGCCAGTTCGGCCGTGTCATTCCAAAGCCGCCGTTGCTACGGCGGCTGCGACGACGAGCGACAACTTCCCCTTCGGGAATTCGCTGTTCACAGTGCCGATGTCGGTGTGGTGGGCGAAATTGTCGGCAAATTGAACTGCGCCCCGGCGCAGCGTCAATCGAGCGCGACGACCTGCATGAGTGAAGGCCCGCCCAAACGATCGGGATGGCCTCCTCATCGGCGCTGACCTGCGTCGCCGCCCGCATGACGCCCTCGCCAACAGTCGCGCGGCTACCG
>NZ_WTVQ01000041.1 GCF_012910955.1 Aromatoleum diolicum
GTGTTGCTGCGGGGGGCGTTGGGGGAACTCGAGGCTGACCGGAAGTTCGCCTCGGTGTCGCGTTGTGGCCAGGTGCGCGCCGCAGGTTTCAGTCCGAAGGCGGATTCGACCTCGGATTGACTGAATTCGGCTGCTTCGGCGATGGCCTTGACGATTTGCAGTCGCAGCATCGGCGCGGCGATGCGCGTCACCAGTGGTTTGGCTTCATGTACTAGGCGGGCTCGTCCTTCCGCAGTGTCCGGCGGGCAGCTTGCGCGCAGTTCGTTGAGCAGAAAACTTGCAAGTGGCGTCGCCGTCGCGGCAGCTTGGCTGAATGCGGCGGCGCCGTGGGCGCGGACGAAGGAGTCCGGATCGTGTTGTTCGGGCAGGAACAGGAAGGCTAGGGTGACGTCGTCACGCAGAGCTTCCAGTGCCGATTCGAGAGCCCGACGGGCGGCCTTGCGCCCGGCGTTGTCTCCGTCGAAACAGAATACGATGCGTTGTGATTGGCGTAGTAGCGTATTGATGTGGTGCGGCGTGGTGGCGGTGCCGAGCGTGGCTACCGCGTTGCCGACGCCGAACTGGGCGAGCGCGACGACGTCCATGTAGCCTTCCACCACGATCGCGTAGCCGGCGTCGCGGATGGCCTTCTGTGCCTGGGGTAGGCCGTAAAGCTCGCGTCCTTTCTCGAAGAGGGGCGTTTCCGGTGAGTTCAGGTACTTGGGTTCGCCGCCATCGAGCACGCGTCCGCCAAATGCGATGATGCGCCCGCGCCGGTCCTGGATCGGAAACATGATGCGGTTGCGGAAGCGGTCATAGCGTCGTCCGGTGTCGTTCTCGATGACCAGTCCGGCTTCGAGCAGGGCTTTCGCGTCGTAACTCGGAAAAGTGTTGCGCAGCGCCTGCCAGTCTTCCGGCGCGTAACCTATGCCGAAGCGAGCGGCGATTTCGCCGCTTAATCCGCGCCGCTTTAGGTAGTCAATCGCGTCCGGGGAGCCCTTGAGCTGTTCGCGGTAGAAGCGCGCGGCCGTGGTCATGGCGTCGACGAGTGCGTCGTTTGCCGGGGCGGTGTCGCTGCGGAAGCTGGGGTTTGATTCCTGTGGTACCTGCAGGCCGGCGTGCCCGGCCAGTTCTTTGACTGCCTCGACAAACGGCAGTCCGCTGTATTCCATCAGGAAACTGATGGCGCTGCCATGGGCGCCGCAGCCGAAGCAATGGTAGAACTGTTTGGTCGGGCTGACCGAGAACGACGCGGACTTCTCTCCGTGGAAGGGACAGCAGGCGAAATAATTCGCTCCGCCCTTTTTCAGGGGCAGGTGGCGCTCAATGACGTCGACGATGTCGACTCGGGCGAGAAGGTCCTGGATGAACGACTGCGGAATCATGACCCGGTCGCTGCCTGCCCCTGAGGGCGACAGGCCATCAGCTGGAAAGCTTTGTGCGCACTCGGCGCGAGGCTTCGGCCATATCGGCGCGCCCGGCCAACCGGGCTTTCAGCAGAGTCATCACGCGGCCCATGTCGGCAGCGCCGGTTGCCCCGCACTCGCCGATCGCCGCGTTAATTTCAGCATTCAGTTCGTCGTCGGACAGTTGCGCAGGAAGATAGGCAGACAGTACTTCGATCTCGAAGCGCTCACCGGCGGCAAGTTCCGGGCGGTTGGCTGCGTCGTACTGGGTCGCAGCGTCGCGACGCTGCTTGACCAGTTTTTCGACGGTAGCCATGACCCCCGCGTCATCCAGCTCAATTCGATCATCGATCTCACGCTGCTTAATTGCCGCGACAAGCAGGCGCACGGCAGACAGTCGTGCGCTGTCCCTGGCACGCAGCGCGGCCTTCATGTCGTCCTGGATGCGTTGCTTGAGGGACATGGCTGACTCCGAATCGAAAATGCAAAAGCCACGCCGGGCGCGAATCGTTTGATTCGCGCCCGGCGTGGTGGCCGACTGGCTGAATCCCCGAGGGGTCAGTACAGCTTTGGCGGCAGGGTCTGGCTGCGCAGGCGCTTGTGGTTGCGCTTGACGGCCGCAGCCGACTTGCGCTTACGTTCCGCGGTAGGCTTTTCGTAGAATTCGCGGGCGCGAAGCTCGGTCAGCAAACCGGTTTTTTCGATGGTGCGCTTGAAGCGGCGGATGGCAACTTCAAACGGCTCGTTTTCCTTGACGCGAATACCCGGCATTGCGAACTTCCTTGTGTGTCTTGTGGGCGGAAAAACGCGAATTATAACGACTCAATTCCGACAAGCCAAGTACAAACTTAGCTTCCTGCGATGCGGGTCGTTAGAATGTGGGCTTGTTCGATGGGTCGAGGCCATGGATTACGAATCATGAAAGTGCTGGGAATCGAGACGTCCTGCGACGAAACGGGTGTGGCGGTGTTCGACACCGATGCGGGGCTGCTCGGCCATTGCGTGCATTCGCAGATCGACCTGCATGCCGCGTATGGCGGCGTGGTGCCGGAGTTGGCGTCGCGCGATCACATCCGGCGCCTGCCGGTTCTGGTGAAACAGACGCTTGCCGCGGCATCCTGTGAGCTGTCGCAAGTCGATGCGGTCGCCTATACGGCCGGGCCTGGTCTTGCCGGTGCCCTGCTTGTCGGCGCGAGCTACGCGGAGTCTCTCGGCTTGGCGCTTGGCGTGCCGGTGTTGCCCATCCATCATCTGGAGGGGCATCTGTTATCGCCGCTGCTGGCGGCGGATCCTCCCGCGTTTCCGTTTGTCGCGCTGCTCGTTTCGGGTGGGCATACGCAGCTTATGCAGGTGACGGGCGTTGGCGAATATGCCTTGCTTGGCGAGTCGCTCGACGATGCGGCCGGTGAAGCTTTCGACAAGACGGCAAAGTTGATCGGGCTGGGTTATCCGGGCGGCCCGCAACTCGCGAAACTCGCCGAGGCGGGGCGTGGCGGGCGCTTCCGTTTGCCGCGCCCGATGTTGCGTTCGGGTGATCTTGATTTCAGCTTTAGCGGGCTCAAGACAGCGGTGCTGAATGTCGTCTCTGGGCCGGACTGGCGTCCCGAGGATACAGCCGATCTGGCGGCGGATTTTCAGGATGCGGTGGTGGACGTGTTGTGCGCGAAGGCGTTGAAGGCGCTTGAGCAGACCGGGCTGTCACGGCTGGTTGTGGCCGGCGGGGTGGGGGCTAACCACCACCTACGCGAACGCCTAAACTCGGCTGCGCGGCACAAGGGTTGGCGAGTGTACTACCCGGAGCCCGAGCTATGCACGGATAACGGAGCGATGATCGCCTTCGCGGGGGCTCGGCGTCTGGCGGCGGGGCAGATTGCCACCGAAGGGCATGCGGTGCGGGTGTACCCCCGCTGGCCGCTGGCGGGTTTGAGAGCACCCGGTGATGCAATCAATGAGGCGTAGCGAGATTCGGGGTAGGGGGCGACGGAGTGCCTCGTGCCCTTCGTTTCGCAGCGCCTCATTGCAGCGTCATTCGAACTGCGAGACCGGCGCCATCGTGGCGATCAGGCCTTGCTTCCGCCGATCTTGCCTTCCGTGCCATTCAGCAGCTTGCGAATATTCGAGGCGTGACGCCAGATTAGGAGCGCTGCAATTAGCGCAAGGACCGCAACGGCGGGTTGTGCCCCGAGCAGAAGAAATCCGGCGGCCGGTGTGACGATTGCAGCACTGAGTGCGGCAGCGGAGGAGTAGCGGGTCGTGAAGGCGACGGCGAGCCACACGAGCAATGCGCTGAGCGCGACCCAGCCATTGATGCCGGCAAGCACGCCAAGGGCGGTGGCAACACCTTTGCCGCCATTGAAGCGCAGAAAGATGCTGAAGACGTGGCCGAGGAATGCCGCCAATCCGGCAAGCGCCGCGTCGGTCGCGTCGAAGCCGAGTCGCGCAGAGGCCCACACCGCGAGCCAGCCTTTGGCGCAATCGCCGATCAGAGTCAGCAGGGCGGCGGCCTTATTGCCGCTGCGCAGGACATTGGTTGCACCAGGGTTGCCGGAGCCGTACTTGCGCGGGTCGGCGAGGCCGAACAGGCGGCTGGAGACAATTGCGAAGGGGATCGAACCAAGCAGGTAGGCGGCAAGCAATAAAGGCAGAAGAGTCATGTTTTCACCTAGAATTGCCGCGATTCTAATCGGGAACCGCCATGGATTTCATTTTCATCGAGGAATTGCGGGTGCAGGCTTGGATCGGCATCTATCCGCGCGAAAAAGCCGCGCCTCAGACGGTTGAGCTGAACCTGACCTTTGGCGTGCCGGATTCCGCCGCGGAGCATGACGACATCGCGGACACCATCAACTACGCGGAAGTGATCGAACGGATTCGCAAGGAATTGGCGGAACGCCATTTCAATCTGATCGAGACGCTCGGCGAATTCGTGGTGCATCTGTTGTTCGACGAATTCGGCGCTCCGTGGGTGAAGATCCGAATTGCCAAGATCGGCGTAATGAAAGGCGTGCGCCGGGTAGGGGTGTACATCCAGCGCGGCAGGGAGGGGGTTTCCCTTCCCCCGACCTCGATCTGATTTTCCGATGCATTCCGGGCGCATCGCGCCCGGAACCGGATTCAGATCATTTGCCGGCGCTGACTTCGAGTTCCACGAGAGGCTTGTTCTGTGCAAGCCAGTCGACCACCCACTGGGGTTTTCTGCCGCGTCCGCTCCAGCCGATGGCCGGATTTTCCGGGTGACGATATTTCACCGGAACCGGACCGGTTTTCTTGCCGGCGGCTTTGCTCTTCCGTTTGGCCGGGGCGCTTTTCTCTTCGGCGACAGCGGCGCTCGGCAACAGGTCGCTCAGCGACATGCCTTGGTCGGCGGCCATTTTCTGCATTTTCTTCAACAGGTCGCGACGGGTGGTGTCGCTTCGGCGGCGGATTTCTGTTTCAACTTTGGATTGCAGGCGGCGCAATTCGGTCAGCGATAGCTTGGCCAGTTCCATTTTATTCTCCAGTTATCGATTGTCTTATTGTGTGGTGCGGGTCAATCACGGATGGCGTCGCGATTCAAACGCTTGAGATCAAAAGTGATTGGCTGCGGGCATTCTGCCAGCAAATTCCGATAATTAGAATCCCGTGGAGAATTAAAATGGAAATTCAGAAACTGTTTCGAAACGCTAGAGCGCCGCGTTGACGAGCTGCGGCTGCAATATCCGGATAATGTCGTGAGGATGCAATCCGAGTAGGAATCCGCGGCGTCCGCCATTGATATAGACGAGCGGCAGGTCAAGAATTGTCTTTTCCATGTATACCGGGAGCTGTTTGCGCAGGCCGAATGGCGAAGTGCCGCCAACCAGGTAGCCGGAATGGCGGTTTGCCACTTCCGGCGTGCAGGCCTCGATGCGTTTTCGCCCGATCTGGCGCGCGAGTTCCTTTGTGGATACCTTGCGATCTCCGTGCATGAGCACGATCAATGGATCGGCATTCTCGTCTTCCATGACCAGTGTTTTGACCACCGCGTGTTCCGCGACATTCAATTCGCGCGACGATACCTTGGTGCCACCATGCGGTTCATATTCATATAGATGGGTCGAATAGGCGACATGGTGCTGCTTTAGGAAACGCGTTGCTGGCGTTTCAGGCGCGTGGTGCTCTGGCTTGCTCATGCTTATGCTCCGGAATAGCTGTGTTGCGTGGACCGATCATGTCGCAGCGCCTGCTCAACCGCGCGGGTGGTGTTTTGCGTGCAGGGTCTTGAGTCGTTCGCGGGCGACGTGAGTATAGATTTGGGTGGTGGATATATCCGCATGACCCAGCAGCATTTGCACAACGCGCAGGTCGGCGCCATGGTTGAGCAGGTGCGTGGCAAATGCGTGGCGCAGGGTATGGGGCGAAATGCGTTCGCGGGGAATGCCTGCGGTCGTGGCATATTGTTTGACGATGCGCCAGAACATCTGGCGCGTCATGCCTGCGCCACGTTGGCTGACAAATATGTCGTCGCAGGTTTTCCCGGCCAGCAGCTGCGCGCGCGATTCGCGAAGATAACGCTGCAGCCAATGAATGGCTTCCTCGCCGAGCGGGACGAGTCTCTCTTTGCTGCCCTTGCCCATGACGCGTACCAGACCGTCGATCAGGCTGGTGGAAAAAACCTTCAATCCTACAAGCTCCGATACGCGCAGTCCGGTGGCGTACAGCACTTCGAGCATGCTGCGATCGCGCAGCCCGAGGGGCGTATCGGCATCGGGCGCCACAAGCAGGGCTTCGACCTGAGTCTCGGAGAGGGTCTTGGGGAAGCGTTCAGCACGCATGGGCGGGTCGAGCAGGGCAGTCGGGTCCTCTGCGATGCCGCCGCGCGCCAGCAGGTGACGGTAATAACGGCGCCACGCCGACAGCAGGCGGCGTTGGCTGGCTGGCTTCGCGTTCCGGCTGAATTCCGCGAGATAGGCTGCGAGGTCGGCGCCGCTAGCCTGACTCAGGTGTCCGCCGCGTTTGCACGCCCAGTGCGCAAACAGCGCGAGATCGCTGCGGTACGCGGCAAGGGTATTGCGCGACAGTCCATGTTCGAGCCACATCGCATCGTTGAAAGCGTCGAGTTCCGCAAGCGTATCGGCGCTGAGTTGTGCTGCGATTGCGCTCACCGGCGGGCCTCGAAGTCGAGCAGCCAGCGTTTCGCGTCGAGCAGATAGCCGCCGGTCGCGCCGGCGAAGCCGCCGAGACCGCTTTTGGCAACGACTCGATGGCAAGGAACGATGAGCGGAAACGGATTGGCGCCGCAGGCTTGCCCGACGGCGCGCGCAGCACTGTTCAGTTCGTCAGCAAGACTGCCGTAGCGTCGCCACTCGCCGCGCGGGATATTGGTGATGGCGGCCCAGACGCGGCGCTGGTAGGGCGTGCCGCGTTCGGCGAGGGGCAGGTCGAAGGGGCGATCGGGGTCGTCGAGCCAGCTCGTGATCTGGGCGACTGCGTGCTCTGCGAGCTTACTGTCCGGGGGGCGAGTGGGCATGCCGGGAGGCAGAAAGACCAGCTCACGGATCTGGGTGTCATCGGCGCGGATGCCAAAGCCGCCAAACGGAGCCGCCAGGATCGCGGAAAATGCGCCGGGGGATTTTGCGATGTCGCGGGCGGGCATGGAGTCGGTCAGCACAAGGTGCAGGGCCGAATGGCGAGCCTGCGGCGAGTCGGGGGGAGGGGACTGTGCTGCGGTGTCACGTGGCACTTCCCAGAAGGCGTTTTTTGAGATCGTTGTCGGCGGGCTGCTCGCCCAACCAGATGCGCAGCAGGGCCGCATAGAAGCGTTCATCGGGGATGTCGTCGCCGCGGCGTGTTCCACCGACCGTCAGGCGGGTGCCGCCGCCGGGGATCCAGTCGATCAGGACTTCGGTGCCCTTCGGAGCCTCCTTGAGTGTGAGCATGGCGTTGCGGAAGGCATCGATCGACGGCTGGATGGACGCCAAGGCCTCCGGTGGATGATTTTTCTTCAGGCCTTCGATCAGGGCGTCAATGAACTGGTCGGTGCCGAGGTCGCGCAGTGTGACGATGCGAATGCGTTTGCTTCCGGGCAGGTTCTGGATCGCAGTAGGCGTGTCCGTCCGCTGCGGTAGGTACAGACCCATCGCATACACTTTGAACATGATCCTGGTGCGTACCCCCGCGCCGTTAAGAGTGAGCGACTGCGCAGCAACGTTGCTGCTGTCCTCAAAGGAGACACCGGCAACGTCAACGGCGGCAGTGGCAATGCTTGCGGTCGCGGCGAGGGTCAGCATGGCGCCGGCAAGCAGCGATCGACGGGGCATGAAAGTTGTCTCCTCTTTGATTTCCAGTTTGACAAAGGCGAACGCCCGTGATGGCACGGGCGTTTTCAGTGTTTCATGCGCGCTGGTGGCAAACCATCGGTCGGAACGCGCGATGTGTCGTCGGTGCCTAGCGGCGGGTTTCGCCGTTGCCGAACACGATCCATTTCTGGCTGGTGAGGCCTTCGAGCCCGACGGGGCCGCGGGCGTGGATCTTGTCCGTAGAGATGCCGATCTCGGCTCCCAGACCGTACTCAAAACCGTCCGCAAAGCGCGTCGAGGCATTGACCATGACCGACGCGGAATCCACCTCGCGCAGGAAACGCATTGCACGCGTGTAGTTCTCTGTAACGATTGCTTCGGTATGCCCCGAGCTGTACATGTTGATGTGCGCAATCGCTTCGTCAAGGTCTGCGATCACCTTCACTGCAATGATTGGGGCCAGGTACTCTTCGTGCCAGTCCTGCTCGGTTGCGGCCGCGAGTTGGGCATCGGCGATGGCGGCCTCGCGCAGGATTGCCAGCGATTCGGTACAGCCTCGCATCTCCACACCCTTTCCGGCGAGCATGCGTCCGATCTCGGGCAGGAAGCGGGCAGCGACTGCACGGTCGATGAGCAGGGATTCGGCGGTATTGCAGGTGCCGTAACGCTGCGTTTTCGAGTTTTCGACGATCGGCACGACCTTGGCCGGGTCCGCGTCGGTATCGATATAGACGTGGCAATTGCCGTCGAGGTGCTTGATGACCGGTACCCGTGCTTCGCGCGAGATGCGTTCGATCAGGCCCTTCCCGCCACGCGGAACGATCACGTCGACGAACTCCGGCATCGTGATGAGCTCACCGACGGCGGCGCGGTCGGTCGTTTCCACTACCTGGACTGCCGCTTCAGGCAGGCCAGCAACTGTCAGCCCCGCGCGCACGCACGCGGCGATCGCCTGGTTGCAGTGCAGGGCTTCCCTGCCGCCCCGCAGGATCGCCGCATTGCCGGATTTCAGGCACAGCGCAGCGGCATCTGCGGTGACGTTCGGACGGGCTTCGTAGATGATCCCGATGACGCCCAGCGGTACCCGCATCTTGCCGACCTGGATGCCCGAGGGGCGGCGCTTGACGTCGGTGATCTCGCCGACCGGGTCGGGCAGGGCCGCAACCTGCTCCAGTCCTTCGGCCATCGCTTCGATGCCCTTTGCGTTGAGCGTCAGCCGGTCGATCATCGCCGCGTCCAGCCCGGCGGCACGGGCTTCCTCAAGGTCGCGTCCATTTGCAGCGAGAAGCTCCTCGCGGCGATCGCGGACTGCGGCGGCCATCGCCAGAAGTGCTGCGTTCTTGTCGGCGGTCGAGGCCGCGGCAAGCTGACGAGAGGCGGCACGTGCCTGGCGGCCCAGAGTCTGCATATATTCGTGAATGTCCATCGGGATCTCGGTGTTGCCGTGCAAAAAACAATTAAAACACCGATTGGCCCCGTGCGGCCAGTATCGTGCCTGCCGGCGACGAATCGTCGGCCGCCCAGAGGGGCAGCCCGGCTGTGTTCAGCGACGGACGAGGCGCAATACGAGTTGCAGGAACTCGTCCCAGACGTCCCCAGGTGCGAGGCCCTTGATGATGCGATCGATTTTCGCCGCATGCAGCAGTGCTGCACGGAGAGCAGCAGCCTGCAGGCGTGGCAGCGCGCGCTGGATCGCTTGACGGCGACGTTCGTCGAATACTCGCTCAGCCTTCAGCAGGCCGGCGAGTTGCTGGCCCGAGGCGAGACCCGTGCTCAGTGCCGCCAGGGTACGGATTTCGTTCGCGAGAGCCCAGAGGACCAGCGGTGCGGCGGCACCTTCGTCCTGCAGGCCTTCGAGCAGGCGCGTGCAGCGCACAGGGTCGCCTTCGAGCAGCGCCTGACGCAACTTGTCGATGTCGTAGCGGGCGACATTGAGGACGGCGTCCTGGACGTTTTCGAGACTCAGCCTGCCCTCGCCGTGGAGCAGGCCGAGCTTGAGGATTTCCTGATGGGCGGCGAGGAGGTTGCCCTCTACGTGATCTGCGATGAAGCTCAGGGCTTCCGGTACGGCCGATTGCTGCTGTCGTGCCAGGCGGCCGGCGATCCAGTCCGGCAGGCGCTCGCGTTCGGGGGCGTTCAGTTCGACGGCGATGCCGGCCTCGCTCAGGGCGGTGAGCCATGCCGTCTTGCGCGTAGCCCAGTCGAGTTCAGGCAGGGTGATCAGCGTAACGATGCCATTACCGATATTGCGCGCATGCCGTTGCAGTGCATCGCCGCCCTCGCGTCCGGGCTTGCCATTGGGGATGCGCAGATCGATCAGCTTCGAGCCGCCGAACAGCGAAAAATTGCCCGCCGCGGCGTTCAGGCTGTCCCAGCGGAAGCCTTGTCCGACGACCAGCGTTTCCCGTTCCTCAAAACCTTGGCGGCGCGCGGCGGCGCGCACCAGATCGGCCGCTTCGAGCACCAGCAGGGGTTCGTTGCCGTGCAGGAGGTAGAGCGGGGCGAGCGGTTTTTCGAGGAGGGCGGGTAGCTGGTCGGGTCGCAGATTCACGGTTTGACGGCGGCCAGGCGGCGCATCAGCTGTTCCACCAGATCGCCCTGCATGTCGCGATACAGCAGGGCTTCTTCCTGTTCTTTCGCCAACACCAGGGAGTCGTCGTAGGTGTATTCGCGTTTCGCAGAGATGCTGGTGGGTCGAATGCGCTCAGTGCCTGCGCGGTCGATCAGCCGGAAAGTAATGACGTGCCGCAACTCGTACTCGCGCACCTTGCCGGCGCCGGTCAGGGTGAGAATTTCGCGCTCCGGCTGGTTGCGCAGGATTTCGAGTCGTACCTCGGCCTTGGCTGCGTCATCGACGATCTCGGTGGTGCCGCTGGTACGCACGCGGCGGCGCAATGCAGCGCCGAGTTCGGTCTGCGCGCCGATGCCGATGAAGATGCTTGAAAACGCAAGCGGACGCGGACCTCGCAGCTTGAACCCGCAACCGGCCAGCGGCCCGGCCGCTGCCAAGGCACCGAGGGCGAGAACCAGGCTGCGGCGGGATCGTGAAGGAGTCATCCGCTTGTGTCCTCAGACCACGATATTGACGAGTCGGCCCGGCACCACGACAACCTTGCGCGGCGGTTTGCCTTCCATGAACCTCTGAGCGGCTTCGGATGCCAGCGCGAGGGCTTCGATGTTCGACGTACTTGCCCCCGCAGCGACCTTCACGCTGCCGCGCAGCTTGCCGTTGACCTGCAGCACGAGATCGATTTCGTCCTGTTTGAGCGCAGCCTCGGACGGCTCCGGCCAACTCGCCTGGAGTAGATCTCCGGCAAAGCCGCAGTCCTGCCAAAGGGCCTGGGCGATGTGCGGTGTGATCGGTGCGAGCAGACGCAGCAGGATCGAAAAGCCTTCCTCGGCGAGTTCGGCGTGCGCGGCGGCATTGTCGCGCGGCGCCTTTTCGAGTGCATTCAGCGTCTTCATCGCGGCCGAGACAACCGTGTTGAACTGGTGCTTGCCGAAATCGTAATTCGCCTGCTTGAGGCAGTTATGAATCTCGCGCCGCACGGCGGCGAGTGCTTCCGGCAATTGACCGGACGCCAGCTGACGCTTGGCCGGCAGCTGCGGACGAAATTCGGTCGCAAAGTTGTGGCCGAAGCCCCACACCCGGCGCAGGAAACGGTACGCCCCTTCGACGCCGGAATCCGACCATTCGAGTTGCTGGTCGGGCGGCGCGGCGAAGATGATGAACAGGCGTGCCGTGTCGGCGCCGTACTGGTCGACCAGCGCCTGCGGGTCGACGCCGTTGTTCTTCGACTTGGCCATCTTCTCGATGCCGCCGATCACCACTGGCGCGCCGTCGGCGGTGAGTTTCGCCGACACGATACGGCCTTTCTCGTCGCGCTCGACCTGAACCTCGGCCGGGTTGATCCACTGCTTCTTGCCGCCTGCGATCTCCCGGTAATACGTCTCGGCGACGACCATGCCTTGCGTCAGCAGGTTCGTAAATGGCTCGGACACGTTCACCAGCCCCTCGTCGCGCATGGCGCGGGTGAAGAAGCGTGAATACAGCAGGTGCAGGATCGCGTGTTCGATGCCGCCAATGTACTGGTCGACCGGCGCCCAATAGTTGACGCGCGCATCCACCATTGCCTGGTTGTTGTCGGTGGAGGCGTAGCGCAGGAAGTACCACGACGACTCGACGAAGGTGTCCATTGTGTCGGTTTCGCGCCGGGCCGGTTTGCCGCAATTGGGGCAGCTGCACTGGTAGAAATCCGGCATCTTCGCCAAGGGCGAGCCGCGACCGGTGACTTCGACGTTCTCAGGCAGGACCACGGGCAACTGCTCGTCCGGCACCGGCACGTCGCCACAGTCGTCGCAGTGGATCATCGGGATCGGGCAGCCCCAGTAGCGTTGGCGCGAGATGCCCCAGTCGCGCAGACGGTACTGCGTGCGCTTGGCGCCCAGACCCTTCGCGACGAGGTCGCTGGCGATTGCATCGACGGCATCCTGGAAATGCAGCCCGTCGTATCTTCCGGAATTGACCAGTCGGCCCTGCTCGGCATAGGCGTCCTGCCACGGCGCAACGGTGTCGACGTAAGCGTCGCGCGTCGAGCGCACCACCATCTGGATCGGCAGGTGATATTTCGTTGCAAAGGCAAAGTCGCGCTCGTCGTGGGCCGGTACCGCCATCACGGCACCTTCCCCGTAGCCCATCAGCACGTAGTTGGCGACCCACACGGCGAGGTATTCACCTGTGATCGGATGGACGACACGCAGGCCGGTCGGCATGCCCTTCTTTTCCATCGTCGCCAGATCGGCTTCGGCAACGCCGCCGTGGCGGCACTCCTCGACGAATGCAGCGAGTTCAGGGTTGTTTGCGGCCGCCTGGAGCGCCAGCGGGTGTTCGGCGGCGACGGCTACGTAGGTTGCACCCATCAGCGTGTCGGCGCGGGTCGTAAACACTTTCAGCACACCGGAACTGCCGATCGTCGACAGGTCGTAGGGGAAGTGCACCTCGACACCTTCGGAGCGGCCGATCCAGTTCTTCTGCATCAGCTTGACCTGTTCGGGCCAGCCCGGCAGCTTGTCGAGCGCTTCGAGAAGCTCATCCGCGTAGGCGGTGATCTTCATGTAGTACATCGGGATTTCACGCTTTTCCACCAGCGCGCCACTGCGCCAGCCGCGGCCGTCGATGACCTGCTCGTTGGCGAGCACCGTCTCATCGATCGGATCCCAGTTCACCGTGCCGAGTTTCTTGTAGATCAGCCCCTTCTGATACAGCCGGGTAAATAGCCATTGCTCCCAACGGTAGTAGTCGGGCTTGCAGGTGGCCAGTTCGCGCGACCAGTCGATGGCGAAACCCAGCCGCTTCAGCTGGCCCTTCATGTATTCGATGTTGGCGTAGGTCCACTTCGCCGGCGGCACGTTGTTCTGGATCGCGGCATTTTCCGCCGGCATGCCGAAGGCATCCCACCCCATCGGCTGCAGGACGTTGAAGCCGCGCATGCGGTGGTAGCGTGCGAGCACGTCGCCGATGGTGTAGTTGCGCACGTGACCCATGTGCAGCTTGCCCGAGGGGTACGGGAACATGCTCAGGCAGTAGTACTTGGGCTTGCTGGCGTCTTCGGTGACATGAAACGCCTGGGTGCTCTCCCAGTGCTGCTGGGCGGCGGCTTCAACCGTGGCGGGGGTGTATTTGTCCTGCATGGGCGGGGGCTGGAATCAAGGCGTGGAAAACACGCAAGTATATCGCGAAGCCCGGTGACCTCGTGCGGAGGCATAGTTTGCGCGGAGCAATGATGCTTTGTGAGCAAAAAAAAAGCACCCGGACGGCGCCGGATGCTGAATCTCCATGAAGGAGAGGGAGGAAGAGGGTGTCGCGATCGCTGCCGCGTGGAATTCAGTGCGCTCAGGCGACCCGGCGTGGCGTTCCAGAATGGCGTTGCCAGTTGGCGGAAAAGGCGGAGAACACGTCTTCCATCGCCGTCAGCGGGAGGCGCCAGATGCGGTTCTGCGTACGCACAAACGGCGTGACGCGCGGCGAGCAGAAGCTGTCGCGCTCATCACCGAGCAGGCGCAGGAAACTGTTCATGGCTTCGCCCCAGTATTCGGCATTGCCCACCCAGCCGGTTTGAGCGGTCGCCTCGCGAACAGCCTTGTGCCACAGCACGGTGGCGCGTTCAATGGATACGCCGGCCTTGCGGGCATACCAGGGCAGCAGCTTGGGGGTCTTCATGATCTGGTTCTCCTGTTGGCCACGGTTGGCCTTTGCTTGCGCCGCGGTGGCCTCATGAGCCCGCCGTGCTTAAGGCGCGATTAATGCAGTGCAGCAAGTCATAAAACGCTAAGTTTCATGGATTTCAAGGAGAGTTTCCTTGATTTTCCTCAAACGAATGCTGCTTTGCACAATTCCAAAATAGTCTACTCGTCAGACAACTTCAAGCGTCATGTTGCGGCGCCGCAACATCTGTTGCGCAGGGTGGCATTGCGAGTCGTTACGCATGGCGCTGGTGTTCGCAATGCGGGAGTTCCGGTCCCGCCCGGTTAAAATTGCCCCCTAACCAGGAAAAACGCATGTCCGATTTGCTTGCCAATCTCAACCCGGAACAACTCCAGGCCGTCACCCTGCCGCCGCAGCACGCACTGATTCTGGCCGGCGCCGGCTCGGGCAAGACCCGTGTCCTGACTACCCGCATCGCCTGGCTGGTGCAGACCGGCCAAGTCGATCCGCAGGGCGTGCTTGCCGTCACTTTCACCAACAAGGCTGCGAAGGAGCTGCTCGCGCGCCTTTCGGGGATGTTGCCGTTAAGCTTCAATCAATCGTCGCGCGGCATGTGGATCGGTACTTTCCACGGCCTGTGCAACCGGCTGCTGCGTGCCCACCATCGCGATGCCGGGCTGCCGCAGCTGTTCCAGATCCTCGATTCCGCGGATCAACTCGCCGCCATCAAACGTCTGCTGAAGGCGCTCAACGTCGATGATGAAAAGTTTCCTCCGCGCGAGCTGCAGCACTTCATCAATGCACAGAAGGAAGCCGGTCTGCGCCCGCACGCGGTCGAGGCCTGGGACGATTACACCCGTCGCAGGGTCGAACTTTTCACGGAGTATGAGACACAGTGCCAGCGCGAGTCTGTTGTGGATTTTGCGGAGTTGCTTTTACGCACCTATGAGTTGCTTGAGCGCAACGAGCCGATCCGGCGCCATTACCAGCGGCGCTTCCGGCACATCCTGGTGGACGAATTCCAGGATACCAACCGCCTGCAATACCGCTGGCTGAAGCTGCTTGCCGACGGTGGGCAGGAAGGGGGCGCGTGCCTGTTCTGCGTCGGTGACGACGATCAGTCGATCTACCGTTTCCGCGGTGCCGAGGTCGGCAATATGCGCGACTTCGAACGTGAGTTCCGCGTCGCGAATGTGATCCGGCTTGAACAGAACTACCGTTCGCACGGCAACATCCTCGACGCCGCCAATGCGATCATCCGCCACAACACCGGCCGTCTCGGCAAGAATTTGTGGACCGAACGTGGTGCCGGCGAACCGATCCGGGTGTTCGAGGCCTTTGCGGACATTGATGAGGCCCGCTGGATTGTCGAGGAGATCCAGTCGCTGGTGCGCGACGGCATGAGTCGTTCGGATGTCGCGCTGCTGTACCGTTCCAACGCGCAGTCGCGCGTGCTCGAACACCAGCTTTTTTCGGCCGGTATCGCATATCGCGTGTATGGCGGTCTGCGCTTTTTCGAGCGTCAGGAGATCAAGCACGCGCTCGCGTATTTGCGCCTGATCGCCAATGCCGACGACGATACCGCGTTCAGTCGTGTGGTGAATTTCCCGACGCGCGGCATCGGTGCGCGGTCTCTGGAGGCTCTGCAGGACGCTGCACGTACCTGGAATACCAGCCTGTACGCGACGGTGCCGCACTTGGCCGGCAAGCCCGGCACGGTCCTGGCGCAGTTCGTGCGCCTGGTCGAGGATCTGCGACGCGATACCACGCGCTTGCCGCTGCCCGAGTTGGTCGACCACGTGCTCGACGCCAGTGGTCTGCGCGATTTCTATCGCAGCGAGAAGGAAGGTCAGGAGCGGCTCGAGAACCTCGACGAGATTATCAACGCCGCGGCGAATTTTCTCGGTGAAGCGGGAGCGGATGCCGAAGCGCTCGCGCAGCCGCACTCGCTGCTTGCGGACTTCCTTGCCCATGCCTCGCTGGAAGCGGGCGAGCATCAGGCCGATGCCGGCAGCGACGCGGTGCAGCTAATGACCGTGCACGCGTCGAAAGGGCTTGAGTTCGATGTGGTGTTCCTGTCCGGGCTGGAGGAGGGGCTATTTCCGCACGAAAACAGCGCGCTTGAAACCGAGGGGCTGGAGGAGGAGCGGCGCCTGATGTATGTCGCGGTCACGCGTGCGCGTCAGCGGCTTTATCTGAGCTTTGCCCAGAGCCGGATGCTGCACGGTCAGACCCGCTACAACTTGCGATCGCGCTTTCTCGAGGAAATCCCGCAGGGGCTTACGAAATGGCTGTCGCCGCCCAGCCCCCGCGGGATGGGCGCACGCAGCGGTTTTGGGCAGCGGATGGAGCCGCCGCGTAGCGGTTTTGCCGCGAAAGCGCCGCAGCCCTCATCGCGCAGCCAGGATTTCGGCGGTTTGCGGGTGGGGCAGTTGGTAAAGCATGCGAAGTTCGGGCAGGGGGTGATCGTATCGGCTGAGGGGAATGGGGCCGATGCGCGCGTCCAGATCAATTTCGGCGTGGCCGGGGTGAAGTGGTTGATGCTGGCAATCGCCAAGCTTGATCCGGCTTGAATTCAGGGGCACCTTGCCCGGGCGTGCTCAGGCGCCGTAGGCGCGCGCGAGCGTGTCGTGCAGTGCGACGAATTCCAGCGCGAGCTTGTGCTTCGGGTCCAGGTGGATCATCGGTTTCGATTGTTCGTGCGATTCCTTGATCTTGATCGAGGCTGACAGGTAGGGCGCGAGCACCGGCAGGCCTTCGTTGATGAGCTCCTGTACCACTTTTTGCGGCAGGCCCGCGCGGGCCTGGAACTGGTTGACGACGATGCCTTCCACCCTCAGTTCGCGGTTGTGATCCGCCTGGATTTCCTGCACGTTTTCCATCAACGAATACAGCGCGCGACGCGAGAATTCGTCGCAGTCGAACGGAATCAGGCAGCTGTCTGCGGCGATCAGCGCGGAGCGGGTATAGAAGTTGAGTGCCGGGGGAGTGTCGATATAAACCACATCGTAGTCGTCGGCCAGTTCATTGAGCGCGTCGCGCAGCTTGTAGATCTTGTAACGGGATTCGAGCTTGCTTTGCAGGTCTTCCAGCGCCGGGTGCGAGGGCATCACGTCCAGCCCGTCAAACGGGCTGGCGACGACAAATTCGCCGGTTTTCTTCGGATTGAGCTTGAAATTGAGCGTCTGGTCGAAAAAGTCCGCCAGCGTGGTGTCGAACGCTTCGCCCGCCTGTCCCAGCAGGTATTGCGTCGAATTGCCTTGCGGGTCGAGGTCCACCACCAGCGTTCGTTTGCCCTGGTGAGCGCTGATCGCCGCCAGGTTGCACGTAATCGTTGACTTGCCGACACCGCCCTTCTGATTGAACACCACGCGTCGCATCTTTGCTTTCCTCTATAGAGTGCGGTGAGATTGTGCCAAAAATTGTCGACAAGCACGCATCAGCGAGACGCTGTGCTAGCAATTTGGTCCTCCGTCTGCTTGCACTGGGGTTTACCCTGATTTGCCTCTGCCCAACGCTGGTCGCCTGCGCTAAACTTGCCCCTCGTCAAAGGTGACGCAAGCGGCTCATCTCCCGAAGCCGCAGTCATTCGGGTCCTGCGACCCGAGATCCGCAGCGCAGCGCCCGTTGTGTCGGGTTCCGGCAGGGATATGCCGAGCGGCTGCGGTTGTTCGCAATTGGCGAGACGCTGGTGCGGGCGTAGAGTCCTTCTTCGCACAACTCAGACAACCTCGGACAACAATCACCCACCCGGAGAGGGAGAACAATGGATCAGGATTTCATCAAGGCGGCGCTTGACTATCACCGTTCGCCGACGCGCGGCAAAATTTCGGTCGTTCCGACCAAGAGTCTGACGAATCAACGCGATCTTGCCCTGGCGTATTCGCCCGGTGTTGCCGCCGCCTGCGACGCGATCGTCGCAGACCCTGCTACCGCGCGGGAATACACGTCGCGCGGCAATCTCGTCGCGGTCGTCACGAACGGAACGGCGGTGCTAGGCCTGGGTAACATCGGCCCGCTCGCATCCAAGCCGGTCATGGAAGGCAAGGGTTGCCTGTTCAAGAAATTCGCCAATATCGACGTGTTCGACATCGAACTGGCGGAGAACGACCCCGACAAGCTGATCGACATCATCGCCGCGATGGAGCCCACGCTCGGTGGTATCAATCTCGAGGACATCAAGGCGCCCGAATGCTTCTACATCGAGAAGAAGCTGCGCGAGCGCATGAAGATCCCGGTCTTCCATGACGACCAGCATGGCACTGCGATCATTTCGTCCGCTGGTCTGATCAACGGCCTCAAGGTGGTCGGCAAGGACATCGGCAAGGTGAAGCTGGTGTGTTCCGGCGCCGGTGCGGCGGCGATCGCCTGCCTCGACCTGATGGTCGGCCTCGGCCTGAATCGCGAGAACGTGTTCGTCTGCGATTCCAAGGGTGTGATCTACGTTGGCCGCGAGGACAACATGGAGGCCAACAAGGCGCGCTACGCGCAGAAGACGGATGCGCGCACGTTGGCCGAAGTGATGGAAGGTGCCGATGTGTTCCTTGGCCTGTCGACCGCGGGTGTGCTCAAGCCCGAGATGGTCGCGAAGATGGCCGACAAGCCGCTGATCTTTGCGCTGGCCAATCCGAATCCGGAAATCCTGCCGGAGGACGCCAAGCGGGTGCGTCCGGACTGCATCATCGCCACCGGCCGTTCGGATTACGCCAACCAGGTGAATAACGTCCTGTGCTTCCCGTTCATTTTCCGTGGCGCACTCGATGCCGGCGCGACGACGATCAACGAGGAGATGAAGCTCGCCTGCGTGAAGGCGATTGCGGAACTGGCCCAGGCCGAACAGAGCGACGTCGTTGCGTCGGCCTACGGCGGCGCAGACCTGCGCTTTGGCCCCGAATACATCATCCCCAAGCCTTTCGATCCGCGCCTGATTGTCCGGATCGCCCCGGCAGTCGCGAAAGCTGCGATGGAGTCCGGTGTGGCGACCACCCCGATCGCGGATCTGGTCGCATACGCCGCAAGTCTGTCGGATTTCGTGTACCAGTCCGGTATCGTCATGAAGCCGGTGTTCTCGGCCGCCAAGCGCGTGCCGGCTGAAGCCAAGCGCGTGCTGTATGCCGAAGGTGAGGACGAGCGCGTGCTGCACGCGGCACGAGTGGTCATCGACGAGAATCTGGCACGCCCGATCCTCATCGGTCGTCCCAGCGTGATCGAGATGCGCATCCAGAAGATCGGCCTGAATCTGGTGCCGGGCCGCGACTTCGATATCGTGAACCCCGAGTCTGATCCGCGTTATCGCGAGCTGTGGCAGGAATACCATCGCATGATGTGTCGCGACGGCGTGACCCCGGACATCGCCAAGGCCAAGATGCGTCGCGACACCACGCTCATCGGCTGCATGCTGTTGCGCCGTGGCGATGCCGATGCGCTGGTGTGCGGCACCTTCGGCACCTACGATTACCATTTCGATCAGGTCGAGAAGGTCATCGGGCTGAAGAAGGGCGCCAAGCTGTTTGCCGCGATGAGCTTGTTGTTGCTACCCAAGCGCACCTTGGCGATCACCGATCCGTACGTGAATGAAAACCCCAACGCCGAGGAAGTGGCGGAAATCGCCCGCATGGCCTCCGAGGAGCTGCGTCGTTTCGGTATCGAACCGCGCGTCGCGTTGCTGTCGCATTCGAACTTCGGCAGCTCGCGCTCCGCCTCTGCGCGCAAGATGCGCGAAGCGGCCGGGATCCTGCGCAGCATCGCGCCGGGGCTCGAGTGCGATGGTGAAATGCATGGTGACTCGGCGTTGTCGCCGGAAATCCGTGCCAAGGTCAATCCCGAATCGACCTTGATCGGGGAGGCCAATCTGATGGTGATGCCGAACCTCGATGCGGCAAACATCTCGTTCAACATGATGAAGATGGCAAACAGCGACGGGGTCTCGATCGGACCAATGCTGCTTGGCGCAAGCTTGCCGGTGCATATCCTGACACCGTCGGCGACCGTGCGCCGTCTGGTGAATATTACCGCGGTATCGGTGGTGGATGCCTACGAGCAGCGTATGCAGACGGCGGCGGGCGCCTGAGTCGCCTGATGCGGGCCGCCGATTCCATTGCGCGGGTCGGCGGCTCGTGCGTTCTCCGGATCGTCGTTGATGGTGTAATCATGCCGCGCGTGCTGATCGTGCTCGGTGTCGCACTTCTTGCCGTCGGCCTGCCGCTATAGGGGTTGATGAGTCTGCCGATCTGGCTCTTCCGGCGTTAACAAGGATTACAATCGGTCGGAAAAGGTCTTCCATCAGGAGCTAAACATGCCCCAGGCGATTCGCTTTCATCAGACCGGCAGCCCCGACGTACTGCAATGGGAATCGGTTGAGCTTGCCGCGCCGGGAGTTGGAGACGCTCAGGTTCGTCATCACGCGGTCGGCCTTAATTACATCGATACATACCACCGCAGTGGCCTTTACCCGGTGCCGCTGCCGTCGGGTCTCGGTCTTGAGGGCGCCGGGGTGGTGGTCGCGGTGGGTGAGGGCGTTACGAATGTGGCACCCGGCGATCGCGTAGCGTACGCCGGTGGGCCGCTCGGCGCGTACGCCGAGGTGCGCAACATCCCGGCGCATCGCCTGGTGACGCTGCCCGAGGCGATCTCGTTCGAGCAGGGGGCGGCGATGATGCTGCAGGGTCTGACCGCACAGTACCTGCTGCGGCGGACCTATCGTGTGCAGGCAGGCGACACCATCCTGATTCATGCTGCCGCCGGCGGAGTTGGTCTGATTGCTTGCCAGTGGGCCAAGGCGCTTGGTGCGACGGTGATCGGAACGGTCGGCTCGGATGAAAAGGCCGCACTCGCGCGCGTTCACGGTTGCGATCATCCGATCGTGTATACGCGGGAAAATTTTGTCGAAAGGGTCAAGCAGATTACCGCCGGCGAGGGTGTCCCGGTGGTGTACGATTCCATCGGCAAGGACACCTTCATGAATTCGCTGGACTGCCTGCGACCGCTCGGCATGATGGTGTTGTTCGGCGCGGCGTCCGGGCCGGTGCCGCCTTTCGATCTCGGGCTGCTTGCGGCGAAGGGGTCGCTGTACGTAACCCGTCCGGGGATCGCGACCTACATCGCGAAACGCGAGGATCTCGTGGCGATGGCAGCTGAACTCTTCGATATCGTCGGATCGGGCAAGGTAAAGATCGAGATCAATCAGCGTTACGCGCTCAAGGATGCGGCACAGGCGCATCGTGATCTGGAAGCGCGCCGCACGACCGGGTCGACGATTCTGTTGCCCTGACGAGCAAGGATTGGGGCGAAAAATGGGGCAAAGGATGACTGTGTTGCGACGTGCGCTGATCCTGCTGGTGTGGTTGTTGGCGATTCCGCCGGCACCCCCGGTTATTGCGCAGACGGCTGCTCAGCCCTCGATGAACCCCGCCCAGGCCGCTTTTGTCGCGGCGGCAAGTCGGCGCATCGAGGATCATTTCGTGTCGGAGGTGGCGCGCATCACCGGTACGAGCCCCGCCCGCGTGCGCAAGGCGATGCCGGACGAACGCCGCATCACTTCCGCCGCGTCCCGTCTTATTTCCGCGCTGGAGGTCGATCTCGGCGCACCGTTGTCGGCAGAGCAGCAGGCTGCGATTCTCGATGCCGATCAGGCGCGCAAGCTGTCGCTGGCGAAGGCGCGCGAGGCCGCCGCAGCGCAACACTGACGAGAATCCGAAAACGCGGTTTGGCAGGGCGGGCCATCGGGTAAAATTCGGCCCATGACTGCTCCACACGAACCCCGCTTCATCCACCTCCGCCTGCATTCCGAATACTCGATCTCCGACGGCATCGTCCAGGTCGATCAGGCGATCGCCCGTGCAGCCGCCGACGGCATGCCGGCGCTTGGCATTTCCGACCTGGCCAACCTGTTCGGGATGGTCAAGTTCTACAAGGGCGCGCGCGGCAAGGGCATCAAACCCGTTGTTGGCGTGGATGCGTGGATCACCAACGACACCGACCGCGACAAGCCGTTTCGTGTCCTTTTGATCTGCAAGAATCGTAAGGGCTACGGCCAGCTGTGCGAACTGCTGACCCGTGCGTATCTGGAAAACAAGTTTCGCAGCCGTGCAGAAATGCGTCAGCAGTGGTTCTCCGACGGCGCCGCGTCGGATCTGTTGTGCCTGTCCGGGGCGATGCGCGGAGATGTCGGCCAGGCATTGATCAATGGCAATTCCGACCAGGCCGAGCGTCTGGCGACGGAATGGGCGACATTGTTCCCCGGGAGCTTTTACATCGAGTTGCAGCGCGCTGGTCACGCGGGCACCGAGGCCTACATCCGCCAGGCGGTGCTGCTTGCCGGCAAACTGGGTCTGCCTGTTGTCGCCACCCATCCGGTGCAGTTCCTCAAGCCGGAGGATTTCAAGGCCCATGAGGCGCGCGTGTGCATCGCCCAAGGCTATGTGCTGGCGGACAAGCGTCGTCCCCAGGATTTCACCGCGGAGCAGTATCTCAAGAGCCAGGACGAGATGTGCGCGCTGTTCGCCGACATTCCGGAAGCGCTAGAGAACTCGGTCGAAATTGCGCGCCGCTGTTCTCTGACGGTGCAACTGGGCAAGAACTTCCTGCCGCAGTTTCCGACGCCGGAAGGCATGACGCTCGATGATTTCCTGGTTGCCGAAGCAAAGTCCGGACTCGAGCTGCGCCTGAAGGAGCTCTATCCCGACGAAGCCGAGCGGGAGCGCCAACGTCCGACCTACGAGACGCGGCTGAAGTTCGAGACCGACACCATCATCCAGATGGGTTTCCCCGGCTATTTCCTGATCGTGGCCGACTTCATCAACTGGGCCAAGCACAATGGTGTGCCGGTCGGCCCCGGGCGCGGCTCTGGTGCGGGTTCGCTGGTGGCCTACAGCCTGCGCATCACCGACCTCGATCCGCTCGCCTATGCGCTGCTATTCGAGCGCTTCCTGAACCCCGAGCGGGTGTCGATGCCCGACTTCGATATCGACTTCTGCCAGGACAACCGTTATCGCGTTATCGAATACGTGCGCGAGCGTTACGGCAAGGAGGCCGTCTCGCAGATCGCCACTTTCGGCACGATGGCGTCGAAGGCCGTCGTGCGCGACGTCGGTCGCGTGCTCGATCTGCCCTACGGTCTGTGCGATCGTCTCTCCAAGCTGATCCCGATCGAGGGCGCGAAGCCGGTGTCGCTCGCCAAAGCCTACGAGATGGAGGCACAGATCGGCGAGATGATGAAGGACGGCAATGACGGTGAGTCCATCCAGGAGCTCTGGGGGCTGGCCGAACCGCTCGAAGGCCTCTCGCGCAACGTCGGCATGCACGCAGGGGGCGTGCTGATCGCGCCGGGCAAGCTCACGGATTTTTGCCCGTTGTACATCGCCGACGGCGAGGATGCGACGCCGGTTTCGCAGTTCGACAAAGACGACGTCGAGGCGGTCGGCCTGGTGAAGTTCGACTTCCTCGGTCTGCGCAACCTGACGATCATCGAGCTCGCGGTCGAGTACGTTGAACGCCTTACCGGCGTAAAGCCCGATCTCGCCGCGCTGCCCTTCACCGATCCCGCCGCCTACCAGATACTCAAGGATGCGAACACCACCGCGATCTTCCAGGTCGAATCGGAGGGGATGAAGAAGCTGCTGAAAAAGCTCGCCCCCGACCGCTTCGAGGACATCATCGCGGTGCTCGCGCTGTATCGCCCCGGTCCGCTCGGCTCGGGGATGGTGGACGACTTCATCCTGCGCAAGAAGGGACAGCAGGAAATCGACTATTTCCATCCGGACCTGAAGCCCTGCCTCGAGCCGACCTATGGCGTGATCGTGTATCAGGAGCAGGTGATGCAGATCTCGCAGATCATCGGCGGCTATACGCTCGGTGGCGCCGACATGCTGCGTCGTGCGATGGGCAAGAAGAAAGCCGAGGAAATGGCGCTGCACCGCGAGACGATCGCCGCCGGTGCCAAACAGAAGGGTTACGACCCCGCGCTCGCCGAACAGCTCTTCGACCTGATGACGAAGTTTGCGGAGTACGGCTTCAACAAGTCGCACACCGCGGCCTATGCAGTCGTCACGTACCACACCGCGTGGCTGAAGGCTCACCACTGCGCGGCCTTCATGGCCGCGACGATGTCGGCGGATCTGGACAACACCGATACGATCAAGATTTTCTTCGAGGACACGCTCGCCAACGGGCTGACAGTTCTGCCGCCGGACGTCAATGCGTCCGACTTCCGCTTCGTGCCGACGGATCGCAAGACGATCCGTTACGGCCTCGGTGCGGTGAAGGGCGCTGGCGAGCCCGCGGTACGTGCAATTCTCGCCGCGCGCGAGTCGGGTGGACCGTTCAAGGACTTATTCGACTTCTGCGCGCGCGTCGACCGCCGCATGGTCAATCGCCGTGTTATCGAGGCGCTGATCCGCGCAGGCGCCTTTGATCTGATCGAGCCAAGTGGGACGGCGGATCGTGCGCGCCTGCTTGCCACGGTGAGCCTCGCGATAGAAGCTGCCGAGCAGGCGGCGGCGAATGCAATGCAGGGTGGGCTCTTCGATCTCGTGCCGGAAGCTGCCGGCGCTGCGCCCGAGTACGTCGCTGCTCGGCCGTGGACCGAGCGTGAGCGTCTCAAGGAGGAAAAGCTTGCAATCGGTTTCTTCCTCTCCGGCCATCCGTTCAACAGTTTCCGTAGGGAGGTGCGGCGCTTTGTCCGACGCCCCCTTGCGGAACTTGAACCGTCGCGCGATCTGCTGATGTTGGCCGGCGTCGTGATGGACGTGCGCACCAAGATGACCGGGCGCGGCAAGATGGCTTTTGTCGTGCTCGATGACGGCAGCCAGGTGCGCGAAGTTTCGGTGTTCTCGGAGCTTTTCGATTCGCAACGCGGCAAGATCGTCACCGACGAGGTGCTGGTGGTCGAAGGCAAAGTCAGCAACGACGACTTCACCGGTGGCCTGCGCATCGTCGCCGACAAGCTGATGACCCTCGGCGAGGCGCGTTCGCGCTTTGCCCGCGCGCTGCAACTTACCGTCAATGGTGAGGTAAAGCGGGCCGGCGGTGCAGTAGCTGCCGCCGACAAGCTCCAGACGCTGCTTGCTCCCTTCCGTGATGGCGTGTGTCCGATCCGGATGCGTTACCGCAATGAACGGGCCGAGGCCGATCTGCCCTTCGGCGAAGGTTGGCGCGTCCGTCTCGACGATGCGCTGCTCGATAGTCTGCGCGAGTGGCTGCCGCCCGAGGCGGTCGAAGTACTTTATCCGAACTGACGAAAAAAAGGCCGCGCCCGGGAGGATGCGGCCTTCCTACTGCGATGGATGCTGATCAGAGCGCTTCTGCGTGCTCGGCCAGGTATTCGGCGACGCCGTTGGTGCTGGCCTTCATGCCGGCCTTGCCCTTGTTCCAGCCAGCCGGGCAAACCTCGCCGTGCTCTTCGGTGAATTGCAGCGCGTCGACCATGCGGATCATCTCGTCGATGTTGCGGCCCAGCGGCAGGTCGTTCACCACCTGGTGACGCACCACGCCGTTCTTGTCGATCAGGAAGGAGCCGCGGAAAGCCACCCCGCCTTCGGCTTCAACGTCGTACGCACGGCAGATTTCGTGCTTGATGTCGGCGACCAGTGTGTACTGAACTTGACCGATGCCGCCCTTGTTGACCGGGGTGTTTTTCCATGCCAGATGGCTGAACTGGCTGTCGATCGAAACACCTAGCACCTCGACGTTGCGCTTCTTGAACTCTTCCAGACGATGATCGAAGGCGATCAGTTCGGACGGGCAGACAAAGGTGAAATCCAGCGGATAGAAGAACACCACGGCGTACTTGCCCTTGGTGGCGTCCGAGAAAGTGATGTCCTTGATTTCGTTGTTGCCGAGGACTGCGGTCGCGGTGAAATCGGGGGCCTTCTTGCCGACGAGAACTGCCATGTTCGAAATCTCCTGAGTGGGTTGAATGACACGATGATTATGTTGCCGCCCACCATAAACCGCAAATTGCCTTTTCAATATTGCGAGATAGTAATTTGCTATCGTTCCGGGATCCGGAATTGACGCCCTTTTCTACGCGATTTCCCCGCTTGCTAAACTTTCCGCCTCGGTTACCGTTATCTACATACAAAGTCATATAAGGCCGCATTGTGAGCCGGCCCCGTGGCCGACCGGCGGCAGAAGAAACAACAGGATCTCGTAGCCATGATGCAACGACTGAAAAACTCCCCGATCTGGGTTCGCCTGATTCTCGCCATCGGCAGCGTGTTGATTGGCGTGGGGAGCAGCCTGGTGGTGTGGGTATCCGCCGAACAGGAAAAGATGGCGATCAGCCAGTCGCATGATTTTGCCGAGACCATCAACCAGATGACGATGGCGACGCTGGTGTTCATGAAGAGCACCAAGACCATCAAGAAGCGGGCGATCTATCTGGATCAGGTGAAAAAATCTTCCGGCCTCACCGACATGCGTGTGGTGCGTGCCGAACCGGTCATTCACCAGTTTGGCGATGGTGACGAAGATGAAATGAACGTCGGGCCGGACGAGAAGTTTGCGATCGACAGCGGCAAGCCGTTCTTCGAACTCCGCACCGATCCCGCTAAGGGCAAGATCCTCAAGGCGGTGTTCCCCGCCATCAACCAGACGAACTACCTCGGCAAGGACTGCACGGAATGTCACGACGAATCCCCCGTCGGGACGGTGCTCGGGGCCGTGACGATGGAGGTGTCGCTCAACCGCATGGATGCTGCCGTCAACGCCTCGCGCACCAAGCTGATCGGCGGCGCTCTCGCCGCGCTGGGCTTGCTGATGGTGCTGATCTTCGTGTTTCTGCAGGCCGTGGTGGCCAGGCCGTTGGCCGAACTGTCGACTCGCCTGCGTGATATTGCTGACGGCGAAGGTGACTTGACGCAACGGCTTCCGGTGCGGGCTCAGGACGAGGTTGGCCAGGCGGCGACCTACTTCAATCGCATGATGGAAAAGTTGCAAGGAGTGATCCGAAATATCTCGGTCTCTGCCGAACAGGTTTCCGGCGCGGCCTCCGACTTGCAGCGCGGGGCTGTGCAAATTCGCGCCGGCGCCGGCGAGCAGTCTGAAAAATCCGCGTCGGCCGCCTCTGCGGTTGAGCAGATGGCCGCGAGCATCATGTCGGTCGCGCAGGCGAGTGGTGAAGTGCTTGACCTGGCGCGCAGTAGTCTGTCGCGTGCGGAGGCCGGAAATGCGGACGTCAGCGAACTCACCGGACGCCTGTCGGACGTCGAGACCGCCGTCACCAAGATGACGCAGACCGTCAATGACTTCATCCAGAATACCGACGCGATCTCCAGCCTGACCGCGCGGGTCAAGGAAATTGCCGATCAGACCAACCTGCTTGCACTCAATGCCGCTATCGAGGCTGCCCGGGCCGGTGAGCACGGACGGGGTTTTGCCGTTGTCGCCGACGAGGTGCGCAAGCTCGCCGAAAAATCGACGCGCTCGGCCAGTGACATCGACAATGTCACCCACAGTCTCAACACGGGCTCCGAGGGGGTTCGCGCGGCCATTACCCAGGGTTCCGAAGCCCTGGTGCTGATCCGCGAGTCGATGCAGCGGGTTTCCGATGCGCTGCGCAGCAACATGGATTCCGCCAGCGGCGTGGCCGACGGCATGAACAACATTGCCACCGCCACCGAAGAGCAGATGCAGGCCAGTGGCCTGGCGGCAAGCAGTGTCGAGATGATTGCCGGACTCGCCCAGCAGACGAGCGCCTCGCTCGACGGCGTTGCAAACTCAACGCAAAGCCTCGAACACCTTGCGTCCGAATTGCGCGACGAGATTCGGCGCTTCCGTGTCTAGACTGGTCCGGTGTGTGTCAAATGTCGTTTCGGCGCCACAGGCGCGACTTGCTGGCGACTAGGCCAAAAGGTATAAGAAACATTCTGCTACAAATGGGGGTTTCGCGGTCTGATCCCTCGCCAAGGAGTTGAAATGAAGCGCTTTTGTCTTATTGCGGCAACGCTCGTTGCCAGCGCCGTCAGCCTTCCGGCGGCGGCAGTCGACGCCGCCGCGGCTGACGCATTGGTTCGCAAGAGCAAGTGCCTGACCTGCCATGCGGTCGAAAAGAAAAAAGATGGTCCCCCCTTCAAGGAAACAGCCGGCAAATACAAGGGCAAGCCGGACGCAATCGAAAAACTGACCAAGCACGTCACCGTGCCCAGCAAGGTCAAGGTCGAGGGCAAGGAAGAAGATCACGAGACTCTCAAGACCGAAGATCCGGCGGCGGTCAAGAACGTGGTTGAGTGGATTTTGTCGCTCTGATCAAGACCACGAAGTCAGACGCCAGCAAAAAAACACAAGGGAGGCGAGAACATGGGTCCGACCTGCGAACGACGCAGGGACAGGACGTAGTTCCGCGGGCTGGCGTCTGCCTGGCACGCATCGGCAATGAGATTTTGTGAGCGCGGCGGCGAGAATCTTGCCGCTCGCCCACACGCGGTAATAAAAGGGGAGAAGTAAATGAGGAAAAAACCAAGCGGCATCCGGAAGTGGATGTTGGCCGCGCTCGCCGGGGCAGCATTGCTCGGCGGCGCACAAGCATGGGCAGCGACTGAAAGTGGGGAGGCGTCCAAGCGCAAGGACGTCGTTCAGGTGGGCGACGCGGTATGTACCCGCTGCCATGACGAGGGCGAAGCCAAACCGATCCTGTCGATCGGCAAGACGCCGCACGGCACGATGGCGGACAAGAAGGCCGGCACCTGTACCAGCTGTCACGGGGCGAGCCCGACGCACATCAACAAGCCGTCCGACGTGACGGAGCGCCCGGAGCCCGGCATCAATTTCGGCAAGAGTTCCTCCACGCCGATTGCCGAGCGCAATCAGGCCTGTCTGAACTGCCACCAGGGTGGCGCACGCATGCACTGGCAGTCCGGGCCGCACGCCGCGGCGGACATGGAATGTGCGTCCTGTCACCGGATCCATTCCCAAGAGGATCCCGTGCGCGATCGCGCGACGCAGCCGGAAGTCTGCTTCAGCTGCCACAAGGAGCAGCGGGCCCTCGTCAATCGCCAGTCGCACCACCCCATCAAGGAAGGGACCGTCATCTGCGCCGACTGCCACAATCCGCACGGCTCGGCAGGTCCGAAGCTGATGGCGCGCGATAGCGTGGTGCAGACCTGCTACACCTGCCACATGGAGAAGCGTGGCCCGTTCATCCGCACCCACCAACCTGTTACCGAAGACTGCACGATCTGTCACAACCCGCACGGCTCGAACATCGACAACTTGCTCAAGTCGCGTCCGCCCTTCCTGTGCCAGCAGTGTCACGAACCGAGTACACATCAGGGCAATATCGCGTCCACGACGTTCCCGGCTAATACGACGAACAACAATACCTTGGCGCGCGGCTGTCTGAACTGTCATACGCAGATTCACGGCACGAACAATCCGCTCAATGTGGGCAACGAACGCACGTTCCGCCGTTGATCAGGGATAGGGGAAAATCATGAAGATGCGTGCAGATAAGACGGCATTCCGGATTGCCGCCCTCGCAGCGGCAGTTTCCGCGGCGTTTTCGTCAAACGTGATGGCGGAAGAAGCCGACGAGATGACCCGGCTGATCAAGCCCGAAAGCAGCGTCCGCTTGGGTATCGGCTCGGTGGACAAGGGCAATGCCCGGTTCGGTCAGTACCTCGGGCTGCAGGACAGCGGTGTGTACGGCCTGGCAGATATTGACGTGGTGCGGCGTGACGACGCGACAGGCACCTGGTTCAAGCTGCGCGGCCGCAATCTGGGGCTGGACAGGCGCGAACTGGGCTTGGTCTACGGTCCTCAGGGTGACTGGAAGCTGTCGCTCGATTACCGCGAGATTCCGCGTTACAGCCAGTACACGATCAACACGGGATTGCAGGGGATTGGTTCGGAGAACCTGCGTGTTCAGTCGGCGAACAAGCGCGACAAGGTTCTCGAAACCAAGCGCGAGAAGGTCTCGCTCGGCTTTCAGAAATCCATCGGTGACAACTGGAGCGCGCGCTTCCGTTTCACGAACGAGGAAAAGGATGGCACGCGCCTGTTCGCAAGGGGAACGAGCAGCGGCGTGGGTAATGCCAACCGCTGGTTCAATTTCCTTGCCGAACCGATCGACAGCACGATCACACAGTGGGAGGCGCTCATTTCCTACGCTGATCCGCGCTTCCAGTTGCAGGGTGGGTACTATGGCTCGCACTACTCGAATCACAACACCAGCCTGAACATCACGGGCGGCGGTGTCGGATTCAACGGTGCGGGTGCAAACACGCTCTCGCCGATCGCGCTCGCGCCGAGCAACGAGGCTCACCAGTTCTTCGTCGATGGCGGTTACAACTTCACGCCAACGACCCGCGCGTCGTTCAAGGTTGCCTACACCAATGCGACGCAGACCGATGCGTTCGTCGCCAATCCTCCCGGGGTCCTGAACACTGCGACGACCGGAAACATCTCGGGTCGGACGAACCTCGGCGGGCGCGTGGAGACCACACTGGCCTACCTTGGGCTCAGTTCCCGACCGCTGCCGAAGTTGTCCCTGCTGGGGAGCCTGCGCTATGAGGACCGCGACGACAAGACGCCGGTTGTGAGGTACATCAGCACGACGCCTACAGGTAACCATGACGGCACGAACGAAACCCGTTCCTTCCGTACGTCACAGGGCAAGTTCGAAGCGAACTACCTGGTTGCGAATGGCTATCGGCTGGTTGCCGGTCTGGATCACGACGTCAAGGACCGCGACACCTCCGACGTGCGTGTCGTCAGTCATCGCGACACGACCGAGGAGACAGCGTGGAAGATCGAACTGCGCCGCGCGATGTCCGAAACGGCCAATGGCTCGATTGCTTATGTCAGCAGTGAGCGCACGGGGTCCGATTTCAAGGTCAATTACCGCTTCAACGGCACGCCGGGGCGAAATGTCATTGCACCGATCCATCTTGCCGACCGCGATCGCGAGAAAATCCGCCTGAGCGCCGACTGGACGCCGATCGAGTCGCTGAGCCTGCAGGCCAACATCGAGGATTCGCGCGACAGCTATTCGTCCCGTGCCGACCTCGGTCTGGGCGCCCGCCGCGGCTCCTCGAAGCTGTACTCGCTGGACGCGACCTACAATGCGTCGAGCGCGCTGAGCTTCAATGCCTGGGCAACGCACTCCGACACGCAGTCCAAGCAGGCGACAGCATTCAATGCGCCCGAGGTGGTGACGCTGACGGCCGCGCAGATTTCCGCGCTCAACATCTGGTCCGCAGGGTTGATCAACAAGACCGACGCGGTGGGCCTGGGGGCCGACCTGAAACTGAGCGAGAAACTCGACGTCGGGGCGGATTTCGAGTTTTCGGAGGATCGCGCCGAGTACCGTCTGCGGCCCGAACGTGGCGTGACGGGGGCAGCGAGCCTGCCGGACATCAAGTACCGCACCGCAACCTTCCGCCTCTTCGGACGCTATGCGCTGCGCAAGAACGCCGGGATTCAACTTGACCTCGTGCATGATCGCCGCGTGATCGATGACTGGACTTGGAGCACCTGGGTGTATAACTCGCCGACCGCCGCCGGCGATGGTACGACCGTCGGCCAGGATCGTACGCAGACGACGACCTTCGTAGGACTCTCGGGCTACTACAAGTGGTGGTAAGCGCCCGGCGGGCTTGATCCCCGTCCGTCTGGCATGTAAGGCCGTCCAGTTTCGACTGGGCGGCCTTTTTGTTGCTGGCTTTCGGGTAGCCTCGTCGCGGCAACTGACCGGCTCGGATGATCCGGGACTTGTGCAATCGACAAGATCCGTGCAGTCGATAGCGCGTCGAGCGAATTGGGGCGGATGAGGGGTGGATCGTAGGGTCTATAGCGTTGCTTGCACGGTGAACGTTGGTGACTCCGGCACATCCGTGACGGTGATTTCAATTGCCGCGACCTGAGCATGGGTCGGGCCGCGATGCGCCCAGGCGACGAATTGCTCGACGGCCGTCTCCGGCCCGGCGATCAAGGCTTCGACGGAACCATCGCCGCGATTGCGCACCCAACCGCTCAGCCCCAGCCGTTCCGCTTCGAACTGCGCACTCGCCCGGTAACCCACGCCCTGCACCCGGCCGCGGATCATCAGGCGCCGCGCGATGATCATTCGCCTATACATACGAAACCTCCGGTTCGTGCCCCCGCGTCCGCTGGGCGCGAAAAAGCGCGTCGGTGATGTTGCCCGCAATATTCCGTCCCCCCAGTCTTTCCTGAAAGCCCGAACGCTCGACGATCGATGCCGGCTGGGCATTGAGGTCGCACAGCATCAGGTCCGCTCCGCGCTTTTGCAGAGTCCGGTGCAAGGTCTGCAACATGTCGAGGCCGGTGGTATCGATGTTGATAACCTTTTCCATGTCCAGGATCACGACGTCCGGGTGGCCGTCCTGCATCATCACCAGGTTTTCGAGTTTGTTGGCTGCGCCGAAGAACAGACTGCCGAACACGCGGTAGGCGAGGACTCGAGGCGTGCCGTCGGGGCGCGACAATGCTTCGACACCATAGTGTTCCTCGAGTGCGATCCGTTCGATGCGCGTCAGGTCGGACATGCGATAGATGAAGAACAGGCTCGCCAGCACCATCCCGAGTTCGACGGCCAGGGTCAGATCGAATACCACGGTGACGAAGAAGGTCCCCAGCAGGATCGCGCGGTACTGGTTCGAATAACGGGTCAGCTCCTTCCACGCAAAGGCATGCCATTCGCCCATGTTGATCGAGACGACAACGACGATGGCAGAGAGTGTCGCAAGCGGGATGTGTGCGGCCAGCGGGGCGAGCACCAACACGACCGCGAGCAGCACGACCGCGTGAATCATGCCCGCCACCGGGGATTGCCCACCGGCGCGGATATTGGTAGCGGTGCGGGCGATCGCGCCGGTGGCTGCGAACCCACCGAACAGCGGTGCCGCGATGTTGGCGATTCCCTGGGCCATCAATTCCTGGTTGGGGTCGTGGCGGTCGTCGATCTGGTTGTCGGCGACACGTGCGGACAGCAGCGATTCGATCGCGCCCAGCAAGGCGATCGTGAGCGCAGGCGCGATCAGCTTGCCCAGCGTGCCGAGCGACAGAGCGGGAAGACCAAAGCCGGGTAGTTCCTGCGGAATGCCGCCGAAGCGGCTGCCGATCGTGTCGATGGGCAAACCGATCACGGCATTGACGGCCGTGGCCATCAGCAATACGGCAAGCGGTCCCGGTACGCGGCGCATCCATGCCGCACGGTTTGCGATCCGGTTCCACGACAGCAGCACCACGAGTGAGGCTGCGGCGACAACAATGGTAGGGAGGTGGACCGTGTGCAAGGCGCCGAGCAGCGCCTCCATCTTTCCGAAGAACTCGCCTGGCATTTTTTCGATTGCCAGCCCGAGGAAATCCTTGATCTGCGAGATGAAGATCACCACGGCGATGCCATTGGTAAAACCGATCACCACCGACACCGGAATGAAGCGGATCATGTTGCCGAGCCGGAACGCGCCCATGGCAAACAGCATCACGCCCGACATCATTGTCGCGATCAGCAGGTTCTGGATACCGTAGTCGACGACGATGGCATAAACGATCGGAATGAAAGCGCCAGTGGGGCCACCGATCTGGACTTTCGAGCCGCCGAGCGCGGAGATCAGGAAACCCGCGACGATCGCGGTCCAGATGCCCGCGGTCGGGCTCATCCCTGACGCAATGGCAAAGGCCATCGCCAGCGGCAAGGCGAGAACGCCCACCGTGATGCCGGCGGATATGTCATGGGTCAATGCAGTCCTGCCGTAGCCGGGCAGGGTGTCAAACAGCTTGGGGCGAAAATTTATCACTGAGCCTCCTCATTTCCTCGTTGTGTTGGTGCGTGCCCGGGGTGATGGCGTAAAACCAGCATCCCGGTGCGATGCGTTGCCGCACGATCCAGCGTTTCGAGGGTGTGAGGGGCATCGCCGCTCGGGGCTTCCGGATTATTTGACGCGCATCCCGGCGGTCGCCCCCGCGTCGGGCGAGAGGATATACAGCCCGCTGGACGTGCCGTCCGGGTCGGATGCAGCGAGCACCATGCCTTCGCTCATGCCGAATTTCATCTTGCGCGGGGCAAGATTGGCCACCATTACGGTGAAGCGTCCGACCAGCGCTCCCGGGTCGTAGGCGGACTTGATTCCGGCAAACACTTGTCGTGGCTTGTCCTCGCCGATATCGAGTTGCAGGCGGATCAGTTTGTCGGCGCCCTCGACGTGCTCGGCGCTGACGATTTTCGCGATGCGCAGATCGACCTTGGCAAAATCGTCGATCGAAATATGCGGCGATGCCGTTTCGGCGGTCTGCGCGGCGTGTTGCTGCTTCTCGGCATGGCGCTGCTGCGACGAGGCGGCTTTGGCTTCGGTCATGGCGGGCGCGAGCGACTCTCGATTGGCGTCGAGCAATGCGTCGATCTGCTTGCGTTCGACACGCGTCATCAGATGAGCGTAGACGCTGATGGCGTGGCCTGTGGGCAGCACCTGCCACTCACCTTTCCATGCCAGCGGCGTGATCGCGAGGAAGGCCTCGACCTTTTCCGCGAGCGACGGTAGCACTGGCTTCAAGTACAGCGTGAGATCACGGAACAGCGTCAGCGCGGTGCTGCACACGGCATGGAGCTGCACTTCCTTGTCTTCCTGCTTTGCCAACTCCCACGGTTTGTGGTCGTTGACGTACTGGTTGGCGAGATCCGCCAGATGCATGATTTCGCGTAGCGCGCGGCCGTAGTCGCGCTCCTCGTACGCCTGGGCGATCACGCCGGATTCGAAGGCCGCCTTGAATGCCGCGGTCGCCTGCGAGTCGCTGGCGCCGAGCTTGCCGTCGAAACGTTTCGCGATGAAGCCGGCACAACGGCTCGCAATATTCACGTACTTTCCGACCAGATCGGAATTGACCTTGGCGATCATGTCGTCGAGATTGAGGTCGACGTCTTCCATCGTGCCGTTGGACTTGGTCGCAAAGTAGTAGCGCAGCCATTCCGGGTTCAGGTTCTGGGCGGTGTACGAGCGGGCCGTGATGAACGTGCCGCGGCTCTTGCTCATCTTCGCGCCGTCAACGGTCAGGAAGCCATTGACGCACAATTGCGAGGGTGTGCGCAGGCCGGCAAATTGCAGCATCGCGGGCCAGAACAGGGCATGGAAGTAGAGGATGTCCTTGCCGATGAAGTGCACCATCTCGGTGCCGGCCGCCTCGGCTCCGGCGGCATCGACGAAATCGTCGACGACGATGTCGCCGCGCTTGTCGGCAAGATTGCGAAAGCTTGCCAGATAGCCGATTGGCGCATCGAGCCAGACGTAAAAATACTTGCCCGGTGCGCCGGGGATCTCGAAGCCGAAGTAGGGCGCATCGCGGGAGATGTCCCAGTCGGACAGCGTGTTCTCGCCGTCACTCGTGCTGTCGTCGCCGAGCCATTCCTTCATCTTGTTGGCCGCTTCGGCCTGCAGCCGGCGCGTACCTGCGGCGTTCGTGCCGCGCGTCCAGTCGCGCAGGAATGCGACCGCGCGCGGATCGGAGAGGCGGAAGAAGTAGTGCTCCGACGTCTTCAACACCGGTTTCGCGCCCGATACGGCCGAGTACGGGTTTTTGAGCTCGGTCGGCGCATAGGCCGCACCGCACACTTCGCAGTTGTCCCCGTACTGGTCGGCTGCCCCACACTTCGGGCACTCGCCCTTGATGAAGCGGTCTGGCAGGAACATCTCCTTGACCGGGTCGTAGAACTGCTCGATTGCGCGCGTGTCGATCAGTTTGGCTGCCTGCAGTCGCGCGTAAACGTCTTCCGCGTAGGCACGGTTTTCCGGGCTGTGAGTGCTGTGATAGTTATCGAACGCGACACCGAAGTCGGTGAAGTCTCGCAGGTGTTCGCCATGCACGCGGCCGATCAGCGCCTCGGGAGTGATGCCTTCCTTCTCCGCGCGCAGCATGACCGGCGTACCGTGCGTGTCGTCGGCACACACGTAATGCACCGTGTTTCCCCGCATACGCTGATAGCGTACCCAGATGTCGCCCTGGATGTAGCCGACCAGATGGCCGAGGTGGATGTCGCCGTTGGCGTAGGGCAGGGCGTTGGTAACGAGGATCTTGCGAGACATGGTCGGCCAGTTGAATCGAAAACGGAAGTTTAACAAACGCGTCGCTGCTTATCCTGCGACGCGGGGTGGACGCATCGGCTTACCGGATGAATGGGCGGACAATGACCTCCACGCGGCGGTTCTTCGCGCGTCCGGCCTCGGTGCCATTGTCGGCGACCGGCTCGGCCTCGCCGCGCCCATCCGCGTGCAGCCGGGTCAGCGCAAGGCCGCGTCCGCGCAGATATTCAGTAACGGCCTCGGCACGACGAATCGAGAGTTGTAGATTATGCAGCTCGCTGCCCATGCCATCGGTATGGCCAAGAACCAAAATCTCGGTTTCCGCTTTTTCCGCCAGTGCCGCAGCGACTTTGTCGAGCGTCGTACGCAGTCCCGGTTTCAGATCGGTACCGTCGCGCGCGAAGGCCTCCGCGCCGGGTATCACCAGTTGCAGCGTGCCATCCTGCCGGGTGACGACAGCAATGTCGCTTGATCCGCCCAGCGCGCGGGCAATACGGGCACGCTCTGCTGGCCAGTCAATCTTGGGGGGGGGCACGTTACTGCTGCGACTGGGGGGCGGCGCCTCGGGCGCTCGCGTGCTTTCCGTGGGGGTCGCGCAGGCGGACAGCAGCACGAGGAGCGCGGGTAACGCCAATGCCGGGAGTCGGGTCATGCCGGACAGTATCCTGAAATGATGGGTAAAATCGTCAAGGGCCGGGATTTTACCGCGAGGAGTCGCAGCAATGGGACTAATGACCCTGTTGGTTCCGAGGATGAGCACAGGCGCCGGCTTAGGTATGATGCGATTTCTTGTCGCCCCGTCCGCGGGCCTATGATTGTCGAGGATCGTTCGTCATGAGTCTGACCCCAGAGTCTGTTACCGAAGCCCTGAAAACCGTTATCGACCCGAATACCGGGAAGGATCTGGTGTCGACACGCTGTGTCAGGAATGTGAGCGTGAGCGGCGGCGACATCAGCTTCGACGTCGAACTCGGCTATCCCGCCAAGAGTCAGCATGGCGTCATTCGCGAACTGCTGACGGCCGCGTTGAGTGGGTTGCCGGGCGTCGGGCGGGTGACTATCCAGGTCGCCAGCAAGATCGTCGCGCATGCAGTGCAGCAGGGCGTCAAACTGCTGCCCGGGGTAAAGAACATCATTGCGGTTGCTTCCGGCAAAGGCGGCGTCGGCAAGAGCACGACCGCCGCCAACCTGGCCTTGGCGCTGGTGGCCGAAGGCGCCCGCGTGGGCGTGCTCGATGCGGACATCTATGGCCCGTCTCAGCCGCAGATGCTCGGCATCGGCGAACACAAGCCGCATTCGCTCGACGGCAAGACCATGGAGCCGCTCGAAGCGCACGGCCTGCAGGCGATGTCGATTGGCTTCCTCGTGGATATCGAGACTCCGATGGTGTGGCGTGGTCCCATGGCCACCCAGGCGCTTAATCAACTGCTCAAGGAAACCAACTGGAAGGATCTCGACTACCTGATCATCGACATGCCTCCGGGCACTGGCGACATTCAGCTCACCCTGTCGCAAAGTGTGCCGCTGACCGGGGCGGTCATCGTCACGACGCCGCAGGACATTGCGCTCCTCGATGCACGCAAAGGGCTCAAGATGTTCGAAAAGGTCGGCGTGCCGATCATCGGGGTGGTCGAAAACATGAGCATTCACATCTGCTCGAACTGCGGTCACGAAGAACCGATCTTCGGCACCGGGGGCGGTGCCAAGCTTTGCTCCGATTACAACATTCCGTTTCTCGGGGCGCTGCCGCTCGACCTTCAGATCCGCCTGGAGGCCGATTCGGGCGCACCAACGGTGGTTGCCGATCCCGATGGACGGATCGCCGGCATTTACAAGGAAATCGCCCGCAAGGTTGCGGTGCACGTGGCTGAGAAGGCCAAGGACATGACTCACAAATTCCCCAACATCGTCATCAAGAACACCTGAACCGAGTGTGCCGCCTGATTTGTGCTTTAGATCCGGCGGCGCTTGCCCTACACTACGCGGATTTTTCGCGTCTGGCCGGTGCCGGACAGGCCGTAGAGGAAACCGCGCCCCATGTCCATCAAGTCTGACAAGTGGATCCGCCGCATGGCGGAGCAGCAAGGGATGATCGAGCCGTTCGCGCCCGAGCTGGTGCGCCATAACGAAAGCGGCAAGATCGTTTCGTATGGCACGTCCAGCTACGGCTACGACGTGCGTTGTGCCAACGAATTCAAGATCTTCACCAACATCAACTCGACAATCGTCGACCCGAAGGATTTCGATGCACGCAACTTTGTCGACTTCGTCGGCGACGTTTGCATCATTCCGCCGAATTCTTTCGCGCTGGCGCGTACCGTCGAATACTTCCGCATCCCGCGTAGCGTCCTGACGGTGTGCCTGGGCAAGTCGACCTACGCGCGCTGCGGCATCATCGTGAACGTGACGCCGCTCGAGCCGGAGTGGGAAGGTCATGTGACCCTTGAATTTTCCAACACCACACCCTTGCCCGCCAAGATCTATGCGAACGAAGGCATCGCCCAGATGCTGTTCTTCGAGTCGGATGAAGTATGCGAGACCTCGTACCGGGATCGTGGTGGCAAGTACCTCGGTCAAACGGGTGTGACGCTGCCGAAAATCTGATTTACTGCTTCGAGCCGCAAGGCACCGAACGAACTATCGACAGGGGCCGGCTGACGGCCCTTTGTGCTTTCCGGTAACACGGGAAGCAACCTTCACACGGGTATGATTCCCGTTTGCCGCAGGGCGAGCAGCTGGAGAACACTGGGATGCGCTTTCATTTTCCGATCATCATCATCGACGAGGATTTCCGCTCCGAGAATACGAGCGGCCTCGGCATCCGCGCGCTGGCCAAGGCCATTGAAGACGAGGGCATGGAAGTGCTGGGCGTCACCAGTTACGGCGATCTGACCTCGTTCGCGCAGCAGCAGAGCCGCGGTTCGGCCTTCATCCTATCGATCGACGACGAGGAGTTCTCGTCGCCCGAGGCCTCCGACAAGGCTATTGCCGACCTGCGCGCCTTCGTCGAGGAGATCCGCTTCCGCAATGCCGATATTCCGATCTTCCTGCACGGTGAAACGCGCACCAGTCGCCACATTCCCAACGACGTGTTGCGCGAGATGCACGGCTTCATCCACATGTTCGAGGATACCCCGGAGTTCGTCGCCCGCTACATCATGCGCGAGGCCAAGAACTACCTCGAAAGCCTGCCTCCGCCTTTTTTCCGCGCGCTCACGCACTACGCGGCCGACGGATCGTACTCATGGCATTGCCCCGGCCACTCCGGCGGCGTCGCTTTCCTGAAAAGCCCGGTTGGCCAAATGTTCCATCAATTCTTCGGTGAGAACATGCTGCGCGCGGACGTCTGCAATGCGGTCGAGGAACTCGGTCAGTTGCTCGATCACACCGGCCCGGTGGCGGCCTCCGAACGCAACGCGGCGCGCATCTTCAACTGCGATCACCTGTATTTCGTTACCAACGGCACATCGACGTCGAACAAGATGGTGTGGCATACGACCGTTGCGCCGGGCGACATCGTCGTCGTCGACCGTAACTGCCACAAGTCGATTCTTCATTCGATCATCATGACCGGGGCGGTGCCGGTGTTCCTCACGCCGACGCGGAACCACTACGGCATCATCGGTCCGATTCCGCTGGAAGAGTTCACGATGGAGACCATCCAGCGCAAGATCGAAGCCAATCCGTTTGCGCGCGAAGCCGCGTGCAAGAAACCGCGGATCCTGACGATCACGCAGTCGACCTATGATGGCGTGGTGTACAACGTCGAGACCATCAAAGACATGCTCGACGGCGAGATCGACACCCTGCATTTTGACGAAGCATGGTTGCCGCACGCGGCGTTCCACGATTTCTACGGCGACTATCACGCGATTGGCGCTGATCGTCCACGTTGCGAACAATCGATGATCTTCTCGACCCAGTCCACGCACAAACTGTTGGCTGGTCTGTCGCAAGCGTCGCAGATCCTCGTGCAGGACTCGCAGACGCGCAAGCTTGATCGCGACATCTTCAATGAAGCCTACCTGATGCACACGTCGACCTCGCCGCAGTACGCGATCATTGCCTCGTGCGACGTCGCGGCGGCGATGATGGAGCCGCCGGGTGGGCCGGCGTTGGTCGAGGAGTCACTATCCGAAGCGGTGGAATTCCGTCGCGCCATGCGCAAGGTCGAAGCCGAATTCGGCAGTGCCGACTGGTGGTTCAAGGTGTGGGGCCCCGAGTATCTCCCCGAGGAGGGCATCGGCGAGCGCGAAGACTGGATGCTCAAGACTGGTGAGCGCTGGCATGGCTTCGGCAATCTCGCACCCGGCTTCAACATGCTCGACCCGATCAAGGCGACCGTGATCACTCCGGGCCTCGACGTCGATGGTGATTTCGCCGATTCGGGTATCCCCGCCGGTATCCTGACGCGCTATCTCGCCGAGCACGGCATCATTGTTGAGAAGACCGGGCTGTACTCCTTCTTCATCATGTTTACCATCGGCATCACCAAGGGCCGCTGGAACACGCTGGTGACCGAGTTGCAGCAGTTCAAGGACGACTACGACCGCAATCAACCCCTGTGGCGCGTGATGCCGGACTTCATCGCCAAACACCCGCGCTACGAAAAGGTCGGCTTGAAGGATCTCTGTACCCAGATTCACTATTTCTACAAGGCTCATGATATCGCCCGCCTCACCACCGAGATGTATCTCTCGGACATGATTCCGGCGATGAAACCCGCTGATGCTTTCGCCAAGATGGCGCACCGCGAGATCGAGCGCGTCGCCATCGATGAACTGGAAGGGCGCGTCACCGCGATGCTCGTTACCCCTTATCCGCCGGGTATCCCGCTGCTGATTCCGGGCGAACGCTTCAACTCGACCATCGTTCGTTACCTGAAGTTCGCGCGTGATTTCAACGCCGCGTTCCCTGGCTTTGAAACCGACATTCACGGACTGGTGCGCGCGCAGGCGAATGGCACGAACGAGTACTACGTCGACTGTGTGAAGTAGGGTCGAAGAAACGAGCGGGAGCGATGTGACGCGCTCCCGCCGGTCTGCATCTGATCTGCCGACAGTCAGATAGGGAGAAAGCGCTTAGCCGACGCGGCGCCGGTACTCGACGAAATCGAACGGAAACTCGTTATATGCATCTGCACAATGCGCTTCACGCCGAATTTCCACGAAGCGCGTACGGCTGAAATCCGGAAAGGCGGCGTCGCCCGCAACGTCCGCGTGGACCTCGGTCAGGATCAAGGCGTCTGCACGGTCGAGTAGCTGCCGATAAATTTCAGCGCCACCGATCACGAATACCTTGCCGGACCCTGCAGCCTGCAGCGCAGCCTCCGGGCTGTTAAACACTTCCGCTCCGGGCGCCGCGTAACCCGGATCACGGGTGACAATCAGGTTGCGTCGTCCTGGCAGAGGGCGCCCGAGCGATTCCCAGGTTTTACGACCCATCAGCACTGGATGGCCGCTCGTTGTTGCCTTGAAATGCGCCAGATCAGCCTTCAATCGCCAGGGCAGTGTGTTTTCCCGCCCAATCACGCCGTTGGTCGCTACCGCGGCAATCAGGATGACCTCCGCTCCGCGGCTAGTCATACGGCGACGTCCGCCTTGATGTGCGGATGCGGGTCGTAGCCCGACAACATGAAGTCCTCGAATCGGAAGCTGAAAATATCCGAGACAGTGGGGTTCAGTGTCATCGTCGGCAACGCGCGCAGTTCACGCGTCAATTGCAGTCTTGCCTGATCAAGGTGATTCACATACAAGTGGCAATCACCTCCGGTCCACACGAAATCCCCCGGCCGCAGGCCGCAGACCTGCGCCACCATCATCGTCAGCAACGCATACGACGCAATATTGAACGGCACGCCGAGGAAAATGTCCGCGCTACGTTGATACAGCTGGCAAGACAAGCGGTCGCCCGCGACATAGAACTGGAACAGCGCATGACAAGGCGGCAGTGCCATGCCATCCACTTCTCCGGGATTCCATGCCGAGACTAGATGACGCCGTGAATCCGGATTGCGTTTCAATCCTTCGATAAGTTGGGTGAGCTGATCGACCGTCCGGCCATCCGCCGTCTCCCAACGCCGCCACTGTTTGCCATATACCGGCCCGAGGTCGCCAGTCTCGTCGGCCCAATCGTCCCAGATCGATACACCGTTTTCCTTCAGATAGCGGATGTTGGTATCGCCCCGCAAAAACCACAGCAACTCGTGGATGATCGAACGTGTATGCAGCTTCTTGGTGGTCAGGAGCGGAAAGCCTTCGTCGAGATTGAAACGCATCTGCCAACCGAACACCGAAAGCGTGCCGGTGCCGGTGCGGTCAGACTTGCGATGACCGTGCTCCAGGACATGCCGCATCAGATCAAGATACTGTTTCATGTAGATATCCGTTGCTCAGGAGATCGCGATTCTACATCCTTGACTCCGTGTCTCAGGGCACACGACCTGATACATCATCGTGTGCTAATCTTTTTGCGACAAGGGCTCATAACGGGTGGCACATTCCGGCGGTCGACCGCAATTACCCTGCGCCAGGTGGGAGCATGCATGTCGGTAGATGACGAGGTGGTTTCGGCAGCGCGTCAATGTTCGGAGACCGCGCAAGCAGGAGGCGGCGATCTCCTGCATGAACTCGAGGCGTGCACTGCGAGAGTGCATCACCTCATGCGTGCGGACGGATTGTCGGTCGATACCCGCTTTGAAGCGCTTGCACGACTCGACGATGAAGCTCGTGCCGGTATTAGCCGACTCCGCGGTTCACATGCCGCCCAAATCCTCTCTACCGTATCCGCGGTTGCTGCAGGGCGTGACATGTTCGGTGCCATCCTGGATGCCTATCAAGGCTGTATTTACGCGTACGAAGATGAGGCCAGCCACCCCGCGCGCCGCGGGCTCCTCGAGGACTGCCGAGTCCGGCTTGTCCGTGCGGGTGCAGAGCGCGTCCTCTGGGAGCGCTTTAGCGGTGGTCCTGCACATGAGCACCTGTGGCGTTGGCTCGGCGCAGCATTCCGGGAAGTCACGTCCCCCGACGGCGGCCATTACTCAGCCGGCCCCGGGGTGCCGGAAGACTGCACGGTCTCCGTCAAACGCGAATACCTCAGGGCAGTCGCCGCACAAAGTGCCTCGTTCGACCTGCTGCAACCGCAGTTGATCCATGTCGTCGATCGTCTGCTTGATTTCGCACTGCCAATGTTCCAATTTCAGGCGGCACCCTTCGCTGGCGCAACTTACTATGTTGATCCGGACTGGTCCGTCGGACCGCGCAGAATGGTAAGACTCCCCGAGTCGATAAACGGAACGTGGTTCTTCGCGCCACGCATGGCAGCCGAGGCCCTGCAGGAAGTTGCCGAGCAACTTGCGGTGGGTAATTTGCCAAAGGGTCTCACGTTGGGACAGGAGAGCGACGATTCGCTCAAGGCCGGGCTCGAGCACGTGCTGCGACACTGGTCAGATATGCCGCCGGTCAGACGCTATCGGCGCCACCTTCTCGGCGGGACCCTGTCCGCCGTGCGTGGCATCAAGGATCTTCAGCGCCTGTTTTCGGGGCAAAACGTCACCGAGCAGGCGGAATGGTCGCTTCGCGATGTGAGTCGCGGCGGACTCGGCGTCTACGCCCCAATGCTTACGGATGGATCTGTTCGCGTCGGTGAGCTCGTGGGTATTTGCCCTATTGAAGGGGCCACCTGGCAACTTGCCATAGTGCGACGCACTTGGGCCAATCCCGGCGGTTGCCCCTTTGTAGGGCTCGAAACCTTGACGCAACGCCCTGTGCTGACAAGTGTCGATGACGGTCGAGCCAGCGCCGATGTCGTTATGTGTGATCCCCTTATGCGTGGAGAAGCGGTTCGCATCGCTGCGCCGGCGAATGTTCTTAATGCGGGGGTGCCGCTATTTGTAACGAGTAATGGAAGCATTCAAAAGCTCAAACCGCTCGAATCATCCATGACCGGTGACGGATTTGAGTTGCGCGTTTATCAAGTGCTTTAAGGGTGGCTCATTAGGCCGCATAGCGCATCCGCGGCGCGCGAAGCTAGTTTTTTCACCATTACTAGAATTTTTTTGTTTTGGGAGCTTGACAGTATATTTTGGGTGTCTATAATTCGCCCCTCTTCGCGGCACTGGCGGTGGTTAGGCGGGTGAAGCGGGGGGTCGGGAAGAGGGGAAAAGGTTTTGCCGGTATTTGAAACGA
>NZ_WTVQ01000042.1 GCF_012910955.1 Aromatoleum diolicum
TCCAGCCTCTCGGGCAGCAGCGCCTCCTGTGTGCGGCTCTGACCTTCGACGAAGCGCTTCATGGTCACTGATCACGCTGATAACAATGCAGATATCATACAACATCGACCGTTTTTACACAGCCTCGACCATCAGCCGACCGAACCGGTGCAGGCCGGCGGTAAAGGGCTGCTGCAAGGGCACGAAGAAATTCCACGGCCAGAACTGGCCGCCATGGGTGTGGCCGGAAAGCTGGAGATCGAAGCCGGCTGTTTCGGCAGTCGTTGCCGAGCGTGGCTGGTGAGCGAGGAGGATGCGCAGCAGATCGGGCGGGCTGCCGGCCAGCGCCGCAACCGGATCGCTGGCCTGCGCGGCATCAAACGCGCCTGCCGAAAAATCGGTCACCCCGGCCAGAACGAAGCGGGCACCACGGTGGGCGACGACGACGTGGCGGTTGTGCAGCCCGCGCAGTCCGATACGCTCGAATTCGCGCATCCAGGTCGCGGCACCGGAATAGTATTCGTGGTTGCCGGTCACGATATAGCTGCCATGTCGGCTCTGCAGGCCACCCAGCGGCGCGGTATGGGTGCGCAATTGCTCGACGCTGCCATCGACCACGTCGCCGGTAATGGCGACGAGATCGGCATCGAGCTGATTGACGCGCTCGACAATGGCCTGGACGTATTCGCGCTTGATCGTCGGCCCGACGTGAATGTCGCTGAGCTGGACGATAGTGAATCCGGCCAGTTCCTTCGGCAGATTGCCCAGTGGGATATCCACGCGGACGACGCGGGCCAACTGTCGCGCATTGACGTAGCCGACCAGGGTGAACAGGCTGGCCAGCCCCAGGACGGCGATTGCCGTGGGCTCTGTCAGTGACGGTGTGTCGGCGATCAGCAGGATGACATCGCGGAGCACGGTCAGCACCAGCACTGAGGAAAACAAGCCCATGGCCAGACTGCCCCACCAGGTGAGCCGGTCAGCCAGCGCCTGACGCGCCACGACGAAGCGACCGAGCAGGCCGAGCGGCACGAGGCAGGAGGAAACCACCAATCCGCCAACGGCCAGTGCCAGGCCGGCAGCGCTGAGGTCGAGGGCCGGCAGCAGACGCCAGCCGATGTACGCATGCAGGCCACCGATGAGCGGCAGAATACGCCAGAGGGCGCGACGCAAGCGGCTCGGCAGGACATTCTGGCCAGACGACGGACGGTGTTCGGTTCGGGTCTGGGACATGGGGCGCATTTCGTCTTTGGCCTCAGGCGTTGGAAGAGGATTTGTCGCCGGTGTCGCCACCGTTCCCCGATGCTTCGGCCTTGTCCGAAGAACCGCAGTTGGCCCAGCGGCCAAAGCGCCCCTTGAGCTGTTGGCGCTCTTCCGGCGTCAGGCTTTCCCCGTGCGCCTGGCGCTCCCGCCAATGGCCATGGCAGCCGCCCCGCAGGCCGCCGAAGAGAATCCGGCTGAGGAGCAGCACCCCAACTGCCTGCCAGTAGCCGATGCGTGCGACGCCAGCAAACAGGTCGGGCAGCAGCGCATTCCACAACTGCATGACGATCCAGCTGACGGCGCCAATGCCGGCCACCGCCAGCAGGCCGATCTTGATGCAGCGCGAAGCGCCGTCGGATCCTTCAGTAGCGCATTTCATCATGCTCATTTCCGATTCAAGTTTGTTCGTCGTAAAGGGGCTGGAGGCGGTCGCGCAGGTGCAGGACCGCTTGCCGCTTCCAGCCGAGCAAGGTATTCAGGGGGACGCCGCTTTCGGCCGCCATTTCCTTGAAGCTGCGACCATCGATCTCGTGGGCGATGAAGGTGTCGCGCGGCCCGGGCGGCAGCTCGTCGAGCGCCGCCGCGATGGCATCAAGCCACAGACGACGCAGATGCGCCGCCTCGGGGCCGCCATCGCTCGCCGGCATGGCGTCTTCCAGCCAATGCGTCGCCCTGTCGTCCGCCTCGCCCTCCTCCGGCCCTGCGGGCGGCAAGGGTTCTTCGCGTCGTTTGCGAAAACGGTCCACGATGCGATTGCGCGCCACCCGAAACAGCCAGGCACCGACCTGCTCGATCGGTTCCGGCAAGCGCCAGGCCTCGACCAGTTCGAAAAAGACATCCTGCAGGATGTCCTCCGCCTCGCCCTGATCGGGCACGCGCTGACGAATGAAGCTTCCCAGTCGCCCCCTTTCGCGGGCAATGGTTTCAGTCAGGCTTCGGTTCTGCTCGGCCATCAGCATGGTCTCTTCGCAGGGCAGAGGAAGGGAGAACGATGTGTCCATGCCTGGGTAGACGAACGCCAAGCATGGATATTGTGGGGTGGTGAAAAGATAGTTGGCGCAGTGCTCATGTGCCCGCGGTCAGGAAGTCCCTGTCGCCGGCCGCATTCCCGGCAGCAATGATTGCCGTGACACTTTCTTCTATAATGGAGATCACTTTATAGGAAGCGGGCAATGGAGAAACTTCTTTCTGCTACGAAGCTGCGCAAGCGACAGGCGGCCACGGCATTGCGAGCCATGGGGGTTCGCGCAGCCGGAGGCTACAAGCCCCTGCGCCCGCGGACGAAGATCACCCGCCCAGCTCCGCTCGCTAACGAGGTCGATGAATTTCTCGGTCAGCTCGAAAGCCGGGTCGAGGAGGTCGTGGCGCACGCCGCTGCCGAGCTCGAGTCACGCATGGCCGAGATCCTGACGGCATGGACCGATCGTCTGCCCGGGGGCGATCTCCGCGGTGGAGCCCGTGATCCGGACGTGGGGCAGGCAATCGACGCCCGCATGCGCGACCTCGCTGATGCGGGGCCGACCCTCGAGCAGCATCGCGATGCGAACGCCCGGCTCCGCGCCGAATTCATGGTCCGCTCCCCTGGCTGGACGGCGGCGGAGGTCGCCGAGTTCGCCCAGTCGCGGGCACGCAACCGCAATGCCTTGGCATCCCGCTGGGCTGGCGAGAAACGGATTTTCGGCGTGCTGAGCGATCGGGTCACGCTGTTTCCGTCCTTCCAGTTCAACTCCGATACGCGCCAGCCCTACCCCGAGGTGCGGGACGTCATCAGCGCCCTCGAATCGGACTATGAGGGCTGGTCACTGGCGATCTGGTTCATCACGTCCAACGACTGGCTCGAGGGTCGGGCGCCGCTGGACTGCTGGTCCGCCGACCGCGCCGCGGTCGTGGTGGCGGCGCAGAGCGAGCAGGCGATGTTCTGTGCCTGAGCGGCGGACGGCATGCGTGCCGGAGCCGCCGGCCGTGGCTGAGGTCCCGCGGCTCACACTGCAACGGGAAACCTGGACAACAGACGCCCTCATTCACCGCATCCATCGCACGGACGTTCCGCCCCAGCGCTTCAATCCGGGGGACGGACGCGGGCGCTTCCACCCCCTCGTCACCTTGTCGCCCCCGACGCGTGCGATCCCGACGCTCTACGGCGGCAGCTCGCTCATCGGGGCGCTGTGCGAAACGCTGTTTCGGCTCGAACCGGCCAATCATCGCGGGCCGTTTCCGGTACCGAAGAAGCGCGCCCTCCAGTTCGCCTATGCGACGCTTCGGCCGACCCGCAGCTTGAATCTGCTCGCGCTCAAGGGTGACAACCTGCGGGCCTTGGGACTGATGCGCTCGCAGCTTCTCGAGCCGGGACCGGCACACTATGCCCGCACCGCCCCCTGGGCCTCAACGCTCCATGCGGCCTGCCCTGACGCGGACGGCCTGATCTGGCGATCGCGCCAGCACGACGAAAGCCAATGTCTGGTGCTCTTCGGCGACCGCGTCCGCGAGGCAGAGCTGGTCGTCGCCGACAGGACGAGCTTCGAGCCGCCGCCCGGGTGGCAGACACTGCTCGCCGCGGCCGCGCAGGCGGGCTTCATCATCACCGAGAGCTGAAATGCGTTTTCGCGGGGTCGGTTGTGACTGGCCGACCTAAGCGCGAACAGGATGAGACAGTGGTAATGGTTTACGTGGCGTCGGCAGCCGCCTCGCTCGTGGAGCCCGCGAGCTCGCGCTTGGGCTTGAAGTCGGCGCGCTCGACCCGGCCCAGGCACAGCGTGACGTCGTCAGCGGTCACCTGGAAGCCGGGCACCTTGTCGGGGGCGCCCTCCGGCGAGTACATGAACTGCTTGAGGACGCCTTCGACCTGGACGCGCGCGCCTCGCCGCAGCACGCGCGCGGCGTCTTCGCCGCGCTGGCCCCACAACGACACGCTCATCCAGAATCCGCCGACCTGCTGATACTCGTCGTTGGCCTGGTCGTAAGCGTAGTCGTCGAAGAACATGCGCATCTCGGCGACGACCTCGTCCACGCCATTGACGGGGACGTGCTTGAGAATGGGCGTGTCGCCGAGATTGCCTTTCCCGCGAAATACGTTCGGCATGTTGTACTCCTTGGCGTCGAGGTGGAACACGACGATGGCCGACGCCGGTGCCACGGTCGTGCGGAATACTACAGATCTCGCTGCCAGGCATGCTTTAGGGCGAGGCGTGCCTCGATTTCGCGTTGATTGAGCTCGATGGCGCGCTGGTGGGTGCGCTCATACCACTCGCGCAGCGCCCCGGGGAGTTGGGCGAAACGGGTGTGGATTGCGTTCCACGGGATGTGGCCGGCGCGGGGGCCTGCCGCACGCCAGCGCAGTTGCACCTGCCCGGTCGCAGTGCGCCGGTGGAGCGCGAGGTAGAAGGTGCGCCCCCGCACGCGCCGAGTCAGCCTCGACAGGTCATCTTGCGCGCGGTGAATCCGGTCAACCCTCGCGGCCGCTAGCCGCACCTCGGTCGGGGCTTCGCCCCTACCCGTAAAGGCCTTTGCGTCACGCTCCTGTTGACGCGCCGGTGTGTCGTCGCACGTGCTGGTGGTTGCCGCACGATCCGGAGTATTGGATTGCGCCATATCCTCACTACTCGCAATCAGTCGACCAGGCCCTCATCAGTTGGCTCATCGACAGTTGCGCCACTTTCCTGATTGATTGCCGCAAGCTCCTTAGCCACGCGCTCGAGCATCACCTTCTCCGTGTCCGAGATTGAGACACGGCGCTGGGAGTGTCGTGAGACTTGCAGGCCGGCATAGATGCCGGGCGGCACAGTGCCAAAAATGCCGCTGACGGCTGCGACACGTCTTTGGGCATTGGTGTCGGCTCCCGGCAAGAAGTCAGTGCGGCTGAGCGGCAGCAATTCGGGTTTGGTGAGCCACGTCTCGAACCGGATGAACTCCTCGAAAGCGGCACGCATCGGACGGGTGAACTGCCGGATCGCATCGTGCTCCTGCTTGTCGGAGAAGATGGCTTTGCGTCCGAGTGTCTTGACGACCCGGACGTAGTAGTCGAATTCGACGATCAACTCGGCAATCGCATATCCGTAGGGGCTGCGGAACCCAAGTTCCAGAACTTTCGGTTCGCGCGACTTGAGAATCGCAAAGCCGAGACCTTTGTCTGCTTTCTTCTTGATTGCAGCGTCGAAGATCTGGGTTTGGTGATCCAGTCCCCGTCGCAATTCAGGGATGCGGTTATCGGCGCGCAGGAGCGCCCAATCGGCATAAGGGTTATTGTTGCGGGTCAGCGTCCAGAGCGCCTTGAGGCTGGATGCAACCCGCTTGCCTCCGGGAATTGCGTTGTACTTTCCCGCCGGGTCCCGTCGGCGCCCCATGAACATTCGAAATCCTTCCTTCGTGTGCAGCGTCATCGTGTCGATGCCGTCGTCGACCAAGCCGCCGAGGTCGCGGAGCTGGCTCGCAACGCTTGCCGCGACGACATGGTCCGCGCCATTGGTGACCCGATAATCCGCCTCCATCTGCTTCAGCTTGTCGCAGCGCTGAAGGTAGAGCTCATAACGTGGCCAACGCGGATCGGTCGGATCCGGATCCTCCGAATCGATAAGGTCGAGGAGTTTCCCCCGCTCCTTCGCGATGCTGTACCGATCGTCAAACGGCGAAGTGTCATCGGTCTCGAAGGGAATCGATGTACCACCGGGAAAGATCGGATCCATGAGGCCTGGTTGGCTTGATGGGAGCTCTGCGGAGCGGACGAGCGGGGGAATAATCGAATTGGGCGAGGCCATGAGACGTTCCCTCACGTAACGTGGGTTGAAGTGGCCGCTCCTGCGTCCGGGACGTCGTGGAGGCGGGAGAGCGCTGGAATCGGCGTGAAGCCGGGGATGAACTCGGCATCCGGGAGCGGGCCGCGCAACAGCTGGCGCAGTGCCGACACATTCACCTGGTATGCGGCCGTTGCACGTGGAATCTTCTTGCTGGTGATCAGGCAACTCTGTTCGAGACGTTGCAGGGCGCGCTGGACCACTTGATGACCGAGCTGGGTGCATGAGGACAACGTGCGGCTTGAGATGCGCACCGATGTTCGATCGGCCGATCGCCAGAGCAGCGCCAGCAGAACCGCGGTGGCGGGATAGTCGCCGTTCAAACGCACGAGGACGTCGAGCGTGATCTGTTGCTCGGTTGTCGCAGGCGCAGGCCCTTGATCTGGACCTGATGAATCCACCGGAAAAGGTTTTTTCGCTGGCTCGATTGAATCCACCGGAAATGCATTTACTACTGAGTCGTTTGAATCCAGGTGATGCGTTTGCGTGGAGAACCGATCAGCATCCGCAGGGGGCGTCTCCGATGCGGGCGACTCAAGCTGTCTCACAGTCGTCGAATTCGTGGACGACATACCAGAGCGTCGCAATTGAAAGATCGGGAAAGACGTAATGCAACTCCACGTACTGCCGCTGCGGCGGGTAGTTGCTGGAAATTCGGGACCACGCCTGCTGCACGGCCTCTCGGACCTCCGGTTTCGGGAGGGGAGGACGACCTCGCGCCTGGGGCTCTGGACACAGCAAGGCGCGCTGCTCGCGGATCTGCTCCATCGTCATCTTGAACAGATGCACCAGCAGTTGAGGATGAGCGCCATGCTGAACGTGATACTCCATCAGTTGCCGAGATTCCGTGATCGCTTCGTGCCGGCGATAGGCGGCCTCGAGGGTTGCCGGCGCGAAGTGAACGGACACATCGAGCTGGGGCATGCCGGCGATCGCGTTGAGATCTCTCACCGAGGCCGTGCGTAGCGTATCCAGGAGGTCCGGACTCAGGCCCGCATCGAGCAGTGTCTCGACCTCACCCATGTCAAGTAGATGAATGAGGTGGGACAGCAAGGCAACCCGTAGTTGTTCACTCTTTATCGGGATCATCCCGCTACCCCAATTCCTGTGGAACCGCCGGGAGCGGCTTACAGTCGCTCGGGCGAGTCGTTTTTCCGGAACTCATGGTGGTAGGTATCCATCAACGTTCGCATCAGGGGCCAATATGCAGGCTGCAGTAGCAACGAAACAATGTGTCGTGCATCGGTGTCGGCGGCATCACTGCCGCCCGACAGGCTAACCAGCAGCCGGTGCGCTGCTTGCCGTGCCCGCCTTTCCGGCTCGCTAATCGACTGCTCGATATCTGCAAGCGGCTCCATGCAGAAGCCGTGCGCCTGAGCGCTATCCCAGCGTACGCATGAGGAAATCTGGAGCGGCGCGGCGAAATCGTTCAGCGCCGCGGCAAAGGAAGGTTTCTCGGCCTGGCCGCTGTCGGTGCGGCCCCTTCCCGTTCGCTTCCGCATCGGTGCCGCTTGTTGCTGCGGCGGCGGCGCGAGATGGTCGCTGGTCCGTAGCGCTCTCTCCGACTCGACGTGATCGGGCATCGCGAGATCACCCGAGATCAGCCCCTCGGGCGGCGGGTCGCTGGCAAGCCGGGCACGAATTTCGGCGGACGAGAGTTGCCTCTCCGATCCCATCACGGCGAGCAGGGCGTGCTCCACCGCCGAAACGGGACAGTTCGCCTGTCGGGCGAACTGGGCATTCATCTGCGACAGAATCCTTTCCACTTCCGCGGTGGTAAGCCGCGGCGGGTCATCTTGCTCCCGGACGGAATTGATCGCAGTCGCCGCATCGGCCGCCAACTGCTGGAACCCGGTCATGCGAACGTAGGGATCGAGATTGAGGGCCTCGGCAAGCTTCTCCAGGTGGCCAAAACGGCTGCGAATTGCGCCTGCGCTCTCATGGGTCAGGTGCGGGCCGAAAGGCGCCAACTGGTCGACGGCAAACAGGTAGTTGGTGGCGGTCACTGCGTGCAGCTTCAAACCGCACTTGTTGGCGTGCTCTGAAAGGGCACGGAGACTCAGGGGGCCTCCGAGATCCGACTCCAGCTCGGACTTGAGGAGCGCCACGCCACGGGCCTTTTCCCAAAACGTGGTGTCGCCCCGAAGCTCGTTTTCGATCAGATGGGCGGCAATGATGTCACTCTCACTGACCCACGCATGCACGACAACGCGGATCCATTCGTACTTGTGATCCTTCGTCTCGTGCCATAGCTCCTGGACGATCTGCAGACGGGTGTTGCCGCCCATGTAGCACATGTACCGATCAGCCCCTGGCCTGCGAGTGACGGACAGCGCTTCGCCGAGTCCGCCGCGCGCTTCGATCGAAGCCCGGATCTCGGCGAAGCGCGGGTTGGTCTTCACTCGAGGATTGCGGTCGTAGCAATCGATCTCGATACACCGCAGCATCATCCAGCCATCAACGTCCTGACTGGCCTTGATACTGACGGCTGAATCGTCGGGACTTCTCACTGCGAGGCTGTGAGCCGCGAGAAGCGCGCGCCGTTCGACAGCATTTGATCCGCCTGACGGGGCTGACCGAAGCTTTCCCTGCTTTTCCATTTGCTGCGCCAGATCTTTGATGGAGATCGTTTCAGGCAGTCGTGTCTTGGAATGCATCGGCCACCTCCGCGCTTGAACCGGTCGATGTCCCGCCGGCATGGTTGCCCTCCAGACTGGGAATCAGTTCCCACAGGAGCGTGTGCATCGTGTCGCACGCCTTGCCAGGATCAATCCAGTGAACCGGGAGTTGAGCGGTTGCCGCGTTCTTGTAGGCCACCGCATGCGGAACGACGGTGTTCAAGACACTGACCCGGCATTGCAGCTTTCGATACTCTTCGCGAATGGCTCGGGCGATCTCGCGCGAGTCGCGGGTGTTTTCCTGCCGGTAGATCATCGCCTGCATCGGCGGAATGGAAAACCCGAAGGAGCGCGCGGTTTCGACGCGATTCAGCAACTTCTGCGTGCCGTCGAGGAATTCCCGCGCGGAAAGGATATCGGGCGATACAGGTGACAAAAGGATATCGGCAGCCAGTACCGCGGCATCCTGGAGGTGACCGACCGCGCCCTGCGTGTCGATGAGCACGACGTCGTAGTTCTCCGACAGCAGTGGACTGCGTAGCGCCAGCTTGATGCGAAGTGCGCTATCCATGCGAGGCGCCAGCCAGTCCTGCAGCGTCCCCTCGGGCGCATCGGAGACGACGAGGTCTAGGCAGCCGTTCGGATTGAGCCGCTGCCCGCGTGGAAGCATGGGGGCGAGCGCAAGATCGATCGTCGAGATGCAATCGTCAGTGAGCGCCCCCTGCTTGATCATTTGCGTCAGCCCATGAGGCGCCAGGCGCCCGATCGGGAAATAGCGGCTGAGACTGGGCTGCACGTCTGCATCGATCAGCAGTACTCGCATGCCCAAGTCCGCCAGCAGCGCCCCGAGATTGGCATTCACGGTTGTCTTGCCGACACCGCCCTTCGTCGATACAACGCTGTAGACGATCATCGAACCCTCCGTTCTAAACAGCCGAAACGGTGGCGATTCTCAAAGGGACGGAGAGCGATGGGAAAAGCAGAAGTGCCGTGGGGCGAGGCCCCGGCACCAGCTCACTGAGCGATGAGCTGTGTCCCACATGGAATGTGCCTGTCAAGAAACAGAATTGGCCAACACTTGATGTTTGTCAACCATCCGACATGTAACGGTCCACCGCCTGGGCCTCTTGTGCCGGACGGGCGCCCTTCTCGGAAAACGTAACAATATTTGGATTCGGAAGCGGGACAGGATTGACCCAACGCTCGGGATGCTTGATCACCACCGCAGCGAGCTTGCCGACGGGTTTCCCGCCGCGCCCCAGCACCGTGTAGTGATGAACATTGGAATTGCCGGCCCCCACGACGTGCCATCGTGCCTTGATCACTTGCCGCTGGATGCCGGCACCCAGTTTGTCGTTAGCACATGACGCTTGAACGGCCCCGTTGCCATCGTCGCCGTAAAGCGTCGCGAAGTCGCGAAATATCCTCGGGGAGACCAACGCCATTCCCTCTGGAACAAAATGGACAGGGGCTCCAGCTTCGTTGTAAGGAATGGATCCGTCCGCGATACCCTGTTGCAGCCACGCCATGAACTGGAGGGCTGCATCACTGGGTTCGGGCGCATCACTGGTCTTGCTCCTTGCGCCTGGAAACGCGGGCACATGCGCATACGGTGTCACCGGCCGGAGTGCTGGACGCGAAGCGCTTGCGCGTGCGGCAGCGTCGGAAACCGCAGCGGCAGAGTCGTCTTCGGATAGGTAGTCGTCCTCGGGCGGAGGAGATGCAGCATGTGCCGGCTTGGGCGGGGGCACGTCGAGTTCCTTGCGCGGTCTCGATGATCGCTGCCCGGATTGCTTGTCACGATTGCGGCTCGGATCCGTTAAGTCCGCGGCTTTCGGCGCGTCACTGTTGCACTTCTCGCGCGCATCGCGCGGTCCCTTCACGACGATCACACCATCGAATACGGGCGGATAGTCTTCTGGCCGGTCGAACAAGTTCGCGAGCGGGAACTTGAGCATCGCAAACTCATGCGCATAACCGTTGCCGCGGATCTCTACGTACCAGACCGCTTGGCCGGTGTCCGGATTACGCTCCAACAGGCCATAGTCCTGCCAAGTGTCGAACAGTCGATCGTTCTTGCTCGGGCCCGGAACGCCGTCTGCGTGGTCGGGGTCGGTTCGCGCAATCTCCTCGCGTACGGCATCAGCCAGGCGTTTCGCCACGAACCAGGCTGCGCCCTCCGCAACCCAACCTGCTGCACCGTCTCGATTTAGTGGCAATCCCCCTTGGCGCAGCATGCGGCGCATCGCTTCCATCAGCCGCTCGACCAGCGGGACGGCTGTTGCAGATCCGAATTGGTTGCGCGGGCCCTGCTGCAGATTGCTCGCAGCTGAACGCTGATCCGCGCCGCGCACGATCTCGATCAGCACACTGGTTGCGTCATCCCCGGACCACGCGGCGTCCAACTCGCGCAAGACCGCAGGTTCGCGTGCCAGAAATGCGAGCGCTGTTGCAGGGACGATCCTTGGCGCCAGCACCTGCGGCAAACGCCGGTGAGCGCCGTAGTTGCGCTCCGCTGCCGGGGCAAATCGGACTTCATATTCCACGGCGCCAGCCGTGAGCATGTCGCCCGACAGTGGAAGCCACGGGCGCGCAGGGCCGTCCGGACGGTCCGCCAGCCTCACTCGAAGGTCAGTTATCGGTTTACCGATGTCGTGAAGGAGCGCCGCGAAGATGACGGCGTACGTCCAGTGATCACGCTGCGTATCGATCTGTTCCGCGGGTCCCCCACGCGGTAGCAGATAGCCGTTGCGGAGGCAGACCGCCGCATACACGACCTCGATGGTATGTGCGGCGAGACCGCCGAGGTGGGCGTGATGATGGGCTTCGCTTGCCGGGAGAAGTTGGACGAACTGCAGATACTGCTGGATCGCAGGTGCGATGTCCCGCTCCCACGCCGCATTGCTCAGTTTGGAGTCGCGCTGGATCTGTTGCAGGGCGCCGGCCAGGTTGCACACCTGAATCAGCGCGGCGACATCAAGAACCTTGAGCCATCCCTGGCGGTTCGCGGCAAGCTGGCGTGCGTCACCAACCGTGATCGCGGATCGTGACGCTGGAGTCAGACACGGAGAGCCGGCCGCAGCGCGATATGCCGTCATCTTGCCCATGGTCGGCCACAACAACCAGACGCCCAGTCCTGCCGCCGCGAGAAAACAGCCAACGGCCAATGCCGCCAACATGATCAACCCCTACGACTTCCGACCTGTGCTGTGCAGAACTGCGTCAATAGCCAGTTCTGCAGCAGCTCTCGTCGCGGATAGGGGTCTTCGGACTCCCACACCTCAACCGTTACGCCCTCGCAGAACGCGCTGAAGGTCTCGGAGAGCGGCTCCCACTTCTTACCATCGCGGCGCTTGGCCCGGTAGCGACAAAACGGCAGATCCGACAAATCGGCCGTCAATTCCCCTGGCTCAGCGGGTTTCAGGGTTTCAACGTAGCGGGCGAGAAGGTTTCGCACGGAAATGATCGGATCGTCCTCTGCGTAGAGGTACGTTTCCAGCCCGTCGTACTGGGCAAGCCAACTGAACAGGACGGTGCGCCAACCGGGTTCACCCAGGCCCTCCAGAAAATGCCCGATGGTGACCACCGCCTGGATCCGCGCCTCTTCCTGATGCGGCGGGATGGGCGGCGGCATAGTGTTCATCAGCATTTCACCTCCAGCAAAATGCTCAGTTCTCTTTTTCTTCGCGCATCAATCGGCTGGGGTGAGCCGCCATCGCTGCATCCATACTTTAGTCGTACGTAGGCTTCGGCACCACTTCGCCGCTGCTTCCTCGACCGTCCGCTCCCCAAGCGTGCAGCACACCCGCCCTTTCCGTCCTTCGAAAATCCGCGCCAAATTCCCGGACTTTTCGCTGGGCATAAGGTTGACGGTGTGCTACGGCCCTTTCGCGAGCCTGCCCGGGCAGGCTCCCGCCCCCTATCCGGTAACCCTTGGCCGCAAGGCCTCCCCTACCGGTAAATCCTTCGCCCAGCCCGAGTTGCAGGGGCTGGGCGCCCTTTCGGGTTGGGCCCGTACCCCCTACGCGAAGGCCCGCCGCCGGGCCGCCCCCTTTTGCTCGCCGCCTTTTTCTCTATCACTGTATTAACCACTTTGCAAGCATAAAGCCGCGCAATCTTTCCCGATTTCACACCTGCACCACACAAACGCCCTCGCCACACTCTGCTCCGTGACTGGCCGCTGACAACAGGCCGCACCCCCACCGCCTACACGGTGGGAGTGCCTTTCCACCCGACGGAGCACTCAATGCATCGCATTGTCGCAATCGCTCTCCTTCTGACGGTTGGCTCGTCGTGGGCGGCGGCGTCTTCCGACGAAGTCCGCCTCGCCCGATACACGACGACTTCGATCACGCTCGAGGCCTCCGAGCTGAATCCGCTGGCGGCCATCGCCATCGTGCGCTTTCCGCGCGACCACGTGCGCACCGTGGGCGATGCCGTCGACTACTTGCTCCTCCGCACCGGCTATCGTCTCGAATCCGTCGATTCGGCTGCACGCAAGATCTTTTCGCTGCCCTTGCCTGAAGCCCATCGCGAACTGGGCCCTTATCGCGCACTGACCATCCTCGAGCTTCTCGTCGGCGAGGCCTACAAGGTCGACGCTTCCCCGGTGCATCGCACCCTGGCTATTCGGCTTCACCCCTTCGATCGGCCTGCGCCCCTTTCTGATCCTCGAAGCGAACCGGCCTCAGCCGAATCCGGCGCAGCGACTTTCGACGGAGGGGCGAACCTTCCCGTCGTCACATCGGAGCCGCCGCAATGAGCATGTCCCAAGCCACACTTGCGCAAGACGGCGCCGCCCAAGCCGCCCAGCTCCCGCCTCGTCTTCACCCGGATCATCGCCGAGTCGTATTCGGCCTGATTATCCTTTTTGTCATTGCCGGTATCGCGCTTTCAGCGCTCCACCTTCTCCGTGTGCCGGCCACGACCGAGGCGCTCCCGCAAGCCCAGTTGCTGGACGAAAGTGCCAGTCCGCCAACGCCCCTTTCCTTGTCCGATCCCCCCCTGGCGCAGGGGGCCGACGCCGCCGCTCGCCTGGACAGCGTTGAAGAACGCATCATCGAATTGGCTCAACGGGTTGATGGTCTGATCACGACCACAACGGAACTCACCACCTCCCTAACTGCACTTTCCGACGCCAACGCTCAAATGCGTTCGCGGCTCGACGCACTGAATCAACCGCAGCGTCCCGCGATTCAACGTCCTCCGCGCGTCAAGCAGACGGCGCCACCGAAGCCCAGTCTGCCGGTAATCGTGTCGGTTGATAGCTGGGCCAATCATTCTTCCGTTGCGATTGGCGACGCCGACGGCCACTTCACGTTCTACCGCGAGGGCGACACAGTCGGGGTCGCCCGTATCCAGCGAATTGACGCGCGCGCCCGACAAGTCCAATTCCGCCTCCCTGACGGAAGTACCGCCACGGCTGGGGTTCACGACTGAAGCGGGGTTCATATGAGCAGGCGACTTCTTCCACTCATGCTGCTTCTCGTTCTCGCAGACGTCGGCGCCGTGGATACTGTGACGACCGAAGTGGCCGCCACCCGCCGCAGCACCACCGACAAGACGTCCGCGGCCACATCCGAAACGAGCGTATCCAGCACCGATGTACTGGAGGCGGGTTACTGGGGCATCACCGTGGAAGAGCTGCGCCGCGCCCGAATCCTCATGCGCGGCCCTCGTGGTGCCTTCAGCGATCCCCGCATCAGTCCTGTTGAAGTGCTGGGTGTCCACGCCCGCTCTGAGGCAGAGCGCACGCGGTACGGCGAACTCTTCGCAAGGCTGCTACACGACGACGCCGAGCGCGTCCTCGCATGGCAACGGGCTGGCACCGAAGCCATGCGGCGCCTCTATCCGCACGACAAGGTGGTGGACTTCTCCGGTCTCCGACCGGCTAGCGCAAAGGGCAAGGTCCTGCCGAACTGGTTCTTCACGCCGGGAGGCAACCGCGAATGACTACGCACACGCCTATTCCGCGGCGGGCATTCCTTGCCAAGGCGCCATGCGCCCTTGTCCTGCTCGCAGCCCCCGCTTTGTCATACGCGCGAAGTGATGCCAGGAGCCAACGACGCACCTACCCCCCCATCCCGCCGGCGTACCGACAGGTTGCTCAATCGCTTGGTCTGCCGGCAACGATCCTCTACGGCGTGGCCATACAGGAATCGGTCATGGTGTGGAAAACCTTGGCCCTTCCCTGGCCGTGGACGCTCAATGTACGCGCGGTCCCTCGCCGCTACACGAGCTATGCGGAAGCGGTCGCCGACCTTCGGTACGTGCTCGCGCAGGGGGTGCGCAACGTCGATTGCGGCGCGATGCAGGTCAACTGGCGCTACCACTCTGAAAAGTTGCGCACCCCTCCCCTGGCCCTCGATCCCTGGCACAACCTGACCGTTGCGGCTTCGATTCTTCTGGAGCAGCGGGCCGCCACATCGAACTGGTTTGACGCCGTGGGGAGCTATCACAACCCAACCGATCAAGGCCGCGCCGATAACTATGCGCGTTCCGTATTTGCGCACATCGCGAGGATCGAACATGTGTAACACCGTCCTTCTCGCGTTCAGCAGATTCACCGTTCCCGCTCCGATCACCGTTCCCCCGGTGATCCTCCGCCGCACCTCTCGCGGCTCCTCCCCCGCTGCAATGGCGGGTTCTGCACGACCATCGTTCAAATCCCACCGGGCCTCCTCCCTGCCCACGACGGTGGTTGTGCGTCCTTTTTCAAAGACCGGAAAATGAGCCGCGGCGTCATCGAGGCCTGGTTGCGGCCACCGATCGAGATCTGGAGCGCGGCGACTTCCGCTTCGTGCGGACTCGTTGCCTTGGTCGCGCCGTGGGTGCTGATGATGCCGCCCAACCTTGGGATTGTCGCCGCCCTCCTTGCCTTCGGTTTCGCTGGACTACGCGGAGAGCAGGCCTGGCGCGTATGGCGCTACCAGTATGGGCTCACGCGCTACAAGACCACCGCGGTCGCGCCGCACAAGCTGCCCCGCATACCGGGCAAGTTGTACCTGGGCGAAGGCTTTGCATGGGGGCAGCAGCATACCCAACGCCGAATGGACGCGGCCCGACCGGAAGCACAGCCGTATCTCGTTCCAGGCGTCTTGATTACCGCAACGCGCATGACCCTGCGGGGCCTGCGGCGCACGCCTCTCAAGCCCCTCGCCGCAGCACTCACCGCACCGCGCTGGTGGAATCCGCTGGCCGAACCTCCTGATCTTGGCGGCACCCCCATTCTTCACGGCGTCGAGCCGAAGGAAGTCCACGTTACGTTAGGTCAGAAGCATCGCCCGGGACATCTCCTGTGGCTGGGCACGACGCGCGTCGGCAAGACGCGCGGCATGGAGCTCCTGGTCACGCAGGACATTCGCGACCGGAAAGTGGTAATCGTCATTGATCCCAAGGGCGATGCGGAACTCATGTTGCGCGTCTATGCAGAAGCGGCCCGTGCCGGCCGGATGGATCATCTCTACCTCTTCCACCTGGGCTACCCGGACATTTCCGCGCGCTACAACGGCATCGGCAACTTCGCCCGTATCACGGAAGTCGCCAACCGCACCACCAATCCTCTGCCTTCGAGCGGGAACTCCGCGGCCTTCAAGGAGTTCGCGTGGCGATTCACCAACCTCGTCGCTCAGGCCCAGGTCGCACTGGGGCAGGTGCCGACCTACGACCTGCTGCTGCGCGACATCACGGACATCGAACCGCTCTTCCTCCGATACGCCACCCACATTCTCAGAATGCAGGGTCCGGAGGACTGGGAACTGCAACTCGAAAAGGTCCAGACCCAAATCGAGAAGCGTCAGATCACTGTTCCACGTGCTCTGCAGGATCGCAGCCAACATCTGGTGGCGCTCGTACATGTGCTGAAGGACCTGCAGTTGCCCGATGCCGTGTTGCAGGGTCTGGCGACTGCGGTGCGCTACGAACGCAGCTTCTTCGAGAAGATCGTCGCCTCGCTCGGGCCGTTCCTTGAGAAGCTCACCACCGGTCCCGTCGGCAAGCTGATTTCGCCTGACTATTTTGATCCGGCCGACACCCGCCCCATCTTCGACTGGATGCAGATCATCCGCCAGGGCGGCATCGTGTACGTGGGACTCGACGCCCTCTCCGATGCCACAGTCGCCGCAGCGGTGGGCAATTCCATGCTGGCCGATCTCGTCAGCGTAGGCGGCAAGCTCTACAAGACGGGCCTCGACCCCCATCATCCCGAGGGCAAGATCGTGCTGCCCGAAGTGGCCTGCCACTTTGACGAGGTCAACGAAATCGCGGGGCCGGAGTTCGTCCCGATGGTCAACAAGCTGGGCGGATCCGGTTTCAGCATCACGGCCTACACCCAGACCATTCCGGACATCGAAGCCAAACTCGGCGACGCGGCAAAAGCCCGCCAGGTCCTGGGCAACTTCAACAACATCATCATGCTGCGGGTCAAGGACCCGGGCACGGCAGAGTTCTTCTGCAGCCAGCTACCCGAGGTCGACGTCCAACATCTGATGGTTGTGACGGGTGTGAGCGACACCGACGGGTCCACGGCGACGGACTTCACCTCGCGTAACGAGGATCGCCTATCCACCCAGCGGGTTCCGATGGTGTCGCCGTCCGACATCATGGCACTCCCGCAGGGGCAGGCCTTCGCGCTGCTCGAGGGCAACCGCCTATTCAAGCTCCGTTTCCCGCTTCCCGACCCCACAAACGATCGCTTTGTCCCGCCGTCCCTGCAGGACGTCGCGAACCAGATGCGAGCGAAATACCGTACGTCAGAACACTGGTCCGCCCAGACCGACTGGCTGAAGGACATGCCCGTCGGGCTCGTCGCGCCGCTCGGTTTCACCGTGGGCGACTCGGCAGGAAATGACGATGGGGAGGCTGCAGCATGAGTGCCACTGCGTCATCGACCTCGTCACCTCGCTCGTCCACAGCACCGGCCTCCTCCGCGCCGCGTGACGTGCGTTCGCGAGGACCGCTCAGCAGTTGCGCGGACTTGATCGTGGGGCTGCTCTTCGCAACCTTTACCTCCTGGGTGTTCGGCACCGCGCTGACAATCGCCGGCGACTATACGTTCTGGAAAGGCGAAGGGATCAGCCGTGCGCGGGGAGCCGTCGCGGAAGACTTCGACTACATCCACGGTTTTCCGCGATCCCTCATGGTCGAGGACACCGTGGTTTTCGCCCGCGATCTTGCCGAGCTCGTTACGCGGCCCTACGTGTGGCTTCATGCCCCGCTTTTCATTGCCCACGCGAATGCGATCGATCCCGGTGCGGAGAGCAAACCTCAAGCACGGACTGCCCGGCGCATCGTCAGAGAAGCCGGCCGCTGGGTCGAGATTTCGCTCTATGTCGCGCAGGACACCGTGATCAGAATGGCCGTCGCCTTCTACGCGCTGCCGGCATTCGCGATGGCCATCCTCCTTGGCCTCATCGATGGCCTGGTGCGTCGCGATCTGCGCAAGTGGTCCGGCGGGCGCGAATCTTCCTTCGTCTATCACCACAGCAAGCGCTTCGCCTGGTGGTTCCTGACCGCCGGATTCACGGCCTACCTGGCGTGGCCGTTCGGGGGGTTCAACCCGGCTTATCTCGTGCTGATCTTTGCGATTCTCGTCGCCGCCTCCGTCTCCACCACCGCGTCCACCTTCAAGAAGTACCTGTGAAGGAGTCTCGTCATGCCCCGATTTTTACGCCCACTGTTCCTCTCTTCGCTGTCCGTTGCTGCCGCGTTCGCCGTCATGCCGGTGCATGCAGACGAGGATTCCGAGCGCGAAAACCTCGCGCGCCTGGAACATGAAATCGCGCTCCTTGGCGAGGAGGTGCGCGCCGCGAAGGCGCACGCCCCGACGCTCGCCAGGGTGCGCTTCCAGTACGACGATCTCGCCCGCGATCTGGATCTGATCCGTCTCGGGATCAGAGAGCATCTCAACGCGCCTCGACAGCCGCGACCAATCGAACCGCTCAAGGGCGACTACCGCCGCTGACGGGACCGGTCATGACTTCGGAACAAATGCAGGCGTTCTCGAACTCGGCGGGGGTTTCTCCGGGCGACATCGCCATCGTCGTTGCGATGCTCGTCGTCGCCGTCGGCGTGCTCTGGGCCGCGGACATGGTTCGCCGGCTGGGCATCGAGGGGCTTCACGACTCTCGCCGTCTACCCATGCTGTTCTTCTACAAGCTGCGGGTACTGATCATCGTCTTGCTGCTGATCTATTTGCTGACCTAGATCGCGGCCAGTCCGGCAGGCAAGGCCGCAGGTCTGCTGGTTTTTCCAAGGCGCGGCGCCTCTTCAACCTCCGGAGGGAATCATGAAACGTCTCACCTACCATTCGGGCGCGCTGAGCCGAACGATCCATCGCGCGGCCAGCGCTTTGGCACTTCAGTGGCGCTCGCCCACGACGATCCCTCGCGCCACGCCGCTCATGGTTGCGATCCTCGCTGCCGTATTCGTCGTCGAACCGGCTCTGGCCGAACTGCCGACGGCGGTGCAGGCGGGCAGCGCCGCCTCGGGCGATTACATCGAAATCGGCAAGCAGTATTTCAAGAACGGGCTGATCGTCCTCGGCCTGATCATCGCGACACTTGGCTTCATCGCGGTCGCTGCGGGAGGCATTGCGAAGTTCAATGAGTACCGTATTGGACGGGCGGAACTCGGTGACCTTGGCGTCCTCGCCGTCGTGGGGGCGGTGGTGCTGGTTCTCATGGTGTATCTCCTCAACGAAGCAGCGACCATCATCGACTAGGGGCTGTCATGGAATCCGCGAGCCCCATGGCCCCTCAAGACGTGCCCTCAGGGCCGAACACCGCGCCTCTGCCGGATCGAGTGAACGCGGAACCCCCGATCATCAAGGGGCTTTCGTCCACCGAATCGAAGTGGGCCATCGGGCTGGCCGTCCTTGTCTGGTTTCCGGTCGGCAGCCTGGTTGGGCTTGCCGTCCATCAGCTGCCGGTGGCCGTGCTCATCATCGCCACCGGTCCCATCGCAACCGTCTGGCTTGCGGCGGGCCAGATGGCAAAGCTCAAACGCAATCGGCCGGATCACTACTACCTGCATCTGCTCCTGCATTGGGCAGCCTCCGTGCATCTCATCCGATCCGGGTTTGTCACCCATTCGGGCGCCTGGGACATCGGCCGCACGCTCCTTCCGGCGCGCGCGCCGCGGTCGTCCCGCCCACGCACTCGTTGAGTCCGGAGAGCCCATGTCGCCCTTCACGAACAACCTCGCCAACGCGCAGGCAACCATACGTCGGCAATCCTGGTTCATCGCAGGACTGCTCGTCCTGTTGCTGATTGCCATGGTGAGCTGGCGCACGACGCAGACGCATCTCACCGCGCATATCCCACCCGACCTTTCCCGGGGCGGCGCGATTCAGCTGGGGCGCACCTCGGAGGTGCCGGCACCGAACGTCTACGCTTTTGGCTTCTACATTTGGCATCAGGTCAATCGATGGGCGAAGGACGGCTCAAAGGACTATGCGGCCCAGATCTACGCCCTGCAGAATTACCTGACGCCGTCGTGCCGTGAGCAGCTGCTGCAGGACATGCGGGTCAAGGCAGGCGACGCCGAGCTGATCCAGCGCACCCGCGCGCTAATGGAGATTCCGGGCTACGGATACACCGCGAACCGCGTCTCCGAGCATGGAAACGGCGGCTGGACCGTTCTCGTTGACGCGCAACTGGTGGAAACCTCGCGCGGAATGCCGGTCAAGGACGCGTTCATCCGCTACCCCCTGCATGTCGTGCGCTACGACATCGACCGGGAGAAAAATCCGTGGGGGCTCGCCTTGAACTGTTTCGCGGGGCGCCATCCGGAGAGGATCGATCCGAAAGCGCTGGAAGCGGCCGCCAGTCCAACCTCGCCCCCTGCTCCGCCCCTGCCCAGGACCATCGCCCCGGAGCAACCCGCCCAGCCCGGAGCCGGGAGCCTCCCACCGCTGGTGGCACCTGCCCAAGCAAAGGAATGAGCGCCATGCCGTCAGTACAACGCGCTTCTCTGGTTTTCGGCGTATGCGCGACTGCGATGCTGCCAGTATTCGCACAACAGGCGCCAACGGCGCCCGCCCTCTCTATGCCACAGGTAATCCCGCCGGTAGCCCCCATCGTGGGACCGCAGATGACCCTTGGCGGCGTGCCGCTTGACCTCGGCGCCTTGCCCCAAGCTGCGTCGCGCCCAGCAACGCCCCCGGCAGACCCCGGTAGACGCACGACGGCTCCCGCCGAAACGGACGGTGACCAACCGCCTACCTTAGCCAAACCCGCAAACCGCGTTGCCGCCCCGACGTCAGCTGGCCGCCATACCGAGCATGTCCTGTTCGACCGTCTTCCCGTCCAGATCCTTCTTGTGCCGGGACGGGAGCGTCTGGTGCGGTTCCCATTTGTGCCGCTGATCGGCGTGCCACCGTCCCTCCAGGGCCTCCTCGAGGTGCAGATCATCGAGGACACCGCTTACCTGACCGCCCACAGTCCAGTCCCTCGAACTCGACTGGTCGCCCATGCGATCGAAGGAGGCACGAAGCTACCCCTCGACGTCGAAGCGATCGACGGCAAGGACGTGAGGCCGATTCTTCAGGTTCATCTGCCGAACGAGGCCTCCGCCGACGATGACGATGCAGCGGCAAGCGCGGCGCGCGGCAACCCCGAACCCGCAGTGGGCATGATTCAGCTTACCCGCTATGCGGCCCACGTCCTCTACGCCCCGAGCCGTCTGATTCCCGCGCTCCCAGGCGTGCGTCAGGAGCCGGTTGACCGCAAGCCCGTGGAGGGCCTGTACCGTGGCGGCGAGGTTGAGACCGCGCCCTTGGGCGCGTGGTCCAGTGGCGCCCTCCATGTGACGGCAGTCCGCTTCACGAACCGCTCCACGCATCCAATCGAACTGGACATGGAACGTCTGCGCGGCCGCTGGATTGCCGCCACCCCACAGCATTGGCGGCTGTTGCCAAAAGGGTCCGAGGCGGACACCACGGCGGTGTACCTCATCTCCGACCGGCCGTACGCCACCGTGGCCCTGTGGCGATAGGACGCCGCCATGCAGATCGCCCAGAACAAGCTCGTTCCCGTATTGACCGCGGTTGCCCTGAGCGTGACGGGTTTCATCCTCTACAAGCAAGGTCGGGATCCGGGCGTACCGGCCGGGCCGCCAATGGCCACTGTGCCCGAGGCGCCACTGCCGCCCACGCAAAAAGGGGCGGATGCCGACACGCCGCAGGAAACGTTGAACACGGTCGTGGCGGCGTACAGCAAGCTGAACGAGCAAACACAGGCGCTCGTCGACGAGAACCGGCGACTCAGGGACGACAACGCGCGCAAACAACGCAGCGAGGACCGTATTCGTGAGCAGCTCCACCGGGAACTGCGCTCCGAACTCCTCACCGAGATGGAAGGCATGAAAGCGCGCGAGCCGTCCGGAAGCAAACCGCCCTCGTCAGGGCTGCTCAATTCGCCGCTGCTTGGCAATCTTCCTGCCGGTTTCGGCTTCGAGCATGCCGGTTCTGGATCCGGCGCTAACTCCGCGAATGCTTCAACCACCGCCATCGCGTCGGCATCTGCGACCCGCGTCCTGCCGCTGGGCTATCAGATCGGCAAGGGGACTGACGGCAAGGAAGGCGTCGTGCGCGAGCTGCCTCTTGCTGGGCCTACTGCCGCGCGTGCGCAAGCCGCCCCTGCGAAGCCGAAGAAGGCCGGTCCGGTCGTCACGCCCTTCTACACCGTCCCGGAAAACGCCACGCTGACCGGCGTCATCAACATGACGGCCATCGTCGGTCGGGTTCCCGTCGACGGCAAGGTCACCGACCCGATGCAGTTCAAGCTGCTGTTGGGTTCCGAGAACCTGGCTGCGAATGGGCACTACCTCCCACGCAACCTGAGTGGCGTGATGGTCTCCGGTATCGCGATCGGCGACATGACACTCTCGTGCGCCGAGGGGCTCATCCAGTCGCTGACGTTCGTCTTCAACGACGGCAACATTCACACGGTGAGCCGGCGCAACAACGGCACGACGCCTCTCTTCGGTGCGACTGGGGGCACGAGCGGCAACATGCCATCGCTGGCCGCCGCACCCAAGCTGGGCTGGATATCGGACCGCTACGGCAATCCCTGCATTCCGGGCGAGTTCGTCACCAACGCTCCGGCGCACCTCACGGACGCAGTGGGGCTCAGAACCCTTTCGATTGCTGCCGCGGCTGCCGCGGCAGCCCAAACAACCCAGACGGATAACGTCTTCGGCACCACCACCAGCCGGGTAAGCGGCGATCGCGGCACCTACATTCTCGGTCGGTCCCTCAGCGGCGGCGTCGATGAAGTCACGAGCTGGATCATGCGCCGCCTCAACAACTCTTTCGACGCCGTAGTGGTGCCCGCCGGCGGCGAAGTCGTTGTGCACATCGACACCGAGATCCCCATCGACAAGTCGTCCGACGCCCGCAAGCTCGACTACGGCAGGATCGACGACGCCTCGACCACGCACGCCGACATGCGAGGTAAATACTATGGACTGGACTGATGCTGCGCGCGCGGTACGAATAATTCCCGCACCGTTTGCCGTCGTCGCGCTCCTCACCGCCTGCAGTATCGCCGGCCCGCGAAGTTCGCCCCTTCCGCAGTCGGGACCGACGATGGAGCAGATCTACCGCGAGCGGGCCGGCGAGGCAGATCGCGATCGGGCGCGCGAAGCGCTTCCCTTGCGACCGTCGTCTGACGTGTCACCGGGGCCGGTGCGCGAAATGGCGATGCGTCAGATTGAGCGCCGCTTCGCCCGCCTCGCGAATCCCGATCTGTTCATGGTCGTGTTTCCCCACCTCGCCCAAGGCAAGTACCCCGTCCCCGGTTACGTGACTGCATTCCCGATGTACGAGCGGGTCGAGTACCTCCTCCCCGGTGAAGCGGACGCGCCGCGGCCGGCGTCACCACCGCTCCAGCCTGCCGCTGCACCGACACTTGGCAAGGCGGCAAGCCCCCAAGCGACCGCACAACCCTGACTACGGATGGACGACCATGTTCGGATTGATTCGCAGGCTCACATTCGCCCCACTTGAGGAGCAGTTAGCCAGCAAGCGGGACCTCCCGGCGGGCTCGTCCGGTACCGACCCCGGGCTGCGCCGACGGCCCTTCCGCGTTCACGACCGGCGGCGGCAGGCCGCGCGCCCGCCGAGTTTCACCGACCAGTTGCCGTGGATGGACTTCGAGCCGGCAACGCAAACCTTTGTCCTCGAGGACGGAGTCTCACGCGCGCTCCTATTCGAGCTCGACCCGCTGCCGAGCGAGGCCCGCACCGACCATTACCTGCAGGCGCGCTGTGCGGAAATCCAGTCCGCGCTGCAGGCTCTGCCCGAGTACGACGAGGTGCCGTGGGTGGTGCAGTTCTTCTGCAACGACGACACCGATCTCTCATGGGAAATCGAGCGCATGCGCGACTACATTCTCACAGTGCATGCGAAAGCACCCGACCGCGGTCGGCAGATCCTCGAGAGCGATTTCACGCGGCACTTCCTCGCCGAGATGGCTGAACACCTGGCGACGGTTTCCAGACCAGAGGGACTATTTACAGATGAAGGGGTATCGGGAAATCGCTGGAGGGGCCAACTGCGCCGCGTCCGTTGCGCAATCTATCGGCGCTTTCCGCCCGGATTCGACTCCTCCCGGGAGATGCTGGATCCCGTCGAGACGCTGCAGCAAACCGCCCGCGGGCTGATCTCCGGGCTGGCACAGGCAGGGGTCAAAGGGCGGCCAATGAACGCGTGTGACTTCTACGCCTGGCTCCTGCCATTCTTCAATCCAAAACCCGACTTCGCCGATACGGTCGGAGATCTGCTGCGCTTGTGCGCCTATCCGGGCGATGACAAAGCGGCCGACGGCATCGACTTGGGCGAATTGCTGTTGCTGTCGCCCCCGCGCTCCGATTCAAAGGCCGGTCTGTGGTTCTTCAATGACCGTCCAGTGCGCGCGTTGGCGCTGCAGTCATTGCGCCAGACGCCCGAGATCGGCCACTTCACGGCCGAGCGCCATCATGCCGACAAGCAGTTTGCCCGCTTCGACCGCCTTCCTGATGGAACGATGCTCTCGGCGACGGTGGTGATCACCCCGCAGGACACGATGCGTCGCCGCGTCGAGGCGATCAAGAGCGCCTCCCGCGCCAACACCATTGACGCGATCCACACCTTCGAGGAAGCGACCCAAGTCCTCGACAACCTGCGCACCGACAAGCTTTACCCGTTCTATCTGACACTTTTCGTGCGGGGCGAGGACACGAATCAATTGGGACGCTCAGTCGCCGAGATCACTGCCGCCATGCACGCGTCCGGACTCAAGTTCATTCAACCGATCGACGAACTTCAGGGCTGCGACGTCTTTCTGCGCGGGCTGCCGATGTGCTTTGACCCCCACTTCGACGCGACGCACCTGCGACGTACCCGGCTCACCTTCGCCTCCCAGATTGCTGCGCTTCTACCGCTTTATGGCCGGGCACGCGGATCCGGGAATCCAGGATTCTGGCTGTGGAACCGCGGTGGCGAACCGCTTCTTCTCGACCCCCTCAATCCGGCCGACCGAAACAAGAACGCTCATCTCCTGATGCTGGGCCCCACCGGCGCGGGGAAGTCGGCGAAGCTCAACTATCTCGCCATGCTCATGATGGCCATCTATCGGCCCCGATTGGTCATCGTCGAGGTCGGGAAGTCCTTCGGTTTGCTGGGCGAACATATGCGTGCCCGCGGGCTGAGCGTGCACCAGGTGGATCTAACGCCTGATTCCGACGTCAGCTTGCCGCCGTTTGCGATGGCCGCTCGCCTTGTCAGTCACGGGGAGCAGGCTATGGCCCAAGCGATGCAGTCGCCGGATCTCGATCCCGAATTCGGCGCGCACCCCGAAGCAATCGAAAACGTGCGGGACGACGAGGACGAAGACGGGGCCGACCCGAACAAGCGCGACATCCTCGGCGAGATGATCATCGCCGCGACCCTCATGATCAGCGGCGGCGAAGAAGTCGAAATACGCAAGATGAGTCGGGCGGACCGCTATCTGATTGCCCGCGCGATCCTTGCCGCGGCCCAACGAGCACGCGACCAGCAGCAACGCCATGCTCGGGCCGAGGACGTCGCCCGCGCCCTCATGGACATGCGCAATGACGACAGTCTGGGGGGCGCCCGCCGTGATCGTGCTGAGGAAATGGGGCAGGCGATGATGGTCTTCTGCGACGGATTGCGCGGGAAGCTCTTCAATCGCTACGGCACGACCTGGCCCGATGCCGACGTCACGATCGTCGAGATGGGAACCCTGGCGCAGGAGGGGTACGAGGATGCGTTGGCCGTCGCCTACACCTCGCTTGTCAATCACGTGCAGGCATTGGCCGAGGCGACCCAAAACGATCACCGCCCGATCATCTTCCTCACCGACGAAGGACACATCGTCACCACCAACCCGCTGCTCAACCTCTACGTCGTCAAGATCACCAAAATGTGGCGCAAGCTCGGCGCCTGGTTCTGGCTCGCGACCCAGAACATGAAGGATTTCCCCGATACCGCCTCGCGCATGCTCAACATGTGCGAGCACTGGATCCTGCTGACGATGGATCGCGACGAGATCGAGCAGGTCGCGCGCTTCCGGACGCTGACGCCGGAACAGCGCGCGCTGATGGAATCGGCGCGCAAGGAACCGCCGAAGTACACCGAGGGCGTATTCCTCGGCACGAAGCTGCAGGCGCTCTTCCGCAATGTCCCACCGCCGCTGGCGATCGCCCTCGCGATGACCGAGAAGCACGAGAAAGCGTGGCGCCAGGACCTGATGTCGCAGACCGGCGGCGCGGAGCTCGACGCGGCCTATGCGATTGCCCGGGAACTCGCCCGGCGGAGGGCCGCCTGATGGATTCGCGGAGCCTCGATGCCGGCGCGCTAACGCTCGCGGCGCAACTCGACCGCCTCGTCGCACAGAGCCTGGGCGCACGGCGCCACCGGCTCGTCTTCGTCGAGAGGCTCCCTGACGCGGCCTTCGCGCTGTGGGCACGAGCCAAGGCGGCCCGCGAGCCCGACGAAGTCGCCTATCTCGACCTCCTGGCCGACGGACCGAGCTTCGTGACCGGGCGCATCGTCGGCCTCGACGTATCGGGCGACGACCTCGATGAGGCGCTCAACGTTGTTCTGACCGGGCGATCCGTGGTCCTCGTGAGCGGCCTCGACCGGTCCCGCGCGCGTCTCGGTGAGCGGCTTTTCCGCTGGCTCGACTGGAGCGCGACCCACCTGCCGCTGACCGTCGCCAATACCCGCGAGGCGAACGCATACCTCGCGCACCTGCGTCACCACAACGTCGCCGTCGTTCAGATCCTCGACCGCCGCCTCTCCGCGGACGCCGCCGCCCTCGCCGGCCGCGCCATCCAATCGCGCCAGGACCCATGACCATGCGCAAAGCTTGTCTGACCCTGCTCTTCGTCGTCGCCTGCGTGGCGCCCGCGTCCCACGCCGGCGACATTCCCAGCTCGAGGTCGAACCTGTACTACCGCTTGGGCGGGGGCGATCCGGTCTCGCGCGCGCCGAACCCGGGCGGCGTGCCGTACAAGCTAGGGCTGTCCGGCGTCGCCAAGCTCAATTACTCCTGCGGCGCCTACGATTTCGAACTGTCGTTCCAGAAACTCATGAACCAGTTCGCGCAGCTCGGCACCCAGATGACCCAGGCCGTTCAGGCCGGCATCGCCGCGCTGCCGATGTACCTCTTCCAGCGCGCCTCCCCCGGCTTGTATGAGCTGTTCCAGACCTACGCGAAGAAGGCCGAGGTCGCGATCCAGCTCGCGACCAAGAGCTGCGAAGAGATGGAGGCGCAGATCAAGCAGGGCGAGGATCCCTACGAGGATTTCATTCGCATGGCGCGCGGCGAAGCGTGGAAGCAGGAGGCGACTAGGAACCAAGATGTGGTACTTGCGAAGGAGAACGTCGCGGTCAAGAACGGGAACGATGGCGTCACATGGCTTGGAGGCGTAAAGGCCGGTGGCCTGGCACAAAAACCGATCAGGATCGTCTTCGACACCATCTATGGCGGCTTCAACGTCACCATGGGCCAACCACCAACCGCCGCAGGCGCAGCGTATGCATCGGCGAAGCTGACCGAGACCTTCCCGACCGCCGACAAGGCCGCCACCTATGCGACCGACGTACTTGGCGATCTGGAGATTTATACCTGCAAGGACAACAGTTGCCTGCCTCCCCAGTCGAAGATGGGCCTTGGCCTCGTACAGCAGTTCGAACTCGAGATCCCGACGACGAAGACCCAGGTCGAGACCCTGTTCGAAACTACCGTGCCGAAAGGCAGCGACCTCAAGGCGGCGTCGGCCCCCGGGGTGCTGGTCACGCGCGAACTTGTGGACGCGATCCGCGAACTGCCGCCGGTCGAGCGGCGCATCGCGCAGGACCGGCTCGTACAGGACGTCGCGCTGGCACGCACGGTCGACAAGGCCCTGATCGTCCGCAATCTCCTGCTCACGGGGCGGATGATCCCCGAGGTCTACAAGACCGCCAACACGCAGATCGAGTCCAAACTCGCCGAGCTGAACCGGCATATCGACGACGTGTTGTACGAGTCGAACGTTCGTAAACGCGTCATCTCCGAAACCGCCGCCACCCTCATCGACAGCTACCAGGCCACGCGCGCCGCATCCGCCGCGAACTCGGTTCAACCGCCCGTCGATCGCAAGCCCGTCATCGACGGCAGGGTGAAGAAATGACCGTCCGTGAACTGCGTCCGCCGCAGCGCGCGCGCCGTCTCGCGCGCCCGGTCGCGGTCGGCGTTGCCTTGGTCGCCTTCGTGGTCCTGGCGCTCTTCGCTTTCGGCACATACGACGAGTGGGCCACGGTGCATCGCGGTGTCCGGCACCTGAAGCCATATCTCGTCGCGCTCCAGTGCCTCGCCATCGCCGCCCTGTGGTTCGCATGGCCGTGGCTCGTCAGGCGGTTGACGCGTTGGCCGGACGACGCCCGCGCGGCCCTGCTCGCTGCACGCCATCGGATCTGCGCAGGGCTCATCGTCATCGAACTCGTCGTCGTCCTGGGCGTCCCGTTCAGCCTCTTCTAGAAGGTGCACGGCCATGAGCGTGGATAGCTACCTCGAACTCTTCACCACGATGTACGGATGGGCGTTCGCCGGCGTGATCCGCGACGTGCTCGTGGACACCGGCCTCATCTTCCTGCCCTTCCTCTTCATCCTGATCGGCACCTGGTTGCATGCACATCAGATGAACGGCGCCGAGGGCGCGGACGCGGCCTGGATGGTGCGCACGATGGAGGTCGAGTTCTGGACCGCCGTATTCGTGCTGGCGTTCTGCTTTACCCCGGTCGGCACCAGCCTGCAGAACGTGAACCTCCACCACACGCCGCCGGCGACGACCCTCAACGCCGCGCCGGTGACGGCCACCGGCGCGAGTTCCGACAGCACGTTCGACGATGCCTTCAACGGCGTGCCGCAGCAGCTCGCCCTGCCGCCATGGTGGTTCACCGTCATGAGTCTGTCGGCGGGATTCAACGATGCGGTGAAGGGTGGCATCTCGGGCGGCCTGAGTGGTTTCCGGCAAGTCGAGGAGCTCGCGCGAACCGCCGCCGTCGAAGACCCGACGATGCGCGCCGAAGTGCAGCGCTTCTACAACGAATGCTACCTGCCGGCGCGCTCCCGGTATCTCACGGATGAGGCGTCGCCGGAAGCGGCCGCCGCACTCGCCAGCTACGGGGAGGCCGACCCGGACTGGATCGGCAGCCATGCGTTCCAGGCCGACCCGAACCTCTACGCCGCACTGTACGCGCGAGCGGGGGTGCCGGGGTTCGCGCTCGACGTTGGCGACGCGGATGCCGACATGGACGCAAACACGGTGATGCCCCAGCACGGGCGGCCGACCTGCCTCGAATGGTGGACCGACGCATCCAGCGGTTTGCGTACGCGCCTCGCCAACAACATCGGCATCGTCGGCACTCCGCCCGAGACCCTGCCGCAGCGAATCGCGGTGCTCTTCAGCGCCGTCGCGGCCGACAAGCGCGAGGACGGCCTTGCGCGTCTCGCGATGGGACGCTCGAATCCCAGCCTGGCGCCGGAGACACTGCTCCCCGAAGACAATCGCGCCTGGTTCCAGGCCCTCAGCGGCGCCGCCGCCGATGTCGCGGGGATGGCCGGGATGGTGAACAAGGCAATCGACACCCAGGCCGCACGGTTTCCGATCATCCAGTTCGCGCTCTTCGCCCAGCCCCTGATTCTCATGGGGATCTATATGTTCCTGCCGCTGATCCTCGTCTTCGGGCGCTACAGCCTCAACGTGATGTTCCTCGGCGCGCTGGCGATCTTCACGGTCAAGTCGTGGGCCTTGATGTGGTACATCGCGCTGTGGCTCGACGAGCACTTGTGGGTGGCGATGTATCCCGGCGCGGAATCGATGCTTTTCAACATCCTGCACCTGGAGTTCGACACCGCCCTCAAGCGGTCGACGCTCAACACCCTGCTCATCGGGCTGTATCTCGGCCTGCCCCTGATATGGAGCGGGATGATGGGGTGGGCGAGTTTACACGTGATGCATGGCATCGATGCCATGAAGCAAAGCGCGATCGGCGCCGGGATGACTGCAGGCCAAACCGGCACCCGGATGGTCGGCGGCACCGTCGGTCGATTCGGGCGCACTTTAGGCGCCGCGAAAAGCGCAAGGCGCTGAGGGGGCAGGACGATGACGTCTTCCGCCGTGATGTCCTTCTCAGTAGTGGACGATCGGAGCCCCCGAATAGGCGCCCACTGGCTCGCCATTCCTGCCGGCGGTGACCGGTTCGCGACCATACATCGTGTAAGCGGCGCGCGCCCTCTCCTCACCGTCAAAGAGCCCTCGGTGAGAACTCGCTGCATCTTCGTCAAATATCAAATCTTGGGAATCCCGACGTCCGGATCCGCCAGACATCACAGTCCCGATGATCTCCAGCACAGCGCCCAGCAAGGCGAGCACCCACCCGGAATCCGTGCCGCTCGCGCGCGCATCTCTGTCCATAGTCCCTCCTTTACGAGGAATGATCCTATGCCAACAGCCCATCGTGAAACATACGCCGCGGTGCGTGGAACGTCGACCCCACGGATGTTCCATGTTGTAAGCGTCGCCCTCCTCTCTCTCGGCCTGTCGGCATCGGCCGGTTTCGCCGCCGGGCCCGAGGGCGCGGCGCAGGACATCAAGGCGGCGATCGCCCGCCACACAAACGGCGAGGTGACGCCAGATTCCGTGGCTGCGACGCCCGTTCCGGGCATCTTTGAAGTGACGAATGGCATGGACGTCTTCTACGCCGATGCAACGGGTCGCTATGCCTTCATCGATGGCCGCCTGATCGACACGCTCGAGAAGCGGGATTTGACGCAAGCGAAGCTCGCCGCGCTCGCTGCGATTTCGTTCGACGATTTGCCGCTCGATCTGGCGCTCAAGACCGTACGCGGCGACGGCTCGCGCAAGCTCGCCGTGTTCGAGGACCCGGCCTGCCCGGTGTGCCGCTCGATGCAGCCTGCACTCGCTCGCCTCGACAACGTGACGATCTATGCCTTCACCTATCCAGTGATCTCGCCCGATTCGATCCCTGCCGCGGTCGCGACCTGGTGCAGCGCACAGGATGTGCGCGAGTCGCGCTGGCAAGCCTACATGGACGGCGCGCCCGTGCCGAAACAAATCGAGCCGCACTGCGAAGAGGCGATGCAGGTCGTCAGGCGCATCGTCGATTTCGGCCGCGCGCGCGGGATCCGCAACACGCCGACAATGGTGCTCGGAGATGGGCGCCGCGTGCTTGGCGCGATGCCCGCCAAGGAACTCGAAGAGGCCCTGGCGCGCGCCGGCGCGCGCACGGCTACCGGCAAGCCATGAAGCGCGCAGACATCACCGCCACTCGCGTATTCCTCCTCCTGGCCGTGCTCGCCGCGGGGCGCGGCCACGCCCACGAGCACGTCGAGGTCTTTCAGCTTTCCACTCAGCAGGTTCGCGGCACCGACGGCGCAACCGTTCATTACATGGATAGCATCGAACGCGTGACGAAGGCGCTGTCGGTCGGGCTGCCGCCCTCGACTCAGCAAGCGGCTGCGCTTGCCAAAGAACGCTTCTCGGCACTGTCCGGCGCAGACCGGCAAAGCATCGAAGCCGGTGCGCGAGCGCTGGATCTCGCCGCGCGTTATCGATTGACGAAGGTGCCGGCGATCGTCTTCGATCAACGCGCAGTGGTCTATGGCGTGCCCGACGTGGATGCGGCACGAACGACGTATCGCGCCTGGCGGGCGCGCGGTCACTGAATGGCAAGGCGCGTCGAGATGATTTCCCATCGCTACCCTCCACCCCGTACCATCCGAGCCTTCATGTGCATTGCGGCGCTTGCTCACGCGCCGCTCTCCGCCGCAATCGAATTTACGACCACTGCGGCGCTATTTGCGCAGGCGATCGCCAGTTACCCCTCGTGCGCGTTCTTGCACATCTCCGGCATCTGTTTCTGGCTCTTCTGCACGCCGTTCGGATGCGACATCAAGACTTCGACCCGGTTCAGCCACTTCGCCCCCGATCTCGTGGTGAGTACCTACCACGATGTCGCGACCCATCCTTGGCCCGAGATCGGCATACCGCTTGCCGCGGCGACGAGGAGCACGATCGGTGCGCTGCTCGGGAAGCCCCTGTCGGATAGCGCCGGGACGCGATCGCGCGGAGACCGCACCGACAAGGCCCGGCGCTTTCGCGATGCCGACGCCATCGGCCACCCGGCGACGAGCATCGGCCCCTGCCCGACCGCAGTCAGCCCCTTCGGGCCCTACTTCATGTCCACGCTGGACGCGCTGGTGTGGCGCTCCTATCTCCCGGCGGAGTTGCTATTCCCGGCATCCTGGATCCCCGGTATGCGCGAGGTTGGCATGTGGCCGGCCAACACCTGGGGCAACGTATATCCACGGACTGGTGAGGTGGTGCAGCAGCACGAGGTGAAGGGCGCGGCGGTCCTGTCGCAGCGCATCGCCGATTTCATCACTCGACCCGGACAGCCCCACGTTTACACACACGTGTCGTCCGCCACGCTGGCAGTCCGTGGCAGCCGGCTCGTGTGGGATCCGCCGCCTGCAATGGAGATGAACCCGATGGGTGGCTTGTGGCAGATGAATGTCGCAGTGCCCACCGGTTGCCACGTGTTTGGCCTGAACGACACCGCAAGCCCGGTCTCATACGGCGACGCGATGACGACGAACTCGGGGAGCTACGCCTATACGCTGTGGCGGCCCTATGCCTGCTGTCGAGTCAGGGGCGTCTTCATCGGCCACATCCAATTCGGACTCTGGTGATGACATGAAACGCACCCTGATCCTTTCTCTTGCCCTGCTGATCGCCGCCCCCGTCGGGTCCGCAGAGCCCCCCGTCATGCCGGCAATTGTCATCCATGACGGAGGCGGCGTGTCGCTGGTCCCCGATTTGGCGAATGACGAGGGGGACGCCCGCGAGACGCCCCCCTCACAGCAGCCGACCTCGCCGCGGCAAATACCCTCCATGCCGGCTTTCCCGGTCGCCTCGACGAAGGCTGGCCCCGGTCGACTGTTGCAGAACCCGATGCCGGCCCGGCTGCCGGGCGGACCAGGCGCCCCGTTCTTCGTCGTCGGCGACGACGCGCCGTCCCGCAAGTGGCTGCAGCTCAACGCCGGGCGGCTTCAGGCACTCGGCGCGCGCGGTATCGTCGCTGCCGTGGCAACCGAGGCCGACTTCGCGCGCCTGCGCGCGCTGGCCGCCGTGCACATGGTACCGATGCCCGCCGACGCGCTCCTGGAGGCCGCCGGCATCCGCGTCTGGCCGGTGCTGATTGGTGCCGATGGTTCCATTTCCCAGTGAGGAGACTCGGCATGCTGCCACCGAAACTGTTCCCGTACGCATCTGCGTTTGTCGCGATCCTCTACGTCGGCTTGGTTCACGCCGACGAGAAGTCCGCGACGCTTGCCGCCGCGCTCTTCGCGAACGTGCCGGCCGCAGCATTGCCCCCGCCAGATCGCGTCGCGATCGCCAACCTGACGCCGCTGGCGCTCAAAGGCGGCCAGTTCATCAGCACCCTCCACGGCTGCGACCGCGAGCCAATGGATCCCGAGGCGCGCGTGGAGGATCTGAACGGCGACCGGACGCCCGAAGTGTTCGTTGTGGCCGGCAACACCTGTACTTCAGGCATGACCGGCATCAGCGTCTGGCTTTACGCCAGACAGCGCGATGGCACATGGATTCAGCTGATGGATGTGATCGCGCCGGCGTACCGCGTCCTGCCGTCCACGAGCCACGGCTGGCGCGATCTCGGACTCGCCAGCCGGACCTCGTCGTGCACTGGGGTGTGGCGGCTGGGTGACGACGGCCGCTATCGCTACACGCGATCTGAAGCCGCCGATGGCGGCCCGTGTCCAGACCGTCAGTAGGAAACCGCCATGACGAGATCCCGTCTTCGCCCCGGTACCCGCTTCCTGTATCTGCTGCTCCTCGTTGCCGGATTGGCATGGGCCAGCATCACCTACGTCGATTTCCTGCGGGCACTCGGCGAGCGCGAAAGCAGCATAAGGCCGGACGTGATCATCGGTTCGGGCTACGCCGGGCTGTTCCAGTTCGGCGAATCCGCGCTGAAGGACGTGGGCCTCTACACCGGCGATGCCACCCCAAAGAAGAACGACTGGAAAGGCAGCTTCAGCGGCAAGTACGGCGTGACGTCGCTCGTTGAGTTCCTCGCGAACCCGGATGCGCAGGTCCAGGCGGTCACCGCCTACCACGCCCAGGCCTGGCGCACCCTCGCCAGCACCTACGGCGCGGAGAGGTACCTCGGCACGACGATCAACGGAATCGAGATCACCCAGTCCGGACTCGTCGCTGCAGCCCATCTGCTCGGCGCCGGAACGGTCGGAGAGTGGCTCAAGGCGGGCGGCACGACGAACCCCGCCGACGGCAACGGCACGACGCTCACCTCGTACCTATCCAACTTCGCCGGCTACACGCTGAGTGCCACCGCCCCGACCTACGCCGCACTGCGCGCCGCCGATCCGACCGGCGGCACCACGAGCACGGGCTACGTCTACACCAATCCGCCTCTGAGGTCGTCCGGCAGCGGATCGGGCGCCGTCGCGCTGCTCACCCCCCGTAACAGCCACGGCTTTACCTCCGCGGCGCAGGGCTTCCATGCCGCCACCGGCTACCAGATGGGCAAGGTGCGGGATCTCCTGGTTGGCCTCGCGACAACTGTCGTGCTGACGTGGATGGCCTACGTCGTGATCAGCAAGTGGCACGCATTCAGCGGCGGCGCCGAAACAATTCGTGAAATGACGTACGACATTCTTCGGGCTATGGTAGTGACATCAATCGTCCTGCTTCTGATGGTCTAGGACAGCTGGAGGATCACCGATGAAACTCGTAATTTGCCTCGTTGCCGCATTCGCGGCGTGGGTGTCGCCCGTTTGGGCGGACGTGCTCGATGGCGTGATCTTCGGCGCGAAGTGCATGGGGGCGGACGATCCGCAGGCGTGCGAGGACCGCTCGAAGCGCGAGGCCAACGAGACGCGCGAGCGGATGCGGCAGCAGTCCGGTGCGACGGGAGTACAAGCTAAAGGGAGCACCGCCACTGCCGGCGGAGATACCCTCGGCAAGAAGATCTATCGCAACTGGCGAGAGAACGCTGTCTGCCAAGCGTTCGCGAAACGCTCGTCCCGCGACGTCGATACGACCTACGCGCGCGCCATGAGCCGCTACAGCTTCATGACTCCGAATCAAGCAAAGAGCCTTTCGGGAACCGGCGAGTGGGGACTTCAAATTGCCGGCTATCTGCATGAAACCACGCCCGGCGCACTGTATCGCCTGGAACAGGTGGTGCATTCACTCGACGTGGCCAATGGGCAGCGCCAGTACAAGCTGATCCTGGAACTCGCGCGCGACGGCTCCGGTACGCGCGTAACCGGCCAGTATTGCGTGACCACCGACGATCCCGCCGGCTGGCAGGACTTGCCGCCCAAGGTGCTCTCGAGTCTCAACTCCACCTTCTGAACCTGAGGAGCGTCCCGCCATGCCTGACGAAGAACGTCCTTGCCCCCACTGTCGTGGCGCCTGTGAGACCCGAGTACTGACGGACCGCGCCTGCCACAGTTGCGGCGGAAGCGGCCGAGACAGAGGTTCGTCCCACGAGTACTGCCGAGCCTGCAACGGGCGGGGGACCGAATCGAGCTGGGAGTTCCAGCCGTGCGCCGCCTGCAACGGCCACGGCTATGTCCGTGCGTAGGGGCCTCCCCGTCCGCCGGCGACGCTCAATGATGAGGCGCGGGTGCAGGTGCCCGGCCGGCAAGCGTATTCGCGACTTGTCCACAGCGCCATCCCCAGTTTCTGTGGACAAGCGGTTTCGTGCTGCGCCGGCCGTGCGGCCAAGCCATGAAGGCGCTACAGCGCAGGCGTTTGAAATTGCTCGAGATGGCGAGCACAGCCATGGGTAACCAACTGAAGGGAGGCTGATCGTGCGTAATGACTGGCCGTCGAGTTGGGGCGCGGAACGGACTGCATTGTTCAACTTCTTCTCGATCCATGCGGTCGCCGCGGGTGACACCGTCGAGATCTATAAGGGGATCGCGAAAATTGCGGTCATTCCCATCGACATTGACTTCACCGTGCTGCGAAAAGCCCTTCCACTATTGATCGACAGCTACGAATTGGGGGCGAAGGCCGGGCGCGAGAGCTTGGCGACAGAGTTCCGGGCTCTTCTTGGCGTGATTGGTCGCCGTGATTGACGCCACCCCGCGTGACCGCGCGCGAGGCTGGATCGCAGGCACTGTGTTAATTTTGGATACCGAAACGTCCCATCCCGAAGGAATTATGGATGCCAATTAGGACTGGATTATCGGGACTGGACTATCGGCATTGCAGGTGCGTCAGAACCCGACTACGATATGAAAGTAGTTCAGCCGAAAGGCTGCCAGCGTCCGGTCAGCCCCTGCAACCGGAACAGCCTTCGGGCTCGGGGTCACGTTCGTCAGTTCATGTCAGTCCCTTGGGGAGCTACTCCCCATGCGGGACACGGCGCTCCCCATTTTTCCGAGGAGATGCCGGTGATGGCCTTCTATTCTTCCCCTACTTCCCTTGCTGATGCCGCACTGCTCGAGCGCTTCTTCGGCCCGGAGGCCGAGGACGTCTGGGAGAGCTGCAGCGGATCGTGGACCCAGGTCGTTGGGCTTGCCCGCGAGCCCCACACTCCCGCCTGGGAGGCTTTGGCATGTTCGCTCGAGATCCTGCAACGGAGTTTCGCTGAGGATCTGACCACGCGCGATGTGCTCGACTCCCCGGCTATCGTCAAACAGTTCCTCCGCACGTTTTTCGCGGGACGCCCCTACGAGGTCTTCGTGGTTCTGTATCTCAATGCCCGCAATCATCTCATTCGCGCCGAGGAGGCGTTTCGCGGCACCTTGACGCAAACGAGTGTCTATCCGCGCGAGATCGTGCGGCGAGCGATCGAGCTCCATGCCGCAGCGGTGATTTTTTCGCACCAGCATCCGTCTGGAGCGTGCGAGCCCTCCACCGCCGACGAGGCCCTCACGCGGATCCTCAAGTCCGCACTGGCCTTGGTTGACGTAAACGTGCTGGACCATTTCGTCGTTGCGGGCAACTCGACCGTTTCCTTTGCCGAGTCGGGCCGGCTGTAACACGCAGCGCTCGCCGATCGGCATACGTATTAATTGGCCGGAACCCTGCCTTTCCGACCTCCCCTCCAACCTGCTGCGGCCCAGACGCCTTGTGCGTGTGGCCGCTTTTCTCAAGATCTAAGGATCCTGAGAAAAGCGGCTACGCCGCCCACCCCTGGGAACGTGCCGGCCCCTTGCCGGCGCTTGTCAGGCTGCCGTCAAAGCGATAAATTCAATGTGCCGGCCAAACGGCACACTGCCGCATCCAAAGACGCGCGGATCCCTCGCTCGCTCCCCACTCGCTTTCGCATCACTTCCTTGCTTGTCACGTTGCGCTACGCGCTGCGCCGACCTCTGTCCTGAATCCCCACGCGTCGCCGATCCATGAGTTCCTCATGACCATCGGCAGGCCGAGCCCGGAAACACGAACGCAAGGAGAAGCAGATGAAGCAGGATTTCCCCGGATCACAGGGAAGGCGGCGAGTCAAAGCACGCGCTGCGCACTCGTTCAGGCCAGACCCGTACTCTGAGTGCACCGGAGCAGCCTCCCACCTCGTACGAATCGAGGACATCGCGCACGCCCTGGCAAGCACCTGCTGCTTCGCCGGCCAAACGAAGATCTTCTATTCGATCGCGCAGCACGACTACCTCGTCAGCATGATCGTGCCGCCGCAAGATGCGCTCGCGGCACTGTTGCTCAACGCTGGGGAGGCACTCAAGCAACTGCACCGGGAATGCCTCGAGACTGAGGGTCATGTGGCCACTGACGTTCTGACGACGCTCGGCGTACCGACCCACCTCCCGCCGACTGTCAAGCATGCCGATCTCGTTCTGCGGGCGACCGAACTCCGCGATCTCGGCCGGCCATACGATAACGCGTTGACTGATATTGATGAGGTCAGGCCGCTGGTGCTAAGGATCCAGCCGCTGCCACCCATCGTGGCGAAGCACCTCTTCCTCGATCGCTACAATGAGCTCCGCCCGAAGGAGGATCCGAGGCGATTCCCTACCGCGGAGGGAGCATCATGAAACAGGATGCCTTCTTGCCCGTTCCGGATGCTGTCTGGGAGAGCCTCCATTCTCACCGGGCCGGTAGTCTCGCCCGTGGAGCCAAGGGCTTCGGTTGGGCTGCCTCGCACGCTACCAAACGGCGCCTTGGACGGGAGATGGCAGCGGCCGTTCACAACGCAGGGGCCGTTCACCACCCAGAATTTCGCTGCCCCGCGATCGCTGTGGGATTCCGAGAACTACCCGGCATACTTAGGCTCGACGACAACGATTCGATGGAGCACTCCGCCGACGACGGGGCCCCGGATGCGCTCGGTGTCGTCGCGGTCGTGATCGCGGCGGGCGAAACATCCTTCGACGCCGCATCACTGGACGCGATCGTGCTACCCGTTAGGCGAACGGTTATGGAGGACGTCTTAGAACAGGAGCAAATAGGGAAAGTTGGGAGCGAAGGATGACGAAGACTGCCCATACGTCAATCAAGCGAATCTTCATCGACCTGCCGACCGTCGCCGAAGTCGTCGCGCTGTCCGAATCCACGATCCAGGAGCTCGTCCGCCTCGGGCAATTCCCAGCGCCTCGGCAGACCTCTGGCCGCCGCGTCGGCTGGCTCGTCCGAGAAGTCGAGCAATGGGCCGAGAGCCGCCCTGCGTCGTCCCTGCCGCCGCCTCCGAATACGGGGGCGAAGAAGCCGCGCAAGGGGGCCGAACAGCGGGCCGCCTGAAATGCCGGTCCTACCTCCGGCGTCGCAGAAACGACAGCCAACGGGGTCAAACATGTGTCGAGGGCGGTCGCCGATAGCACCGGAAGGGCGAGGGAAAGCCTTATGGGAGTTCTCGATATGAACGGCGATGGTCAGGTGTTGATCTGGAAGACGTAGTCCACGTGGGAAAACAGACAAGAAGGGCTTTAAAGCGGAGTCCAACACAAACCGGAAAAACAGGGGAGTGATGCCACGCCGGTTTTCGGATAGTGGCGTGTGGATGCCAGACTGATCGGGGGGGGCAACTGGCGAACGCCGAAGGGTGGTCCATTCCGTGTTGGGATGGGGACACGCGGAATCCGTCAAGGCAACTGAGCAACAGGGCTGACCGAACAAGGCCTCGATATTGCTGGATCAGCCGTGGTGATGAGCCCGCGAATTACGACGCCAAATGCGCGACGGTCACGACTGCAACCCGAACGGCGATCCGAAACGACACGCGGGCGTTCGACTCAACCGCGCGCGTGATGGCCCCAACCGGCCGACAAACTCGACTTCCGGTCAAATTCCGACGGCCTGGAGGAGCGCATCGGTCACCCCCGCCAGCCCACGCCCAGTCACCCCGAATCGCACGCCGGCGTGCGGCATCTGCTGGTACACGCAGTATCCCGGTGCACCTGAGAAGGAGTCATGCAACAGCGGCTGTTTCCCCAAAAAGTAGCCAAAGAAGGTTTCACAACGGCGCGAGGCATAGCCGAGGTTCGCACTGAAGCCGATCGTGGCGGCCTGATTGATCCGGCGGCCGGCTTCGGCGGGCTCCACCCGCACGCCGCGGCAGCCCTTGACGATCAGGGTCACTGGGCCATGAAACACCAAATACCGAAGCTGTAGCGTCAGCCACGCGTGGAGGCTGAACAGGCGCCAGTGGCTGGTGATCCTCACCGGGTTATCGCGTGCGTGTAGGACACCAACCAGATAGCGCGGCTGCAATACGAGCGCTGAACCCTCTGGCAAGACTAAGGCTTCAATGTCGCTCAGGGCGTCTCGGGCGGCGGTCAGCTCCACGGACGCGGAAACGTCCGAGTTCATGCGGGTGACTGCATAAAGGCCCGAGGCGAGACTTGCAATCCAGTAGCGTCCGCTCAGGAACCACTTGGTGCTACTTGCGCTGACGCCGTGGCTGCTGAGGAGATATTCCGGGTGAACAAGCAATTCGGTGTCGGGGGCGACCTGGACGATAAGTGAGGCCGAGGAAGTCTGCTTTCCCGCAGTCATCTCGGGAGCCTTCGTGCGATCCAGCACTCCCGTCGATTCCGGTAGCAACGCGGCGCCTCGCCGGCCGGAGGCGAGTGGCGCGATAACGAAATAGAAGAAGGCCTTGATCGCAACAGGCACGGCGATGACTCCCAAAATGATGATTAGAGCCTTCGGGATGCCTGTCTCCATATCATCTCGCATCGTCGTGAACTCGGCGCCCAGCCAGTTGCGCCGCAATTCGTCCTCCACAGCCCCCTTCGCCTTATGCAGGGATTCGACGACGTGCTCCGGCGAGATATGCGAGACATCCAATGACGCGAGGATTTCCTTGGGCGCCGTGATCGCCTCGACGCGCCGCTTCTGCGCGTTATAGGCCTCGGCGGCGTCCGCGTTCTCGTTGCGCAGGCGCACTTTCTCGGCTCGCAGGGCCTCCAGTCTCTTGAAATCAGGCGTGAAAGGGACATAACGGAATTTATACCCGTCCTCCCTGATCAGCCGGCGCTGTGCGTCCTCGTTCTGCCAAAGCCGCTGATACGCAGCCACGTGAACCAGCCGCCGTCGCTCCAGTTCCTTTGCAGCCCCCAGAAGCGTCCGGGCATGGTCACTGAGTCTCGTCCGACTCGCGACAATCGATTCAAGATGATGCCTCTCCTGACGCAGCAGATTTGCGTGCAACTCGCGTCGGGCTTCGGATTTGAGCGCATCCCCATCGATCTGCAGGGAACCGAACCCGGGCTTGATCAGCGCTGCGGGCTGAGGGCCGCCGAGCCTCTGAAGCTGCCGGTCGATCTCGGCGATGCGCTCGCGAAGCTTGTCGGATGTTGCCTGCTCCAATTCGCGGACGCGCGCGAGCGCCTTGCCTTTCTCGTCGTCGACGGCGCTCAGGATGAAAGTCTGCGCATCCTCCAGCGACCGAACAGCCGATTGATTTCGATCGAAATTATCGATCGCGTAGGTGACATGGCGAATGGCCCGGGGGACGACTGCGATGCTCACGAGCACGAGGAGCAGCAACAGCAGGTGGCGTCCGATCCATGCGGCTGTTGTTCTTACCAGGCTCACGTTATCGTCTTCCGCAGTGTGATGCGGGACCGCCCATTAGCCATAGCTGCAACGGGAAGGCCGCGTTCGATGTTACACAACCGCCGTCATGCTGCCCCTGCCGAAGTTGCTTGTCGAGGGCATACTACTCATGCGGCTTGATCAAGGCAGGAACGTGCGAGGGCGCCCAGTCGGTCAGCCTGCGACTGCGTGGCCGTTGCGCGGGCGAAGTTGTAGCTCGACGGTCCCAGGACGGCGACAAAGGTCTGCGCGCGCGACCTCGCCGGTCTCGGCATCGACGATCGGCACCGTGTCCCCGGCGTAGTCGACGAAGACTTTCTTGCCGGCGCGGCAGACCTGGTGCATCGAACGCTTCAGGCGCCTGACGAAGTAGCCATACAGGTCGCACCCGTGCGAATATCGGTACGTGGGACCATCGGCCGCCGGCACGTACTCTTCCCACAGCAGCGCGACCGTGACTTCTTGCGCTTGAGGCCCTGATGCACCGCAGCCAGACCCAGCGCCGCGTATCCGGGGATCACACCCCGCGGCCCGGGGGCGCACCCAAACACTGGCGCAGCTGCGCCTCGTCGGCACCGGCCAGTTCGGTCCAGCTGCGGCTGCGTCCTCGGCCGCCTTCACATAATTGGCGACCACCCCTTTCGAAATCGACAGCGCCCGCACAATACGCTCATGCGACAGCGCACAGTCGCACTTAAGCCGCTAGACCTTCTCGACCTTGTGTGCATGGCAATCCGTTCAGCCGGCATCCCCTCGCTCCGCGCATAACTGCGTGAGGATTGTCGCGACGAAGGTTGCTGCCACGCTCGGCCCGCACCGACCTTCCGAGTTGATCGTGATCGGCCATTCCGACAATTGCCATATCGGTCACGATCAGATCGGAATCGCCGGTCACGATTCCGGAATCAGCGGTCACACCCTTCTCGGAATCGGCGGTCACGGTAGGTCAAAATCCGCACTTTCCCACAACCGGTCGACTGCCCCTCCACTCGACCTAGGGATATTGTCGGAAACCCGTCACGCTGCTGGCGCACGGGCGTCTGGCCGGCCGGACCATGCGGTCAGCGAGTTGTCGCTATTGGGCGGCTTCCGACCCAGACCTGCCCGTCGAGCACTTTCGAAGCGGCCATTCGCCTCAACACCCGACGCAGTGGAAGCTGCCGTTCGTTGCGCCAAGGCGATGTGGGCGCCTGAGCGGCAGGTTTGAAGTCGGACCAGTCAGTAAGGGTAGGATGGCGCCGGTCGGCCACCGGCCGAGGCTGTGTAAAAACGGTCGATGTTGTATGATATCTGCATTGTTATCAGCGTGATCAGTGACCATGAAGCGCTTCGTCGAAGGTCAGAGCCGCACACAGGAGGCGCTGCTGCCCGAGAGGCTGGA
>NZ_WTVQ01000043.1 GCF_012910955.1 Aromatoleum diolicum
TCTACTTGCTCCACCACCGCCAGTTTAAAAGCCAGCGTGTAGTCCCGCTGTGTCCTCTTAATCCCCGTTTCCATCTGACTTCCCCTTTCTTTCCAGAAAAGGTGTCAACTTCTTTCAGGACGGGTCAGGTCACAAAAAAAGGCCGCCTCGTCTGCACGAGGCGGCCTTTTCTATCTCAGTCGTGCTTACTGGACTTTAGCCTTGCCCCGCAGTTCCATGATGTGCTTTTCGATCTTCTGCTGCTGAAGACGCTGCTCGATCTGCGGCTTCACTTCGGCGAAATCCGGAGCCTTGAGGTCGCGCACGTCGTCGAGCTGAATCACGTGATAGCCGAAATCGCTCTTTACCGGCGTCGCGCTGTACTGGCCCTTTTCGAGTTTCACCATCGCCTCGGAGAAGGGCTTCACGAACATCCCGGGGTTGCTCCAGCCAAGGTCGCCACCGTTATCCTTCGAGCCCGGATCCTTCGACTGCTTGGCCAGGGTCTCGAACTTTTCGCCCGCGCGGAGCTTGGTGATGACGGACTTGGCCTCTTCCTCGGTTTCGAGGAGCACGTGACGCGGCTTGTATTCCTTCGCGCCCATCTGGCTCTTGATGCCCTCGTACTCCTTCTTGAGCTCGGCCTCGGTCACCGGATTCGCCTTGACGAAGTCCTGGATGTAGGCGCGCAACAGCACCGCCTGACGAGCGAGATCCATCTGGGCCAGCACATCGGCCTTCTTGTCGATGCCCTTCTTGGCAGCCTCCTGGGCCATCACTTCGCGACGGATGAGTTCCTCGCGAACCGCATCACGCAGCTGGGGGGTGTCCGGCGCACCCTGCGCGCGCTGTTCGTTGAACATGACATCCGCGCGCGTTGTGGGAATTGCAGTGCCGTTGACCGTCGCCGTGGGCGCAGCCGCACCGGCTGCGTGGGCGATCAGGCCGGCCATGAGGCCGAGGGCAAGGCGGCTGGGAAAACGTTTCATTAAAGTTCCTTCTGGGTGAGTTGAATGCTGGCCTCTTCGGCCGTCAGGGCGCGAATCGCGAGTGCGTGGATGCGCGTACGCATCAACTCGCCAAGCGCGCCGTATATCAGGCGGTGGCGCGCCACCGTGTTCTTGCCCTGAAACTGATTTGAGACCATAGTCATACTGTAATGACCGCCACCGCCCCGTGCACCGGCGTGGCCGGCGTGCAGTGCGCTGTCGTCCTCGATTTCGATCGACACCGGGTCAAGAACGGCAAGCCGCTGACGAATTTCGTCGATGACGCTCATGGCAGAACCTTCTTGTATGGTCGCACACTGGTGCGGGCGAACACGCCCTCGATGACATACGGATCGGCGGCGAGCCACGCTTCTGCTTCCGTCTGCGAGGCGAACTCGGCGATGATCAGACTGCCGAAAAATCCGGCCGGCCCGGGATCCGGCGAGTCGATGGCTGGCATCGGACCCGCGACCAGCAGGCGCCCTTCATCGCGCAAGGCCTCAAGCCGGGCGAGATGACCGGGCCGGACTGCCATCCGGACATCGAGCTTGCCGGGCGCATCTTCACCCGTCAATACATAAAACATCAGGTCGTTTCCTCCTGGACATGTCTGGAAAGGTAGAAGCCTTGGGCGACGACGAACACAAGCATCAGCCCCATGCCACCAAACAGCTTGAAATTGACCCAGGTTTCCTCGGGAAAATTAAAAGCGACGTAGAGGTTCAGGACCCCCATCGCGCTGAAAAATGTCGCCCAGGCGAGATTGAGACGCCCCCATACCACGTCGGGCAGCCGAACCTGCGCCTCCAGCATCTTGCGGATCAGATTGCGCCGGAAGACGAGTTCGGAAACGACCAGCGTGCCGCCGAATAGCCAATACAGCGCCGTCGGCTTCCATTTGATGAAGGTCGGATTGTGGAACATCAATGTTGCGCCACCAAATACCACGATGATCGCAAGGCTGACCCAAAGCATCGTGTCGACCTTGCGATGCCGAAGCCATACCCAAGCGATCTGACCGACGGTAGCGAGAATGGCCACCAGCGTGGCAAGCAGGATGGGCGCCTGGGCAAGCTCGATGCCGTCACCGAGCCAGCGCGACGCAAGATCGTGGGCTGCGGCCTGGTTGCCACCGGCAACCTTGTAGGCGGCAAAGAAAAGAATGACGGGAAGCAAATCGAAAAGAATCTTCATGCGGCGAGATTATAGCGATTAGTGACAACAACCGTCAGAGCTGCTCGCTCGCGGTATTCCCGGAGGCGATCCCTCGGGCGCGCGCCGCGCGCGTCCGCTCGAGTGGAAGGTGGATGATGGCACGCAAGCCACCACCGTCACGCGTGCGCAGTTCGAGTCGACCGTCGTGCGACGCAATAATCCGCTCGACGATCGCCAGACCCAGCCCTGCACCCTTGGTGTTTGTGCGTGCGTCCTCGAGGCGGGTGAAGGGATGGCGCATCCGGTCCATGTCCGCCTCCGGGATTCCGGGCCCGCGATCGGCAACCTCGATCAGGGCCTCGCCCTCCCGATTTGCAAGCTTGATGCTGATAGGCTTGTCTTCGCCGGCATAGCGCACGGCGTTGTCGATCAGGTTCAGCAGGGCGCGCCGCAAGGGCAGGGCGCGTACCGGCGTGATCAAGCGTTTCGGAACATCCACCGCAACGTCGATCCCGCGCAGACGATACGGTTCGGCGAGCTCGCAGACAAGGCGTACGAGATCCAGTTCCTGCAGCGGTTCCTGCGGCTCGCCGCGGCCGAAGTCGAGGAACTGGCCAATGATGCGGTCCATCTCCTCGACATCGGCGACCATTGCCAGCACATCGGTTTCCGGCGCACCGGACATTTCGATGCCGAGGCGCAGGCGGGCAAGCGGAGTGCGCAAGTCGTGCGACACCCCGGCCAAGATCAAGGCACGATCGGCGTCAGTGCGCGCGAGGTCGCCAGCCATCTGGTTGAATGCCTTTGCCACGGTGGCGATCTCGAGGGGGCCGGTTTCGGGCAGATGTGGAGGCGTACGCCCGCTGCCGACCACGCGCGCCGAGCGCGCCAGATTTCGCAGCGGCACGCTGATGCGCGAAACGATCAGATACGCACCGATCAGCGCGACCAGCAAGGCTCCGCCTCCCCAGATGAGCCATTCGATCGCGTGCGTCTGTTCGAGCCGTTCGGAGGGTAGCATCACCCAGAAATCCTGCGCATCGTCCGGATCGAGCCGAAAGCTTACCCAGAAACCGTCCAGCGACTTCCAGCGGGCCGCAAACCGCGTGTGCGTACCGAGTTGGCGCCGGACTTCATCCGTCAGCAGACGCATCGAGCGCGTATCGGGGAGTGGGCGCAGTTCGTCCGTCGGTTCGGCCGGATAGATGCGAATTCCCTCAAGCGCAGCAAGTTCGATCAGCAGTTCGGTGCGGCGTTGCACTTCGGCGTTGATCAGAGCGGTGCGCGTGAGATTGACGACGCTTGCAACCATCTGCGCGAGATCGCGTGCGCGCGCGGGATCCTCAAAGTGCCGGAAAATCTGCGACCAGGTTGCCAGCGCCAGGGTCAACAGCAACGCAATCAGGAAAAAGGTCTGCCAAAGCAGTGTGCGCGGCAGCAATGCAGGTCGCCGCCGCACACCCGGTGCAGTATCAGGATTGATTCCTTCACCGATCGGTGAGGGATCAGTTGTCGCTGGCAGGCTTTGATTCATCCGGCACGAACACGTAGCCAAAGCCCCAGACGGTCTGGATGTAACGCGGCTTGGCCGGGTCCTCTTCGACCAGCTTGCGCAGGCGGCTGACCTGGACATCGATTGCGCGATCGAAGACGCCGTACTCACGCCCACGCGCCAGTTCCATCAGTTTGTCGCGCGACAGGGGCTGGCGCGGATGCTGTAGCAAGACCTTTAGTAGCGAAAATTCGCCGGTGGTAAGTGAAATTTCTTCGCCGTCGCGGGTCAGCGATCGCACGCCCAGATTGACCTGGACCCGGCCGAACCTGACCACTTCGTCCTCGATCGTCGGCGCGCCGGGCAGGCTCGGCGGCTGACGGCGCATCACGGCATGAATGCGCGCGACCAGTTCGCGGGGGTTGAAGGGCTTGGCGAGATAGTCGTCCGCCCCCATTTCAAGCCCGATGATGCGATCGACATCATCACCCTTGGCAGTCAGCATGATGATCGGGATGGCATTCTGATCGGCGCGCAGGCGCCGGCAGATCGTCAGACCGTCCTCTCCCGGGAGCATCAGATCCAGAACCATGACGTCGTAGTGCTCACGGTGGAGCGCACGATCCATCGATCCGGCATCCACGACAGCCTTGACGGTAAAACCCTGCTCCTGCAGGTACCTGGACAACAAATCGCGCAGGCGCGCGTCGTCGTCGACCAACAACACTCGATATCGGATTTTGGCGTTCATAGTTCACATCCTATCCCGTCAGTTTTTGGCAGGCTAGCGCCACGGGTAATCAAACGGGGTTGCCGGGTAACGTTTCGTAAGCGCTTGGGAAATACGCAACACCTCCTTACAGAGTCGCCGCATATTGCGGGCCCGAGACGCCCGTAAATACTGAAATCAAGGTATTTTAGAGTTGTTCGCATGTGACGCGGCATTCAGGTCGAAAAGGTCATGAAAGGTTCCGGACTCGCTGCCATCTTTCCCATTCCGCCGGCTTTTCGAGCTGGTGGGGTCGGGCTTATGTTACGCAACGCCGTCAGTGGGCGCGTTGTCAGTACGAGCGCCGTGTTGATCGCAGCGCTCGCGTCCGCACTTGTATCGACCCCGGGACTTGCCCGCGATCGCGCATCAACTCCATCGCTTGATGGAGGACCGCTGATTATCTATCACAATACTCCGGATCAGCGTCGCGCAGAATTACGCCGCGCACTGATCAGTGGCGCCGATTTTCCGCAAGCGCCGGCCGCGCGGCCGCGTATGTCGCAGGAGCGGCGCGATGCCCTGAATCAGGAACTGCGGGAAGCTGTTCGCGGCGCTTATCAACAGCGCTGAGACCGCGGACGCGCTCGCTGTGCGCACCGCGGATCAACAGTCGGGGCTTTGGGCACTGACGTGCGTCACCTTCGAGGGCCGGCTATCGGTAAAATAGCCGGCCTATGAAAATCCTTTCCATCGAGACCTCGTGCGAACACGCGAGTGTCGCCCTGCTGATCGACGGTGAAGTCGTCGAGCGCACGCTTGAAGGGCACGCCAATCATTCGGAACGACTGCTTCCCACACTGCGAACGCTGCTGGCCGACGCGGGGATTGCGTTGAACGCGCTCGATGCCATGGCATTCGGGGCTGGGCCCGGAGCCTTCACCGGTCTGCGGCTTGCTTGCGGCGTAACGCAAGGCCTTGCGATGGGGGCCGACCTTGGCGTGGCGCCCGTTTGCAGTCTCGCAGCCCTGGCGCTGCAAGGCACCGGGGAGTCGATCTACGTCCTTACCGATGCGCGCATGGGTGAAGTGTATACCGCCGCCTATTGCCTGCAGGATGGGTATCCGCTCGAAATCGCGCCGCCTGCCTGCTGCCCTCCGGATCTCCTGACTCTGCCGCCGGCGGGCCAGTGGTTCGCCATCGGTTCTGCGTTGCGCACATACGAAGGCCGTATTCCCGCGACCGTGTTCGACCGCCTGAGTGGTCGCAACGCCGACGGCGTGCCGCGTGCTGGCGACGTGGCGCGCCTTGCCGCGCGCATGGCGGGCCAAGGCGGCCTCGTGCCGCCGGAACAGGCGGCCCCGCTTTACGTGCGTGACAAGGTTGCGCTGACCACCGCGGAGCGTCTGGCACGCGGAGGGCGGGCGTGACGCCGGTGATCTTCGACTTTGCGCCAATGACTGATGGTGACCTTCCCTGGGTAGTCGAGAATGAGGGGGAGTTGCATGCTTTTCCGTGGACACATGGCAATTTCACCGATTCCCTCACCGCCGGTTACAGCGCGTGGGTGATGCGGCGGCAGGAAGAGCGAATTGCCTATGCAGTGATGTTGACGGTCATTGACGAAGCTCATCTGCTGAATATCAGCGTCGCACGCCACGCCCAGCGCGGCGGGGTCGGTGGGGTTCTCCTGCACCATCTGTTTGGCGAAGCCCTCCGACTTGGGTGCTCGCAATTTTTTCTCGAGGTGCGCCCCTCGAACGACGCGGCACTGGCGCTGTATCACCGCCACGGCTTCGCAGCTGTCGGACGGCGTAAACGCTATTACCCGGCACCGGACGGGCAAAGGGAGGACGCAATCGTGATGAGGCGTGATCTGTGAGTCAACGGCGTGAAGGCGTCCTGCGCGAGATGGGTCTCGCGCCGATCTGGCGCCTGCGCAGCGCAACCGGGGCAGAGGTAATTGACGCGCCGCCTGCGCCGGAGTCCGTTGTGACATCGGTACCGGCTGACGTGCTCGCGGCGGATGAAATCGCCCTGCGGACTGCCCCGAACCCGCGTCCGACACGTCCCCCACTCGCCGATGCGCCACGGGCTCCTGCAACCGCTCCGCGTTCGGAACCCGCGCGAGCGTCGCAACATCCGGCGGCCGTGGCGACGCATTCTGCCGATCCGGTCCGTGTCGCGCGCATTGCCGCACTCGAGTGGGACGAACTCGAAGCGGAGATTCGCGCCTGCCAGGCATGTCGCCTGTGCGAACGACGCAAACAGGCAGTCCCCGGTGTAGGCGATCGGCGCGCCGACTGGATGCTGGTGGGAGAGGGACCGGGCTCGGAAGAGGACCAGCGCGGCGAACCCTTTGTCGGGCCGGCGGGCAAGTTGCTCGACGCGATGCTTTCTGCCATTGGCCTCAAGCGGGGAGAAGGCGTCTATATTGCGAATGCGGTCAAATGCCGCCCGCCACACAACCGCACACCGGAAGCGGACGAGATTGCGACCTGTCTGCCCTATCTGGCGCGTCAGATCGAGCTTGTGCGCCCGCGCTTGCTCGTTGCGTTGGGTCGCCCCGCTGCGCACGCGCTGCTTGACACCGAGATCAGCATTGGTGCTTCACGCGGGCGGATCTTCCATTACCGCGATACGCCGGTGGTCGTGACCTATCACCCGGCTTATCTGCTCAGGAACCAGGCGGACAAGGCGAAGGCCTGGGAGGATCTGTGTTTTGCCAGGCGTGTGATGCAGGGAAGCGGCGGCGAAGCGTAGTTGCCGGGCGGCCCGGGAACGCCGTGGGGGCGTGCCGGAACGCTGTTGAAGGATGTTGTCCAGGCGCTGCTTGACCCGCGATGGCCTCAGGCTCCCGCCGCCACGCCCTGCAGCTAGTGCTTGTGGTCTTCCAGGAGCGTCACGGAATCGAACGCGCGCTGATTCAGTTCGTGGCGGCGCTTGACCATGTACATGGCGCCGGCAACGAAGAGCCCGAACAGCACGATGACCACATTGATCGACATGCCGGTCATGATAAGCAGGGCGTAGAGGCCGGTCATGGTGAGGATCGACAGGTTCTCGTTGAAGTTCTGCACCGCGATGGAGTGTCCGGCGCCCATCAGGATATGCCCGCGATGCTGCAGCAGGGCATTCATCGGGACGACGAAGAATCCGGCAAGCGCGCCCACCAGCACCATCAGGGCCATGGCGAGCGGCGGTTGCGTCACGACCACCATCACGATCACCACCAGCCCCATCGCAATGCCGAGCGGAATCACTTCGACCGAACGACGCAGGCTGATCATTCGCGCAGCCAGCACCGATCCGAGCGCGACACCCAGCGCCACCACGCCTTGCATCATCGACGCTTGCGAGAGATCGAAGCCGAGATTGCGCTCGGCCCACTTGATGACGATGAACTGCAGGGTTGCGCCGGCTCCCCAGAACAGGGTGGTGACGGCAAGCGATATCTGGCCAAGCTTGTCGCGCCACAGCAGTTTCAGGCAGTGGGCGAAATCGTGTACGAGATAGACAGGATTGTTCTTCAGCGGCTTGTGATCGACACCGGTGTCGGGAATGTACAGGTTGAAGACCCCGGCGATCAGATAGAACAGGCCGACTACGGCGATCGTCGCGCGGAAGGCGTTGTCGAGCAGCGGCAGCCCGAGATCGGCTAGCCATTCGGCAACGTCCGGGCGGATCAGCACGCCGCCGACGACGGTTCCGAGAATGATGGCGGCCACCGTCAGGCCCTCGATCCAGCCGTTCGCGACGACCAGCAGGCGATGTGGCAGGTATTCGGTGAGGATGCCGTACTTGGCTGGCGAGTAGGCTGCTGCGCCAAGCCCGATCACTGCGTAGGCGAAGAGCGGATGGGCACCGAGAAACAGCATCAGGCAGCCACCGATCTTGATGGTGTTGCTGATCAGCATCACCCGCCACTTGGGCATCGAGTCGGCAAACGCGCCGACGAAGGCGGCGAGTGCGACGTAGGAAACGGTGAAGAACAGCTTGAGCAGCGGCTCGTATGTTGCCGGAGCTGCCATATCGCGAAGCAGCGCAATCGCGATGATCAGCAGGGCGTTGTCGGCCAGCGCGGAAAAAAACTGCGCCGCCATGATGATGTAGAAACCGAGCCGCATCGGTGCGGGGAGCCGTTACTTATGTAAAGGCCGGTTTATATCACGACCGTCGTCAGTTTGTTGTGATTTGCCTCATGGTCAGTGTCGACGCCATTGTGCGGCGTCAGGGGTGCTGCAGCGCATCAGAGCAACATGTGCTTTAATGCAGGTTATAAATCAAACTTATGGAGTAGCCATGGCTGATCGCAGACTGCAGGTTTTCAGCGCAGTGGCCAAGTACGGTTCATTTACCCGCGCGGCCGAACATCTTTTCATGACCCAGCCGGCGGTCACGTTTCAGATCAAGCAGCTGGAAGAGCATTTCAACACGCGGTTGCTGGAGCGTGGCCATGGGAAAGTCAGCCTGACCCAGGCGGGCGAGGTGGTGATGGCCTACGCAGAGCGGATCCTCGATCTGTCGGATGAGCTCGAATCGCGGGTGTCGGAGCTGACCGATGAACTCGGTGGTTCCCTCAACATCGGCACCAGCACGACGATTGCGGCGTACTGGCTGCCGCAGTTGCTCGAGGGCTTCAAGCGCAAGTATCCGCGAGTGATTCCGCGCGTGGTGGTGGGCAATTCGCAGCTCACCGAGGATCGCGTCGCGTCGCGCGAGCTGGATCTTGCGCTGATCGAGATCGCCTCCGAGCAGCCGGCCGTGGAGCGACTCGCGGCGACGCGCGATGAGTTGCTGGTGATCTGTCGTCCTGGTGATCCGCTCGCAAAATACGACAAGCTCACCGCTGCAGACCTGCGGGATCATCCATTCATCACGCGCGATCCGGGAAACGGCATCCGCATCCTTGCCGAGGAGTTTTTCGCCGCGGCCGGTATCGGCGTGGATCAGCTGACGGTGTCTGCGGAGCTGGGCAGCCTCGCGACCGTCAAGCATCTTGCCGCCGAGGGGATCGGCTATGCGATCGCATCGCGCGCAGCCATCCAGCGCGACATCCGTGAGGGACGCCTGGTTGCGATTCCCCTCGAACCGCGGATCTATACGCCGCTCGAGGTGATCGTGCCGCGCGACAAGTTTCGCTCGCGCCTCATCACGACATTTGCCGAGTATGCCGTTGCGGAATTGCAGCATATGGCCGCCGCCGGCGAGACGGCGTGATGGCGAAGGCCAAGACCAGTTTCGTTTGTACGGAATGCGGCGGACAGGCGCCGCGCTGGCAGGGGCAGTGCCCGCAGTGCAAGGGCTGGAACACGCTCGTCGAGACTGTGGTGGAGCAGGGGGGCGGAGCCGGCAGCCGCTTTGCGGCGCTCGCCGGCACTACCGCAAAGCTGCAGACGCTGGCCGAGCTTGAGCCGCGCGAGGAACCGCGAACACCGACGGGCATCGAAGAATTCGACCGTGTTCTGGGTGGCGGGCTGGTGGCGGGTGGCGTTGTGTTGATCGGGGGGGACCCGGGTATCGGCAAGTCGACGCTGCTGCTGCAGGCCTTGTCCGTCCTTGCAGCGCGCCACCCCGCCATCTACGTCAGCGGCGAAGAATCGGGCGAGCAGGTTGCATTGCGCGCGCAGCGTCTGCAGCTCGATCCGACGGGCCTGCAGTTGCTGGCCGAGATCAATCTGGAGCGCATTCTTGCGACGCTGAAGGACGCACGGCCGCGCATCGCGGTCATCGACTCGATCCAGACGGTGTATTCGGAAGCGCTGCAGTCAGCACCCGGCTCGGTCGCGCAGGTGCGCGAATGCGCAGCGCAGCTGACACGCTTCGCGAAACAGAGCGGCACGAGCCTGATCCTGGTGGGCCATGTCACCAAGGACGGCACGCTGGCCGGACCGCGTGTGCTGGAACATATCGTCGATACGGTGTTGTATTTCGAGGGCGATACGCACTCGAGCTTCCGCCTGGTGCGGGCGTTCAAGAACCGCTTCGGGGCGGTGAATGAGCTGGGCGTGTTCGCGATGACTGAACGCGGCTTGCGCGGCGTGAGCAATCCATCGGCGATCTTCCTGTCGCAGCATAGCCAGCAGGTGGCCGGCAGCTGCGTGCTTGTGACACAGGAGGGCACGCGGCCGCTGTTGGTGGAGATCCAGGCGCTGGTGGACGGTGCGCATAGTCCGAACCCGCGGCGCCTTTCCGTCGGTCTGGAGCAGAACCGGCTTGCAATGCTGCTGGCCGTGCTGCATCGCCACGCGGGCGTGGTGTGCTTCGATCAGGATGTCTTCGTCAACGCCGTGGGCGGCGTGAAGATTACCGAACCCGCGGCCGACCTTGCGGTGTTGCTCGCGATCGTGTCGTCGCTGCGCAGCCGGCCGTTGCCGCGCGAGTTGGTGGTGTTCGGCGAGGTGGGACTGGCGGGGGAGATCCGTCCGGCACCGCGCGGGCAGGAGCGGCTCAAGGAGGCGGCGAAGCTGGGCTTCTCCGTCGCGATCATTCCGAAGGCGAATGCGCCGAAACAGGCGATCGCCGGCATGCGGGTGATTGCGGCCGACCGCATCGAGGAAGCCATCGAGCAGGCGCGCGAGCTGGAGGTTTGACCATCCCGGCAGGCATCTAAGTTAATTATTGCAAATCATTCGTATTCCTGACAGGGTTTCGCTAAAGTGTCATTGACGATCCAGGGACAGGGCTTCCTGTCGGTCGAAACATTGCGCTTCGGCAGTTGGGCGTCATGCGGAGGATTTTCCAATGTCCGAGAGCCCCGATCATGGCTGGATCGCCGATACACCGGATGCGCTGATCCTTGTTGACGCTGTCGGCGTGGTGCTCGAATGGAGTCCTGGCGCGGAGCGGATGTTCGGCTACTCGCGCGCGGAAGCAGTAGGGAGCGGGCTCGATCAACTGGTGGTGATCGCGGAGCGGGCCGATGAGCAGCGGGGCTTCATTGCCGAGACGCTCGCGGCGGGTTGGGGTACGTTCGAATCCCTGCGCCGGAGAAAGGACGGCACGCTGATCTACGTCGATATTTCCGGCAAGCGGATGGGCGACGGTTCGGCAGCGGATAGCCAGGTGCTGTTCTCGGAAAAGGACGTCACGCAGCTGAAGGTGCGGCGGGACAGCAAATCGCTCGAAGCACGCTTCGGTGATTTGCTCGAATCGACGCCCGACGGCATCGTGATCGCCAACTCGACCGGCCATATTCTCGTCACGAACAGCCAGGCGGAACGATTGTTCGGTTACGCGCCGGGCGAATTGCGCGCCCGTCCGGTGGAGGATCTGTTGCCCGAGCGCTTTCGCGCCTCACACAAGGGACACCGTTCGCATTATTTCTCCCAGCCGCGCACCCGCGCGATGGGTGCGGGGCTGGAACTGTTCGGCTTGCGCAAGGACGGCAGCGAGTTTCCCGTTGAGATCAGCCTGAGTCCGCTGATGAGCGAGGAGACCCCGGTGGTGATCAGCGCGGTTCGTGACGTCAGCGAACGCAAGTGCTTCGAGCAGGCGCTGCAGGAAAAGAACCTCGAACTGGAAAACGCGAACCGTGCGAAGGATCGCTTCCTCGCGAGCATGAGCCATGAGCTGCGCACGCCGCTGAATGCGGTGATCGGCTTCTCTGGAACACTGCTGATGAAGCTACCGGGAGAGCTGAACGCGGACCAGACGCATCAGCTGGAGATCATTCGCGGCAGTGCGCGCCATCTGCTGGCCCTGATCAACGATTTGCTGCATCTGGCGAAGATCGAGGCGGGGAAGGTGGAGCTGCATCCCGAGTTGGTCGACTGCAATGCACTGATCGAGGAGGTCGCCGCGACCCTGAGACCGCAGGCCGTAGCCAAGGACGTGGCGCTCGAGCTCGACGTTCCGGTGGAGCCGGTGGTGTTCAGAACGGACCGGCGGGCCGTGAGTCAGATTGTTATCAACCTGACCAATAACGCGATCAAGTTCACCGAACGCGGCAGCGTCCGCATGGGCCTGTCGGCGGGTGACTTCGGCGGACAGCGGCGCTTGGAGTTCAGCGTTCAGGATACCGGACCGGGGATTCGTGAGGATGAACTGGCGACGCTGTTCGAGCCCTTCGTGCAGGGGCAGGCGTCACGCATCAAGGGTGTGGAGGGGACGGGCCTTGGCTTGCACCTTAGCCGCACGCTGGCGGGATTGTTGGGCGGGACGCTGACATGTCGCAGCACGTATGGCGAAGGCTGCGTGTTTACACTCGTCGTGACGGAGATCTGAGCGATGGCTGCAAGAATACTGATTGCCGAGGATCACCCGGCCAGCATGGAGTTGATGCGCTACCTGCTGGAGGCGAATGGTTACAGCACGCTGACTGCGGGGAATGGCGAGGTGGCAGTCGCGGTCGCGCGGCGAGATCGGCCGGATCTGATCGTCTGTGATCTGCAGATGCCCAATCTGAATGGCTACGAGGTGCTCGAGGCGCTGAAGCTCGACGCGAATCTGCAATGCGTTCCGGTGATCGCCGTCACCGCGTTCTCGATGATGGGTGATCGCGAGAAGGTCTTGACCGCAGGGTTCGACGGCTATTTCTCAAAGCCGATCGAGCCTGAAACCTTTATCACGCAGATGGAACTCTTCCTGCCGCCAGCGCTGCGCGGGCGGCGGCCGGAAGGGGAATGAGGACGGAGCGGACGGAAGGCATGGCAAACATTGCTGTCGTTGATGACGTTCCAACGAACCGAGAACTGCTGGCGACGGTGCTGAAGGCGCTTGGTCACCGGGTGATCGAAGCAGCGGATGGGGTCGCCGCACTCGCATTGGTGCGTCGGGAGGCGCCCGATCTGGTGATCTGCGACATCCTGATGCCGGAGGTGGACGGCTATGAGTTCGTACGCCAGCTTCGCGCAGATCCGGCGATCGCCAAGACACCGGTGATTTTCTATACCGCGTATTACCTCGAAGCCGAAGCGCGGCAGCTGGCTCAGGCCTGCGGGGTGGCCGAGATTCTGACCAAGCCGAGCGATCCGGAAGACATCATCGCGGTGGTGAAGCGAGTCCTGAGCGAGGCTGCGGAGGCCGGGCAGGCCGAGGCTCCGACGCCGCCCGAGTTCGATCGGCAGCATCTGCAGCTGATTACCGGCAAGTTGTCGGAGAAGGTGGCGGAGCTGCAGTGCGCGAATGACAAGCTCCAGGCCTTGATCGCACTTAATCTGCAGCTCGCGTCGCAGCGCGATACGTCGCAACTGCTCGACCATGTGTGCACGAGTGCCCGGCAGTTGATCGGAGCCGAGTACGGCAGCATTGCAGTGCGTGTGGCAGGTAGCGACGCGCTTGCGTATGTGGGCCACTGCGGGGTCGATCCCGCGGTGGTGGCGGCGATGGGGCCGTTGCACTTCGATGCAGGCGTGGCGGGCGAGGTGTATCGGTCCCAGCAGGTTCAGCGCCTGGAGCTGTCCGAGGGACAAGACGCCCTCAGTGGCCTTCCTGCCGGATACCCGCCGCTGCATTCCCTCATCGCGGCACCGGTGACTTCGCTGACGAGTGCGTACGGCTGGATCTGTCTCGGCAACAAAGTGGGCGAGACCGGCTTCACCGATGCAGATGAAGAACTCCTGCGCATTCTTGCGGCCCAGGTGGGCCGCATCTACGAAAACGGCAGTCTGTACCGCAGGGTCCAGGCCTATGCGTGCGAACTCGAGGCGGAAATCGTCGATCGCGAGCGCGCGCAACGACAGCTGGCAGCGCAATACACCGTCGCCCGCATCCTCGACGACGCGGGGACGATCGCAGAAGCGGCGCCGCTCCTGCTCGAGGTGGTCTGCAGCGAACTGGAATTCGCCGCAGGAGCGCTGTGGAGCGTGGATGAGCCGGGGCAAATGCTGCGTTGTCTCGAAGCTTGGTGCCAACCGGACGACCTTTGCTCGATCTTCGTCGCGAATACGCGACAGATGACGTTCAGGCGCAAAGTCGGGATTCCCGGTCGCGTATGGGCCTCCGGCGCACCGGTGTGGTTGTCCGATCTGCAGGCGGAGCCGGACGTCGCCAGGAGTCGCGATGCGTTACAGGCGGGTTTCCGCTCTGGGGGCGCGTTCCCGATCGTCGTGCGTGGCCGGGTTGCCGGGATCATCGAGTTTTTCAGCCGCAAGGCGTCAGGGCCGGACACGCGTCTGGCCGAGACGCTGACTGCACTGGGCGGGCAGATCGGGCAGTTTTTCGAACGCAATGCCCAGCAGCAGCGCATCGTGCGCCTGACGCGGGTTTATGCGGTGTTGAGTGGCATCAATTCGACGATCGTGCGCAATCACGATCGCAAGGAGTTGTTCGGCGAGGCCTGCCGGATCGCCGTGCAGCAGGGTGAATTCGGCATTGCCTGGATCGGCGAGTTCGACCCCGAGGCGATGGAGCTGATCCCGGTGGCTTGGGCGGGGATCGATGAGGCGCAGGGGACGGAGCGCCTGTCGGTGCGCAGCGACAGCCCATTTGCGCGGCAGGCTGTAGGTAGGGCAGTGCTGAGCGGCATTCCCGTCTTCATCAACGACTTGTCGAAGGTCAGCGAGGCGGGAAGCCGGTGCGCGGAGGCACTACGCCGCGGATATCAATCACTGATCGCCTTGCCGCTGGTGGTTGAAGAGAAGGTTGTCGGGGTGATGGTGCTTTATGCGCGCGAACCCGATTTCTTCACCGGCGAGGAGCTGGAGCTTCTTACGGAACTTGCCAACGACGTATCCTTTGCGCTCGAGTACATCGGCAAGCAGGACCTGCTCGCCTATCTTGCGTATCACGACGTCCTGACGGGCCTGTCCAATCGCGCGCACCTGCTGGAATCCCTCGGTCAGGCCTTGCAGACGGCGCGCAAGCATCCGGGCGAGAAGGTCGCTGTCGTGCTATGGAACGTCAACCGCTTCCGCAACATCAACGACACTTTCGGGCGTCAGGTCGGCGACCGGGTGCTGCGCGAAGTGGCACAGCGCTTCATGGCGGCGTGGCCGGACGGGACCAGCGTGGCTCGCATCGCCGGGGACCAGTTCGCCGCGATCCATGCGGGGGGGCGGGAACTCACCGAGATCGCGCACTCGATCGAGAATGCCGCTGCCGGAATGCTCAAGCAGCCGATCGTGGTGGGCGAGCATGAGCTGCGCCTGTCGATGTCGGCCGGCGTTGCGGTGTTCTCCGGCGGCGATGAGGATGCCGACACGCTGGTGAAGAATGCCGAGGTGGCGTTGCGCAAGGCGAAGGGGGCCGGGCTGGGCTTCCTGTTCTACGGACCGGAGATGAACGCGCTGATCGCCGAGACGCTGATACTGGAAAACCGGCTGCGTCAGGCGCTGGAACGCGACGAATTCGTGCTGTATTACCAGCCGAAGACGAACGGCGCGAGCGGACGCGTCACCGGGCTCGAAGCGCTGATCCGCTGGAACGACCCGGAGGGCGGGGTGGTGCAGCCGGGCGTGTTCATTCCGATCCTCGAGGAAACCGGGATGATTCTGGAGGTCGGTGCCTGGGCGATCCGCAAGGCGCTGGCCGATATGCAGAAATGGCGCATCGAGGGCATCGATCCACCCCGCGTCGCGGTGAATGTGTCGGCAATCCAGCTGCAACAGAAGGACTTCGTCGATTCGGTGCGTCTTGCGATCAAGGCTTGCAATGGCGAGGCGCCATCGGTGGATCTCGAGATTACCGAGAGCATGCTGATGACGGATCTGGATGACAATATCCTGCGCCTGTCGGAGATTCGCGGGCTGGGGCTGGACATTGCAATCGACGATTTCGGCACCGGCTACTCGTCGCTCGGCTATCTCTCGAAGCTGCCGGTGAACGCGCTGAAGATCGACAAGTCCTTCATCGACACGATGGCGGCGACGCCCGAGAGCATGACGATCGTGTCGACGATCATTTCGCTCGCGCACTCGCTCGGCCTGAAGGTCATCGCCGAAGGGGTCGAAAAGGAGGAACAGGCCAAGTTCCTGCGCCTGTTCCGCTGCAACGAATTGCAGGGCTATCTGATCAGTCAGCCCTTGCCGCCGGATGAGGTGGTCGGCTACCTGCGCGACAGTCTGGCCAGCGTGCAGCTTCAGTGATCGTCAGCGCGGATGTCGGGTGCAGCTTGCATGCCTGCGCTCATGCGCTAGGCTGAACCAGCGACCGGGCGGACTTCTGGGGGCCACGGGGACTTGCCGCCGCGCCGCTCAATCCAAGGAGGTGCCAGATGAAGCTCTACCATTTCCCGGCTTCGCCGAACTCGCGTCGGGTGCAGCTGACCGCGGCGTATTTGGGCATCGCGTTCGACGAGCAGCAGGTCGTCGACATCACGAAGGGCGAGCAGAAAACGCCCGAATACCTCGCATTGAATCCGAACGGATTCACGCCGACGCTGGTGGACGGCGATCTGGTGCTGTGGGAGTCGCGCGCGATCGCGCAGTACCTGGCGTCGAAGAAGCCGGAGGCGGGCCTGCTTGGCCGTAACGAGACTGAGCGTGCGGACATTGCGCGCTGGCAGTGCTGGGACGTCGGGCACCTGATGCCGAACATGTTTACCTTGGTGTGGGAAGTGCTGGTGAAGGCGATGCTGAAGCTCGGGCCGCCCGATCAGCCGGCGGTCGACCGTGCCTACGAGCAGGTGAGCCGTTTTCTGCAAGTGCTCGATACGAGCCTTAAGGGGAAGAAGTTCTTGGTCGGCGAGACGTTGACACTCGCGGACCTGACAGTCGCGGCGTCGTTTACCTATACCGAGGCGCTGAAGCTGCCGGTCGGCGATTTCCCGCAGATGAAGGACTGGTTCGGACGGATGCAGGCGCTGGAGGCGTGGAAGAAGACGCAGCCGTGAGTCCGCTCAGCGATTCTCCGCAGGGATCGCCGAGGACGTCGATTCATAGAGTTCGAGCGGCAGGTCGTCCGGGTCGGCGAAGAAGGTGAAGCGGCGCCCGGTGAGTTCGTCGAGGCGGATGGGCTCGACGACGACGCCACGTTTCGCCAGTTGGCGCACGCTGGCGTCGAGATCGGCGACAGCGAAGGCGAGGTGGCGCAGGCCGCAGGCCTCGGGGCGGGAGGGGCGCGCCGGCGGCTCGGGAAAGGAGAAAAGCTCGATCTGGCCGCCGTCGGGTAGCGCGAGGTCGAGCTTGTACGAGCGGCGCTCGGCGCGATACGTCTCCGCGATCACGCGCAGCCCGAGCACTTCGCAGTAGAAGTCCTTCGAGCGCGCGTAGTCGGAACAGATGATCGCGACGTGATGGAAGCGTGCGAGCCCGACGCCGTTCATTTGCGTTGCCCCCGGCGTTCCCGGTCGTAACGGATCTTCATGACGAGGATGCTGAGCGCGAAGAACAAGGTGACGACGTTCGCGAGCAGCACCGGCCATGATCCGACCAGCACGCCGTAGGCGAGCCACAGCGCGACGCCGGTCGAAAACACGGAGTACATCCCCAGCGAGATTGCGCGGGCGTCGCGCGTGCGCCAGATATGCAGCGCCTGCGGCACGAAGGAAGCCGTGGTGAGGAGGGCGGCGAGGTAGCCGATGGCGTCGGTCGGGTTCATGGCCAATGTGGTCGCGTGGGGCGGGCGGACTATCCGCTGTTCCTCAGTCCGGCGGCGATGCCGTTGATCGACAGGTGGATGCCGCGACGGATGCGCTCGTCGTCGGCGCCGTCGCGATGGCGGCGCAGCAGTTCGATCTGGACGTGGTTGAGCGGGTCGAGGTAGGGGAAGCGGTTGCGGATCGAGCGCTTGAGCAGCGGGTTGGCGTCGAGGAGCTCGTGCTGGCCGGTGATCTTGAGCAGCGCGGCGACGGTCGCTTCGTGCTCTGCGCGGATGCGCGGGAAGATCGCGTCGCGTAGCGCGGCGTCGCGCACGAGGCCGGCGTAGCGGCTGGCGATGGCGATGTCGCTCTTCGCGAGCACCATGTCCATGTTCGACAGCAGGGTCGCGAAGAACGGCCAGTCACGGTGCATCGCCTGCAGGCGGTCGAGGCCGGCGGCGGCGTGGCGTTCCAAGTAGGCCGCGATGGCCGAACCGAAGCCGTACCAGCCGGGAAGCATCAGGCGGCATTGCGACCAGCTGAACACCCAGGGGATTGCACGCAGGTCCTCGATTGCGGTGTTCTTTTTGCGCGAGGCAGGACGCGAGCCGATGTTGAGCTGGGCGATCTCGTCGACGATCGTCGATTCGCGGAAGTACTGCTCGAAGTCGTCCGTTTCATAGACCAGCGAGCGGTAGGCGCGGAAGGCCGATTCGGAGAGTTCGTCCATTGCGGCGAGGAAGTCGGGGCGCGGGGCCGCCTCTCCACCAGAGAGCAGGCTCGCTTCGAGCGTCGCTGCGACCAGCACTTCGAGGTTGCGCCGGCCGACTTCGGGGTTTCCATACTTCGCGCCGATGACTTCGCCCTGTTCGGTGAGGCGGATCTGGCCCTGCACCGCGCCACCGGGTTGCGCGAGAATGGCCTGATAGCTCGGGCCGCCGCCGCGTCCGACGGAGCCGCCGCGGCCGTGGAAGAGGCGCAGGCGCACGCCCTGGCGGTGGAAGACGTCGACGAGCGCGATCTCGGCCTTGTAGAGTTCCCAGCCGGAGGTGAGGAAGCCGCCGTCCTTGTTCGAGTCGGAGTAGCCGAGCATGACTTCCTGCGTCCGGTCACGCGAGGCGAGCAGTCGCTGCCACGCGGGCAGGGCCAGGAGGCGGTCCATCACCGGTCCGCTTGCCTGCAGGTCGGCGATGGTTTCGAACAGCGGGATCACGTTCACCGCGAGCGTGCCGGCGCGCGGGTCGAGGAGGCCCGCTTCCTTGAGCAGGACGGCGAGTTCGAGCATGTCGGAGACGCCGTCGGCCTTCGAGATGATGCAGTTCGGCACTGACGCGACACCATAGCGGCGATGGGCTTCGCGCGCCATGCGGAAGATTGCGAGTTCCGAGGCGGTCTCATCCGTGTAGGCGTAATGCGGGGAGTTGAGCGGCCGCGCGGTCGCGAGTTCCGCGAGTAGGCGCGCGATGCGGGCCGATTCGTCGAGCTTGAGGTAATCGGTGCCGGGATGCGCGACTTCAAGGAGTTCGGCGACGACGCGTTCGTGCACCTCGGCGTTCTGTCGCAGGTCGATCGGTGCGAGATGGAAGCCGAATACCGACACGGCGCGCCGGATGCTGCGGAGTCGGCCACGAGCGAGGTCGCCCGAGCCGTTGCCGACGAGCGAACGATGGACGATCGCGAGATCCTCGGCGAGATCCTGCGGACTAGCGTAGGGCCGGACCGCATCGGTCGCAGCCGATCCGCCGAGCAATGCGCGCCGTGTCGCGGCGAGGCGCGCGCGGATGCCTGCGACAGCACGGCGGTATGGCTCGTCGCTGCGATGCGGCGAGCAGTCGGGCGAGGCGTCGGCGAGGGCGAGCAGTTCGTCCGAGGCCGGAACGAGCAAGGAGGCGAGCGAGAGCTGCGAGGCGAGGATCTCGAGCTCGTCGAAGTAGTGGTCGATGACGTGCTCGCACTGCATCGCGAGGGCCTGTTCGAGCATCGGCGCGGTGACGAAGGGGTTGCCGTCGCGATCGCCGCCGATCCAGCTGCCGACCTGCAGAAATGCGGGCAATTCGTGATTCGCGAGATAGACATCGCGCGCGGCGAGCTCGTCCTCGATGCTCGCATACAGGCGCGGCACTTCGCGCAGGAAGGTGGTCTCGTGATAGCCGAGGCCGTTCGTGACTTCGTCGACGACCGACAATTTCGCCGGCCGCAGCATCCGCGTCTGCCACAACGTCAGCACGCCGCGGCGCAGCGCATCGTCGTTCTCGCGGCGCTCTTCGGGCGTGAGCGTCATGCGGTCGCGCTGGTCGAGCAGGCGGGCGATCGCCGTCTGGCAGTTGAGGATGCTCTTGCGCTGCACTTCGGTAGGGTGCGCGGTGAGTACCGGTACGACCTGCGCGGTGGCGAAGAAGTCCGCAAGCGCGGCGGCGTCGAGGCCGGCGTCGAATGCACGGTTCATCGCGTGCGCGAGGCTGCCTTCGCGCGGCGCGGAGCCGGCGATCAGGTGCGCGCGCGAGCGGCGGATGTGGTGCTGGTCTTCGGCAAGGTTTGCGAGATGCGAGAAATAGCTGAAGGCGCGCACGACGTGCAGGGTGTCGTCGCGCGACAGCGCATCGAGCGCGGCTTCGAGTTCGTTGCGCGCGCCGTGGTCGTCGTCGCGATGGAAGCGGATCGAATCGCGGCGGATGCGCTCGATCGCCTCGAACACATGCTCGCCCTCGCGGGCGCGCACGGTGTCGCCGAGGAGCCGGCCGAGCAGCCGGATGTCGTCACGCAGGGCCTGGTCCTTGTCAGTGCTCACATCAGAGGTCAAAGCGGGGCTCCGGAAAGCGGAAGGCGCGCCGCGGGGAGGTCGTCCGCGCGACGCGGCCATGGGTGTAAAAAGAAACCGGCATCACCGCCAGGGAGTGAGCGTTGATGCGATGCCGGTTTGGGGAGTAATCGTGGGTCAGCGCGCGCGGAACGCTTTCGAGCCGGCGAAGCGGGCATCCGCGCCGAGTTCGCGTTCGATCGCGAGCAGGCGGTTGTATTTTTCGACGCGGTCCGAGCGGCTCGCCGAGCCGGTCTTGATCTGGCCGCAGGCGGTCGCGACCGCCAAGTCCGCGATCGTCGTGTCGCCGGTTTCACCCGAGCGGTGTGAGACGATGGATGCGTAGCCCGCGCCGCGCGCCATTTCCATCGCAGCGAGCGTTTCGGTCAGCGTGCCGATCTGGTTCGGCTTGATCAGGATCGCATTGGCGATGCCTTTCTCGATGCCGGCGGCGAGGATCTCGGTGTTGGTGACGAAGAGGTCGTCGCCGACGAGTTGCACGCGACGACCGAGGCGGTCGGTCAGTACGCCCCAGCCGGCCCAGTCGTCCTCGGCCATGCCGTCCTCGATGCTGAGGATGGGGTAGTCGCCGACGAGCTCGGCAAGGTAGCCGCAGAACTCGGCACGCGAGAAGCGTTTGCCTTCGCCGTCGAGGCGGTAGTCGCCGTCATGGTGGAATTCGGACGCCGCGCAGTCGAGCGCGAGCGCGATCTGCGAGCCGGGCTTGTAGCCGGCGCGTTCGATCGCTTCGAGGATCAGGTCGAGCGCCTCGCGCGTGCCGCTGACGTTGGGCGCGAAGCCGCCTTCGTCGCCGACCGAGGTCGGGAAGCCCTTCTTGTCGAGCAGCGTGCGCAGCGCATGGAACACGCCGACGCCGGCGCGCAGCGCGTCGCCGAAGCGCTCAAAGCCGTGCGGCACGATCATGCATTCCTGAATGTCGAGGCTGTTGTTCGCGTGCGCGCCGCCGTTCATGACGTTCATCAGTGGCACCGGCAGATCGAAGCCGCGCGAGGCGTCGCCGAGATGGCGGTACAGCGGGATCGTTTGCGCGTTTGCTGCGGCGTGAGCGGTCGCGAGCGACACGGCGAGCAGCGCGTTGGCGCCGAAGTTGGATTTGTCCGGGGTGCCGTCGAGCTCGCACAGCAGCGCGTCGATCGCGGCCTGGTCGCGGGCGTCACGGCCTTTCAGTGCGGCCGCGATCGGGCCTTCGACGTTGGCGAGGGCCTTGGTCACGCCCTTGCCACCGAAGCGCGCAGGGTCGCCGTCGCGCAGTTCGAGGGCTTCACGCGCGCCGGTGGAGGCGCCCGAGGGCACGGCGGCACGGCCGAGGTGACCGGAGTCGAGGCGCACGGTCGCCTGCAGGGTGGGGTTGCCGCGGGAGTCGAGGATTTCGAGGGCTTCGATCGAGGTGATGGTCGTCATGGTCGTCGTTCGGGAGCGTGTTCGTCGCAAAGGCTGAAGGAAAAAGGGCCGGTATCTGAAAGGTCTGGAGAGCGGCGATACCGGCCCGGGGAGAAAGCGTTGGCGCGTCTTACAGGATGAAGCGCGTATTGACGAAGTTCGACTTGTTGCCGAGCACGATGCTGTCGAGGAGCTTCTTCGACGCGGCGGTCTGCTTGGCGGCGACCATCGTGCGGATCGAGAACGAGCGCAGCGCGTCATGCACCGAGAGCGTCCCCTCGGCCGAATCCTTGCGCCCGGCGAACGGGAACACGTCGGGGCTCCTCTGGCATTGCGCGTTGAGGTTCACGCGGCACACCTGGTTCACCAGCGGATCGACGAGGTTCGCGATCTGGTCCGGATTGGTGCCGAAGATCGACACCTGCTGGCCGTGGTTCGAGGTGATCACGTACTCCAGCGCGGTCTCGATGTCCTCGAAGGGCGCGACCGGCACCACCGGGCCGAACTGCTCCTCGCGGTAGAGCTTCATGCCGTCCTTCACCGGGAACACCACCGCCGGGAAGAACAGCGTCTCGACCGAGGCGCCGCCGTTCTCGTTGAGCACCTTCGCGCCCTTGGCGACGGCATCGCTGATGCACTCGTCCATGTAGGCGACCTTCGCCATCTCCGGCAGCGGCGTGAGCGTCACGCCCTTTTCCCACGGCATGCCGATCTTGAGTTTGCCGATCTCCTCGCAGAAACGGCGCAGGAACTGGTCGGCGATCGCCTGATGCACGAGGATCATCTTGATCGCGGTGCAGCGCTGGCCGTTGAAGGACAAGGAGCCCGCGATGCACTCCTTCACCGTCAGTTCGATGTCCGCATCCGGCAGGATGATCGCCGCGTTCTTGGCCTCGAGGCCCAGCACCGCGCGCAGGCGGTTGGTCTTCGGGTGGGCCTTCTTCAGCTGGTCGGCGACCTTGCTGGTGCCGATCAGCGCCAGCACATTGACCTTGCCCGAGCTCATGATGTGCGGCACGACGACGTGGCCCTGGCCATACACGATGTTGATCACGCCCGCCGGGAAGGCGCTGCGGAACGCCTCCAGCATCGGGTAATACAGCAGCACGCCGAAGCGCGGCGGCTTGAAGAGCACCACGTTGCCCATGATCAGCGCCGGGATCAGCGTGCAGAAGGTCTCGTTCATCGGGTAGTTGTAGGGGCCCATGCACAGCACGATGCCGAGCGGCGAGCGGCGGATCTGCGCGATCGTGCCGTCGACGATCTGGAAGCGCGAGTTCGCGTTGTCGAGGTTCTTCAGCTCGGCGATGGTCGCCTTGATGTAGTCGATCGTGCGGTCGAACTCCTTCTCCGAGTCGGCGAGGCTCTTGCCGATCTCCCACATGATCAGGTTCACGATTTCGTGGCGGCGCGCGACGATCTGGTTGGTGAAGTTCTCGACGCAACTGATGCGATCGGCGACCGACATCGTCGGCCACTGGCCACGACCGTTGTTGTAGGCGCCCACCGCCGCAGCGATCGCCGCATCGGCTTCCGCCGTGCCGGTCACCGGGAAGCTGCCGAGCTCGACGTGGGTGAGGCTGCCGTCGGCGCCGCGCAGCGCGACCGGCGAATGCACCGGGCGCGTCTCGCCCTTCCAGATGTGCATCTCGCCGTTGAGCAGGATCGCGCGCTGGTGCAGCGGCGCGAGCACGCGGCACTCGGCGGGGATGTCGGATTCGGTGGGGAACAGGGCGTGCAGGCGGGATTGGATGGCGTTGGCGTTCATGTCTCTTCCTTTCTCTCTTTATCTCTCTCGTTGCGGTGGGGGCCGGTGTTCTCAGTTAGCAACTTCGCCGGCCGGCCAGGCGAGGCGCAGCAGGTTGGTGCTGCCGGGGGTGCCGAACGGAACCCCGGCGGTGACGACCACAGCCTGCCCCGGGGCGGTGAGGCCTTCCGCGCGGCAGTGCTCGACCGCCACCTGAACCATCTCTTCGACCGCGCCGGCCTCGATCGAGCGGCGCGAGCGCACACCCCAGACAACGCACAGGCGCCGTGCGACCGGTTGTGACGGAGTGAGGCTCAGAATCGGGGAGCGTGGCCGCTGGTGGGCGATGCGCAGAGCGGTCGCACCCGATGCGGTGAAGGCCACAGTGGCCGACACCGGCAGCGTGGCCGCGACGGCGCGGATCGCGGTGCCGATCGCGTCGGTGGTGTTGCCCTTCGGGTCGGCACCGACCGCTTCCATCAGCTGGCGCTGCAGCGGATCGGCCTCGGTGCGGGCGATGATGCGGCTCATCATCGCCAGCGCGTCGACGGGGTAGCGTCCGGATGCGGTCTCGGCGGACAACATCACCGCGTCGGCGCCGTCGAACACCGCGGTCGCGACGTCGGACGCTTCGGCACGGGTCGGTGCGGGGGCGGAGATCATCGATTCGAGCATCTGCGTCGCGACGACGACGGGCTTGCCCGCGCGACGGCACAGCCGCACGATGTGCTTCTGCAGGCCCGGCACGTCCTCGGGCGGCAGTTCCACGCCGAGATCGCCGCGCGCCACCATGATGCCGTCGGCGAGCGCGATGATCTGCTCGAGTTCGACGAGCGCCGCGGGCTTCTCGATCTTCGCCATCAGCAGGGCACGATCGCCGATCAGTTCGCGCGCCTCGACGAGATCTTCCGGACGCTGGACGAAGGACAGTGCCACCCAGTCGATGCCCAGTTCCAGGCCGAAGGCGAGGTCGCGGCGGTCCTTGGCGGTCAGCGCCGACAGCGGCAGTGCGACATCGGGGACATTCACGCCCTTGCGGTCGGACAGGCGGCCATCGGTCAAGGCTTCCATTTCCAGCACGCCGTCGCTCTTGGCAAGCACGCGCAGGCGCATCTTGCCGTCGTCGACCAGCAGCTCATGCCCGGGACCGACCGCGGCGATGATCTCCGGGTGCGGAATGGCCACGCGGCGGGCGTCGCCGGGGGTCGGGTCGAGGTCGAAACGGATGCGATCGCCGCGCGCGAGCGTAACGCCGCCGTCGGCAAAAGTGCCGAGGCGCAGCTTCGGTCCCTGCAGGTCGATCAGCACGCCAATCGGGCGCCCGAGGCTCTCCTCCAGCGCACGGATGCGGTGGTAGACGGCACGGTGATCGTCGTGGGTACCGTGGCTGAAATTCAGGCGGAAGACATCCGCCCCGGACTCGGCGAGCGCGCGCAGCGTCTTCTCGTCAGCACTCGCGGGGCCGACAGTTGCAATGATCTTGGTGTTCTTGCCTGGCATCTGGGGTCTCACGCGGTCATGACCGCAAGGGGGTTGATGAAAAGGGGCACAGGATCCGACTCGGCATCGAACTCGGCGCCGCACGCAAAACTGCGCCTCGCACCCGGCGCGAGGCGGATGGCCGACTCGCAATCCGGGCGATTGAACGCATCGGTCATCGCCTCGACCGGCTCGATCGCAATCGCGCGGCGTGCGTCGCGCGCGAGCGTGTCCGCGGTGAACACGTGGGTGAGACCGCTGCGCTGCCAGATCGTCAATTGCCGACCATTTGCGGGATCGCGCAGGCGGCTGCGGATCAGCCCGTCGGCATCGGGCGCGGCGTCCGCATAACAGCCGTCGAGCACGTCGGTACCGAGACGGCGGGGCAGGCGAAAGTCCGGCATCGACGCCTTGGCAATCGGTGCGAACGCGGCCTCGCCGGCCCGCGGGATCAGCGCGTTGTCGGTGACAATGCAACGCGTTGCCGGCACCGTCAGTTCGAGGCTCGCCAGCTCGGCATCGCCCAGACGGAAGTAGGGGTGCCAACCGGCGGCGCAGGGCGCTGCGCGGTCGCCGACATTCGTCGCCGTCACGACGAGTGCGATGCTGCGCGCCGTAAGGCTGACGCGCACATCGAATTCCAGCGCGAACGGGTAACCGGGGAAGGCGTCGGGCCCGATCACGCCCGTGAAAAGCACGCTGGCCCCCCTCGCCACTTCCTGAATATCGGCTACCGCGAGCTCCATCCCGCGCAGAAATCCGTGGTAGATCAGCCGTTCCGCCGCAGCGACACCGGGGAGCAGGTCGTGCTCGCGCCCGTCGAAACGGTAGCGGCCGTCCGCGATGCGGTTGGGGAAGGGCGCGAGAATGCCGTTGCGCACGCCGTTCTGGCTGGCGAGTTCCGCGGCCGAGACGTAACCATCGGTCAGCTCCACCAGCTCGTCGCCGTGGGGCACGCGCCAGTCGAGCAGGGTCGCGCCCCGAAGCGCAAAAACGGCATAGGCGCCGCTGTACTCGTCGCGCAGTTCGACCGCTGCGATGTCGGCGAACTCCACCTTCCGCACACGGAACGGATTCGCAACAACGCTCGCGACGGTCGCGGGCAGGGCAGTCATCTTGCGGAATCCGCCAGGCGCAGTGCGGCGGCCGCACGCGCGAGTTCGGTGATCGCTGCCCAGTCGCCGGCACGTACGCGATCGGCTGGCGTGAGCCACGAGCCGCCGACGCAGGCCACGTTCGGCAGCGCGAGGAAACCCGGCGCGCTCGCCGCATCGATGCCGCCAGTCGGGCAGAAGCGCAGCTGCGGGAAGGGGCCGCCCAGCGCCTTGAGCATGCCGATACCGCCGGCCTGCGCTGCGGGGAAGAGCTTCATCGCGGTATAGCCGGCTGCCAGTGCGTTGATCACGTCGGTGGGCGTCATCACGCCGGGCAGCAGCGGGATCGCCGATTCGCGTCCGGCGCGCAGCAGTTCCGCCGAGGCTCCCGGGCTGACAGCGAAGCTCGCGCCGGCTTCCGCCGCGGCGGCGAGATCCGCCGGGGTCACGACCGTCCCGGCGCCGACGATCGCGTCGGGCACTTCGGCGGCGATCGCACGGATGCTGTCGAGCGCCGCGGCGGTGCGCAGCGTCACCTCCAGTACGCGGATGCCGCCGGCAACCAGCGCGCGGGCCAGCGGCACGGCGTCGGCGACCTTGTCGAGCACGATCACCGGCATCACCGGGCTGGCGCCGAGCAGGGTTGAAATGTCCATTTATTCTGTCTCCGTGTGGGCTCAGGCCGTTTGCAGCGGGCCTGGCAGGGTCGAGCCGAAGGTGCTGGCGCCCTGTTCGGCGCCAGCGGCATTGGCGCGGGCATTGAGAAAGAGTTCGCGACCGACACCGTGCTGGTTCGCTTCCATGTCGGCGGTGGCGGGCTCGCGGGCCGCCCATTCGCCGGCATCGACGAGCACGTCGAGCACGCCGGCGTCGGCATCGAGGCGGATCATGTCGCCGTCGCGGACGCGGGCCAGCGGGCCGCCGGCGAGGCATTCGGGCGTCACGTGGATCGCCGCCGGAACCTTGCCCGAGGCCCCCGACATGCGGCCATCGGTCACGAGCGCAACGCGATAGCCCTGGTTCTGCAGCACCGTGAGAGCCGGCGTGAGCTTGTGCAGTTCGGGCATGCCGTTGGCGCGCGGGCCCTGGAAGCGGACCACGGCGACGAAATCGCGCGTCAATTCGCCGCGGCCGAAGGCGGCCAGCAGCGCATCCTGATGGTCGAAGACGATGGCTGGCGCTTCGACAATGCGGTGCTCGGGTTTCACGGCGGACACCTTGATCACGGCGCGGCCCAGCTTACCCTTCAGCAGCTTCAGCCCGCCATCGGCGCTGAACGGGTCGGCAGCGGGCCTCAGCACCGTCGCATCGAAACTGGCGCTCGCGGCCGGGCGCCAGGCGGCGCGCTCGCCGTCGAGCCAGGGCTCCTCGGCATAGCGAGCAAGCCCTTCGCCCATCACCGTCGTAACGTCGTCGTGCAGCAGGCCCGCGCCGATCAGCTCGCGGATCAGGAAGCCCATGCCGCCAGCCGCGTGGAAATGGTTCACGTCGGCACTGCCGTTCGGGTAAATGCGCGTCAGCAGCGGCACGGCCGCGGATAGCTCGGCGAAGTCGTTCCAGTCGATATGGATGCCCGCGGCGGCGGCGATGGCCACGAGGTGAATGGTGTGGTTGGTCGAGCCACCGGTGGCGAGCAGGCCGACGATGGCATTGGCGATGGTGCGCTCGTCAACGACCCGGGAGATCGGGATGTACTCGTTGCCGAGGCGAGTGATCGCGGCCAGGCGCTGGGCGGCGGCGCGGGTCAGGGCGTCGCGCAGCGGCGTGCCGGGATTCACGAAGGCCGCGCCCGGCAGGTGCAGGCCCATCACTTCCATCAGCATCTGGTTGCTGTTCGCGGTGCCGTAGAAAGTGCAGGTACCCGGGCCGTGGTAGGCGGCCATCTCGGCCTCCAGCAATTCCTCACGCGTGGCCAGGCCTTGGGCAAACTGCTGGCGTACGCGAGCCTTGTCGTCATTGGCGAGGCCGCTGGTCATCGGGCCGGCGGGGACGAAGATCGTCGGCAAATGGCCGAACTGCAGTGCGCCGATCAGCAGGCCCGGCACGATCTTGTCGCATACCCCGAGACACAGCGTGCCGTCGAAGACGTTGTGCGACAACGCGACCGCCGTAGACATTGCGATCACGTCACGGGAAAACAGCGACAGCTCCATGCCGGCCTCGCCCTGGGTGACGCCGTCGCACATCGCCGGCACGCCGCCGGCAAACTGGGCGACGGCCCCGGCGCTGCGCGCCGCCTCCTTGATGAGGGCGGGCATGCGTTCGAAGGGCTGGTGGGCCGAGAGCATGTCGTTGTAAGCCGATACGATTCCGAGGTTCGGCAGGCGTGCCTGGCGCAGCACCAGTTTCTCGTTGGGCGCGAAGGCGGCATAGGCATGGGCCTGGTTGGCGCAGGAAACGTGGGTGCGCGCGGTGCCTGCGGCCCGGGCAGCGGCTTCCATCCGGGCGAGATAGGCGGCGCGGGACGCCGCGCTGCGGGCACGGATGCGGTCAGTGACACGGGCGAGGACGGCGTTGGCGGTCATGGAGCCTCCTTGTGTGGCGGGGGAGTCGCCCTCCTGACTTTAATTGAGTCTGTTTGGCGACTTGCTTTTGCACAAGTGTAGAATTGCTACATGGCAAATTGCAAGTCCATTTTCGAAAAACTTCATGACCCGTCTCCTGTCCCGTGTCGACGCAGGGTGGCAACAGGTGCTTACACTTCGCTGTTACACCGACTATACATAAGGGCCTGGCGGATTTGACGGGAGATGTAGCGAAGTATCAGCAAGGCACAGCGGGCTTATCGTGAAATGTTGACTTTCTACAAACAAGCGTCTCTAATTTGATGTACATTTACTACCGATCCACTGCGAGCCTGATTTTCCGGGCAAGCGGCTGAATGACCCAAACCCGAACGAGGCAACAAAGTGATCCCACTCGATGCGTTCGATCTGATTCTGTTCGGCGGCAGCGGCGACCTCGCGATGCGCAAGCTGCTGCCGGCGCTGTATTTCCGTCACCGTGACAGTGCCCCCGCTACCGGCGCCAATGGCTGGCGCATCGTCTCGGTGGGGCGCGAGAACCTTTCGCGCGATGCCTACATCGCAAAGGTCGAGACCCACTGCCGCAAGTACATCGCGGCGGGCGACTTCGACGAGACGGCATGGACGGCCTTTGCCCGCTGTCTTGATTACATCCCGCTGGACGCCCGCCAACCCGGCGACTATGGGCGGCTGGCGACGCTGCTGGCCGACAATCCGGCGCGTGTGCGGGTGTTCTACCTCGCCACCACGCCGGGCCTCTTCGCCGCGATCTCCGACAACCTGGGCGCCACCGGGCTGGTCACGCCGGACAGCCGGGTGGTGCTGGAGAAGCCGCTGGGCCGCGATCTGGCCTCGGCCCGGCAGATCAACGAGGAGGTCGGCGCGACCTTCCGCGAGGACCAGATCTACCGCATCGACCATTACCTCGGTAAGGAGACGGTGCAGAACCTGATCGCGCTGCGCTTCGGCAATACGCTGTTCGAGCCCTTATGGAGCCGCGCCTGCGTGCGCGACGTGCAGATCACGCTGGCGGAGACGGTCGGCGTCGAAGGACGCGGGGAGTTCTACGATGGCATCGGCGCGCTGCGCGACATGGTGCAAAACCATCTGCTGCAGCTGCTGTGCATCGTCGCGATGGAACCGCCGGCGAGCATCGACCCCGACGCGATGCGCGACGAGAAACTGAAGGTATTGCGCTCCCTGCGCCCGATGACGCCGGAAGACGTCGCGACGCGCACCGTACGCGGACAGTATCGCGCCGGGGCAATCGACGGTCTTCCAGTGGCGTCGTATCTGGACGAGCCGGGCATTCCCGCCGGCAGCCGCACCGAAACCTTCGTCGCACTGAAGGCCGAACTCAACAACTGGCGCTGGGCCGGCGTGCCGTTCTATCTGCGTACCGGCAAGCGCATGCAGGAACGCCTTGCCGAGATCGTCGTGAATTTCCGCGACGTACCGCATGCGCTGTTCCCGTCCCTGAGCGGCGAGCGCGCGCCCAACCGGCTGGTGATCCGCCTGCAGCCGGACGAAGGGCTGGAACTGCACCTGATGGCCAAGGTGCCCGGCGACGAAATGCGCCTGCGTCCGGTGGCGCTCAACCTCGACTTCGCAGATACCTATCACGGCCGCCAGTGGGACGCCTACGAGCGCCTGCTGATGGACGTGATCCGCGGCAAGCTGACGCTCTTCATGCGGCGCGACGAACTCGACGCCGCCTGGCGCTGGGTCGAGCCGATCCTGGACGGCTGGGAGCAGGACACGGTGCCACCCCGGCCCTATACGGCCGGCACCTGGGGCCCCGCGGCCTCCAGCGCGCTGGTCGGGCGGGACGGGCTCGCGTGGCTGCAGGATTCCTGAACATGGGTGCCAATTCCAGACTGGCGCTGCCGAGCCACGTCGGGCAAAGCCTGTTCGACGATGAACGGAGCATGGCCGCGGCACTGGCCGACCGTGTCGCCGCCATGCTGCGCCATGCATTGGGGCAGCGGCGCACGGCCAGCCTGGTGGTATCCGGCGGACGCAGCCCGTTGCCCTTCCTGCGCGCGTTGGCGCACCGTGATCTGGACTGGCCGCGCGTGTCGGTGACGCTGGCCGACGAACGCTGGCTGCCCCCCGAGCACCCCGACAGCAACGCCGGCATGGTGCAGGCCAGTCTGCTGCAAGGGCCTGCCGCGGCGGCGCGCTTCGTACCGCTTTATGGTGGCGAGGACAGCCCCGAAGCCGGGCTCGCAGCCTGTGAATTGCGCTGTGCGGAGCTGTCGCGGCCGTTCGATGTGGTCGTGCTCGGAATGGGCGAGGACGGCCATTTCGCGTCGCTTTTCCCGGGCGTGCCGGGTCTGAGCAGCTTGCTGGCGGAAAACGGTCCGTCACTCGCCGCAGTGAATCCGCCCGGCGCCAGCCACCCGCGCATGACGTTCAGCCATGCGGCGCTGCTCGATGCGCGCCAGCTGCTGGTGCAGATCCACGGCCCGCGCAAGCGCGCCGTGATCGAGGAGGCCGCGGCGCGCGGCGATGCCGATTTGCAACCGATTGCCGCACTTCTGCAACAAACCCGAACCCCAGTGCAGGTATTCTTCAGCCCGGCCGATTGAAGCCAGGCCGCAGGATTCCCCTTGGATGCCTTGCCTGGCGCTCGAGACGGACCATAAGAAAGAGGTTACAGGAATGGACGACCTACCCATCATCACCCCGCCCGGGCAGATCCCGGGCAGTCCCGGCACGCGCCGGGCGAGCCCGCTCCTGGAGCGCATCGAGGCCAGTTTCGGGGATCTGCGCAAGTCCGAACGCGCCGTCGCCGACTTCGTGCTGGCGCAGCCCAACGAGGTGCTCAGCATCTCGATCGCGGAGCTCGCCTACCGTGTCGGCGTCAGCCAGCCGACGGTCGCGCGCTTCGTCAATGCGCTCGGCTTTACCGGCTTCAAGGACTTCAAGCTGCGCCTCGCGCAGAGTCTCGCCAGTGGCGTGCCCTATGTGCATCGCGATGTCGGTCCTGACGACTCGCTCGAGGAGGTCGCGCCGAAAGTCTTCAACCGCACGATCGGCGCGCTGATGAGCGTACGCAACCAGCTCGACGCGGTGCGCCTCGGGCGGGCCGTGGAAATCATCACCCGCGCCGGTCGCATGGAGTTTTATGGCGTCGGCAATTCCGGTATCGTGGCGGCCGACGCGCAACACAAGTTCTTCCGTTTCGGCATCCCGGCAGTCGCCTACAGCGACCCGCACATCCAGGGAATGGCCGCAACCCTGCTCGAAGAGGGCGATGTCGTCGTTGCAATCTCCGCCAGCGGCCGCACCCCGGAAGTGATCCGCAGCTGCGAGCTGGCGCGTGAAGTCGGTGCGGAAGTGATCGCGATCACCGCCAGCGGTTCCCCGCTGGCGCGCATCGCGAGCGTGGTGCTTGCCGCCGACGTGCCCGAGGATCCGGACCTGTATGCACCGATGACCTCCCGCATCGCGCACCTGGCGATCATCGACGTACTGTCGGTAAGCGTCGCGCTGGCGAGCGGGCCCGAACTGATCAAGCGCCTCGAGCGCACCAAACAGACACTGCGCGACAAGCGCATTCGAGGTTATGAGGGCTGACATGACGAAATTGACCAATTCGCCGGCCTGGCTTGCACTGGCCGCGCACCGCGCCGAGGCGGGCGACGCGCACATGCGCGACCTGTTCGCTGCCGATCCGGCACGCTTCGAGCGCTTCTCGCTGCGCGCCGCCGACCTTTTTCTCGACTACTCGAAGAATCGCATCGACCGCAGCAGCCTCGAATTGCTCACGGCGCTCGCGCGCGAACGCGGACTCGAAGCAGCCCGCGCGGCGATGTTCGCCGGCCGCCGCATCAACACCACCGAGGACCGTGCCGTGCTGCACGTGGCCCTGCGCAACCGCGGCGACGCCGCGATCGAAGTCGACGGCCACGACGTGATGCCGGCGGTGCGCGAAGTCCTCGACCGGATCGGCAATTTCGCGGACAAGGTGCGCAGCGGGGAGTGGACGGGATACACCGGCGAGCCGATCACCGACATTGTGAACATCGGCATCGGCGGCTCGGATCTCGGCCCCGTGATGGTCTGCCAGGCGCTCGCCGCCTGCGGCCACCCGCGACTGACGATGCATTTCGTATCGAACATCGATGGCGACCACCTCGCCGGCGTGCTCGCGCGGGTGCGTCCCGAGCGTACGCTGTTCATCATCGCGTCGAAGACCTTCACGACCATCGAGACGATGACCAATGCCGCGAGCGCGCGGGCGTGGTTCCTCGCCGGCGGGGCGAAGGACGCGGACGTCGCGCGGCATTTCGCCGCGGTGTCGACCAATGCCGAACGGGTCGCCGCCTTCGGCATCGACCTGGCGAACATGTTCGGCTTCTGGGACTGGGTCGGCGGGCGCTATTCGCTGTGGTCGGCGGTCGGCCTGCCGATCGCACTCCATGTCGGACGCGACAACTTCAACGCCTTGCTCGATGGCGCACATACGATGGATCGGCACTTCGTCGAAGCGCCGCTCGAGGAGAACATGCCGGTCATCCTTGGCCTGCTGGGGGTGTGGTACCGCGGATTCTTCGGTGCCGCGAGCATCTCGGTTGCGCCGTACGCACAGGCGCTCGCGCGGCTGCCGGCCTACTTGCAGCAGCTCGAAATGGAGAGCAACGGCAAGTCGGTTACGCGCGATGGCCAGCCGGTCGATACACCGACTTGCCCGGTGATCTGGGGCGAACCTGGCACCAATGGCCAGCACGCCTTTTTCCAGTTGCTGCACCAGGGCACCGACCTGATTCCGGTGGACTTCATCGCGCCACTCGCAGCGAGTCACGGACTCCCCGATCATCACCGCCTGCTCCTCGCGAACTGCATCGCGCAGAGCAAGGCCCTGATGGTCGGCAAGACGGCCGACGAGGTGTGCGCCGAGCTCGCGGCCGGTGGCCTGTCGGGCGAGGCGTTGGAGGCGCTGATGCCGCATCGCGTCTTCCCCGGCAACCGCCCGAGCAACACGCTGCTGCTGCCCGACCTCTCGCCGCGCTCGCTGGGTGCGCTGATCGCCCTCTACGAGCACAAGGTGTTCGTGCAGAGCGTGATCTGGGGGATCAACGCCTTCGACCAGTGGGGTGTGGAACTGGGCAAGCAGATCGCGACCCGTATCGCCGGCGAGCTCGCCGGCGGGGCGCGCGGCGAGCACGATGCATCGACGGCAGGGCTGATCGCCGCCGTGCGCGCGGCGCGCTGAGCGGGCAGGCCCGTCAGGCGGAATCAGCGGGAAACTGCGCCGTAGCGTCGACCAGCGCCTGCTGCATCGACGCCACGAAGGGATTGTGCCCGGCCTCGGGGACGATCCGTAGCCGGCTCCCCGGCACGGCGCGATGCAGGCGCCTGGCATTCTCGACCCCGCAGACGAGATCCTTCTCCCCATGAAGGATCGCGACCGGCAGGCAGCCGAGCGTCGCGGCGAGCTCGAGGAGGCGCGTCTCGCCGAGGAAACAGTGATGACGCAGGTAATGCGCCTGCACCCGATACTTCGCGAGCAGCGCCGCCTGCGTGTCCGCGTCCGGGAACTCGGGCAGCGGGGCAGGGGAGCCGCCGTCGAGCGTCGCCTCCCATTGCATCCAGCGGCGCACCGCTTCAGCCGCGACCAACGCATCGTCTCCGAGCACGGCATCGAACAGGCGATCCGGCAGCGCACGACCCCGATCGCCGGGGGCTGCCCGGTCGAGCGCCTGCCACGTCTGCGGGAACAGTCCGCCGGCCCCGGCAAAGAACCACTCCAGGTCCGCAGGCCCCGTCAGGAAGATGCCGCGCAGGATCACGCCGAGACAGGCGTCCCGATGCGCGGCGGCATACGCGACGGCGAGCGCAGCACCCCAGGAGCCGCCCGTGACCAGCCAGCGCTCCACCCCCAGGTGCCGACGCAGCCGCTCGATGTCGGCGACGAGATCGGCCGTGGTGTTGTGTGCGCATTCCCCGCGGGGCGTGCTGCGTCCGCAGCCGCGCTGGTCGAAGAGCACGATGCGGAAGCGCGCAGGGTCGAACAGCTGCCGCATGCGCGCCGAGAACCCGCTGCCCGGGCCGCCGTGCAGCACGACCAAGGGAAGGCCATGCGGATTCCCGCACTGCTCGAAGTAGATCGAATGTCCTCCACCCACCGGGAGCCACCCGCGCTGCCACGGTTCGATGGCCGGGTAGGGCGGCGATGGCGCGGGATCGAGGGGCGAATCCGTGGCTTGCATGCACTCGATCCTAACGCAATCCCCGAGGCGGGCGCAGACGGCCCGTCGCGCATCTCATGAAAATCGCTAGGTGAACTTCCCCACTTTTGTGATGTGCGTTCGGTAGCGGCGGTGCATCCTGTGCTCCGGCTCGGCAATAAGGCCGCGGTCGCTTCCTCGAACCACGACAGACGACACAGGAGACACATCATGAAATGGGAAACCCCCTCGGCTTGCGATTTCCGCTTCGGCTTTGAAATCACGATGTACATCGCGACGCGTTGAGCGTCCCCGGCACGGCCTGCGGATGCCGGTTCGTGCCGTCGCATGAGGAGGTGAGGGTGTGAAGATCAAGGTGCTCGGTTCGGCGGCGGGGGGCGGATTCCCGCAATGGAACTGCAACTGCCGCAACTGCGACGGCCTGCGGCGCGGAACGGTGCGTGCCCACGCACGTACGCAGTCGTCCATCGCGGTGAGCGGCGACGACGAGAACTGGGTGCTGTTCAACGCCTCGCCCGACGTGCTGCAGCAGATCCGCGCCTTTCCCGGGCTGCAGCCGGCACGCGCGCTGCGCGACACGGCGATACGCGCCATCGTGCTGATCGACGCACAGATCGACCACACGACGGGCTTGCTGATGCTGCGCGAGCACCGCGCTGCGCATCAGCTGTGGTGCACCGCCGCGGTGAGGGAAGACCTCTCGGCCGGCAATCCGCTTTTCAATGTCCTGTCGCATTACTGCGGCCTCGACTGGAGCGAGGTGCCACTTTTTGGTGCCTTCGCGATGCACGGCGTGCCCGGTGTCGGTTTCGAGGCGCTGCCGCTCACGAGCAACGCGCCGCCGTATTCGCCGCACCGCGACCGCCCGCGACCCGGCGACAACATCGGTGTGACGCTCGTCGATGCCAGGAGCGGGCGGCGGGTGTTCTACGCGCCCGGCCTCGGCGAGATGGAGCCGCACGTGTGGGCAACGATGCAGATGGCCGACTGCGTGCTCGTCGACGGCACCTTGTGGACCGACGACGAGATGATCCGCCTCGGTGCGTCGCAGAAGACCTCGCGCGCAATGGGCCACCTGCCGCAGTCCGGCCCCGGCGGGATGATCGAATGGCTCGACCGCCTGCCTGCGAGCACCCGCAAGGTGCTGATCCACATCAACAACACGAACCCCATCCTCGACGAGGACAGCGCCGAACGCGGGGAGCTTGCGGCGCACGGCATCGAGGTGGCCTACGACGGCATGGAGCTGTCGTTCTGAGGGGCGGTCCCCGCCGAACGTTGCACTGGAAGGAGAGAGGAAGATGGATTTCGACGTCGCGATCGAGGATGCCGCCGCAAGAGCCGTGCAAGCCTGTGCGGGCGATGCGCCGCCGCTGAGCCGCGAGGAATTCGAGTCCCGCCTGCGCGGCAAGAGCACGAGCTACCACATCCATCACCCTTTCCACGTGATGATGGCGGAGGGGCGGCTTACCCGCGCGCAGCTGCAGGGTTGGGTCGCCAACCGCTTCTACTACCAGATCGCGATCCCGGTGAAGGACGCCGCGATCATGTCGCACTGCCCGGATCGCGAGATCCGCCGCGAGTGGATCCAGCGCATCCTCGATCACGACGGCTACGAGATTGGCGACGTGAAGGACCCGGGCGGCATCGAGGCGTGGATCCGTCTCGGTGAGGCAGTCGGCCTCACGCGCGACGACGTCACTTCGCTGCGCTTTGTGGTGCCGGCGGCGCGCTTCGCGGTCGACGCCTACGTCAATTTCGCGCGCCAGCGCCCGTGGCAGGAGGCGATCGCGTCCAGCCTGACCGAGCTCTTCGCGCCGCACATCCACCAGCAGCGCATCGACACCTGGCCGCAGCAGTATCCGTGGGTCGATGCCGCGGGGCTGCAGTATTTCCGCAACCGCCTCACCCAGGCGCGGCGCGACGTCGCCCACGGCCTGCGCTTCACGCTCGACTACTTCAGCCGCAGCCGCGCGCTGCAGGAGCGGGCGCTGGAGATCCTGCAGTTCAAGCTCGACGTGCTGTGGGCGCTGGCCGACGCGATCATGCTGAGCCAGTGCGAGATTGAAATCCGCGGGGAGAAAGCAGGAGCGCGGGCATGAGCGCGGAAACCGGAACGGACACCTGCCCGCGCGTGTCGCGCCGCTTCCGCCTGCAGTGGGAAGAGGCGCAGAATGCCTGGGTGCTGCTCTACCCGGAAGGGATGGTGAAGCTCAACCAGAGCGCGGGCGAGATCATGCGCCGATGCGACGGCAGCCGCACGGTGTCGGCGATCGTCGCGGATCTGGAACAGGCCTTCGGCGCGAGCGGGCTCGCGGACGATGTCGCGAAGTTCCTCGAACTCGCGCGCGGCCAACAGTGGATCGAAGGGTAGGGGGAGCTGCGATGTCCGCTACAAGCATTCCGGCGCAACCCGGCCCGCCGCTGTGGCTGCTGGCGGAACTTACCTACCGCTGCCCGCTGCACTGCGCCTTCTGCTACAACCCGGTCGATTTCGCATCCAGCGGACCGGAGCTTTCGACCGACGACTGGCTGCGGGTGCTGCGCGAGGCACGCGCCGCGGGCAGCGTGCAGTGCGGTTTCTCGGGCGGCGAACCGATGCTGCGCGACGACCTCGAGCTCCTCGTCGCCGAAGCACACCGGCTGGGCTACTACACCAACCTGCTGACCTCGGGTGTCGGCCTCACGCCAGAGCGCGCCGCGGCGCTGAAGGACGCGGGCCTCGACCACATCCAGCTCTCGTTCCAGGACTCGACGCGCGAGCTCAACGATTTCCTGTCGCACACCCGCACCTTCGACCTCAAACAGCGCGTCGCCGCGCTGATCAAGGACAACGGCTGGCCGATGGTGATGAACTGCGTCATCCATCGCCTGAACATCGACTACATCGACCGCATCATCGAGATGGCGGTCGAACTCGGCGCGGAATACCTCGAGCTCGCCAACAGCCAGTACTACTCATGGGCGCTCCTGAATCGCGACCAGCTCCTGCCCACGCGCGAACAACTCGAGCGTGCCGAGCGCATCACCAACAAATACCGGGAAAAATACGGCGACCGCATCCGGATCTTCTTCGTGGTGCCGGACTATCACGAGAAGCGCCCCAAGAAGTGCATGAACGGCTGGGGCAACGTCTTCCTCACCGTGACGCCGGACGGCACCGCGCTGCCGTGCCACACCGCGAAAATGCTCCCCGGGCTCGCCTTTCCGAACGTGCGCGAGATGGGGGTGCGCGAGATCTGGTACGAGTCCGAAGGCTTCAACCGCTACCGCGGCGACGGCTGGATGAAGGACACGTGCCGCAGCTGCCCGGACAAGGAAAAGGATCTCGGCGGCTGCCGCTGCCAGGCCTACATGCTGGCGGGCGATCCGGCTGCAGCCGACCCCGTGTGCGACAAGTCGCCCGCCCACGGGGTGGTCGTCGAGGCCCTGGCCCGCGCCGAGTCGGGCGCCGGCCGGACCGCGCCGCTGGTGTTTCGCGATCCGGCCGCGTCACGCCGCCTCGCCGAGGGCGCAGGTTGAAAAGGATCAGCGGTGACCCCGGTAGCGCGAACCGTCGCGGTCGCTCCTGTAGCGGTAACCGCCGTCATGGCGGTCGCCCCAGCTGCGTTCGCCCCAGTGGCGGTGATGGCCGGAGCCGTAACCGTCGTGGCCCACGGGGAGCACGATACAGCCGCCGAGCAGGCCGGCAACGAGGAATGCGATGAGGAATTTGCCGAATGAGCGAGCCATGATTGACCTCCTTGTGAGTGGTCAACGCGCTGCCGGCATGCGCCGTGCACCGCTGAGCCTGACTGCTTTGTAAGACAGTGTATGGGGAGCCGCAGGCGCCCTCAGCCCGTTGTTCCCAACTCTCCGCGACGCGGCATGTCCGCGCCCCGTCGCGAGCACGTGATCGCGGCGGCGCGGGCCGCGAAGTCGAGCAGGCGGGCGAGAGTGGCGGCGTCCATCGTGGCGACCGCCACCGGGCCGAGCCGGCCCGTTTCCGCAAGGTGCGACAGCATCGCCGCCTGGAAGGTATCGCCCGCACCCACCGTATCCACCGTCGTGACGCGCGGGGCGGGCACGTCGGCCCGTCCCTGCGCATTCCACGCGCTCGCCCCGTCCGCGCCGCGCGTGACGACGACCAGCTTCGCCCCGTTCGCGAGCCAGCGCGCTGCGAGTGCCGCCTCGTCCGTTTCGCCGTACAGCAGGCGCACGTCCTCGTCGCTGATCTTCACGAGGTGCGCGAGGCCCGCGAGCGTGTCGGAGCGCTCGCGCCAGCGCTCCAGAGAGGGCTCCACGTTGAGCCGCACGTTCGGATCGTAGGCGATCAGGCGCCGGTCGCGCTCGCGGCGCACCAGCGATTCCAGCGCGGTCGCCACCGGCTCGACGACCGTTGCGTACGAGCCGAGATGGATCGCGCGCACCTCGTCCCCCAGCTCCGGCAGCTGCGCCGCCGACAGCAGGCGGTCGGCCGCGCCGTTGCCATAGAAGGCATAGCGGGGCACACCGGCCGCGTCGAGCTCGATCATCCCCAGCGTCGTCGGCGCATCGAAGCGCGGGCAGGGCGTCGTGTCCACTCCCTCGCGGGCGAGCACTCGCGCGAGACGGTCACCGAGCATGTCCTTCGCCAGACCGCTGAGGAAGGCCACCGGCTGGCCCAGGCGCGCGAGCCCGATGGCGACGTTGAAGGGCGAGCCGCCGGGGCGCGCATCGAGATGCAGGGCGTTGTCGGTCTCGTTGCCGATGAAGACGTCGAACAGGGCTTCGCCGCAGACTAGAAACATGATGAGGAACCGTCGAGGGGGTTGATGGGAGCGTGTCGGGCGACGTCAGCGCGGCGACGACCAGCCCTTGTAGCCCGACACGTTGTCGCGGGTCACCAGCGTCGAGGGGATCAGCACCATCGGGTTGGCGGGCTTCTTGCCGTTGAGGATGTCGTTGCCGATCACGACGGCCTGCTGCGCCATCAGCCACGGATCCTGGCTCGCCGAGGCTTCGACCTGGGTTTCGCTCTTGAGCGCGTTCTCGATGTCCGGTGCGCCGTCGACCGACGAGATCACGATGCCCTTGCGCTTGAGCTGGCGGGCGGCAAGGTCGGTGCCGATGGCCTGCGGATCGTTGATCGTGAACACTGCGTCGAGCTTCTGGAAGCGCGTCAGGTGGCCGAGCATCACGTTCATGCCGCCTTCGCGCGAACCCTTGCCATCCTGGTCGTCCGACAGCACCTTGATGCCGGGCGCCGCGGCGAACACTTCCTTGCAGCCCTTGACGCGGTCGATCACCGCCGACACCTGCGGCCCGTTCTGGATGATCACGTTGCCCTTGCCGCTCAAGCGCTTGACGATGTGCTCGCAGGCGATGCGGCCGGCCTGCACGTTGTCGGTCTGCACCGTCGCGTCGGCGCCCGCCGCAGCCACGTCAACCCCGACGACGGCGATGCCGGCCTTCTGTGCCTTTTTCACCGCCGGTTCGATCGCCTTCGCGTCGGCGGCGTTGAGCAGGATGAGATCGACTCCGGCGGAGATGAAGTTGTCGATCTGCGTGAACTGTTTGTTCAGGTCGTAGTCGGCCGACGCGGTGATGACCTTGGCGTTCGGGTACATCTCCTTCACCTTCGCTTCGGCCCCTTTCGCGATCGTGACGAAGAAGGGGTTGCCGAGCGAGCCGACGGTCACGCCGACGGATTTGATTTCGCGTGCCTGGGCGACGCCGGTGACGCAGGCCAGCGCGATGCCGGCGACGAGTGCTTTGCGAACGAACATGGATGTCTCCTGAACCGGTCTTATGTTTAGCCGCGACCCGGGACCGGAATCCGGGCCGTGGCGTGATCGAAAAAGGAAAAAGGCGGAGGTGGGGCGGGGCAGGGCCGATATGGGCGATCAGGTACGCGCGCCGCTCTGGCGGTAGCGGTCCAGCGCAACCGCGCCGATGATGACGAGACCCTTGATGATGTACTGCCAGATGTCCGAGACTCCCAGCAGCACCAGGCCGTTGGTCAGCACCGCGATGATCAGCGCACCGATCAGCGTGCCGAGGATGGAGCCGACGCCGCCGACGAAGCTCGTGCCGCCCAGGATCACCGCGGCGATCGCGTCGAGCTCGTAGGACTGGCCGAGCTGCAGGCCGTTGGCGGCGAGCAGTCGCGCGGAGGTCATCACCGCGCCGAGACCGGCGAGCAGCCCCGACATCGCATACACGAAGAGCAGCACCTTCCACACCTTGATGCCCGACAGGCGCGCCGCCTCCGGGTTGCTGCCGACCGAGTAGATGTGCAGCCCCAGCACCGTGCGGCGCAGGATGAACCACGAGCCGGCGATCACCGCGACTGCGATCCACACCAGCCAGGGCACGCCGAGCAGGTTGTCGTTGCCGATGAAGGCGAAGGGCAGGTCCGGGTTGAACACCGTCTGGTCGTCGCCGATCAGGCGCGCCATGCCGCGCACCGCGGTCAGTGCGCCGAGCGTCACGATGAAGGGCGGCAGCTTGCCGAACGCGACGAGGCTGCCGTTCACCAGCCCGAACGCAAGCCCGACCGCGAGGCCCGCGGCGATGCCGAGGAAGCCCCCGCCCGGCAGCGTAGAGCTCATCACCGAGACGACCGCCGCGGCTGCGAGGATGGCGCCCACCGACAGGTCGATGCCCGCGGTCAGGATCACGAAGGTCATGCCGGCCGCGAGCACGATGTTGATCGACGCCTGCTGGGCGACGATCGACAGGTTCTGCGCGGTGAGGAAGCCTTCCGCCAGGATGCCGAAGCCGAGCGCCAGCAGGATCAGCACCGGCAGCATGCCGACGGTACGCATCAG
>NZ_WTVQ01000044.1 GCF_012910955.1 Aromatoleum diolicum
GATTGCCTCCGGCCTGCTTGGCCTGATACATCGCCGAATCAGCACGCCTCAAAATGTCGGCTGGGCTCGCTTCATGATCATGGAATAGAGTCACGCCGATACTCACCGTGCAACGATGCTCGACCCTGGTGTTCGCTTTCGCCGCAGGAGTGACGTGTAACAGGTACGGTTCCGACAAGATCGCGCGCAGCTTTTCGGCAACGGTCTCCGATTGTGAGATGGATTCTGCCTTGTCCACATCGAGTTGGCTGAGCATTACCACAAACTCGTCTCCACCGAAGCGCGCAACGGTATCCATCTCGCGCACACAATGCTTCAGCCGATCTGCCGCCGCGATCAATAACAAATCGCCGACGTCGTGGCCATGCGCGTCGTTGAGTGGCTTGAAGTTGTCCAGATCGAGAAACATCAGCGCGCCATAGCAGGCACTGCGCATACTCGCCGCCATGGCCTGGCTCAATCGGTCGCTGAACAAGCGACGGTTAGGGAGCCCGGTGAGGACGTCGGAGAACGCCATTTGCCGCACCTGCTCTTGAAGCTGCTTGTGCTCTGTGATGTCGCGAGAGACGACGACCACGCGCGCCACCCGCCCGTCGCTGTCCTTGATCACGCTGCCGCGCGATTCCATGTCACGGATTCTGCCGTCGTCCATCCGGAGGCGATACTCGAGCTGGTGTCCCACGCCGGTTTCAACGGTTTCCCGGAAAGCCCGCTTGACCCGCTCCCGGTCATCCGGATGAACTTCGGCAAAGGAGTCGGTGTTTCGCAAGACATCGGTCGCACCGAAAAACTGCTGATACGAGGGACTGTTGTAGATTCGCCGCCCTTCCAGGTCGAGCACCGCGATGAAGTCGGAAAGATTCTCCGCGATCTGGTGAAAAAACTCCTTCTGCGCATGCAGCGCCTCTTCCGCGTGTTTGCTCGTCGTAATGTCACCAATCGCCGTGCGGCACAAACGCGTGCCGTCGGCGTCTTGCACACTGACCGAGCACAGGCGTACCCAAAGTACCGTCCCGTCCTTCTTCACCATGCGCAGATCGCAGGCTTGCTGCTCACTGCTCGCAAAGAGCTGCTGGCTGTGGCGGTGGAAGGTGTCAAAGTCTTCCGTGAGGATGAAGCAGTGAATCGGCTGCTTGACCAGTTCCTCCCGAGCCACGCCGAGCATGCTGGCGGCGGTAAGATTGGCTTGCAGGATCAGCCCCTCCTCATCGAGCGTGCAGTAACCGACCGGCGCCAGATCGTAAAGCTCAAAGTAGTAGACCCGCGAAGCTTCCAGTTCGACCTGCGTCCGGCGCAGTTCCTCATTCTGAAGATTGAGCTCGGCTTGATACACTTGCAACTCGTGGAGCAGCTTTAGCGGGTCGGTTTCGACCGTCACCCCTTCCGGCGGCTGTTGATGGCCAAGTCTCACCATAGCCTCGCTGAGCAACGCTTCCGAGTTCCGGGCAGTGCTGTCGTTTCTCATCTTGGCCCTCGATCAACGGGTGACAAACTCACCAGCGCCTTGTGACTTCCACCTTCAGTTGCTTGATCGTCATGGCGACTACAGTCATCGCGAGGCCGTTGATCACGTTGGTGTGGGCATGAGTGACGACAGTCGCCTTCGCGTCCACACTCATCGGCGCCTTCGCTACTTTTTTGGTAGATATCGCTTGGACGCAGTCGCAACAAATATCACGGATTTTTAATTTAGCACCGGCTCATTGCCAAGTCTGTTCGATGTCGAACATATTTTTTTAGAGTCGCAGGCGCTGCCCAACGGACTTCGCCTCGACCTGTTCCAACCGATGGTGGAGATAATTTACCTCCGACCAGCAGCAGTTGGTCGGAGGCGTGTGTTCGAGGAGCGCAGCGTAGAGCTGACGTTGGCAACCCGCCGAGCGTCATGCGGGCCGAACCCGTCTCGGCCGAAGATCCGCCGGTTTTGCTTCTAGACGTTGAGCCGGTAAAGCGGTGTTGCTACAGGCATCAACGGCGGCGGACTAACATGGTTGAAAGTGCGTCGCATTTCGTCGCGTGATGGGATGCGTGAATGATGCCGTCAGACACGCCGTGGTCAGGCGATACCTGGGGCGCGCCTTCGGCGAACTCACCCCGGACCAGGAAAGCGGCAGCAGCACGATTCCGGTCTCATCACGCGTGCAACGACCATCGTGAGGCCATACAGTGATCAAACTCTCCCAGACTGCGATCCAACTCGTCGCCATCGCCATGCGCCGCGTGTTGCAGGAGGGGCACACGCCATGCCCGTTCTAGGAGTATGCGATCAGGAAATCCTGCTGCACCAACGTGAACGCCCGGTCCGCTTGCAAGCCCGGGCGCGAAAGCTGACCGGCCTGCCCCACCCAGTGAGGATGTTGCAGGCCTGAAGGTAGGCGCAGCTAGCGAATCTCCTGCTGCGGGGCTCGCGAGCCAAAGACAGCGCCATGGAGCGGCGCGCGACGAATGCGTCGTCAGGCCGCGCGGCGGCGGACGAGCACGCCGCCGAGCAGGGCGACGCCAAGGAGGGCAAGGATGCCGGGCTCGGGTACGGCATTGACGGCGCTTGGACCGCTCCCGCCGACACCCGGGTCGTTGCTGCCGCCCAGTTCGTCCGTGGGGAATAGCGAAACGTCTACGGTGAGCGTCGCTGACGTCAACAAGACGTCGCCGGGGTTCGGAGAGCGAGTCAGTGAAAAGTCAAGAATTCCATCAGCATAATTCAAAGCATCGGAACTTATGGGGACCAATTCTGGAGTGCTTGAATTGAATGCGGAGACACTGCTTGAGAAATCGAATTGACCAGGCAGAGAAATGGTCACAATCGAGGTGTTTGCCTTATTAATCTGATTCGTGTTGTTGCCGGAGACCGTAAAGACAAGGCTGAGGAGTGCCGAATCAAGTGAATGCAGTAACGGATCATACCCATACGAAATTAGGTCGTAGCTAAAGGACGCAACGCCGCTATCAACCTCTATGTTGATGGGATTCAGTGTTATTGGATTGGTTAGAGTCGTTGAGTTGGCCTGAGCCATTCCGACAAAACCGGCGAGGATCACACCCCCGAGTACCTTGCGCATAATTTTGTATGTCATTTTCTTGTTCTCCCCAACCATTTTTTTGTCGAGAGGTCTTGTTGCATCGGTGCAACGCGAGACATCGAATGGACTTCTGCATTCGGTCTGAAGCATTTTTTGTACCTTGTTACTAAAAATGCCGTAGTACAAGCCTTTCTGGCCTCATCTGACCTGCCCAATCGCCCCCTTCGGGGCGACTGTACGAATTTCTGACATTTTTGCAACATCCGACCGCATTCGCGTTTTCGTCAACCTGATTTTGATTGCAAGCGCAAGTAATTTTGCGCGGCATGTAATCATTCTCAGGCGAGAATTAATCACGGTTCGTCATCGATTCTTGATGCAGCGTGACTTTTGTTACGGAAAGGTGAAGTGCTCGGGGTTCTCAGAGTGTAAAAAAATTCGACGTTTGCCGTGCCGCCACCATCCAGAGCCTGCTCGCCACCGCAAAAATGAACGGCCTGAAGCCATATGCTAGGCTCAAGGACACGTTGAAGAAACTGCCTGTCTGGCCCTACAGCCGCCTTGATGAGTTGCTGCCGCTGGCGCCCTTACAGGCGTGACCACCGACCTGTCAATGTGGGGCGGTAGAACGCTTACTCACGAAAAGGGAGCGCGCGCGAAAATTTGCGGAGACTCGCGCATGGCTAAGCAGATCTACCTAGAAGAAGGCTATGTCCCAATTACGTGTTGGAGTCTGATCATGGATACGCAAGCCTTCCAACATTTGTTGGCTCAGCTGAGCGAACTTAGCGGCAAGCAGAAGTCCCTTCTCGTGGCGGCACTTCATGAGCAGCCCCGGCGCGACGAGCTTGAAGGCGCTGTGCCGGATCTGCAGAAGTGCCCGCATTGCGGCGCGCCAGCGGTGCAATTGGCCTCGTGGGGCTGGAGCCGCGGGCTACGTCGTAACCGTTGTCGAGGGTGTGGTCGCACCTGCAATGCCTTGACTGCCGCGCCGCTGGCACACTTGCGCAAAGCTGAATGCTGGCGAAATTATGCCGAGGCTCTGATCCGTGGTCTAACGGTCAGGCAGGCGGCCCGACACTGCGGGATCAGCAAGAACACGGCCTTTCTGTGGCGCCATCGCTTTCTGCTGGCGGTGGCCGAACATCGTGATGAGCATGAGAACGGTATCGTCGACGCCGACGAGACGTTCTTCCTGGAGTCCTTCAAGGGGCAGCGTCACTTGCCCAGAGCGCCGCGCCGACGAGGCGGCGTCGGGGCGACGCGCGGGACCGGTAAAGACCAGATTCCGGTGATGATGGTGCGAGACCGTGAAGGGCACACCGCCGATTTCAAGCTGGTCCAACTCGATGCCGCGCACGTGCAGGACGCACTACAGCCGCTGATTGATCGCGAGTCGGTCTTATGTACGGACGGCGCTGCCGTCTACGCCGCATCACCCATCGGGTGGTGCATGCCAAACCTGGGCAGCGGGTCCGTGAGGGCGCTTTCTATATCCAGAACGTCAATGCCTATCACAGCCGGCTCAAGAACTGGATGTCACGCTTTCACGGCGTCGCCACCAAGTACCTCGTCAATTACCTCGGTTGGCGACGCATGCTCGAACGCTACCGGGAAGGGATCCGACCCGCATACTGCCTGCAGGAGGCCGTCGGACGTCCCATGCAACACGTAATTGGGACATAGCCTTAACAAAGGCCGGAATCGTCCAGGCGCTGATCGACAGCATCGGCATTACCCGATCCGAAGCCGCCGAAATCGTCGACGCGTTTTTCGACGAACTGGTTTCGTCGCTCGCCGCGGGCAGCGACGTGAAACTCTCTGGGTTTGGGAGCTTTCGACTGCGCGCAAAACCGCCTCGCCCTGGCCACAACCCGAAGACAGTCGAACAGGTGACCGTGACGGCACGCCGAGTGGCAACCTTCCATCCAAACCCCAAGTTGAAGCTAAAGGTGGGTAAGCGTACGGGAAAAACGGAAAATACGGGAAAAGCCAACGAGGCCTGCTCGCAGCTATGCGACCGCATGACTCGCGCCTGAAGAGCGCCACGTAGGCGAATCCAGCACCCGAATCAACTCCTGTGTCACCCCATCCTCGCCGTAATCGCTGAGCGGCAGGCCACCGGCCATATGCACTTCGTCGTAGTCAGTGCGCGGGGAATGGCATACCATGCCGGACCTCCCCAAGTCCTGCACGAACCATGGCGCGACACTTCAGCATCCGCAGACGCCTCGGCCTTCAGGCCATTTTTACGGGCGCGGTGATGCTTTGTCTGGCCTTGGCGTTCGCGTGGGCGCAGTACGTCACCGACCGTGCCTTTCTTCGGATCGTCCAAGGTGAAATGCTCCCGGCGGCCGAACTGCATGCGATCGAGTCACGTCTGCAGTCGATTCACACAAGGATGCAGTCTGTCCTGTTAGCCCAGGCTTCCCCCCTTGGTGCGCTGGAGCTCCTGCGGCAGGAACGGCCACTGATCGATAAGGCGTGGAACACCTACCGCCTGGTACACCGCAATTGGCTCGAAGATCCTGAGGAGGATGCGCTGATTGCCGAGATTGAGGCCGCGTTGCCGGCACTAGGGACATTTCTCGATAGCGCTGAACGTGCGTACGTGCAGCACGATCGGGAACAGTTGTCGCAATTGGCGGAAACCGGCTGGTATCACCTGCAGCAAGCACTCATTAACAACGTGCGTGCTTTGGCGGCGCTACAGGAACGACACGTACTGACGGCGACGCACAACCTCGAGCGTTCAATTCTGCGCACGCGGTTGGTCGTTGGCGGCCTGCTCGGCGCCGGGCTGCTATGCCTCGGCTTTTTTTCGATCCGTCTCGGCCGACACATCATGCGGCGCATTGTCAGTATCGAACAGGCCCTGGAAGCCATTGCGAGTGGCGAGCAATCCGTGCAAGTGCCCTACTTCAAGGGCGAATCGGAAATGGCGCGCATTGCTTCGGCCATCAACCGCACGATTGCGCAGATGGCTGATGACCGTCTAGCTCTTACCGGCCTGATGCGTCAGTTGGCGACAATTCTCGAATCGGTGGCAGAGGGCATTTACGGCGTCGATGGAGACGGCCGAATCATGTTCATGAATCCTGCTGCGCTCGCGATGCTCGGCTATCAGGATGTAGAGGTGATCGGTAAAGGATCCCACGAACTCTTGCATCACCACCACGCCGACGGCCGTCCTTACCCGCTGGCCGATTGTCCCATTGCTGGCACGCGCAAAAGCGCGCAGGTCGAACATCGCGACGACGAGGTATTCTTCCGCAAGGACGGCAGCAGCTTTCCGGTGGAATACACGAGTGCGCCGCTCCTCACTGACAGTCAGGGGCAGATGGGGGGAGTCGTTATCTTCCATGACATCACGGAACGCCGAAACCACGAGCGCCTGCTCCAGGAAACCGTGGCACAGTTGCGCGAGACAAATGCCCGACTTGCCGAGACGCAAATCCAGTTGGTACAGGCGGAAAAGCTCGCGGGCCTGGGCCAGCTGGCCGCGGGGGTCGCTCACGAAATGAACAACCCACTCGCCTTCATCAATTCCAATTTTGCGACGCTCGACACTTATGTACAGGATCTCCTGCACGTAATCGATGACTACGAGGAGGTTATTGCGTCAACACAGGATCCTCTTACCCGCAGCGCGACCGAGCAACTGCGCGAAAAGGCCGATCTCGATTTCCTCCGCGACGATCTCCATGCGCTGATGAGCGAGAGCCGCGATGGACTGAAACGCGTAGGCCGGATCGTGGCCGACCTGAAGGAATTCTCGCGGCTCGATAGTTCACCTACTGAATGGGGTGACGTGAACATCAACCATTGCCTAGATGCCACTCTCAAGGTGCTCGCCACGTCACTTGACGGGAAGGCGGACGTGGTGCGCGATTACGCCCCCCTGCCACTGGTCCACGGCAACGCCGTACAACTCAACCAGATCTTCCTGAATTTGCTGCTCAACGCCATCCATGCGATCGAACAGCAGGGGACGATTACCTTGCGCACGAGGCACCAGGCGCGCGAGGTATGTGTCGAGATTACCGACACCGGCTGCGGCATGGCACCAACCGTGAGCAATCGCATGTTCGACCCCTTCTACACGACGCGGCCGGTCGGACAAGGAACGGGACTCGGCTTGTCCGTTGCCTACAGCATTGCGCAGAAACATGGAGGCCGCTTCGAGGTGGACAGCGCTCCCGGGCGCGGCACCTCGGTCCGCCTATGGCTGCCGATTGACGACAGTGACACGGCCGAATCGCTCACTGCGTAAGAACCTTCGTATCCAACTCTGCGTACAGCCTCTTGCCTTGATACCGCCCCTACGCACCCGGCGCAGGTTGGCCAGCGAATCCCGCTGAACGAGGCCTCAATACGGCCTCGTAATAGCTGAAGGCATCGCGCAGGTGCTCACGCAGCGCATTGTCATCCCAAGGCTTCGTCAGGAACTTATACAGCGCTCCGGTATTTACCGCCTGCATGATCGATTCTAGCTCCGTGTAGCCGGATAGCACGATGCGCACCGTACTTGGATGCAGCACCTTGACCCGACCGAGGAACTCCGTCCCGTTCATTTCGGGCATTCGCTGGTCGGACAGGATCACCTGTACGGGTTCCTTGGCCAAGATCTCCAAGGCTTCCCGCGCGCTCCCAGCCGTCAGCACGCGATAGCCCTCGCCTCGCAGCAAACGCCGGATCGCGGAGAGGATGTTCGGCTCGTCATCGACGAGCAGCAGGGTTCGCGTGTCCGAAATTGGCGCCATCACCGGAAGACGTGTCCCCTGCCGCACAAGTTCGCAGAATTCGTCCGCAGGTAGTGGCTTGCTGAAAAGGTAGCCCTGCATCTTGTCGCAGCGATTTTTCCGCAGATAACTCAGTTGAGCTTCCGTCTCCACGCCTTCGGCGACCACATCAATGCCCATGCGATGGGCGAGAACGATCACCGATGTGGCGATAATTGCCGAGCTTGGATCGGAAACGATATCGGTAACAAAGGACCGGTCAATTTTTAGTTGATCGATGGGAAAACGACTCAGGTAACCGAGGCTGGAATACCCCGTACCAAAGTCGTCGAGTGACAGTCGAACACCCAGCCTCTTCAAACGCGTCAAGCGCGTGACGGTCGCCTCGGGGCGCTCCATCAGCATGCTTTCGGTCAGTTCCAGCATCAACAACTCGGGTCGGATACCATAACGCGACAGCGCCTGCTGCACCGTCGATTCGAGATCCTCGCCGCAAAACTGCCGCGCCGAGACATTAACCGCGACACTTACATCGCCCAGCCCGGCGTCCGCCCATTCGCGCATCTGCCGGCATGTCTCTTCAATCACCCATGCCCCCAACGGCACGATTAGCCCACTGCGTTCCGCTTGCGGAATGAATTGCAGGGGCGGCACCAAGCCATGCTCGGGTCGCTGCCAGCGCACAAGGGCTTCGGCCCCGCATACATGGCCACTGCAGATATCGACCTTGGGCTGAAAATGCAGCACGAACTCGTGGCGCTCCAAGGCGCGTCGCAGCGCACCCTCGAGTTCCAGCGCACTCAAAGCCTGGCTATTGAGCTCACCGGTGTAATAGCTGAAATGATTACCCCCAAGGCCTTTCGCCTGATGTGCCGCAGCGTATGCCTTGTCGAGCAGCGCGACTGCCCCGTAGCCGTCCTCAGGGCACACGCTGATGCCGATGCAAGCGGTGAGGTAGACGTCATGATGTCCGACAACAGCGAATGGTGACTCCAGAAGCGTCTGCAAGTCACGCGTCATCCGCTCGGCATCACGAAAATCCGATAGCCCTTCCATCACAACCGCAAATTGATCGCCGGCCAGGCGCGCGAGCGTATCTTCGCTCCGCAAACGCCCGCGCAGACGCTGCGCCACCGACTGTAGCAAATGGTCACCCGCGGCATGACCCAAGCTGTCGTTCACATCTTTGAAACGGTCGAGATCGACGACAAGAACCGCGACACCATGGCCATGACGCTGCGCACGTTCGAGCGCATGTTCAAGGCGCAGCTCGAACAGGATCCGGTTGGGTAGCTCGGTGAGCAGGTCGAAGTGCGCCAGACGGCGCAGTTTCTCCTCACTGTGCTTGAGTTCGGAAAGGTCGCTGGCAACGGCGACGTAATGGGTCGGTTGGCCGGCCCCATCACACACCGTACTAATCGATAACCACTGTGGACACACCTCGCCATCCTTGCGTCGGTTCCACACCTCCCCTTCCCAGAAACCGGTTGTGTTGACACACTCCCACATCGTCCGAAAGAACGCCTGATCGTGGCGACCTGAGCGCTGAATGTTGGGATTCTTCCCGAGTACCTCCACCTCGGTGTATCCGCTCATGCGAGCAAAGGCGGGATTTACCGCGAGGATACGAGGCACGAGATCGGTAATAATCAACGCCTCGCGACTACTTTCGAATGCAACGCCATAGAGGCGCAGGCGTTCCTGCGTTTCGCGCTCGGCAGTGATGTCGTTCCAGGATCCGATCACCTGCAGGGGAAACTTCTCGCCGGCGGGCGTCAGCACGCGCTGCTGGTCGCGAATCCACCGGACCGTGCCGCTCCCGTCGTAAAACCGGTATTCGGTAACCAGGCTACCCTCCGCAAGCAGGCGCGGCACGAGTTCGGACAAACGGCCAAGGTCGTCCGGATGAACATGTGAGGGCCACCAGTCCGGCTGCAGACACTCCTCGATCGGGTACCCCATCAGGCGCACGACATTCTCGCTAACCCAGGTCGGCACGAACCGCTCGCCCTCCGCGCGCAGCGTGTACACGATGGCCGGACTGGCCGCGAGTACGAGCCTCAGACGGTCGGCCATCGCGCGCTCACGAGCCTGTTCGCGCTGCAACAGTGCGCGCTGGTGGACCTTCTCAAGAACCTCTGGCAGGCGTTCAAGGAACGTACTGTTCCTTTCGATGCAATCGGCAACACCGAGGCGCATCGCGGCGACGACGACATGCTCGTCGCCCTGTTCCGTGGCCAGTACCACCGGAACCTGCAGCGCCCGTTCGACACGCACAGTCTTGAAAATCTCGAGCGCATCGGCCCCCTGGAGCCGATAATCTAGCAGCAGGATGTCATAGGGCAGCGACGCCGCAGCGGATTCGGGAAGACGCGCCAAGACGTCAGGCCCCGTAGTAACGACTTCGAGTTCGATATGTGGCGCAATGCGCGTGAGCTGGCGACGCACCAGGTCGACATCGATAGGCCTGGCCCCCCCATACAAGACACGCAGAGAACTGCGCCTGATGGCCTCTCGCGCCCGCTGCCGAGTGACAACCGCGGTGAGACTTGCCGCCAGACGATCGGTGTAATCACCACGTTTGGGAACGTAGTCGTCGGCACCTGCCTTGAGTGCAGCGAGAGCCGTGGCGTGGTCACCCGACGCTGTAAGGATCACCACCGGCAGGGAGAGATCACGATCCCGCACATGGCGGAGCAACTCGAAGCCGCTCCCATCCGGCAATCGCAAGTCTACGAACATGGCGTCGTACGGAGGAACTGGCGAGGCAAGGCAGACAAGCGCCTCGGCGACCGTACGGACGAATTGCAGCTGAACGCCGAGCATTTCCCGCTCGAGGGCGCGCCGCGCAAGTGTCGCATCCATCGAATTGTCTTCGACATAGAGCACGCGCGGGCTCTTCACCTGCTCTCCGCGTGCAACCCCGTTTTCGGCTTCGTCAGAATGTTCGTTCATGATGGAACGTGACTCGAGTTTGTCCCCACCGCGTATCAAGCCGCCGTTGGCATCAACGGAAGTTTAAGGAAAAAACAGGCCCCCCGCCCTATCTCGCCTTCCGCCCAAGCCTGCCCACCCATGCGCTGCATTGCCTTGCGCACGATGCCCAGGCCAACACCAGTGCCAGGGAAGTCGCCATTCGAATCGAGACGACTGAATACTTCGAACATTCTGTCATGAAACTTCATGTCGAAGCCAATGCCATTGTCTCGCACCCAGATGACGCACGAGGCAGGCCCGATGTGCGCACCGATTTCGATTCGCGGCGGAGTAGCATGACTACTGAATTTCACCGCGTTGTCGATGACGTTGCGCAGCGCCATGCTCAGCCCGTTGGAATCGAGCGGCACGGTGACCCGCGGAATGTTTACGCTGACTTTGGCGCCCGTCTCGACAATAGCCGGTCGGCAATTCGCGAGAACGCCATCGACAAACGCCGGGAGGTCCGTTGGCGTCATCGCGATGGTCCCACGCTCGATGCGTGAATATGCGAGGAGGTCGTCGATCAGCTGATGCATTTGCATCGCGGCATGGTTGATCTGGCAGACAAAATCCCTGCCCTCTTCCACGAGTTGCTGACTGTACTCGGTCTCAAGGAGACGACTGTAGCCGATGATGCCGCGCAGCGGCGCCTTAAGGTCATGTGACACTGCGTACGCAAACGACTCCAGCTCGCGATTGGCCTCGGCAAGTTGTCGGGTCCGTGCAATCACACGCTGTTCGAGTTGAGCGTTAAGTTCCCGAATGCGTTCCGACGCCTCGGCCTGCACCGCCCATCGATCGGCACGGCGTTGCTGGCGCAAGTACATCAAAATCAGCGCTGCGACCGCCGCGATTGCGCAAATGGTCACCAAACTCACCCACCAGACGAGGTTGCGCAGAGGGGCCATCACCTCTTCACGATCTACTTTCGCCACCAAGTGCCATGGAGTATCAGCGATTGATCGTGTTGCGGCGAGCACGCTGACACCCCGGTAGTCGATGCCGGTCATGGTGAGCGGTTCACCATTGGCGATCGCCGCCGCAGCTGGCAGCCCATCGGTGGTGAGGGGCAAGCGCAGACTCAATGGGGCACCGACGCGATGACGCAGTTCATTGAGATACACTACCGAGTCGGCTTCACGACGGACCAGGAAACTTTCTGCTGTCGGACTGGGCGCGTGCCAACTCAAAATGAGTGGGTACAGCGCGCGATCCGGTTCAACGTGCAAGAGCACGAATGCAATCACGTTTTCGCTCGGCCGCTGAGGATTCCGGATCGGCACGATCCAGTCCAGGTGCAGCCGGTCGCTCTCATCCAGATACAAGTCACTACGTACCACGTCCCCGCGGACTCGTGCTTGAGCCATCAAGGATTGAATCGCTGCAGGCACCTCTCGGCGCGAGCCGCTCGCATAGACAGTTCGGCCATTCGCGTCGAGGAGCACGACGCCCTCATAGTGAAGCGAGCTTTGCATCGAACTGAGCCGGTCTTGGACCAGGTCGCGCTCTGCGGCTACCCCGCTGTTGAGCCATCGTGCGAGCCGCAGAGCGAACCCCGAGGACTGTGCCAGCGCGCGACCGTCACCATCCCGTTCAGCGAGCCAGCTCTGAATCTGCCGGGCCTTGAGTTCGGCGACGGTCTGCAGGTTGGCGTAGGCTTCAAGCTCGATTTGCCGCCCATGGAGACGCACCACCGCGACCCCGATCACGGGCACCACCAGGGCGAGCCCCAGAAATGCAGTGAGTACGACACCGAGTCGAGGGCGTCGTCGCTCCTCCTCGGCCTCGAGGGTACTTAGTCGCCACGAGTCGAGCAGCAGGTACAGCAGGAGCGTTGTCACCGCGACATAGACGAACCCCTTCGCGGAGCCGATCTGCATCCGTAGAGTCGAGTCCTCGACCAGGATGCTCAGTAACGTATCGGAAGAAGCGATCCATAGACCTGCAAAAAGAGCATAGGTCAGCGTAATGACTACGACAGTACGACGGCGGGACATGGCGGACTCGGTTTGGCTCGGAGGCGTCACCGCGCTTGGCCGACGGACGGATCAGTCACTGCGTTCGGACGCCTCGCCGACAGGAAGGCTCAGGCGAAAGGTCGTTCCTTCGCCGACCGCGCTTCGCATCACGAGGCTGCCGCCATGGCGCTGCACAATATCACGGGAGATCGACAGTCCGAGCCCCGTTCCCTTGCCAACAGGTTTGGTCGTGAAGAAGGGCTCGAACACCCGAGCCTGAAATTCCGGCGGAATCCCCTTGCCTGTATCGCAGATTTCGATCCACACGAGATTCCCTTCGGCGCCGGTACGTAGCGTAATGGTCCCGACGGAGTCGATCGCCTGCGCCGCATTCACCAGCAGGTTCATGAACACCTGGTTGATCTGCGCTGGCACGCAACTTACAAGAGGAAGCTCGCCGAACACGCGTACGACCTCGGCTTTGTACTTGATCTCGTTGCGAATGACGTTGAGGGTACTCTCGAGGCAGCGATGCAGGTCCGCCTGTTCGCGCTGCCCGTCATCGATACGCGAGAAATCCTTGAGATCATTGATGATCCCCTTGACGCGCGCGAGCCCCTCAATCGATTCGCGCAGCAGATCCGGAATGTCTTGTCGCAGATACTCAAGTTCGGTCTCGCGGGCGAGATTTTCCACCTCGACCCGCGAAGGATGTTCCGCGGGCAACGCCTCTTGCATCCGCGCGTAGGCATCGAGGATCGCGAAGAGGCGCTCGATATAGTTTTGTAACGAGCCGAGATTCGAGCTGACGAAACCCACGGGATTGTTGATCTCGTGAGCAATCCCGGCAGCCAGCAGGCCCACAGCCGCCAACTTCTCCGACTGGAGAAGTTGGCCTTCGGTCTGTCTGAGCCGTTCCAGCACCTGCTGCTCATCGAGGGCGTTGCCGCTCGGCGACTGAAATACCTGTGCGCTGCCTTGAATCATTTTGCGCCCCTCCTATTCCGGTTCCGGGCCGAGCACCCGCAGCACTTCCTCGAGCGTTGTGTCGCCACGCCCCACTTTGCCCCAGGCATCTTCCCACAGCGATTCATGGCCGCCGGCGCGCGCATGCGCGGCAAGCTCCTTCGTGCTCGCACCGCGGGCAATCAGATCGCGCATCATCTCGTCGGGCAGTAGAATTTCATATAGAGCGAGGCGGCCTCGATAGCCGGTTCCGTCACATTCGACACATCCGGCTCCGACGAAGCTCGCGGGTGGCGCATTACGAAAGCGTGGCCCAAGCCGGGTCAACGTAGCCGGGTCGGCCGGCTGACTCTGACGGCAGTGCCGGCAAATTCGCCTCACCAGGCGTTGCGCAATCACACCCTCGAGCGCACTGGCAATGATGAACGGCTTGAGTCCCAGGTCGAGTAGGCGCGCGATGGTAGCCATCGCCGAATTGGTGTGAAGCGTCGATAGCACCTGGTGTCCGGTCAACGCCGCATGGAACGCAACTTCGGCGGTTTCGAGGTCACGGATCTCACCAATCAGCAACACATCAGGATCCTGCCGAAGGATCGAGCGCAACACGACAGGAAAAGTGAGGCCGATTTTTTCCTTCACCAGCACCTGTCCGGCATTGTCGAGGTAGTACTCGACGGGATCTTCAATCGTAATGTAATTCTTGGCAGGCGATGCATTGGCCTGCAGGAGCGAATACAGGGTCGTGGTTTTGCCACTGCCGGTCGGTCCGGTGGCCAGGAGCAGCCCCTGGGGCTTATCCACCATGACGCGCACTTTAGCCAGCCCTGCGTCGCCGAAGCCGAGTCCGACAAGATTCAGAACAGCCGAGTTGCGGTCCAGAATCCGCATCACCACTTTTTCGCCGTTGATGGTCGGGAGCGTGGAAATCCGCAGATCGACAATGCGCAGTGGTGACTTCACCGTAAGCCGACCGTCCTGCGGGCGGCGGCGTTCCGAGATGTCGAGTTCAGCCATGATCTTGAGGCGCGACACCAAGGGACTGTGCAGTGCATGCGGAATCTGGATCTTGTCCTGCAACACCCCATCGATTCGTAACCGCACCACGACGTTCTTGGTGCGCGGCTGAATGTGGATGTCCGAGGCGCCAAGCCGCATGGCTTCGAGAATGATCGCGTTGACTAGCCGGATTGCAGGCGGATCATTGGTCGACGCCAGTAGTTCGTCCAGCGGAACATCCTCGACGTCGTCAATGACGACCTCAATACCCTCATAGGGATCCACAGTGCCAACCATCGTCGCCAGATCGCGGATGTCCAGGTTGTCGCCGCGCTCGCCATACACCTCGGCTATCTTCGCGCGGATCGCTTCGCTGTCGGCCATCACGACCTTGAGGTCAAGCCCGGCAGTAAAGCGAACATCGTCGATCAGGCCCGAATCCATCGGATCTGCCACCGCCAGGAGTAGGCGCCGCCCTTCAAGTTTGAGTGGGACCACCAACTGTTTCTCACAGAACCCCCGGGGGATCAGATCGGTGACCGCAGTATCGACCCGGAACTCCGCAAGTGAAACCTCCTCGACCAGAAGATCTTCGCGAAGAATCTTGCGCAAACTCTTCTCGGTCACCCATCCGCGCTCGAGGAGGATCTTGATCAGCGGTTCCTTTTGCAGCCCCTGCTGGCGTGTGAGCTCCTGGAGCTGCGCACTGGTGAGGAGATTTTTCTTGTGGAGCATCATCCCCAGCTGGCTGCGGTTGGACACTGCCAAGCGAGACAGGGCCGAGATCTCCTTGGTCTTTTTTGCGTTCTCCTGAGTTAATGCACGGTTTTTCTGGACGAGATCGAATTGCTCGAGGGCGAGCGAGACGGTGACACGCAGATCGTCGTCGTTCCAGGGCTTGAGGATGAATTTGTAGACGGCCCCTTCATTGATGGCCCCCATCACGGCGCCCGTATCCGCATGGCCGGTGAGCATGATGCGGATCGTGTCGGGATAGAGCGTCTTGACCTGTTTGAGCAATTCGGCGCCGTTGATGCCCGGCATCATGTAATCGCTGATGATCACCTGTGCGGGTGCTTCGCGCAGCCGCGCTAATGCCTCGTTGCCGTTGCTCGCCGTGACAATCTCGTACGCTTCGGCACGGAACGTACGCGTGAGCGCCTTCAAGATCGCCGGTTCGTCGTCGACGATCATCAGGCGGTACCGCATTGGGGTTGCCGCCCCGCTGCTCGCGGGCGCCTCGTTCTTACCAGTGAAATAGGCGGCGTAATTGGTCATGTGCGGTCACACGGGGAGATTGACGGTAACGCGGGTTCCGCCGTGGGGCGGGCAGATTACCGTTACCGTTCCGCTATGCGCGAGAATTATGTCACGGGCAACGGTCAAGCCAAGCCCGGTGCCACTGCCAACGCCACGGGTGGTAAAGAAGGGGTCGAAGATCCGCGCCCGAATCTCGTCGGGTATCCCCGGTCCTGTGTCAGTGACTTCCACCGAAATCGAGGTCCCGTCTGTCCGCGTATGCACGGTTACGATTCCCCCGTCGCCTACCGCCAGCAAGGCATTCTGAAGTATGTTCAGGAACGCCTGATTGAGGTGTCCGGGCAAGCACAACAACGGGGGCAAGGGGGCGAAGTCCGTACTCAGCGTAATCGATGGCGGCTTCTGCCCGACCAGGACCGTCAGCAGGGTTTCCAACTGCGCATTGAGGTCGACCACCTGCTCCTCAGGCTGATCGACACTCGAAAACCCCTTCAAATCCTTGACGATCCGCGCAATGCGGTCAATGCCGACACGCGAATCCTTCAGCAATTCCACGAAATCCTTAAACAGGAAGTCGAGATCGCGTGCCTGCCAGTCGGTCGAAGGGACCACGCTGCGCAAATCCTCCAGGCTCTGCAGATAGCGCTCGGCCGCCGACAAATTGCTGCTGATGAAACCAAGTGGGTTGTTGATTTCGTGCGCCACACCGGCCGCCAACTGGCCAATCGACGCAAGACGTTCGGCCTGATAGAGCTGGAGTTGGCGTTCATCAATGATTTTGATCTGCTCTTTGACCTTGGCGTCGAGCGTAGCCGCCAATTCACGATATTTTGCTTCAGACGCCTTGAGCGCCTCATTCTGCTGCTGGAGCTTCGCGTAATCGGCGCGAACGGCTTCGAGATGCAGATCGGAAACCATGCGCAGGCGAGCGCGCGACAATAGCCCCCAACGGACGGTCCGCGCAGCGCCGGAGAGGGAATCCTGAGGACAGTCGGCCTCAAGGAAGCCGACCGGCTCCAATTCGAGAACCAACGGGGTTCGGCACCCACCAACGACGTGCGCGGCGCTGCCAAAAGCGTTGCATCTTTCGTCAAGCATCGCCACCGGCGTTCCCAGCAGTGCCGTCAGTGTTCGGCAAAGTTCGTCCGCATCTCGCGTGCTGAGAAGCTCACCCAATGAAAAATCACGGTCGAAACCGACCATGTCGGTCATGTCGCCTCACCCCCTGCCGCAGTCACGAAACTTGCCTCGTCCAGCCCGTGCTCGGTCACCAAACCCAGGTCGTCCGCATAGCGCCGCCAAACACCATGAAGCAGTTCGGTAAAAGTTTCGCGTACGCCGCGACCGTCGATTGCCGAAGCAAACAGTAGGGGCCAGGGCGCCCCGGCGTAGCGTTCGTGAATGTCCTCCACAGACAGGATGTCCCGAAGGTCGCGCTTATTGAATTGCACCACCAACGGCAGTCGCTCGAAATCCAAGCCGACTCGAGCGACGTTTTCCGAAAGGTTCTGGAAGGATTCGCCGTTGTTGGTCGCTTGCGTACGTTGGGAGTCGGCTACGAAAACCACGCCGTCTGCGCGCGACAGAACAGCCTTTCGCGTTCCATCGTGCGCGACCTGACCGGGAACCGTGAAGAGACGCAAGCGAATCGTCAGTCCCGACGCAGTACGGAAGCCCAAGGGAAGCAGATCGAAAAACAGCGTCCGGTCATGTTGTGTCTCGAGCGTCATCAGTTCGCCCTTCATCTGGGCGCCGGCAAGCTCATGCAATTGCATCAGGTTCGTCGTCTTGCCTCCCTGTGCAGGTCCGTAATACACGAGCTTGAATGTGAGCCGATTGGTCTCCCGCTCGAACTCGGGCATCAGCGCGGCCCCGGTTTCCAGTCGTCGGGCAGCGGTTCGTCAAGTAGCGATTCGTCAAGGAGAACGGAGCCGTCCGGCCCCCAAATCACCCTGGTGATCCCGGGCTCTTCGGATTCAAGGCGGTTACGTTCCAGTTGCTGCGACGAAATCCGTCCTTTCGCCAAGCGCGTTTCGTCAGCCAGTCGCAGGTTCTCCACGGTGAGCTCACGCAGCGCGAGCGCCTGCGCGATTGCCGCGACCAATTCGTAATCGTTCCACGGTTTCGACAAGAAGCGGCTGATACCCGCGTCGTTGATGGCCGCGATCAATCCATTAAGGTCAGCGTAGCCGGAGAGGATCAGGCGTGCACTGTTGGGTTGCAGCTCACGAAACGCTTTAAGGAACTGCACCCCGTCCATGCCAGGCATGCGGTAATCCGACAGAACCAGATCATAGGCGGTGTTGTGTGCCTTCTCGAGTGCCTGTTGTGGCACGCTGAAGCAATCCACGACAAGCTTGAAATGCTTGTCGCCAACCACACAGGGTGTGAGCATCAGCAGGCGGCGCAAGGCCTTGAGGATGGACTCTTCGTCGTCGAGGATCAGAATTCGGTTCATAGGTCTCCCGGATTTCAGTGCAGTCGGTGTCATGCCTCGTCGGGCACCACACGTTTATCCATGCGAATTTGCAGCACCAGAGCAGGTGCATCGCGACGCGCGTATTCCTGAATCTGTCGTATCAAGTTGGCGTCGAGAATGTAATCGGCCGCAAGCAGCAGCACACCATCCCGCCCAATGAGGTCGCGAGCGAGGATCATGCCCGGCTGCAAATCAGCCGGCCGCACCTCTTGACCACGATTCGGGTCCGGTTTGGGGCGTCCCAGCATATCCAGCAGCGCGTCGACGACCTGTGGGTCGTAGCGTTTGCCACGCGACTTAACAAGCATTGCCTTCGCCTCGTCCGCGCTCAGCCGCTTGTCAGCAAGCATGCCCTGCTGCAGCCCGTCGTAATCCGTGGCAACTGCAAGGATTCGCGCGCCGAGTGGTATCGCCAGACCGACAAGACCGTCCGGAAAACCTTGCCCGTCAAAGCGTTCATGGTGAGACCGAACCAGGCGGGCGGCCTCCTTCAACTCATCGAGCGGCATCAGGGCCGACTCGCCGGCGATTGAGTGCTTACGGTATAGCGCTCGCTCTTCGCCGTTCATCCGTACCACGGGTCGGGCGAGCAGCGCATCGGGGAAGCCGATCTTGCCGATATCGTGCAACAGACCCGCAAGAAAGATGTCCTGCACCCCTTTGGATTCGCTTCCCAGCTGCTGAGCAAGCCGTCGTGCGAGGTCAGCCACTCGCCGCGAGTGGCCAGCCATCGCGCCTCCGCGCAGCTCCATCAGCCCCGTAAACATCTTGATGGAGACCACGAAGTTTTGCTTCAGCTTGTCGTTTGCAACGTTGAGGGAGCTATTTGCCTCCTCCAATTCGGCAGTCCGTTCGCGAACCCGCTGCTCCAGGCTGGCATTTAGCTCCCGCAGCGCCTCATTCTGTTGTTGCGACAATGCAAGCAGCTGCGCGTTTTCGCGCTGCAACCGACGACGCTCAAGGGCGTCCCGGATGACCAGCGTCAGCTCGTTGTCGTCCCACGGCTTGGCAATGTAGCGGTAGATCTCGCCGCGGTTGATCGCGGCGATGGTGGAGCTCATGTCGGCATAGCCGGTGAGCAGCAAACGTGTGACCTCGGGCCAGCGCGTACGTACCTGCTCAAGAAACTTCGCCCCGTCCATCTCGGGCATGCGCATGTCGGAAATGACGAGATCGACCGGCTCACGCTCGAGCAACTCAAGCCCGGCACGGCCGCTTTCCGCCGTGTGGATTGTGTAGCCGGCGGGTCGCAAGAGCCGTCGCAACGCCGAGAGGATACTCGGTTCGTCGTCGACCATGAGAAGGGTGGCGGACGTGTTTGTCGTGTCGGTCATGATCCACAGGGAAAACCAAGGCCGCGGACCGTGCCGGAGTCCGTCGCAAGCGTAGCCACGAAGCTAACTCCGTCATCGGATTCGCGATTCACCGCAAAAATCCTCTCCGGCTACAAATCAATTCTATTGGAGAGCCAAATCCTTACTGGATGTCTACGGTAGCAGAATTGTGAAGCATTATCGATTCTGAATTTTCGATGCCACTTGACGGCAGTCGTGGCCCCGACAAACACAGCAATGTTCGGGGTTGTTTTCTTCTTAAATTACCACCATCTGAATATTCGCATATACCAAATTAAGTGATGTGACATGCGCCGCAACCCCTTATTCGAAACGTTCAAACGCATCGCGGATCGCCTTCATGAGTTCCCGGTCATCCCACGGCTTATGCCAGAACCTGAACACGGCACCACGATTGATGAATCGGTAATCACGTTCACGTTGGAATACCCGGACAGGACCATTCGTATGGTTTCGGGATACAGTCGGGCCAAACGAGGCATCTGAACGGTCGGTTATTTTCGACTTCCACGCCGTCCAATGGCACTGCCGAAACTCACGGCCGCCTACGACAAGCCTCGCTATTCAAACCGGCCGCGTCTCCGTCCGACAGCCCAGAGCAAATGACCTCTATCCACACAATTACTCCGACGTTACGGCCTCGACCGGCAGATTCCGAGGCAGAACCACTCGAAACACGGACCCCTTTCCGAGCTCGCTCTTGACCTCGATGTATCCATGGTGTCGGCTAACGATTCCGTAGGACAAAGACAGACCGAGTCCGGTCCCCTTGCCGACCGCTTTGGTCGTGAAGAACGGCTCGAAGATTCGGCTTAGGTGGTCCTGCCGGATCCCTCTTCCCGTATCTTCGATTTCGACCCAAACAAAATTCTCGTCATATCCGGTACGCAGCGTGATGTGCCCATGGTCCTCAATCGCGTGGGCTGCATTAACCAACAGGTTCATGAATACCTGATTGAGCTGTGACGGGAAACATTCGATCGTTGGAAGATTCCCATACTCTTTGACGACATCGGCCTTGTATTTGATCTCGTTCCACACGACGTTGAGCGTACTCTCTAGACCCGCCTCCAGATTCGCCAGTTCGCGTTCGGCCTTGTCGACGTGAGAGAAATCCTTCAGATCCTGAACAATGCGCTTGACGCGCTGCAAACCGTCAAGCGATTCCGTCAGCAGGTCACCGATATCCTCACGCAAGTAAGCGGCGTCGATTTCCTTCTTCACGCACGCGATTGCTTCCGACTGCTCCGTCGTCAGTGAACCTTCGATGCCCTCGTACGCTGACAGCAAACGCAACAGGTTTTCGGCATAACGCTGCAGAGTCCCAAGGTTGGAATTCACGAAACCGACCGGATTGTTGATCTCGTGCGCAACCCCCGCTGCAAGCTGGCCAATTGACGCCATTTTTTCCGACTGAAGCAGCTGATTGTGAGCTTCCTCGAGCTTGCGAATCAGCGTCTGCTGATGTCGCTTCTCACCCTGCAACGTCGCATTGGCCTGCTCCAGTTCCACCGTACGCTCCCGAACCCTGTCCTCCAGCCGATCCCTCGACTCGCGCAGAGCCTCATCGGCGCGAGTGCGTTCGGTGATATCGCTGTACCCGAACACCCGCCCAACAATCCGTTCCCCAATGTATTGGGGATGAGACTTGCACTCGAATACACGACCATCTGTCAATCGAAGTAGATCTTCCGTTTCCGCGCTATCCACGGTGGCGCGCAGGCGTGCACGACATAGGTCGCACTCATTGACTCGGCCGGCGATGAACTCGAGAATCGCCGCATCGTTGCGCTCCAGCAATAACTCGTCGGGGATCCCCCACATGCTGCTGAAGAGCCGATTCATGTTGGTGATGTTTCCCTGCCAGTCGATAACGAGAATTCCATTACCGGTCGACTCGAGGGTTGCTCGCAATTGCGATAATGTCTGCTCTAGTGTGTCCTCGACCTTGCGTTCGTGCCTGATGTCGCGCGCCAAGACAAGGATGAGAGCGTGATTTTCATGCGCGACAACCCGGACCGATTTCACCACGGACAACATCTCCCCGTCCGCGCATCGATACAGCCCTTCCTGCCCTTCGATCTCTTGAAACTGCCCGTTGTGCACGTCCTCCCAAAAGAAGACGTCCTGCAATGAGCTTTCGATGTCTGTAATAGTCATCGCGACCAGTTCCACTCGCGGATAACCGAGCGTCTGGGTCACAAGTTGATTGGCCATCACGATGCGCAAGGAGCCTGGATCGACCAGCATCATCATCTGCGAGCTGTGATCCAACATCAGATCAGCAAGGCTACTCATCGGGTCACCGTGTCCTGTCCAGATTTTCCCGCATCGAAATAGTAGCTAACGCGCTTGCGAGGACTCAGGTAGTTATATATTTCGACCGGTACTTGAGCAGGGCGGATCGCCTTAGCGATATTCAGATCCTGCTCCCTTGCCATATCAACAAGTATCGATTCTTCCTTTGGAATGTTCGCATCGTATATGACGATGATAGGCTTCATCGGTTTGGCAGTATTTACCGTAGCTACCATTGCAATCAGACCGTTCGAGAGTTGCACGATCGTTCCTGGAGGATAGACTCCGAGGCAACGGATGAACGCCTGCAGCATGCGTGGATCGAACTTGCTACGCAATTTCGCAAACATCGTCGAGAGGGCATCATGCGGCGTCAGAGCGTTCGCAACATCCACCGGGTTGCACAGCTCGTCATAGTAGTTCGCGACTGCGACAATGCGCGGCATAACGCCGATCGCATCCCCTTTGAGACCGGCCGGATAGCCGGTTCCATCAAATAGTTCGTGGTGGTCTCGGATGATCTCGAGCACTGGCTTGGACAGCTGTAGGCGACGGCCGATTTCTACACCGAAATGACAGTGCGTCTGGTAGAGATTGCGCTCCGCCTGATTAAGCGGTTCGGCCTTTAGCAGAATCTTATCCGGAATTTCTTTGCGTCCGATATCGTGAAGCAGCGCGCCCATGCCGAGCGCCCCAAAAACCTCCTGGGGCACCCCAAGATCACGGGCGATCATCAGTGACAGCATCGCCACGTTCAACGAGTGAAAATACAGCTCCTCGCCACCAGTGCGATCGCCCATCACGTGGATTGCCAGGTCAGGCGCACATAGAATCGAGTCGGCGATCTGGGTCACCAGCTGCGTTGCCTGCTGCACCGTCTCCTTGGGGTCCGAATACAGGTTCCTTTCAATGTCGCGAATCGCCTTCGCCGCATTGACGAACGCGTGCTCCACGCGCGCGGCCGCCTCACGCTGCGCTCGGATACGCTCCACGAGCACTCGTTTGGCGGCGAGCGCCGGCAGAATTTCCGAATTCGTTTCTGGAGATATCGCGTGTGCCGGCTGAGGACCAGTCGCCTCCATCTTGAACTCAGGGTCTGCAGTAGGTGATGCTACCGATGCCGCGGCCTCCGGCTGTTGCCGTACGGTCAAATCGCTCAGCGCTGGGTTGTAGCGGACCGTTTTCAGCCCAAGGCTCCGGATCTCCCTGATCTGATCCTCAGATTTGATCATGAACTGACTGAAGGCAAAGGGATGTTGAAACCAGCTGAGATCGAGCACGACATATAGTCCGATCCGCAACTGATCCATCGTAACGGTGTTATTTTCCGCCATCACTGATCCAGCATCGATACGTTTTCACCGCCGAGAAATCGGAAACAGGTAAGTCGCCGGCGACGCGGAGCGTTGCTCGAAGTTTTTCCACAAGGGCTCGAGCCCGAGCCGACAAACGGCGTCCGCCAACCAATGCACAACCAGTGCCCCGAGCCCCGCAGGGACGTTGTCGATCATCATGCAGCACAAGACAGTTCACATTGTCATCCCAATCAGCGATCGCCGTCGACTTCGCTTCGGCCAGCCGGGGCCCCTCGCTAGGTTCGACACAGCCACAGGCCCGGTCAGCGCCGGCGATCGGTACGCTCCGAACTGTGACACACCACTGCCCCCTTCTGGGCTGCAAAAGTATAGACCGCAGCGAGTCGTTCGGTAATCCGTTACTCTCCTATCCTGCATACGTGGATTTACGTATACGGTCTGGGCACTCGGACAATCTGCGCCCCCCCGAGACAACGGATTCAATTTATGCTTATCGAGCAGACGATCTTTGTCGTTGAAGACGAAAAGGCGATTCGGAATGCCGTTCGGCGCGGATTCCGAGCAGCGGGGTTTCGCGTCTAAACCTTGGAATATGCAGAGGGATTTCTAACAGACTGTCGGACTACGCCAACCACGGTCGCATAGTGTTTGCGAAGCGAAACGTGAATCGGGCCTGAAGGGGGTATTCAGCGCGAGTTTCATCGTTTCGAGCGCCGAGGCGCAACCTTCCCTTGATTTGTGTGCGTCAAGTTGTGCAAATTGGGTGATCGTGGAATCGGATGATGCTGTTGCGCTGGGGCCGGTGCGCAGGGCGTACCCCGAAGTGCCGGCCACCTCGCGGCTGCGTCACCAATCCGCGGCTGTAGCACCCCGAGCGGTAGCCGCTTCGACTCTCAGTATGCTCCCGAGGAACTCGGCCTTCTCGCCCTCCAGAACCTCCTGCAGCGCCTGCTTCATCAGCGCCTTCATCAGGTCACGATCGGTCGCCACCAGCGCTTCCACCTTGGTTTGCTTCGCATTACGCTTGGTCTTGGTCGTGGTGTGGGCCCGATTCGCCTCGCCCCGCAAGGCGTTGGCGAGTTCACCAGATCGGCGTCGGCTACGACAATGCTGGCGACGAGAATGCAGGCGACCTTCAAGGCTGTACCAATTTGGCACGACGCGTTTCCCAGTCAGCCAGCCAGGCGGGTAGTTTGGCGGCTGGCATGGGGCGCGCTATGAAGTAGCCCTGCGCCAGATCGCAGCCCTGTTGGCGCAGGAAATTCCAGTCCGCGCGGTCTTCCACCCCTTCGGCGACGGTCTTCATGCCCAACTGCCGGGCCATGACGAGGCTGGCGGTGAAAATGGCGCCCCGGGTTTTGTCCTGGGCGGCGCCATGGACGAAGCTGCGATCGATCTTGAGCTCGTCAAAGGGAATATCGCGCAACTGCGACAGCGAGGAATGGCCGGTGCCGAAGTCGTCGATCGAGAGGCCGACGTGCTTGAGCCGCAAGCGGGTGAGGATGTACAGGGGCGCGAGGACATCGGTCATCAGGCGGGATTCCGTCACTTCCAGGATCAGATCTTCCGCCGCCACGCCTGAACGGAGGACTTCGCCAAGGACATGATCGGCGAACTCCATCCGGGCCAGGTTGTGCATGGAAACATTGACCGCCACCCGCAGCTTCAGGCCCTGGTCCAGCCAACGCCGGGTTTGCCCGAGAGCCTCGGCCAGCACGACACGGGTCAGGTCGTCGATGAGGCCGCTTTCCTCGGCCACGCCGATGAAGTCATCCGGAAACACCAGTCCGTCGTCGGGGTGTTGCCAGCGAACCAAGGCTTCAACCCCGGTCAGGGCGCCGCTCACCACGTCCACCTTGGGCTGGTAATGATTCACCAGTTCGCCACCGCCTATGGCGCGCCGGACTTCCTCGGCGCCATAGCGCTTGGCGGCCTTGCCGGCGGCCTTGGGCGCCGTGCTGTGCCAACTGTTCAGCAGCGCTTGGAGACGCTCGAATTGGACTGGTTTGTTCAGGTGGCCAAGCACCTTTAAGTGATGGGCGCGGGCGAGACGCTCGGCGGTTTCCAGAATCCGCTCGCCTTCGCCGCTGACCAGCACCAGGGCGCCGGTGTACTGGCGCTCGACCAGCTGACGGATGAATTCCACCCCGTCCATGCCGGGCATGCTGAGGTCGAGAAAGATCAACGGTTCGCCGACCGACTGCGCGTCCAGCCGGTTCAGCGCCTCCCGGCCGGATGCGCAGGCCGCCACCCGGTCCAGCCCGAGGATGGCGAGCTGGCGCGCGAGCAGTTGCAACTGAAAGGCATCGTCGTCGACGAGCAGAACGTTCGCCGGCGCCGCGCCTTCCTGGGTCATGGCGCCGAGGGCCGCCGCCAGCGCATGTTCGAATTCGAGCGCCAGCGCCAGCATGGCATCGGCATCGCCATCCGTGCCCGCCTGTTCCAGCCGGGCGCAGACCTCGCCCAAGGCCAGGGCGCCGACGGCGCGGGACGAGGATTTGAGCTTGTGGCCACCGTCGCCCGCCGTTTTCCAGTCGCCCATGATGACGGCGGCGCGAATCTCGTCGGCCGTTTCTTGCGCTGAACGCCGGTAGTCCTCGAAAAACCGGGCAATCAGCGCCGGGTCGTCACCGATCTGCCTCGGCAGTACCGACCTGTCCAGCGCAGCCAGATGCAGGTCGGCCGGCAGCGCCGGGCTATCGCCGGCGGTTTCATCCGAACCTGGGATCGGCAGCCATTTTTCCAGCATGGCCTGGAGCTGGTCGAGGAGCACCGGCTTGGTGAGGTAATCGTCCATGCCGGCGGCCTTGCAACGAACCTCCTCGCTCTTCAGGGCATTGGCGGTCAGGGCAACGATGGGTAGATGCTGGCCATTGCGCTCGGCGCGCCGAATGGTGGCGGTGAGTTCGTAGCCATCCATTTCCGGCATGTGCAGATCGGTCAGCAACAGGGCGTGGTGGCCTTGGCGCCAACGGGTCAGGGCCTCGCGGCCATCGTCGGCGAGATCGGCGACGTAGCCCAGGAGGGCCAGCTGATGCAGGATGACGCTCCGGTTGATCTCGTTGTCCTCGGCAACCAGTATCCGGCTGCCGCGTCGCCGCACCGTTTCTCCGGAAAGGAACGCGAGGGGCGCATTGGCCACATCGGGCACTTCCTGGCCAGGCGCCTGGGCCAGGCCGGCGGCAAACGCCACAGCATCGAGCAGGGTCCGGCGGGTCAGAATGTTGCCGTCCACCGACACCAGATGGCTGCCCTCCTCGCGCAGCCCCCGGCGCAGTCCACGCCGGATGACCACGAAGTGGATATCGCTCTCCGGGTGGTCGCGGGCCGTGGCGCGAAGTTCATCCAGCGGTGGGCTGGCGACGCGGGTATCGATGACGATGATGGCGCGGCCCGGTGATCGGCTGGCGATCCATTGCCGGGAGGTCGCCAGATCGGCTGTCCGTTCCACCTCGGCTTCGTCATGGGCCAGGTAGGCGGCCAGATCGCCAGCCATGCCATCGGCAGAACCGAACACGAGACAGGACAGCCCGGCGAGCAGGCCGGGTTGCCGCCCGGCATCGGTTTGTCCCGACGGCAGTTCGAGGGGCAGGCTGACACTGAACAGCGAGCCTACTCCCGGCTTGCTGTTCACTCGGATTTCTCCGCTCATCATGTCCGCCAACTGACGCGATATGGCCAGCCCCAGTCCGGTCCCCCCATATTCGCGGGTGGTGGAAATGTCGGCCTGGACGAAGGGCGAGAATATCCGCGCCAGACTTTTCTCACCGAGGCCGATGCCGTTATCGGCGACCTGGAACTCCAGCCGAACGCCCTTAGCGTCGCTTTCGACCAACAGCGCGCGAACGGACACCCGGCCCGGGCGCGGCGTCGCGCCGGAAAACTTGATGGCGTTGTTGGTAAGATTGATCAGGATCTGGCGCAGCCGCCCCGGATCGCCCATCAACTCCGCGGGGATCGTCGGATCGGTGAACAGGGTCAACTCCACCTTTTTCTTCAGGGCCATGCGGTCGAGGATTCCGCAGGCCTTCTCGACCACGTCGGCGACACTCATCGGGACGTTGTCGATTTCGAGCTTGCCGGCCTCGATCTTGGAGAAATCGAGGATATCGTTGATCACGTCCAGTAGGGCAAACGACGAGTCGCGAATGATGTTGGCCATCTCCATCTGCGGGCCGCTGAGGCTGCTTTGTTGCAGCACCTCGATCATGCCGATGACGCCATTCATTGGCGTGCGGATTTCGTGGCTCATGTTGGCCAGGAAGGTGTTCTTGGCGGCATTGGCGCGCTCCGCCTCGATCCTGGCGGCGACCACCTCCCGCTCCGCCGCCTTGCCCTCGGTGATGTCGCGCACCACCCCGGTGTAGTGGCGCTCGCCCCCCAGCGTCATCTCGCTGATTGAAAGATCGAGCGGAAACGTGCCGCCATCCTTGCGCAGCCCCATGACCTCGCGCCCGGTGCCGATGATGCGCGCTTCGCCGGTGACGCGGTAACGCGCGAGATAACCGTCATGTTCGCCGTGGTACGGCTCCGGCATCAGCATCCTGACATTGCGCCCGACCACTTCGTTGGCGGCATAGCCGAAAATGCGCTCGGCGGCCGGATTGAAGGTTTCCACCTTGCCGAACTCGTCGATGGTGACGACCCCGTCCACCACGGTGTCGAGTATCGCCTGCAGGCGGGCGGCGATGTCGCGTACCGCGGCGGCGTCGGCCCTGGATTCCGTGGAGACACGCTCGCTTTCGCGCAACTCCTGTTCCGCCCGCTTGCGCTCCGTGATGTCGCGCGAAAGGCAAATGAAGCGCGCTTCCTGGCCGGACGCGACGGCCATGCGGGAAACGGAGAGTTCGAACCACGCCCGGCCTTGCGGCAACGCCAGCTCGAATTGCTTGCCGGTTGAGTGGCCGGTAGCGTCGGCCTCGCGCAAGGCCGCCAGGACAATATCCGCCGCATCGACGGGCAGGACCTCGGCGACCGTTTTGCTGAGCAATTCCTCCGGCGGGGCCGCCAGCAGATCGACGCGCGGGGAATGGCAAGTGTAGTAGCGGCCGTCGAGCCCAACCTCGAACAGCAAGTCGGGGATGGCGTCGAGGGTCGCTTGCAACTGGTTTTTCGTCGCGAGTATCTCTTGCTCGCGCTGCTTGCGCTCGGTGACGTCGCGAAATGCGACCACGCCTCCGACGATAGCGCCTTGCTCGTTGCGTTTAGGGGCGGTGGTGTATTCGACCTGTACACTCGCCCCATCCTTGCGCCAGAACACTTCATCCTCGACTCTGCGTACGACCCCATCGGCCAGGGTAGTATGGATAGGGCTCTGAGCTATCGGAAAAGGCGTCCCATCCCTCCTCGCGTAGTGCATCGTGGTGTGTGCCGTTCTCCCGATCAGCTCCTCGCTGCGGTATCCGAGCATTTTCGCGGCCGCGGGATTCTGGAAAGTGATTCTTCCCTCGAGATCCATGCCGTAAATGCCTTCTTCCAGCGACTCCAGAATCGACTCCCTCTGGCGTTGGAGTTTCGCCAGTGCCTGTTGCGTCCGTTTTTGCTCGGTGATGTCTTCGCCGATGCCCGCCGCCCCGATTACCTCTCCGTCGCCCGAACGCAGTACCGAATTGTTCCAGCGTATGAGCCGCCGCTCCCCCGACCGGGTGAGGATTTCGTTTTCGTGGTGCCATGTGTCGGGCAGGTTGCTGAGCAGCGCGGAAAAGAAGCTGCCTTTCAAGTCGTCCAGTTCCGGCGGCATGAAGACATCGAACCAGTTGCACCCGATCACTTCCTCGCGTTGCCAGCCGGTCAGGTGGAGCAGGAAATCGTTGCAATAGGTTATCCGTGCCTCGCGGTCGAGCATCATCGAAACCAGCTCGACATTTCCCAGCAGATCGCTGAAGCGACGCTCGCTTTCGCGTAATTCCTGCTCGGCCCGCATACGGTCGGTGATATCCAGGTGCATGACCACGACGCCATCCGGAAGCCCATCGGCCAGGGGGCTTGCCATCATCAGGAACCAGCGCTGCCGGGTTGGCGAATGGCAGGGATATTCCATCGAAAAGTGATTTACCGCACCATTCTGCAGCGCACGAATTCCCGCGGCGGCCTGTTGTGCGGTGGCTGCGTCATCGCCCTGCGCACTGTCGCAAGCATCGAGGTAATTGGCGCCAATCCCATATTCCGCGCACTGCAGCGCATTCGCGTCGGCAAATCGCTGCCATGCCTGGTTCACCGAGACGATGCGCCCCTCGCTGTCGAGCAAGGCGATATGCGCGGGCAGCGCATTGAGGATGGTGATCTGCCTAGCGGCGTGGTTGTGACGCAGCTGCTCCTGGACGTGGCGCAACAGGAACGTCCGGCCGTCACGGTCCGACACGCCGTCCACCTCGCCGGCCGTCAGTTCCTCCAGACGTCGCCCGGTTGCGTGCAAGGTCTCGATCAGCGCGGAAATTTCTTCGTTGGCATCCAGCGGAGGCTGTGGTTCGACAGGTTTCATGCCGCGCTGTCCAGCAAGCCCAACGTCAGCAACACGGTCTGCGTCTGGCTGAGCGTACCGACGATTCTCCGCACCGGCGGCGGCGTCAATGCGACCAGGGTCGGCGTCATGAAGATGCCTTCCGCCAACGCGCGCTTCGGCTCCCGGAAGACGTCGACAATTTCGATTTCATGGCGATCCGCCAGGTGGTCCCGGCAGAATGCGGCAAGGTGGGCGACCGCCTGGACCGAGTTTGGCGCATCGCCAGCGACAAAAAGCCGGAACGTGAATTGGGGCTGTCGTCTCATGGCTGGCTCGCTTTCCCGCCCGCGATCGTCTCATCGTCGCCGCGCAACTCCTTCATCTGGGTGCGGCCGCGCGACAACTCGCCTTCGTGACTCTGTGTGGAGCGGACCAGCAAGGCCTTTTCGACCTGCTTCGCCACGAGTTCCGTCTCCAAGGACTTCATGCGCACCTTGAGCTCTGCCTCCTCGGCATCGAGTTTGACCCGCTTGAGCTTCGCGGCGGCCTCGGCGGCCTCGCTGGCGACCCGCTCGGCGCGTTCCTTTTCCCAGCGCAGGGTGCCCATCAACACCTCGCCACCGGCCGTGTAGGTGTCGGCCAGCGTCACCCCCGCGTCGCTCAGGATCAGTTCGCGCACCTGGTTCGAATGCGCCGTGCCACGGGATTTGACGATGGACAGGCCGCGGTTGCGCTCGCCGGCCTGGACCAGATAGCTGAGGTGGATCCAGGTGTCGGCCAGGGTCGAAATCTGTAGTGGCGAACCGCTTTCGGTCCGGTTCGACATCTCGTCGAGCAGGCTGGTGCAGACCAGGGTGATGCCTTCGCCCTTGGACCAGTCGATCAAGCGGTCGGCCACGCTTTGCGCGGTCGTGTCGTTGCTGGATTTGTACCAGGTGGACACAGGATCGATCACCAGACAACGGGCGCCATGCTCTTCCGCCTCGGTCTTGATGCGCACCAGGTAAGATTCCGCGCTGCCCGCGATGGAGCGCGCCGAGATCATGCGCAGACAGCCGCTTTTGACATATCGATCCAGCCCGATGCCGACCGAGGCCAGGTTTCGGATCACCTCGTTGCAATCCGAATCGAAGCTGACGAACAGGGTGTGTTCGCCGCGCTGGCAGGCTGCCCCCGCGAAGGCTCCGCTCAGGGTGGTCTTGGCGGTGCCAGAATAACCGGTGACCAGAATGCTGGCGCCGCGGTAGTAGCCGCCGCCAAGCATGGTATCGAGCCGCTCGACGCCGCTGGGAACGCGCTCGTTGCTGACCTTGGGATGGACATGAACGCGGGTGCGTGCGACGTCGACCACCAGCCCACCGTTGCCGATCAGGAACGGCGATTCATTCTCGTCGAAGCCGGAGCCGCGATATTTCTGCACCCGCAGATTTCGGTACGACACGCCTAGCGCCACGCTGTGGTCGAGGATGACGGCGCAGTCCACCATGAATTGCATGAAACCGAACGGCTGCTGGATGACGACGCTGTTTTCGTCTCCGCCCGCCTTCGCGGTGATGATGCCGGTCAGTTCACGCGCCAGTAACCACTCGTGCAGCCGGTAGATCTCGCGCCGCTTCGCCGCCGGGTCGGGCAGCAGCGCCAATACGACATCGAGGGCGTCGAACACGATCCGTCGCGCCCGCATCGCCTGGGCCTGGGCCTCCAGTGCCGCGAGCATCCCGCCGAGATCGAAATCGCCCGCCTGCACCAAGTCGGACTTCGGTTGGGCGTCGAGGAAAAACAGTTCTTTCTTGCGCAACAAGTCGGCAAGTCCCCAGCCGAAGCTTTCAGCATTGGCCTCGATGCGCCGCGAGGATTCCTCGAAGGCGACGAAGATGCCCGGCTCCTTGCAATCCCGCGCGCCATGCGCCAGGAATTGCAGCGCCATTATGGTCTTGCCGGAGCCGGGACCGCCTACCAGTAACGTCGTGCGGGCGCGCGGCAAACCGCCGCGGGTGATCTCATCGAAACCCGCGATGCCGGTCGGCGCTTTGCTGGACTCTTTCGCGACTTGCGCGGGCTGGTTGGGTTCCATGCCGCCTCCCCATTTCACTATGTCGTATGCACAATCCGGATTTTGTCCTTGGCTGTCTGTGCGTTAGCAAACGCTATTCGCCTCTTTTTGCTCACGCGGCCATGCCGTTGCCAAGCCCCCCCTGCCGCGATGCCACGCGACAGGTCGATGCACGGTGCGCGTGCCTACGACGGAAGGAAATCCCCTTGGCTGACGCGCGCCATTCCGCTAGTTGCCGAGGTGGTTGGCATGCATGTGGGTACGGTTCTGAAATGGGCCCCGCCGCGCTGGACCGAACGGTGTCGATGCCATCGTCAAGGGCGGGCAGCGAGGACTCCGGCACGGTTCGGGTCGCATCCTGACGTTTGTTCAGGAGCAGCAACTGAGATTGAAGATGATCGGTTCGAACCCTGCACAACACACCTGGTGAATTCCACGGAACATCAGGCGATGTGCATGTGGAACCGACGTTCGCGATCGCCTTGGCACTCGGCACGGCAGGTCAGGTCGGTCAATTGGCGGGCGAGCTGGATCAGGATCGACCCCACCCCGCCGGCGGCGCCGACGACGGGGCACTGTCCGCCGGGGGGCGGTGCAAGGCTGCGGCATCGCCTGCAAATCGCGACTGGATATCGCCGACGACCTGCCCAGCGGTCGGCTGATCGATCTTTTCCCGGGGACCCGGTGCGAGTTGGTGCCGCTTTACGCAGTCTATCCCAGCCGGCAGTATCAGCAGGCCCGGCTGCAGGCCCTGTTGCAATTCCTGCAGGCGGTCTTCCGGCACAGCTCTAGGCCGAATCGGTTGCAGACGCTGATTGAGCGGCGTGCGCAAGGAAGGATTGATCTTGCCCATGCATCACAACCCGGTTCTTGCCCAACAGCTTGGCTTGATATAAAGCCTTGTCGGCGCGGTCAATCCAGCTGAGAAAGGTGTCTGTGGATTGCGGGATCATTGATGTACCGCCGACACTTACGGTAAGGCACTCACCCACGCTGGAGCCTCTGTGCGCGATAGCCAGTTCCTCCACATCGCATCGCAATTTTTCGCCGAGCGACTGGATCGGTAGAAAAGGCGTTGCGGGCAGGATCACCGCAAACTCTTCGCCACCGAAACGTACCGTGAGATCGGTCGGCCGCAGGAATCGCTGCCGCATCACCGCTGCTACCTGCTTTAATGCATCGTCTCCCGCCAGGTGGCCATAGGTATCGTTGTATCGCTTGAAGTCATCCACATCAATCATCAGCAGGGAGATCGGACTCTGGTCTCCGATGGCCTGTTTCCATTGCGCTTCGATATACTCATCGAAATATCTTCGGTTGCTCAATCCCGTAAGCCCGTCCTGATTGGACAAGCGCAGCAATTCGAGATTCTTTTCCTGAAGCTGCTGCTGGCTGCGCCGCAGGGCCTGGTAGGCCTGATCGCGCTGGACCTGGTTCAAGAAGTACTTCGAGTGATAGCGAATGCGGGCGATCAACTCAATGCTGTCCGGCAGTTTGACCAGGTAATCATTGGCCCCCGCCGCGAATGCCTCGCGCTTGACCGCCGGCTCTTCCTTGGTCGACAACACGATCACCGGGATATCCTGGGTGGCCGGGTCGGCACGGTACAACCGGACGAGGGCGAGTCCGTCCACGTGGGGCATCACCAGATCCTGAAGGATGACGGTCGGCTTGACTTTCCTGGCAATCACCATGGCGTCGGCCGGGTCACTGCAATAATGGAAGTCGATGTTCGGCTGGTCAGCCAACACCCGGCGTATTGCCTCGGCGATGATGAGCTGATCGTCCACCAGCAGCACCATGACATCATTGGTGTCTGGCGGCACGGTCACCCCCGCTTCGCTATCAATTGTTTTGCGCATCTTCATGCCCCCTTCGTCATCCTCGCACTAGCGGGCGAACAGGTTGACCAGTTTCGGCGCAATCTGCTCCAGTGCCACAATATCGACGGCCGCATCCAGCCTGGCCGCGGCTTTCGGCATGCCGTATACCGCGCTGCTCGCCTGATCCTGCGCCATGGTGTAGTGGCCCTTGTTGCGCAGCGCCTTCAGGCCGAGCGCACCGTCGCGCCCCATGCCGGTGAGCAGCACGCCCACGACGGTGCCGGGCCAAAATCGGCAGGCACTCTGAAAAAATACATCCACCGAGGGCCGGTATGGATAATCGACCGGCTTGGCGGTATAACCAAGGTGACCGGGGGCTTTTAGCGTCAGATGATCGTTCGTGGCGGCCAGCAGCACGACACCTGCCGCTGGTGCTTCGCCTTCGCGGGCGACCCGGACCGGCAACATGCAACTCAAGGCCAACCACTCCGCCATGCCGGCGGCAAACTGCGCATCCACATGCTGGATGATGACAATCGCTGCCGGGAAGTCCCTGGGCAAGCCCCGCAACACGGCGCTTAGCGCCGCCGGGCCGCCAGCCGACGCGCCCATCGCCACCAGATTTTCTCCGTAGGGGGCGAGCCCCCGGCGGCGAGCGTGCTCAATGGCGGCATGGTTGCCATTCTTGTCGCGAATGAGTCTCTGGACGGTTTCTATTTTTGCCAGCAGCGGTGACGTGCTCTCGCTCCAGGCGGGCGTATCAACCGCATCAAGGGCGCCCTGCCCCATGGCCTCGAACACGCGCGAGGCATTGGCCCCAACACTAACCGTCACGATCAGAATGGCGCAGGGCGTTTGGGCCATGATCCGGCGTGTCGTCTCGACGCCATCCATGCCGGGCATGATCAGGTCCATCAAGACCAGGTCTGGTGTTGCTTTGGCACACTGTTCTACGGCTTCCGCGCCATTCCTGGCGACCCAGACAACCTGATAGCCCGGCTTCTGCGTCAGCGCACGGCGCAGGGCTTCCACGGCCATGGGCATGTCGTTGACGATGCCGATCTTCATGCTTCGGCCTCGCCGATCATGTCCACCACCGCCGCCAATAATGTCTCGTCGTGGAAGCTACCCTTGGTCAGGTAATAATCCGCACCGGCTTCGAGCCCGCGGCGACGGTCTTCCTCGCGGTCCTTGTAGGAAACGATCATCACCGGCAGATATTTGAGGTTGGGGTCTTTCTTGATCAGCGTGACCAGTTCGATGCCATCCATGCGCGGCATGTCGATATCGCTGACCATCAGATCGAAATGGCCGGTGCGCGCGGCGTTCCACCCATCCATGCCGTCCACCGCGACTTCGACCTCATAGCCGGCATGAGACAGCAACTTGCGCTCCAGCTCGCGGACGGTCAGTGAATCATCGACCACCAGTACGCGCTTGCGCTTGCGGTCGGTTGTGACGCTGCGCTGTACCAGGCTCAAATGCCCTGCGATGACGAGCTTTTCGACTGAACGGACGAGGTCCTCGACATCCACGATCAGCACCGGAGAACCGTCTTCCATGAGGGCGCCAGCGGCGATATCCTGGACCTTGCCGAATCGAACGTCGAGCGGCTGCACCACCAAGGCGCGCTCACCTAGAAAGCGATCGGCGACCAGACCGTAGCTATTGCCGCCATCGCTGACGACAATCACCGGCAGCTCGTTGCCCGCCAGTTTGGGTTCGCCGCCCCCCAGCAACTGGCAGGCATTGACCAGACCGACAGCACGGCCGTCAAAATTAAAATGTTGGCGACCTTCGATCAATTCGATCTGCTCGCGCGGCAGCATCAGCGTGCGCACGATATACGCCAGCGGGAAAGCGTAAGGCTCACCGTCTATCTCCGCCAGCAGTGTGCGTACCACCGACAGTGTTAGCGGCAACTGCATCAGGAAGCGCGTGCCGTGGCCCAGCTGCGGCACCACGCGGACCGTGCCGCGCACCCGCTTCACCATGTCCTGCACGACATCCAGGCCGACGCCACGGCCGGAAACCTCGGTAACCGTGTCGCGCAGCGTGAAGCCCGGCAGGAACACGAAGGCCAGCAACTCGGCGTCAGAGAGCTTGTGGGCGGTCTCACTGTTGACATGGTTGCGCTCGATGACGGTCTGGCGCAGCAAATCCAGATCAATGCCGCGCCCGTCGTCGGTGACAATGATCTGCAACATGCCGGCGCTGTGGCGGGCCTCAAGCGTGATGACGCCCTCAGCCGGCTTGCTGGCGGCAAGGCGCTCCACCGCGGATTCGATACCGTGGTCGATGGCATTGCGCAGCAGATGGCCAAGCGGCGCATCAAGTTTTTCCAGAATATCCCGATCCACCTGTGTCGCCTTGCCGACGATGTCCAGCCGCACCTGCTTGCCGAGGGCATGACCGAGATCGCGCACCATGCGCGGAAAACTCCGTATGCCGTCGGCAAAAGGTCGCATGCGGCAGGCCAGCGCCTCGTTGTAGAGGCGCTGCGCCAGATTGGTTGAGCGGCTGTCGAACATGTCCAGTTCGACGAGGCGTTCAGACAGCAAATGCCGCGAAGCGATAATCCGCTGCTGCAAGTCGGCGAGCGCGGCGGCGCTGCACTCGTCCAGCACCTGCCCGGTCAGCGCCGCACGCAACTCATCCAGCGCCGCGCTGGTGTCGGAATGCAGGCGCTTGAGGCGCAGCAACGATTCGGAAAACGGCTTAAGCCAGCGCGACTCGACCAGCGACTCGCCGGTGAGCCCAAGCAGACGGTTCAGGTTTTCCGCCCTGACGCGCAGGACGCGTTCGGCGCTTTCACGGGCATCGGCAAAAGCGGTAAGCGGCTCGACATGATCGGCCAGCACCTCGCTTTCCCCGGCGGCCGGCAGGCTGTCTGCGTCGGCCAGCGCTTCGGCGACCTCGCCATTGTCCAGCAGGCCCTTGAGTTCGGTCAGGAAAGTGGTCACCGCCAGCGGACTTTCTGCGGTTGGCCGGCTGATTTCGGCTTCCGGCAGATTGCCGAGGTGAAGCAGCAAATCCCCACCGCGCAGCAGCAGGTCGATATGTTCTTTTCCTAGCCTGATATCGCCGCGCTGGGCGGCGACAAAACAATCCTCCATGGCATGCGCCACGTCCACGCCGGCATGGATGCCGACAATGCGGGCGGCGCCCTTGAGCGAGTGGGCCGCGCGCATGCACGCCTCAAGCTGGTCGGCTGCGGCGGCATCGTTCTCCAACTCCAGCAGGCCGCTCGTCAACACCTGCGTCTGGCTTTCCGCCTCCTGGCGGAAGAGCTCCTGCATCGACATCTGACTGAGGTCGCCGTGGCTCATGCCAGACTCCGGTTGAGGGTATAAAACAGCAACTGGTCGTCGAGCAGGCCGACTGATGATTCTTGCTGCCAGGGCAGCAAGGCCAGCGTGTAAGTAGCCGTTGCCTTTGCCAGCGTTGCCGGCACCGGTATCTGTTGGCGCCGATGAAAACGCAAAATCCCGTGCACCTCGTCGACCGGGCAGACAAGCCGGTTGCCGTCGCGCTGGATGACCATAAAACGTTCGCCCGCAGCATGATGATTGTCGCGCTTGCCTTCCTTGGCTGCTTGCAGACTCAGCACCTCGCGCAGCGAAACGCACGCCAACAATTCGCCGCGAATGTTGGCCAGACCGAGCGCCACGCCATTACGGCGGTGCGGCACGGCGTGAATCACTCCGGGATTGGCGATTTCCTTGAACAGGATGCTCGGCAACGCTAGCCATTCATCGCCGATACGAAACACGACCACCGCCTGCCGATCGATTTCCACCAGGGGCTTTGCCTGCGCGACATGGCTGGTCCAGTGCGCCAGATGATCTGCAGGCAGTTCGGCATCGAGCAAATCGACGGCCGCCGTGGCGTAAACCGGGCAGTTTCGGCAGTGAATATACTTTTTCAACTCCGGACAGGAAGAATCACCACGGACGCCAATGCCGTTCCAGCAGTCGTTGATGGTGGGGCGGGAAGCGTCCAGTGCGGTGGCGGATGGTTTGCTCATGTCAAGGGGCTCGCATCGGCGCCGCCCTCCGCACGCGATCGCGCAACACCTGCGCCCCCTTAGCATCCCCCTGTTTTTCCAGCAGGAAAGCAAGGTGGGACAAGCTATCCAGGTGATTGGGATCGAGGTAGAGCGCCTTGCGGTAGTGCTGCGCGGCTTCCGGCAGATTGCCGCCGACATCGCGGATCAGGCCCAAAAGATAAAAGCCCTGGGGCGAAGGGCCTTGCCGCCGCATCTGCTCCTCGCAAGATTTTACTGCCTCTGCCAGGCGTCCCTGATCGGCCAGTGCGGAAGCTTCCGCCATCCACGCATCGGGCTTGACCAGCAGCGCTTGCAGCGCGCCAGGCCGAGGCGCGGCAAACACTTTGCCCAAACCTTGACGCTGTTTCTGCGACAATGCCGTTACTACAGTGGGCGCTGGCCGAATGGGCGAACGGATAGCCGGGGGCACTGTAGCCGGAACCCGTAGGACGGTCCGCGCTGCGACATCGATCTTTCGAAAAGCGAAGGCCAGCGGCACCTTGGCCGATACGAAGTCGTGGCTGAGCATCAAACCGGTTTCAGACGGGCCGATAAAGAGTACCCCCTTGGCCTTGAGCAGGCGCTGCAACACCCGGACGGCGTTATCCTGAGTCGCGCGATCGAAGTAAATCAGCAGGTTGCGGCAAAAAATTATGTCGTAGCGTTCCTCGCCCGGCAAAAAATCGGGCGCCAACAGATTGGCATGATGGAAAAGCACCTGGCGCTGCACCGCATCGCCCAAATGATGGCCATGTGCGGTGGCGGAAAAATAACGATCGCGGAAATCGAGATGGTTGCCGCGGAATGAGTTTTTGCCGTATACCGCACGCCTGGCGTGGGTGAGCACCCGCGCGCTGATATCCACAGCATCGATTTGAAAGCGGCTCCCCGGAAAGCCGGCGCCCAGCAATGCCATCGCCATCGAGTAAGGCTCTTCGCCGCTCGAACAGGGGAGACTCAACAGACGCATCACGCCGTGTGGGTGGGTGGGCAACCATTCCTCGGCGGCCATCCGGGCCAGTGCAGAGAATGCCTCGCGGTCTCGGAAAAACCAGGTTTCAGGCACGACAACCGCTTCAATCAAGGTTTGCAGTTCGCTTGGCGAGGCGCGCACCGCGTCGAGGTAAGCCGCCATGTCGTTCAGTTTGCACGCGGACATGCGCGCCTGCACCGCGTGCTCGATCGCCGCAGAGCCAATCGAGACGGCATCCAGGCCCATCGCCTGCTTCAGCAAATTCTCGAAGGCGGCGTAGCCCATCAACTGGCGACCGGTTGTTTAAAGAGCAGGTCGCGCACGGCCGACGTCAGCAACTGATCCACTTCAACCCGTTGAATCAGCCCGCGCGCGTCACTAGCCACCGGGCCGAGATAGGACGCGGCATCGAGGTCAACTCCGGTGGTGACGAAGTCCGAGGGATCGCGCCGAATGGTCTCCGTAACTCTTTCGGCGATCAGGCCGAGCAAACGCTGTTCACCATTGGTATCAGGATAGTGCGCGAGAATGATGCGCGTGCTCAAACGGCAGTGGGCGGGGCGCCCCAGCGCCATTTGACTCAAATCCACCACCGGCACCGGCTCGCCGCGGAAATCGAAGACGCCGGCCACGGCGGGCGGTGCCTGCGGAATCTGTTTGAGGCGCACCAACGGCAGCACTTCAGTCACCTGGCCGGTATCCAGGGCGTAACGGTCGTTACCCAGTTGAAAAAGGAGGAAGAGCATATTCGCCTCGCTCCGGAAAGGGTCTATCGAACAATCGGCTGCCCCTGCACTCGACCGTCATACCAGGAACTTCAGACGCTCAACGCCGCCCGACAGGCCACTGACCACCTGATTCAGCCCATTGATCGCCAGCCCCGACTGGCGCAAGGTTTCAACCGTCTGCTGTACCGCCTCGCTCAACTGGCCGAGTGCCTGCGTTATCTGCTCGCCCCCGCTCGCCTGCGCTTGCATGCCTTCGCTAACGGATTCAAAGCGCGGCGCTAGGGCTTGCACCTGCTGGATGATCTGCGATAACTGGCCGCCCACCTGCTGCACTTCCTGCATGCCGCGGCGCACCTCCTCCGAGAACTTGTCCATGCCCATGACGCCAGCCGACACGGCGGACTGGATTTCCTTGACCATCTGCTCGATGTCGTAAGTTGCTACCGCCGTCTGGTCGGCCAGACGACGAATCTCGGTGGCCACCACGGCGAAGCCCCGACCATATTCGCCGGCTTTCTCGGCTTCGATGGCGGCATTGAGCGAGAGCAGGTTGGTCCGATCGGCCACCTTGGTGATGGTGGTTACCACCTGGTTGATGTTGCTGGCCTTTTCATTGAGCACGGCCAGTTTGGCATTGATTGAACTGGCCGCCGCCATCACCTGATGCATGGTCTCTTCCATATGCGTCAGGCCTACCTGCCCACTGCCTGCCAGTGAGGCCGAATGTTCAGCCACCTCGGAAAGCTCGCTCATCGTCTTGACAAACTCTCGCGAAGTGGCGGAAATTTCCCTCGAGGTCGCACCGATCTCGGTGGTGGTCGCCGCGATCTCGCTGGCCGTGGCCTGCTGTTCCTTGGTGGTCGCTGCCAACTCGTTGACGGAAGTACCGACCTGCGCACCGGATTGTCCCAGCTCGGCACTAAGCAACCCCAGCGGCCGGGTAATCGCCCGCAGCAGGTATATGCCGCAGACAACTGCGAGCAACAGCGCAATGCCGAAAACGAGCAGAATGCTGGCGTTGGCCGTATCTATCGCTTCAAATATTTGCCGGGTCGCATCATCGACGCTGATCTTGTGGTACTCGACCACGGCTTGGAGAGCGCCTCTCACCTTTTCGAATAACGGTTCAAAGCTGTCGATCTGCGTATGCGCTGCCTGGTTATTGTTGACCGAGCCAAGTTTCAGGACAGCTTCCTGAGCCAGCGCATAGGTGCTGTACAGTTTCTTGAAAGCGTCAAAAACTTCCCTGTCCTTGGCCTGGAAAATGGTTGTTTCGTAGTTCTTGATCAAGCTTTCAAGAGTGCCCCTGTTGGCTTGAAGCAGTGAATCCACTTGCTGGATTTTGGCCGGTTCCTCGTGCTCCTCGTGCAGAAGATGCTCCTGGGTCAGTGAATAATTGGTGACCAGGGCGGTCATGAGCTGGGTGCTGAAGTAGATGCCGGGCATGGCGTCCCGGTGTATTGTCGTGGCCCTCTGCTCGATTAGGGCAAGCCGCATGTAAGCGACGCCCCCCATGACCACCATCAGGGCAAGAATGACGGCAAAACTAGCCAGAATCCTCTGGCGTATGGTCCAGTTCGTCATGGGGCAGCCTTTCGTGGATTGGTGAGAGTAGTCACCGCACATAATCCGGGAAGGGATTATGTCCGTTCAGCCGGCAGCGTTCTGTTCGCCAGGACACAAAGCGGCAAGAAATTGCTTCTTTTCGCCCGTTTCTGCGGGAGATTCGGATTGTCTTGTCGAGCAAAAGCATCATTTGTCAGTGATCGCCGTAATGGAGCCACGCCTGACCGGCGTAATGGAGCCAGTTTGAAGAGGTAGAAACGGGCTATTTCGGGGTCAAGAAGTCGGTGATTTTACCTGTTTGGCAAGGGCAGGTTTTTT
>NZ_WTVQ01000045.1 GCF_012910955.1 Aromatoleum diolicum
GGCCGAACGGGTCAATGGCATTCTCAAGCAGGAATTCCTGCTCCAATTGCCCGACGATCTACACGAGGCTCGGCGCATGGTCAGTCAGTCTATCGCCATCTACAACACGGAACGGCCGCATTGCTCGATACAATTGAAAACGCCCGATGAGGTTCATCGGGCGTCTATGCAGGCCGGCCATTAGGCCGGCTTATCCGTCACAACAGGTGTCAACCTAATTCAGGACGGGTCACCGGGGGGGGGTGAATCCGGCGGTCGATAAGGGCGTCAGGCGTTTTCGGCCTTGTTCGCGCGCTTGCGCTCGTTTTCGGTCAGGTAACGCTTGCGCAGGCGGATCGACTTCGGCGTGATCTCGACGAGCTCGTCGTCGGCAATGAATTCGATCGCCGATTCGAGCGTGAGCTGGATCGCCGGGATCAGGCGCACGGCTTCGTCGGTGCCGGATGCGCGTACGTTGGTGAGCTGCTTGCCTTTGATCGGGTTCACGACCAAGTCGTTGTCGCGCGAGTGGATGCCGATGATCATGCCTTCGTACACCGGGTCGTTGTGCGTGACGAACATGCGGCCGCGGTCCTGCAGTTTCCATAGCGCGTAGGCCACGGCCTGGCCGTCGTCTTGCGAGATCAGCACGCCGTTGCGGCGCTCGCCCATCGCGCCAGCCATCGGGCCATAGTCGTCGAACACGTGGCTGGCGAGGCCGGTGCCGCGCGTCAGGGTCAGGAACTCGCCCTGGAAGCCGATCAGGCCACGGGCCGGGATGCGGTATTCGAGGCGGGTGCGGCCCTTGCCGTCGGACTGCATGTCCTGCAGTTCGCCGCGGCGGCGACCGAGTTCTTCCATCACGCCGCCCTGGTGCTCTTCCTCGACGTCGACGGTGAGCATTTCGTACGGTTCGCACTTCACGCCGTCGACCTCGCGGAACACCACGCGCGGACGACCGACGGCGAGTTCGAAGCCTTCGCGGCGCATGTTTTCGAGCAGGATCGTCAGGTGCAGTTCGCCACGGCCCGAGACCAGGAACACGTCCGAGTCGTTGGTGTATTCGACGCGCAGCGCAACGTTCTTGAGCAGTTCCTTTTCGAGGCGCTCGCGGATCTGGCGGCTCGTGACGAACTTGCCTTCGCGGCCGGCCAGCGGCGAGGAATTGACCATGAAGTTCATCGTCAGCGTCGGTTCATCGACGGCGATCGGCTTCATGCCTTCGAGGCGATCCGGATGGCAGATCGTGACGCCGATATTGACCTGGTCGATGCCCGACACGAGCACGATGTCGCCCGCTTCGGCGTAGTCGGCCTGGCTGCGTTCGAGCCCCTTGAAGGTCAGGATCTGGCCGATCTTGGCCTTGCCGCGATTTTCATCGCCGTACATCACGATGACTTCCTGGTTCGGACGGATGCTGCCGCGCTTGATGCGGCCGATGCCGAGCTGGCCGATGTAGGTCGAGTAGTCCAGCGAGCAGACCTGCAGCTGCAGCGGACCGTCGGCATCGACTTCGGGCTGCGGCACGTGTTCGAGAATCGCGTCGTACAGCGGCTTCATGTCGGTGCCCGGCTGGCTGGCGTCGAGCATCGCGTAGCCGTTCAGCGCGGAGGCGTAGACGACCGGGAAGTCGAGCTGTTCTTCGGTCGCGCCGAGCTTGTCGAACAGATCGAAGGTGTGGTTGATGACCCAGTCCGGACGGCTGCCCGGGCGGTCGATCTTGTTGATCACGACGATCGGCTTGAGGCCCAGTGCGAGCGCCTTGCGCGTGACGAAGCGGGTCTGCGGCATCGGGCCCTCGACCGCATCGACGAGCAGCAGTACGCCGTCGACCATCGACAGCACGCGCTCGACTTCGCCGCCGAAGTCGGCGTGTCCCGGGGTGTCGATGATGTTGATGTGGGTGTCGCCGTACTGCACCGCGCAGTTCTTGGCGAGAATCGTGATGCCGCGCTCTTTCTCAAGATCGTTGGAGTCCATCACCCGTTCGGTAACCTGCTGGTTCTCGCGGAAGGTGCCGGATTGGCGCAGGAGCTGGTCGACGAGCGTGGTCTTGCCGTGGTCGACGTGGGCGATGATGGCGATGTTGCGGATGGAGCGGGACATTTTGGTCCAGAAGTCTTTGAATAATCTTTAATTCTAACACGGCGTGCGGCGTCGCAGCATGCGTTGAAAGGGGCAAATTCTGCTCGTCGCGGGCGCTCCGCTGCGTCGCCGGAGCGGGCTTGAGCTGCGTGCTAGAATCGGCGCCGCTTTTTAAGGAGACAGGCTTCATGCTCGCAATCATTGGCGGCAGCGGACTCACCCAGCTCTCGACGCTCGAAATCACGCGGCGTGAAGTGGCTCGCACGCCCTACGGCGAACCGTCCGGTGCGCTCACCTTCGGCACACTGGCCGACCGGCCGGTGGTGTTTCTCGCGCGCCACGGCTATGGACACACGATCCCGCCGCATCAGGTGAACTATCGCGCGAACATCTGGGCGCTCAAGCAGGTGAAAGTCACCGCCATCGTGTCGGTCGCCTCGGTCGGGGGGATCCGTGAAGATTTCGGACCTGGTGTGCTGGTCGTCCCGAACCAGATCATCGATTACACCTGGGGTCGCAAGAGCACTTTCTTCGAAGGGGGCGAGGAGGCGGTCCATCACATCGACTTCACGCACCCGTACGACGAGCCGCTGCGCCAGCGCATTCTCGCTGCCGCCGCGACCGTCGGTGAGGCCATGTACGACGGTGGCGTGTATGCGGCCACACAGGGTCCGCGGCTTGAGACGGCAGCCGAGATCAACCGTTTCGAAGGTGACGGCGCTGATCTGGTCGGCATGACGGGGATGCCCGAGGCGTCGCTGGCGCGCGAATTGAATCTCCCTTACGCCGCCATCAACGTCGTTGCCAACTATGCGGCGGGGCGCGCTGCCAGCGAATCCGGCATCCAGTTCAGCAGCATCGAGGTGGTGCTCCAGGAGGCGATGATGCGCGTTCGGCGCGTCCTCGAGGAAGTCGTCAAGTCCTGAGCGAGCGAGGCGATGCGCTGTGCATCCGGTACTTCGGAACGTCGGAACGTGCTTACTTTCGCCGGTACGTTCCGACCAGTTCAACCTGTGCAAGGATGTGCCCGAGCATGGTTTTCTCGAGATCTGCCTTGGTCGGGCGGCCGAGGTCGGGAAGGACGACGTCGAGCGCATAGAGCTTGTGAAAGTAGCGATGACGCCCGATCGGCGGGCAGGGGCCGCCGTAACCGGTGCGCTTCCAGTCGTTGAGTCCTTCGCGGGTGCCGGGCGGTAGATCCGCTGCAGCGACGGCCTCCCCCAAGCCACCTGCGTGCGGCGGGATGTTGTAGAGAACCCAATGCACCCAGGTCATTTTGGGTGCGGCGGGGTCGGGGGCGTCGGGGTCGTCGACGATCAGCGCCAGGCTGCGCGTGCCGGCCGGAACGCCGCTCCAGGCGAGCGGCGGCGAGACGTTGATTGCGTCGCAGGTGTACGTGTCGGGAATCGCACCGTCGTGGTCGAATGCGTTGGAAGTCAGTCTCAGGCTCATGGTCGGGATCTCCTGTCGTCGGGTGACGGATTCCGCTGCAGTCTTTGGTCGACCGCGTCGGCGAGGGCGTGTAGCGGATCGGATACGGTAACCGGGTAGGGCGGTGCGGGGTCCAGTCCGCGCAGTGCCGCCGGCAATGCGCCAAGCTGGGTCGCGGCATGTTCGCGCACGGTGGTGAGTGCCGGTGTGGCGGCCAGTTGGCGGCCCGCCCGCATCACCGGCCGGAGTAGCGCCTCGCCCGGCGCGCGATCGTCCGCTGTGGTCAGCAGATCGCCGGTAACGCGGCCGTCCGCGTCGCGATGGCGATAGACCTGTTTGCGTCCGGGCCACGTGGCCTTGCCTTCGGAGCGCTTGCGTCGTGCTTGCCCGGCGTATTCCTGCAGTTTGTAGGCGCAGTCGAGATACGGGTAGTCGGCGGAGGTGTTCATGCGCGTGCCGACGCCGAAACCGTCGATCGGTGCGCCGGCAGCGACGAGGTCGCGCACGGCGTATTCGTCCAGATTGCCGCTGACGAATACGCGCACCGCGTTCAGTCCGCCGGCGTCGAGAATCGCGCGCACGCGCCGCGCCTGTTCACCAAGGTCGCCGCTGTCGATGCGCACGGCCTGGATCGTGATGCCGTCGGGGCGCAGGCGTTCGGCAAGCGCGACGAGTTTGTGTGCGGCGGCATCGGTATCGTAGGTGTCGATCAGCATCGTGTTCGCTGATGGCTGCGAGCGTGCGAAATGCTCGAAGGCGGCGACTTCGTCGTCGTGCGCCTGGATGAAGGAATGGGCCATCGTGCCGTATAGCGGGACGCCCCATTGCATGCCGGCGAGAACCGTCGCCGTGCCGCTGAAACCGGCGAGGTAGCTTGCGCGTGCCGACAGCAGGCCGGCCTCGGCGCCATGCGCGCGGCGCAAGCCAAAATCGACTAGCAGCCGGCCGGATGCGGCGAGCGCGCAGCGCGCGGCCTTCGATGCGACGAGGCTCTGGAATTGCAGCAGGTTGATGATGCGGCTCTCGACGAGTTGCGCCTGCGGTAGCGGGGCGGTGACGCGCAGGATCGGCTCGTCGGCGAAGAACACCGTGCCTTCGTCCATTGCGTCGACGTCGCCGGTGAAGCGCAGCGTCGCGAGCGAGTCGATGAAGCGCGGGTGGAAGCGGCCGCAGCCGGCGAGCCATTCGAGTTCCGCAGCGGAAAAGTGCAGCGCTTCGAGATAGTCCAGTACCTGTTCGAGCCCGGCCGCAATCAGGAAATTGCGCTTTTCGGGCAACTTGCGCACAAAGAACTCGAACGAGGCAGTCTCTGTCATGCCACCGTCGAAATAGGCCTGCAGCATCGTGAGCTGATAGAGATCGGTCAGGAGTGCGTGTTCCGGTGCGCGGGGCAGCGTCGTCATGGCCTCAGTCCGTAATCCGGCCGCTCGTGATCGCGATGGCGCCGCGGCGCTCCATCTCGGCAATCGCCCGCGCGCCGTCGCCGGGCAGGACGTCGACGGCGCGGATCGCGTCCGTCAGCAGCATCACTGCGTAGCCTTTCGCCAGTCCATCCGTGACGGTGTTGAGCACGCAGTAGTCGGTGGCGAGTCCGCCAACGAAGAGCCGCCGTGCGTGGGCCTGGTGGAGTAAATCGTCCAGTTCGGTGTTGCCGAACCCGGAATAGGCGTCAAGGTCGGCCGTGACGGCTTTGGAGACGATCGTGATTGCATCGGGCAGTGCGAGTGCCGGGGCGAATTCCGCGCCGGGGGTGTCTGCGACGCAGTGAGGTGGCCAGGGGCCGCCACGGTCGTGGAAGGAGCAATGGTCGCTCGGGTGCCAGTCACGGGTCGCGACGACAGGCAGGCCATGGCGCGTAAAGCGGTCGATGAGCCGCTGCAGCGGCACCAGAACCTCGTCGCCGTGGGGCACGGGGAGGCTGCCGCCCGGGAGAAAATCCTTCTGGACGTCGACGAGGATCAGGGCGTCGCCAGCCCGCAAGTCGATGCGTCCGATACTGCCTTCCATGGCGCGTCTCCGGTGTTCTGCCTTCCTTACTTTAGACCGCCATCGCGCTCCTGCCTCCGTGGCGGGGTGCCATCGTCGTGTTTTCGGTGGGACTTTCCTGATCCGAACTGCTCGCGCAGGGCAGCGAGTTCGGCGAGCCGTGTCTCGATGCGGTGATTCACCGTGCCCGCGGGGAGTGCCCCGCTGTTGTCGGGCTCGCCCGCGGCGATACCGGTCAGCAGGGTGATTGCCTGGTCGACCACGGAGACCGCGTACACATGGAAGCGACCGGCCGCCGCGGCTTCGACCACGTCGTCGCGCAGCATCAGGTGCTTGACGTTGGCGAGCGGGATCAGTACTCCCTGATCGCCGGTGAGGCCGCGCGCCCTGCAGGTGTCGAAGAAGCCCTCGATCTTCTCGTTCACCCCGCCGATTGCCTGCACTTGGCCGTGCTGGTTCACCGAGCCTGTCACTGCGAGCGACTGACGGATCGGCAGGCCGGAAAGGGCCGACAGCAGGGTGCACAGTTCGGCGAGTGACGCGCTGTCGCCCTCGACGGGACCATAGGACTGTTCGAACACGAGACTCGCCGACAGCGACAGCGGCCGGTTTTGTGCATAGCGCGACGCAAGGAAGGCCGACAGGATCATCACGCCTTTGGAATGCAGCGACCGGCCAAGTTCGGCCTTGCGCTCGATGTCGATGACGTCGCCGTCGCCGAGGCGCGCGGTGGCGGTGATGCGCATCGGGCGGCCGAACATGAAGTCGCCCAGATCGATCACGGCGAGGCCGTTGACCTGCGCGACCTGGGTGCCGGTGGTGGAGATCAGCAGGGTTTCGCGCAGTACGGCGTCGTGCACCGTGTCGCGCAGGCGGTCGGCGCGGCGGATCCGCGCGGCGAGGGCGCCATCGACGTCCTCGCGCAGCACCGAGCTTCGTCCGGCCTTGCCGGCGAGGTGGTCGGCCTCGCGGAGCAGGTCGCCGAGTTCGCGCGTGCGAGTGGATAGTTTGCCGCCGTCCTCGGCAAGGCGTGCGCTGTGCTCCACGAGGCGCCCGGCTGCGCTGCGCTCGAATGGCCGCAGCGAGTGTCGGCGTGCCACCGATGCCAGCATGCGGAGGTAGTGCCGGGTGTTTTCGGCGTTGCGTTCGACTACATCTTCGAAATCGGCGGCAATCTTGAAGAGTTCCGCGAACTCGGGGTCGAGCGCTTTCAGCAGGTAATAGTGTACGCGCTGACCGACGAGGATCAGCTTGACCGAGAGCGGAATCGGTTCGGGTTTCGAGCGGCAGTGCGCCGGCCCAGCCGAATACCTGCGCGAGTGACTCGATGCGGATCTGGCGGGATTTCAGCGAGCGTTTCAGGCCTTCCCAGGCGTAGGGCTGGGTCAGGACCTTTTCGGCGTCGAGCATCAGGTAGCCGCCGTTCGCACGGTGCAGGGCGCCGGGTTTGATCAGCGTGAAGTTGGTGACCAATGTGCCCATGTGCGCGATGTGATCGACTCGGCCGACGAGGTTCGGATAGGTCGGATGGTCTTCGAACACCAGTGGGGCCGTCGCGCAGGCGTCCTGATCGACGAGCAGGTTCACCTGGTACCGCTGTGCCGAGATGCCGCCCTCGGAGGCTGCCGCGGAGTCGGATTTCGCGGCCTGATCGCGCAGTTCCTGCCCGACCTCGACGACGTCGCGCAGCACGGCGTCGAGGAAGGATTGCACCGGCGGCAGTTCGGCGTGGCGTTCCTTCAGCTCCACGATCAGGTGTCCCACCGCAAGTTCCAGCGCGTCGCGGCTGGCGTCGCGCAAGCGTGCCTGCATCTCGCGCCGCCAGCGCGGGAATTGTTGCAGCAGTTTGTGCAAGCGCTCGCGCAGCACCCCGATCAGGCCGCTGATGCGTTCGCGCTCGTCGTCCGGTAGCGCGGCGAAGGCTTCTGGATCGAGGCTTTCTTCGCCCTTCATCGGCACGAACGCAAATCCCTGCGGGGTGCGCAGGAATGCCACGCCCTGCTCGACGGCCGAATCGCCTAGGTCGCGCAGCGCGGCTTCCTCGCGCTGCTTGAACTCGTCCTGGATGGCCTCGACGCGTGCGCGGTATTCCTCGCTGTCGAAGCCCGCGGCGATCGCCTGGCCGAGTTCCGAGACGAATTGCTGCATGTCGTCACGCAGTTGTGCGCCGCGGCCGGCGGGCAACTGCAGTGCGTGGGGACGGTTAGGTTCGGCGAAATTGTTGATGTAGCACCAGTCGCCCGGCGATGGTCGGGTCGCCGCATGCGCCTCGAGCAGGTGGTGCGCCGCACCGTGGCGGTTACTGCCTGGTTCGCCGAGGACGAAGAGGTTGTAGCCGGGGGCATCGATCTCGATTGCCAGCCTGACCGCGTCCACCGCGCGTGCCTGGCCGAAGACTTCATCCGGCTCGGGAAGCGTCTCGGTGGACTCGAAATCGAGAAGTTCAGGGTCGCAGCGAGTGCACAGCAGATGCGGTTCGAGCGGAGGGAGTTCGGGCATGGTCACGGTTCTCCTGCATCCAGAAACGGGCGTGGCCACGGAGACACCGCACATCGGCTGACCGCGTGCTTCATCGGTCGCGTGGCAGGTCCGAATTTGTGGCAACGCTGTAATCGACCCGGGCCGCCGTGTGGCCGACGGTTTCGTTTCGGCCACGACCGCGCGAATATTCGTTCCGGATTCCCAGGACTTCATTCGTGATTAGACTGGATGACGAAGGTCTTGGCGAGTCATTTGTTTTGACGACCGTGTGCCGTGCCGACCGCATCGGGAGTGCAGGGGGCAAGGACACGTATCCGCGAGAATCCAGTGGAACAAAATAGTACCGGCAAAGTCCTAGATTAAGACAAGGACAGGGCGATGTTGAGACTGAGCAAACTGGGTGACTACGGCACGGTGATGATGGCGCACATGGCGCGCGAGCCGTCGCGTGTATTCAGTGCCGCCGAAGTCGCGGCCGCAGTCGGTGTAGGCCTGCCGACGGTCAGCAAGCTGTTGAAGATACTGGCTCGCAACGGTCTGCTCGTCTCGCATCGCGGTACCAAGGGCGGCTACACGCTGGCACGGTCGCCGGGCGAGATTTCGATCGCGCAGATCATCGATGCGGTCGAGGGCACGGTCGGCATGACCGAATGTAGCGTGACCGTCGGCCTCTGTGCGCAGGAGCCAAGGTGCCTGGCGCGCGGGAGCTGGTTGCGGATCAATCAGGTCGTCCGCAGTGCGCTCGAAGGGGTGAGACTGGCCGAATTCGCCCAGCCGGTAGCGACCCGCATTGATCTGCGGGTGATGCATGCAGGCAGGCGGTTCGACGCTGCAGACTGAACACGGAGGATGTCAGGATGGGAAACCAGGCCGTGCAACTCGATGAACTGATCAGTCAGGACTATCGCCACGGCTTTTACACGCCGATGGAGGTGGACGCGCTCCCGCACGGGCTCTCCGAGGACGTCATCCGCATGATCTCGGCGAAGAAGAAGGAACCGGAGTTCATGCTCGAGTGGCGCCTGAAGGCCTTCCGTCACTGGCTGACGATGACGGAGCCGCACTGGGCGACGGTGCGCCATCCGCCGATCGACTACCAGGATATCGTGTATTACTCGGCGCCGCGCTCGCAGCAGGACGGGCCCCAGAGCCTCGCCGACGTTGATCCGGAACTGCTGCGCACCTACGAGAAGCTCGGTGTGCCGCTGCACGAGCGTGAACTGCTCGCGGGTGTGGCGGTGGACGCCGTGTTCGACAGCGTGTCGGTGGCGACGACGTTCAAGGCGAAACTCGGCGAACTGGGCATCATCTTCTGCTCGTTCTCCGAGGCGGTGCAGAACCACCCGGATCTCGTGCGGCAGTACCTCGGCTCGGTCGTGCCGTATACGGACAACTTCTTCGCGACGCTGAATTCGGCGGTGTTCTCGGACGGCTCGTTCTGCTACATCCCGCCCGGCGTGCGCTGCCCGATGGAGCTGTCGACGTACTTCCGCATCAATGCGAAGAACACCGGGCAGTTCGAGCGCACGCTGATCATCGCCGACCGCGGTGCCTACGTGAGCTACCTCGAAGGCTGCACCGCGCCGATGCGCGACGAGAACCAGCTGCACGCGGCGGTGGTCGAGCTGATCGCCCTCGAAGGCGCGCAGATCAAGTATTCGACCGTGCAGAACTGGTATCCCGGTGACAAGGACGGCAAGGGCGGCATCTACAATTTCGTTACCAAGCGCGGCGATTGTCGCGAGGCGAATTCCAAGATCTCGTGGACCCAGGTCGAGACCGGCTCGGCGATCACGTGGAAGTATCCGAGCGTGATCCTGCAGGGCGACAACTCGGTTGGCGAGTTCCATTCGGTGGCGCTGACGAACCATTACCAGCAGGCCGATACCGGCACGAAGATGATCCACCTCGGGCGCAATACGCGCAGCACGATCCTGTCGAAAGGCATTTCGGCGGGCCACGGCAGCAACGCCTACCGCGGACTGGTGAAGGTCGCCAAGAGCGCCGTCGGTGCGCGCAACTACACGCAGTGCGACTCGCTGCTGCTTGGCGACCGTTGCGCGGCACATACCTTCCCGTACATCGAGGTGAAGAACGCAAGCGCACGTGTCGAACACGAGGCGTCGACCTCGCGCATCGGCGAGGATCAGCTGTTTTACTGCCAGAGCCGCGGCATCAGTGCCGAGGACGCGGTATCGCTGATCGTCAGCGGCTTCTGCAAGGAAGTGTTCAAGCAGTTGCCGATGGAGTTCGCGGTGGAAGCGCAGAAGCTGCTGGGCGTGAGCCTCGAAGGTGCCATCGGTTAAGTGTTGAAGGGGGAGTCGACATGCTGGAGATCCGCAACCTGCACGTGACCGTCGATGACAAGCCGATCCTGCGCGGCCTCGATCTGACCGTGATGGCGGGCGAGGTGCACGCGATCATGGGGCCGAACGGCTCGGGCAAGAGCACGCTGGCGCATGTGCTCGCCGGGCGCGAAGGCTATGTCGTGACCGCGGGAGAGATCCTTTACCTGGGCAAGAACCTGCTCGAACTGGCGCCGGAAGAGCGCGCGCGCGAAGGCATCTTTCTCGCATTCCAGTATCCGGTCGAGATTCCGGGGGTCGCCAACATCTACCTGCTGAAGGCGGCGGTGAATGCGGTGCGCCGGCACCGTGGCGAGCAGGAACTGGACGCGATGGACTTCCTGGTGCTGGTCAAGGAGAAGTTCCGGTTGATGGATATGGACGAGAGCCTGCTGTATCGCGCGGTGAACGAGGGTTTTTCGGGCGGCGAGAAGAAGCGCAACGAGATCCTGCAGATGGCGGTGCTCGAGCCGCGCCTGGCGATTCTCGACGAGACCGACTCGGGGCTCGACATTGATGCGCTGAAGGTCGTCGCGAACGGTGTCGAAGCAATGCGTGACCCCGACCGGGCGATCATTCTGGTGACGCACTATCAGCGTCTGCTCGACCACATCCGCCCGGATCGCGTGCATGTGCTGGCGCAGGGGCGTATCGCGCTGTCGGGCGGACCCGAGCTGGCGCAGGAGCTGGAGCGCCGCGGTTACGGCTGGGTTGAGGCCGAGGCGCAGAAGATGGCCGGGGCGGGAGCGCAGTGATGACGAACGGCACACGCGGTCCTTTCGTGAACGGGGTTCTTGCGCGCTTCGCCGAAGAGCATGAAGGATTGCCCGGCGCCGCGTTGCCGTGGCTTCGGCGGGTACGCAGCGATGCGATCGGGCGTTTCGCCGAACTCGGACTACCGACGACGCGGCATGAGGACTGGAAATACACCAGCGTTGCCGCGATCGAGCGACGGGCCTTCGACACACCGTTCGATGCGTCGTCCAACGGCCTGGCCGAACGCGCGCTTGCGCGCCACGCCCTCGATGGTACGCACCGGCTGGTGTTCGTCGATGGCCGTTACGCACCGGGTTTGTCGCGACTCGACACGCTGCCGGCGGGCGCGCAGGTCGGCAGCCTCGCCGCTGCGATCGCTGCGCGGCCGGATCGGCTGGAGGATCTCTTCGTGGCCGATGACGAGGCGCCAGCGAATGGCTTCACGACGCTGAACTCGGCGCTGTGGGCTGACGGTGCGTGGATCGACCTTGCGCCCGGCGTCGTACTCGACATGCCGATCCACCTGTTGTTCATCACGACGCGCAACGACCTCGCGAGCTTCCCGCGCAATCTTGTCCGCGCCGGCGCCGAGGCGGGCGTGACGCTGATCGAGCATCACGCGGGGCCGGACGATGCGAGCTATTTCACCGATGCAGTGACGCGGATCGTGCTCGGGAAGGGCGCGCGCGTCGCCCATGCCAAGCTGCAGCAGGAAGGCCGGCGGAGTTTTCACATCGCCGCGATTCACGCCGAGCAGGCGCAGGACAGCCGCTTCGGCTCGCACGCCTTCGCGTTCGGCGGCCAGCTCGCGCGCAGCGAAATCGCGACGCGGCTCGGTGCCGAGGACTGCGAGGCGAAGCTCGTCGGCCTGTATGTCGGCAGTGGTCGGCAACATATCGATCACCATACCTGCATCGATCATGCGCAGCCGCGCGGAACCAGCCGTGAGGTCTACAAAGGCGTGCTCGACGGGGCCGCGCGCGCCGTATTCAACGGCCGGGTGATCGTGCGCCCGGATGCGCAGCAGACCGATGCGCAGCAGTCGAACCGCAACCTGTTGCTGTCGGACAGCGCCGAGGTTGATACCAAACCGCAACTGGAGATCTGGGCCGACGACGTGAAATGCGCGCACGGCGCCACCGTTGGCCAGCTCGATGCCGACCAGCTCCATTACCTGCGGTCGCGGGGAATCGATGAGGCGGCTGCCCGTTCGTTGCTGATCCGCGCGTTTGCGGCGGATACGCTGGAGGGTATTGAGCATGCGGCGCTGCGCGCGCGGCTTGAATCGCTGTTGCCGGGGGGCTTGCCCGAGGCGGCGTGAGAATCGACGAAAATGCGGCGGGGAAACAGTCATGCACAACAGCAGGGTTGAACTGGGGCTCTTGGGTAGTGCGACGGGAACGGAATCATCTGAGCTCGCGGTGGTCTTCGCGCGGCTACGAGCCGACTTCCCGATTTTCGAGCGCATGGTGCATGGCAAGCCGCTCGTCTATCTCGACAACGGCGCCACCAGCCAGAAGCCCCACTGCGTGATCGAAGCGGAGGCGCATTACTACGCCCGCCTCAACGCCAACGTGCATCGCGGCGTACATCGGCTGAGCCAGGAGGCGACGGATGCGTATGAAGGCGCACGCGACATCGTGCAGCGCTTTGTGAATGCCGCGCAGCGCGAGGAGATCGTGTTCGTGCGCGGTACCACCGAGGCGATCAACCTGGTCGCGAACAGCTATGGCGTGCGGTTCAAACCCGGTGACGAGATCCTCATCACCGGCATGGAACACCATTCGAACATCGTGCCGTGGCAGCTCGCCTGCGAACGGACGGGCGCGGTGCTGCGGGTCGCGCCGGTGAATGACCGTGGCGAGCTGATCGTTGAGGAATTCGCACGCCTGCTCGGGCCGCGCACCCGCTTCGTCGCGGTAACGCATGTGTCGAACGCGTTGGGTACGATCAACCCGGTGCGCGAACTCGTCGCAATGGCGCATGAATGCGGGGTGCCGGTGCTGGTGGACGGCGCGCAGGCGGTGCCGCATATCGCCGTCGATGTGCAGGCGCTCGACTGCGACTTCTATGCGTTCTCCGGCCACAAGCTGTACGGGCCGACGGGCATCGGTGTGCTGTACGGCAAGTCGGCATTGCTCGACGCGATGCCGCCTTGGCAGGGCGGCGGCGACATGATCCGCGAGGTGAGCTTCGCGGGCATGACCTGGAACGACCTGCCGTACAAGTTCGAGGCCGGTACGCCTAACATCGCCGGCGCGATCGGGCTCGGCGCAGCGATCCGCTATCTGTCGGACATCGGTTTCGACCGTGTCGCCGCGCACGAACGCGCACTGCTCGCGTATGCCACGGAACAGGCCCAAACGATACCGGGACTGCGCATGATCGGCACCGCGCGCGACAAGGCGGCGATCGTGTCCTTTGTGCTGGAGGACGTCCACGCGCACGACGTCGGCACGATTCTCGACCTTGAAGGGGTCGCAGTGCGCACCGGGCATCACTGCGCGATGCCGCTGATGGCGCGCTTCGGCGTGCCGGCGACGGTGCGTGCATCGTTTGCGCTGTACAACACGCAGGAGGAAGTCGACGCCCTGTTCGCTGCGCTGCACAAGGTACGGGAGATCTTTCACCATGCCTGATCTGCGTGACCTGTACCAGGAAGTCATCATCGATCACGGCCGCCGACCGCGCAATTTCGGCGCGCTGGCGGACGCGAATCGGCGCGCGGAGGGTTTCAATCCGCTGTGCGGCGACAAGATCACGCTGTATCTGAAAACCCGCGACGGCCTCATCGAGGACTTGCGTTTCGAAGGTGCCGGTTGCGCGATTTCCACTGCGTCGGCTTCGCTGATGTGCGAGGCACTCAAGGGCAGGACCGAAGCGGAAGCGGCTGCACTGTTCGACGGTTTCCATGCTCTGGTGACCGGACACGCGACGGAGCCGGGCAGGGCTGCGGGCGGTGTCCCGCTCGGCAAGCTCGAGGCGCTCGCTGGCGTTGCCGAATTCCCGACGCGGGTGAAGTGCGCGACGCTCGCGTGGCACACGCTGCGCGCGGCGCTGCATGGCGACGCGGTGCCGGTGTCGACGGAAAGTTGAGCGGAGGAATGAGCGATGAGCATCTTCGACTGGTTGCATCGTGCCGAGACGACAGCCGCGCCGCCGGACCGGGAGGCCGCGGAGGACGGTCTGCGCGCCGAGGTGATCGCGGCCTTGCGCACGGTTTACGACCCCGAAATCCCGGTCAATATCTACGATCTGGGACTGATCTACGGACTCGACGTGGACGCGGCGGCGGGCAAGGTTTCGATCCGCATGACCCTGACCGCGCCGGGCTGCCCGGTGGCGGCGACCTTTCCGGGTACTGTCGAGCGGGCCGTGCAGGCGGTCGACGGGGTGCGCGAGGCCCACGTCGAACTGGTGTGGGAGCCACCGTGGTCGCGTGAGCTCATGAGCGAAATCGCGCTGCTGGAACTCGGGCTGATCTGAAAATGGCGCAGTGGCTGAATGTCGCCGCGGTGGATGATTTTCCCGACGGTACGGTACGGGTTGTCGCGCTGGACGACGGTCGCGAGGTTGCGGTATTCAACGTCGGCGGGCGTTATTACGCGATCGAGGACCGCTGCAGCCATGAGGAGGAATGCCTTTCCTGGGGCGTGACCGAAGGCGAGGAGATCGTCTGCCCGCGGCACGGCGCGCACTTCTCGCTGGTCACCGGCGCGGCTTTGTCGCCACCTGCCTATGAGCCTGTCGCGACTTTCCCGGTGAGGGTGGAAGGGGGCATCGTCCAGCTCGATGGCAAGCCGACGGACTGAGGTCTGTTCGGCGCATGCAGCCCTGTGTGCCGAAATTCAGTCGAGCAGCGGCACGGTTGCCTTGCGCCGCTGCACATAGCGCAGGAGTTCAGCCGGTGGCACCGGCGGGCTGAAGTAGAAACCCTGCATGACCTGGCAGCCATGCGCCTTGAGCGCGTTGAGCTGGTATTCGGTTTCGACCCCTTCTGCGAGGACATTGAGTCCGAAGCCACGGGCAATGCCGACGATGGCACTGATCACCGGGGAGGAGCGCCCGGTGCTGTCGAGGTCGCGCACGAAGGACTGGTCGATCTTGACGGTGTTGATGGGGAAACGCCGCAGATAATTCAGGGACGAATAGCGGGTGCCGAAATCGTCGATCGAGATATGAATGCCGTGTTTGCGGAGTTCGTGGACCTTGGCGATCACGCACTCCGCATCGTCCATCAAGAGGTTTTCGGTGATTTCGATTTCGATGTTGCCCGGTGGCAGGCGATAGGCCTGAATCGGCTTCAGGATGCGCTCGACGATATCCGCACGCTTGAATTCGAGCGGCGAGATGTTGATCGCGAGTCGGATGTCGTGGATGCCGTGCTGCGCCCAGGATGCCAGTTGGCGGCAGCTTTCGTGGAGTACCCAATCGCTGATCGCAAAGATCAGCCCGCCTTCTTCGGCCAGCGGAATGAAGGTATTCGGACCGAGCAGGCCGCGCTCCGGGTGCTCCCAGCGGATCAGCGCCTCCACACCGGTGACGCGTCCTTCGACGATATCGACCTGCGGTTGATAGTGCAGAGTGAACTGTTCCTGTTCGAGCGCGACGCGCAGTTCGTTATCCAGATCGACCCGTTCGACGTGGTTGCGGCTCATTTCCGGGGTGTAGCGCAGATATCCGTTTTTTCCCCGCGCCTTGATCTGGTACATGGCGATGTCGGCATTGCGCAGCAGCAGGTCGGGGGTGTCGCCATCATCCGGGTACACGGCAATGCCCAGGCTCGCGGTGGTGCGGAAATCGCGCCCGCCAACGGTGAACGGGGGCTTGAGTGCGGCATTGATTTTCTCTGCGATGGTGGTGATTGCGTCGGTGTCGGCGATGTCCGGCAGCAGTACCGTGAATTCATCGCCGCCCTGGCGTGACATCGTGTCGCCAGCGCGCAGGCAGTCACGCACGCGGCGCGCGAAGCCCTTCAGCAGTTCATCGCCTTCGAGGTGGCCATAGGTGTCGTTGACCAGTTTGAAGCGATCCAGGTCGATGTACATCAGTCCGACACGCTCGCCACGTCGCTTGGCCTGATTGATCGCGAGTTCGAGACGGTCGCGGAAAAGAACCCGGTTGGGCAGGCCGGTCAGAAGGTCGTGGAAGGCCTGGAAACTGATGGTTTCCTCGGCGCGCTTGCGTTCGGTGATGTCGCGCAGGACTCCGGCCGTGCCGATGAAACGCCGGGACTCTTCGTCGTCGTCTCGGTAGATGCCTTGTGAGCTGAGGATGGCGACGATCGTCCGGCTTTCGAAATTCCGCACGTCGAGGTTGCGGCAGCGCAACCGGATTTCGTGGTTGGTGGTCGCCCGGTCGCCCACGCGTCGTTCGGCGAAGGCGAAGCCGGCCTGTTCGAGATCCGCGGGGTGGACGATGGTGGAATAGTGCTTGCCGATCAGTTCATTGCGCTTGTAGCCCAACAGCGTTTCGATGCGATTGTTGATGAAGACGAAATGTCCGTTCGGATCGAGCGTGTAGATGATGTCCGGCGAGTGTTCAACCAGAAAACGGTGCAGACGTTCGGATTGCTCCAGTCGGGCCGTCATCAGCGCGTGCTCGCGTTCGAGTTTGCGCCGGCTGAGGGCCTTGTCGACAGTTCGGATGAGATCGTCGGGGTTGGCCTGCTTGCGTATGAATTCGCAGGCTCCGCGTCGCAGCGCCAGAATCGCCGATTCAATCGCCTCGTCGGCGCTGAATACGATGACCGTGGCGCTGATGTGATTGGGTTCCATCCATGCCATGATTTCCGTCCCGTGCATGTCGGGCAGGTTCAGGTCGAGGATCAGAACGTCAATGTTGCGTTGGGCGAGACACGTGATGGCTTCAGCCCCGGTGCTGCAGGTGAGGATTTCGCGCCCCGCACGGGCCAGCAGGGAGCCAAAGGCCTGCCGGATGCGCGGTTCGTCATCGACGATAAGCAGGCGGTCGGTACGTGGCACGGTCTGATCGAGTTCGCCCGAAAAAATGCGGCGGCTTATCTCCATCATGTTGACTCCTGGGGCGATGTCTTGTGGGGGTGGGGTTCAAGTCACTTATCCGTTGGCGTCGCATGGCAGCAGCAAGGAAAGCGTCGTGCCGACACCCGCCTTGCTGCGGCAGGTGATATTGCATCCGATCTTTGCTGCGAGTTTGCCTACGATCGACAACCCGAGGCCACGCTCTGCGGTGGCGTGTGCGTCCTCGGGGAATGACAGTTTACGGATCGCTTCCTCCGGCATTCCGGGGCCGGTGTCGAGCATCCGTATTTCAACGTGTTGCCGTCCGTTGTGGACCACGCCGTTAATGGCGATGTCGAAGCGTCCGCCGTTGGGCATCGCTTCGCAGGCGTTTTTCCACAGATTGACGAGAATCTGTTTGAGGCTGTTGGCGTCGCAAGCAACCGTTGCCGGGGTAGCGGCGCCGAACTGGCTGCGCACAACGATGCCTCGCTCGCCAAACAATGCAACGCGGTATAGCGCAAGAAGTTCGCGCACCAGCTCGACCGCGTTAACCGCTGTGACAGTCGCGTGGCTGGGCGGCAGTTCGCTCAGGCGCCGGACAATGCCGGCCACGCGATCGATTTCCTCGCCGAGGACGTCGATTTCCTGCCGGACTTCGCTGTTCTCGGGGAGTTTCTGGTCGAGGATCCGGAGGTAACTCTTGATGATCCCGAGCGGATTCCCGGCTTCATGAACGATTCGCCGTGCCTGGCGCTGGAAGGCGGCCGACGCTTCGTCTTCGGCCTGTTTGCGATAGGCCATGGCATCCTGCCAGGCCTCGAGGCTGACACCGCCGATGCGGCCAAAGTTGAGCAGCCAGCGCGCGCGCTTCTTGAGGCGTCCATACTGCGCCTTGCTCACGCCGAACACCATGACGCCGAGGGTGCGGCGCTTGCCGATCATCGGTAGCGCGAGAATGCCTTCGCTGAAAAATGCGCGCGCAAACTGACTGTCGAGCAGCGAATCCGGATGCGCGGGTTCGTCGAAACTGCCGAGCACCGCGCGCCTGCTGATCGCCCGCGTCACCAGGCCGGCATCCGCGCCGCTGGCGAGCTCGGTCTGGCGGAAGACGTTCGGCTGGCCGCCGACCAGATTGCCCGAAAGCACTCCGGAGTCGGCATTGATCAGGAGAAAGCCCAAACGTGGCAATTCGAAGAGGATGCGTGCGGATTCACGCAGCGAGAGCAGCAGCTCGGTGTCGCTTTCGAGTCCGAAAAGGTCCTGTTGGAGTGGGTGCATGACTGCCATGTCATGGACCATCGCTTCGAGGAAATCATCGGCTTCCGTTCTCCCGACCGGCGCAGGCAGCACGATGACGCTGGGCAGGGTCCGCACCGGGCCTGCGTCGGTTTGCGGGCGCGGAGCTTCGATGCCAAGCGCCTTCGAGATCACGGTGACGTGTTCGAGTGATTGCGCAAGAATATTCGCCAGATCGAGGTCGTGGCCCGGCCCGAACAAGGGGGCGGCGAGCGTGTCGAGCGGTTCCTCGGCGGCAGCATTGCGGGTGATGGCGTCGGCCAGCCAGATCAGTTTGGGCAGGGGCGTAGCTGTCGCAATCTGCTCGGCGGTGGCATGGTGAAACAGGATGCTGTCTGCGAGGCTGCTGTCGAGCTTCCACTGATCGGCGAGCCACGTGCCGATTTCGCCATGGTGGGTACCCAGGTTCGCTTGTTCCAGCTCAAGCAGGCTGTTTTCGTCGGGGCATTGTGCAAGCAGTCGCGCGTATTGCTCACCAAGCGCGGTTAGCAGCAAGAGTTCGCCGACATCGTGCAGCAAGCCCGCAAGATAGGCCTCGTCGGGGTACGGGTAGTCCGTGGCGGTGGCAAGGGCGCGGGCCGTTTCGGCGACGAGCATCGAGTGACGCCAGAAGTCGGTCAGGTCGACGCAGACCGCGCCAGGCTCCCTTTCGAAGAGTCGCTTAACCGCGAGGCAGGTGGCGATGGAGCGGACAAGTCGCGTGCCGAGTATGGAAACGCTGGACTTTACGTCACGAATGGCGCTGGCGCGGTTGAATGCGACCGAGTTTGCCGCGGTGAGGACTCGGGCGCAGAGTCCCGGATCCTGGCCGACTGCGGTGGCTAACTCGGAAATCGTCGCACTTTCGTTGTCGACCTGTTGTATCAGGCGGACAAGTACCTGGGGCAGCGGCGGGATGCTGGCCGCTTCAATGGCCGTGACGACGGTGTGCGGAAGTTCGCGCATACGGGTGACGATGTCGGTGGACTTCCACGCCTGGTTCGATTCTCTGAGTTACCCAATCAAAAACACGCTACGAAATCTGATTGAAGGCCATACAGCCGCACTTTTGTACGCAGAGTGCGTAACGAATGGTAACCGATTAAAGATGTTTACGTATTTTTACGGATAAAAAGTACTTTTGTCCGTGTGATTGTTCCGACGCGCGCATAAGCAAGGGTCGATTTTTCGTCCCGGCCATGGCAGACGGATAGGCCCGCCACCCGGTCAGCCGACGTTTTCCCCGGCGCGTGTGGGGCAATGCTGGAGGGCGCCCGATCGACAGGGCGAATCAGGCGGCGCCGTCCTGCGCGAGCCCGCGCAGCAGGGCCTCGACCTGCCGCGCGCCGGCTTCGGTTTCCATCATTTCCAGTGGCGAGATGCCACCGAGTTCCCGACTGGGGCGATGCAGCCAGCGCATTGCCTTGTCTTGCCTGCGAAATGCCGCGATCGCCAGGGCGCTGAGTCGCGCGACGCGCAGATCCGTCGCGTCGACCGCGGACGAACGACCGGCCCATTCGATTCGCTGTTCCATTTTCTTGCCTCCCGGTATCGGTCCCATGTGTTCCTGAGAGTCGCCATGCGGCCCGAAGTTGCGCCGCTCGGACTTGCCAGACGCGTCGAAGCGCGGCGGAATCGTAAACATTTCAACGGGTCGGCGTCGCGCTTCTATGATGAAAGGGAATGCGGAGTGGATGCTGCCTGCGGGGGCGCGTAATGGATATCTGGTGCGCGAATGTCGAGGACGTGCTGCTCGGACTCAAGAGTGGGGCCGATGGATTGAGTTCGGCTGAAGCCCGGCGGCGCCTTGCAGCATTCGGCGAGAACCGTGTGCAGGAACACCGCCGCGAGCCGCTTGCGTGGCGCTTCGGGCGTGAATTCACGCATTTCTTCGCGATCGTCCTGTGGGTCGCGGCGGCGCTCGCGATCGTCGCCGATCAATTCGACCCCGGACAGGGGATGGCGCCGCTGGCGGTCGCGATCGTCGGCGTCATCTTCGTCAACGGCTGTTTTTCATTCTGGCAGGCTTACCGCGCCGAGCGGGCGATTGCGGCGCTGACTGCGCTGTTGCCGCAGCGGGCGAATGTGTGGCGTGATGGTGCCGTGCTCAGCCTGCTCGCGACGCAACTGGTGCCGGGTGATGTCGTGTTGCTCGAAGCGGGCGACAACGTGCCGGCCGATTGCCGGCTGATCGAGGCGCTCGGCCTGCGCGTCAACAACGCGACGGTGACCGGCGAATCCCGCCCGGCGAGCCGCGTCGCCGATGCGGTCGAGGCCTCCGGCGCGATCGAAGCACGCAACCTGTTGCTGGCCGGCACGTCGGTCGTGGCGGGGCGCGGGCGGGCGGTGGTGTTTGCCATCGGCATGCGGACGGAGTTCGGGCGCATTGCGCATCTAACCCAGCATACCGAGGAGCGGCCGTCGCCGCTGACCATCGAGATTGCGCGCCTGTCCCGTCTTATTTCTGTCGCAGCCACGGTGCTGGGGGTGATCGTCTTTCTTCTCGGGAGAGCGATCGGGGTGCCATTCTGGGAAAGCGCCCTCTTCGCCGTAGGCATCATCGTTGCGAATGTGCCGGAAGGGCTGCTGCCGACCGTGACCTTGTCCCTGGCAATGGCGACGCAGCGCATGGCCCGTCGCAAAGCGCTGGTGCGCCATCTGCAGGCGGTCGAAGCACTGGGTGCGACGACCGTGATCTGCACCGACAAGACGGGAACGCTGACCGAGAACCGGATGCGCGTGGTGAGCCTGCTGGTTGCCGGGGCGGCGTGCGATCCTGTCCCGCCCACGGATCACATGCCCAGTCCGTCGCCGCCGATGGCGGATCTGCTGAGGGTGGCCGCCGGCTGCCACGGTCTCAGGGCGGATCCCGCGGCGCAGGGCGGATGGGCCGGAGATCCGATGGAGGTCGCCCTGGCTGAATGCGCGGCGCGCTGGGGGGTACGCGAGTTGGGGGAACGGCTCGCGGAACTGCCCTTTGAAACCGGTCGCAACCGCATGTCCGTGGCCGTGCAAACCGCGGACGGTCCGGTGCTGCTGTGCAAAGGCGCCCCCGAGCTCATTGTGCAGCGATGTGTGGCGCAACGCGGCGCCGATGGCGAAACGCTCGCGCTCGATGCGGTGGCGATTCGTGCCGGCCTGGACGCGATGGCGCGACGCGGCCTGCGGGTGATCGCGCTGGCGAGCCGTGCACTGGCGCCAGGCGAGACGGTGGCGGACGACAATGCCGAACGCGACCTGATCCTCGAGGGGCTCGCCGGCATCGAGGACCCGCCACGGGCGGACGTGCGCGAGGCGGTGGCGCGCTGCCATGAGGCCGGCATCCGCGTGATCATGGTCACCGGCGATCATCCGGCAACGGCGATCGCGATCGGTCGCGAGGTCGGGCTGACTGGTGAGGCGACGCGGGTGCTGCGTGGCGAAAACATCGCACGCATGACGACGGCCCAGTTGGCGCTGGCGCTGGAGAGCCCGCACCTGATCTGCGCGCGCGTCTCCGCCGAGCACAAACTGCGCGTGGTGCAGGCCTTGCAGGCGCGTGGAGAAATCGTCGCCGTCACCGGAGACGGGGTGAACGATGCACCCGCGCTGCGCGCCGCGGATATCGGCATCGCTATGGGAAAGTCGGGCACCGACGTCGCCAAGGAGGCGGCCGACATGGTGCTGCTCGACGATCACTTCGCGACCATCGTCAATGCGGTGGAAGAGGGCCGCGCGGTGTTCGAGAACCTGCGCAAGTTCCTCACCTACATCCTCACGTCGAACATTCCGGAAATCGTGCCCTATCTGGCCTTCGTGCTGTTCCGGGTGCCCTTGCCGCTGACCATCATCCAGATCCTCGCGGTCGATCTTGGCACCGACATGCTGCCGGCGCTGGCGCTCGGGGCCGAGGCGCCGCGTCCCGGCATCATGAGCCAGCCGCCGCGGGCGCGCAGGGAGCGGCTTGTCGACGGCGCACTGGTGGCAAGAGCCTATCTGTTTCTCGGGGTGCTCGAGGCGGCGGCCGCGCTGACGATCTACTTCGGCGTGCTGGGGACCGGCGGATGGCATTGGGGCGAGCCGCTCGGCGGGCTCGATCCCCTGTATCGTCAGGCAACGACCGCCTGCCTGGCGACGATCGTGGTGATGCAAGTGGCCAATCTCTTCTTGTGCCGCGATCCGCGCCGCCCGGTCTGGCCGCTGGGCCTAGCGGCCAATCCCTTGCTGCTTTGGGGGCTGGGTTTCGAACTCGTCCTGATCGCCGCGATCGTGTATCTGCCGGTTGGCAACCAGCTGTTCGGAACGGCGCCGCTGCCAGCGGAGGTCTGGTTGCAGATGTTGCCGCTGGTCCTGCTGATGATCGTGATCGAGGAAAGCCGCAAGGCCTGGGTGCGGCGCCGCATCGCACGCCGCGCGGAAATCACGGGCGGCTGACTTGCCCTGCAGGAGCGCCTTCAGCCGCGAACCGGTCGTGCCGCGGGCGTATGTATTTTCGCGGCTACGGGGTGGGGGGATGGCCTGCCGGGCGCCGATAATCGCGCAACAGGCTCAAGGCCGCCTCGTCCTCCACCTGCTCGAAGTCGGCGTAATACGCGCTGATGCCGCCCATGAAGGCGGGTGCCACCAGGCATTCCAGCGCGTCGCAATGATGGCGGAGCGTCGCGATGGTTTCGGGCGGTGCAATCGGCACGGCGACGATCAGCTCGTGTGGCTGCTTGGCGCGGATGACGTGAAGCGCCGCGAGCATCGTTGCCCCGGTCGCAATGCCGTCGTCGGTGACGATGACGGAACGTCCGCTTACCTCGGCCGGCGGGCGCAGCGCACGGAAGCGCTGCTTGCGACGTTCGATTTCCGCGATCTGGTGCGCGCGTTCGTGCTCCAGGTACTCCTCATTGAAGCCCATCACGCCCGTCGCGAAATCGGCGAGATACTCTTCGCCGTCTTCGCCTATCGCCCCGATCGCTAGTTCCGGCTGGTAGGGTGCGCGTAGCTTGCGTGCGAGCACGACGTCGAGTTCGGCGCCCAGTTCGCGCGCCAGTACCGCACCCGTCACGACGCCGCCACGCGGAATCGCAAGCACCAGCGGATCCTTGAATTCACGCCCTTTGAGCCGTTGGGCGAGCTGTTGCGCGGCATCTTCGCGATCCCTGAACATTTCCGTCTCCATGCGCAAGCGCGGATGATCGGCACGCCGGGAACACGCTCCCGCGTGCCTCGCGCGTCAATCCATTTCAAATATGGTGGATGTTGCCGGAAACGCAAGGACGGACGGATCGGACCTGTTCGCCGCTAGACAAGTGCGCCGGTCAGACGCGCGAGCGAGGGGCCGAACAGGCTGGTGAGAATTACCAGCAGCGGCATGCCGTAGCAAAACGCGTACATCAGCTGCCGGATGCGGCGCGATGCGGTTCCGAGTTCCATGAAGTATGCGCAGACGATGCGTACCTTGATGCCCATGACCGCCGCGACGACGAGCGTCACGCCGAAACCGGGTTCGATTGCACCGCCCAGGCCGGCGCCGCTGACGCTCAGCAGCACCAGCATCACCCATGCGAAATCGAGCTTGCGAATGTCGTTCATGATGTCGCTCTCCGTTTCAGCGCAGCACGTAGAACAGCGGAAAGATCATCAGCCAGATGATATCGGTCGTGTGCCAGTAGCACGCGAAGGCTTCCAGCCCGTCGTGTTCCGCGGCGGTGTAACTGCCGGCGCCAGTGCGCACCATCACCCAGAGCAGGCCGAGCAGGCCCCAGAAGACGTGCACGAGGTGATTGAAGGTCAGGTAGTAGTACGTCACGAAGAACACCCCGGCGTCGCCGTCGAGCCCGTGAGCAAGGTTCCAGCGCACTTCGAAGAACTTGATCATCGGGTAGCCGGCACCGAATACGAAGGCGGCCAACAGCCAGCGCAGGCAGGCCTGCCGGTTCGCCACGCGCATCGCCGCGAGTCCGCGTGCGACACAGAAGCCGCTCGTGACCAGCAGCACCGTGTAGGCGGTTCCCGCCGCGAGAGAGAGTTGCGATGGCCCGGCGGTGAAACTGTCGGGGTGATGCGCCCGCGCGATGAAATACACGAGGAACATCAAGGCAAATTCGGTGACTTCGCAGTAGATTCCGACCCAGATGGCCTTGTTGCCGGGGATGCGGCCGAGTGTGGCGGGGCGCAGCGGGAGCGTGGCGGCGAGATTCACGATGGGAACCTATGCAGGACAGGGATCGAAGATCGGCGCGGGCCGCGACGCATTTGCCCGTTGCGGTCAATGACACGATTGTCCCGCCGTTCGCGCATCGCCGACAGCTACAGTGTGTGCCTTATCCGACCGGAACAGAACTTGACGGAACAGTCGTGCCGCAACGCGGTGAAGGTGACGCTTTGACTTGAGGGTGCAGCGGATGGCGTGGCAGTTGGCGAGGAAGACGGAATGAAGCTTTATGAGCGCCTGACGCTCGATATCGAGCAACGCATCCGCGAAGGCGTGCTGCGTGCCGGGGAGCGTCTGCCATCCGTACGACAGTCCTGTACGGCGAACCGGCTCAGTCCGTCGACGGTGCTGAAGGCGTATTACCTGCTGGAGAGCCGCGGGCTGATCGAAGCGCGGCCGAAATCCGGCTATTACGTCCGCCCGCGTCTGCGACAGCCGCTGCCGGAGCCGGAGATCACGCAGCCGGTGGGGCTCTCGACCGAACTCAACGTCAGCGATTTCATCTTTGAGATCCTCGAATCGGTGAAGGATCCGGCAGTCGTGCCGCTGGGATCGAGCTTCGCGAGCCCGTACCTGTATCCGCTTGCGAAGCTTGGGCGCTTTCTCGCGGCGGCCGCGCGCAACATGGACCCGCGCGCGACCGTCACCGACCTGCCGCCGGGCAACGAGGAGCTGCGCCGCCAGATCGCGCTGCGCTACCTGACCGGTGGCGTCGCGCTGCAACCGGGCGAGATTGTCATCACTTCCGGTGCGATGGAGGCGCTCAATCTGTGCCTGCAGGCGCTCACGCGACCCGGCGACCTGATCGCGATCGAGTCACCGACTTTCTACGCCGGGCTGCAGGCGATCGAGCGGCTGGGGTTGCGCGTCATCGAGATTCCGACGCACCCGCGCGACGGCGTGAGCATCCCGGCGCTTGCCGACGCGCTGCGCCATCACCCGGTCAAGGCCTGCCTGCTGATGCTGAACTTCCAGAACCCGATGGGCGCGCTGGTGCCGGACGACAACCGCCGCGCGCTGATCGAACTGCTGCGGCGGCACGAGGTACCGCTGATCGAGGACGACACTTACGCCGAGCTGTACTTCGGCAAGCAGGCGCCGCTTGCGGCGAAGGCGCTCGATACGAGCGGGTTGGTGCTGCACGTGTCGAGTTTCTCGAAAAGCCTTGCGCCCGGTTACCGGGTGGGCTGGGTCGCGGCGGGGCGTTTCGCACGGCAAATCCAGCGGCTGAAGCTGTCGACCAGCCTCGCGACGACGATACCGGTACAGATCGCGCTCGCGGACTTCCTCCGCGAAGGGGCCTTCGACACCCATCTGCGACGGCTGCGCGCGGCGCTCGAGGTGCAGGAGGCTGCGATGGCCGCGGCGATCGAGCGCCATTTCCCGCCCGGCACCCGGCTCGCCCGGCCGCGCGGCGGCTATCTGGTGTGGGTCGAACTGCCGCCGTCGGTGGATGTGCTGGCCCTTCACCGGCTGGCGCTGGCACAGGGGATCAGCATCGCACCGGGGCCGATCTTTTCGGCCAAACGTGAATACCGCAACTGCATCCGGCTGAATTTCGGCCATCCGTGGAGCGAGGATTTCGAGCGCGCGATCGCGACGCTCGGCCTGATGATTGCCGCGCTGGTGTGAGCCCGGCGTCGCACCCCGATCGATCTGTTATGGTCGAAAATAGATTCTGCTGAATCTGTTATGCAGGTCGCCGCGGTGGTGTACTCGCCGCACTGCCCCGATCGCCATCAGCAAGGTGTGGCGCGGGCCGCAGCGAGGACGATTCCATGCAGACGGCGGCAAACCGGGCCCAGGGGGCTCGCATCGAGTTATATCGCAAGACCGGCAAGATCCACCCGCGCAGCGTCACCGGCTCCTTCAATGGATGGCGCTGGGCGATGGTGTGGTTCACGCAGATCCTGTTCTACGGCGGCGCCTGGCTGAACTGGGGTGAGCGGCAGGCGCTGCTGTTCGACATCGCCGAACGCAAGTTCTATGTCTTCGGTCTGGTGCTGTGGCCGCAGGATGCGCTGCTCTTCGCGCTGCTGCTGATCATCGCCGCGACGGCACTGTTTCTCGTCACCGCGGTCGCCGGGCGGCTGTTCTGCGGCTTCGCGTGTCCGCAGACGGTATATACGTCGGTCTTCCGCTGGATCGAAACGCGCATCGAGGGCGATCACCTCGCGCGCCTGCGTCTCGACCAGTCCCCGCCGAGTGCGCGCAAGCTTGGCCTGAAGGGCGCGAAACATCTGGCCTGGCTCGCCATTGCAGGCTGGACCGGCATCACCTTCGTCGGCTACTTCACGCCGATCCGCGAACTGCTGACGAATCTCGGGCCCGGCGAACTCGGCCCGTGGGAAGGCTTCTGGGTGTTCTTCTACAGCCTGTTCACCTACGTGCAGGCCGGCTTCGCGCGCGAGATGGTGTGTCTGCACATGTGCCCGTATGCGCGCTTCCAGAGCGTGATGTTCGACCATGACACGGTGACCATCAGCTACGACGCCGCGCGCGGCGAACCGCGCGGGCGGCGGGGCGCGGCGAAATCCGCCACGCAAGCCCTTGCCGTGTCCGCCACGTCGACGGCGCGCGGCGACTGCGTCGACTGCACGCTGTGCGTGCAGGTGTGCCCGACGGGCATCGACATCCGCGACGGGCTGCAATATCAGTGCATCAACTGCGGCCTGTGCGCCGATGCTTGCGACGACGTGATGGTGCGCGTCGGGTCGCCGACCGGGTTGATCCGCATGGCGTCCGAGCACGAACTCGCGATCGCGCCCGCAGCGCAGGTCGAGTCGCCGGCGCGATCCGCCTACCGCGGGGCACTGCGGCGTCCGCGCGCAGTCGCGTATGCGATCGCGCTGGCGGCCTTCTCAATCCTCGGTGCGTGGATGGTGGCGAATCGCCCGGCGCTGCGGGTCGACGTGCTGCGCGACCGCAACGCACTGCTGCGCGAGTCGGTGGACGGCAGCATCGAGAACGCCTACACGCTCAAGCTGATGAACCTGCGCGAAGCGCCGCGCGCGTTTCGCGTCGCGGTTGACGGGGCCGCAGGCGTTCGCATCATTGGTGATGACACATTCACCGTGGACGCGGGTCGCGTGCTGCCCGCGACGGTGACCGTTGCTGCTGCGCCTGCGGCGGAGCGTCGCGGCAGCCAGCCGATCCGCTTCCATATCGAGGCGCTCGACGACCCGGCCGCCGAGGTGACCGAGCACAGCACCTTCCTGCTGCCCTGAAACGCCCATCACGCCGGATACCCATGAGACCGGCCAGGTACTGCTATGAGCCGACGAGGCTGCGGCCATGCGGCGCGAGCAGATCCAGTACCGGCCCGGCCGGCACGATCCCGGTCGGATTGATCGTATGGTGACTGCGGTAGTAGTGCGCCTTGATGTGGGCGAAATCGACGGTTGCCGCGACGCCCGGCCACTGGTACAGCTCGCGCGTCCAGGCCAACAGATTCGGATAGTCCATCAGCCGTCGCACGTTGCACTTGAAGTGTCCGTGGTACACCGCATCGAAGCGGATCAGCGTCGTGAATAGTCGCCAGTCCGTCTCGGTGATTCGTTCGCCGAGCAGGTAGCGATTGCTCGCGAGCCGTTCCTCGAGTTCGTCGAGCGTGCCGAACAGTGCCGTAACCGCGGCTTCGTATGCACTCTGCCCGGTTGCGAAGCCGGCGCGGTACACGCCGTTGTTGATCGTCTCGTAGATGCGCGCATTGAGCGCGTCGATCTGCGGCATCAGGTCGGCGGGCGCATAGTCGCCGGGTTTCGCGCCAAGGCCGTCGAAGGCCGTATTGAACATGCGGATGATATCCGCCGACTCGTTGCTGACGATCGTGTCGCGTTGCCTGTCCCACAGCACCGGCACGGTCACGCGGCCGGTGTAGGCGGGGTTGGCGCGGCGATACAGTTCATGCAGATGGGCTGCGTGGTGCAGCGGATCGGCGACGACGCCGGGACCCGGCTCGAAGCTCCATCCCTGGTTACCCATGAAGGGATTGACGACGGACACGCCAATCATCGGTTCGAGCCCTTTCAGCGCGCGGAAGATCAGCGTGCGGTGCGCCCACGGACACGCAAGCGACACGTACAGGTGATAGCGTCCGGCCTCTGCCGGAAAGCCGCCGGTGCCGCTTGGCCCCGGGCGCCCGTCCGCAGTGACCCAGTTGCGGAACTGCGCTTCGCCGCGCACGAAGGCTCCGCCCGTAGTGGCAGTGTCGTACCACTGATCGACCCAGTCACCTTTCACCAGTAGTCCCACTTTATTCTCCGTGCGATGGGGCGGGGAGGGCGTCTGCCCATCCCCGATCCTCAGTACGACCGCTCAGTTGCGCTCTCCTGCAGCGTTGCCAGCCAGAGCGCGGTCGATCGAGAGTCGTCCGGCGCCGCTGACGAGCAGGGACACCGTTACCGCCAGCAGGGCGAGACCGAACTCATAACCCTTGTTGGCGATGAAGAGTCCGTTTGCGAAATGGACGCTGAAGATCGCCACCAGCATCGTGAAGGCCAGTACGGCACTCGCCGGGCGCACCAGCAGGCCAATCAGCAGGGCGAGGCCGCCGAAGAACTCGGCGCCGCCGGCGAGCAGCGCCATCAGGTAGCCCGGCGCGAGGCCGATGGATTCGAGCCACCCGGCGGTGCCCGCAAGGCCGTAGCCGCCAAACCACCCGAACAGTTTCTGGCCGCCGTGCGCCATGAAGATGATGCCTACCGGAATCCGCAGTGCGAGGGCGGACAGGCTGGCGTTGGTCGAGGTGATTTTCTGGATCAGGGTCTGGCTCATGGTCGTTCTCCGTTGAAGACTCAGAATTTGTTTCGTGAGTGCATGGTAAGGAGTGAGCGATTGATTAAAAAGGTGCAGATCATCACTACATTGTTGCTAATGATGTATCTAATTATTCCCGGTCATGAACGTGAAATGACGCATAGGTGACATCCGTTTCGGGTGTTAGGATGGTTCTGGCTCCGGCAATGTGACGGAAATTCGAATGCGAAAAGTGAGACCCGGTCTCGTGTCGGCATTGGCCGTGTTCGGCTGGATGCTGGCTGGTTGTTTTTCGAGTGGAAATCTTCCGCGCGGCTATCCGGCGGCGCCCGTGGGGGAGGCCGGTCTGGTATTCGGCTCGATCGGCGTCGCGGGCGAGGAATCGACGATCGGGCTGAGTTCGCTGGAGTATCGCCCGGCTGCAAAGCTCGGGCCGACCGCCCAGGGGGAGTTCCTGTTCCACTCGGTGGTCGGCATACCGGGGGCGCTGCTTTCGCCGATGTTTCACACGCCGGTGGAGTTTCACGACGGCGCCGCAAAGGGGACGGTCTTCGCGCTGCGCTTGCGTGCAGGGGATTACGAAGTTGTCAGCGCAATCGTAGAAAATGCGCCGATTGGCGGGTGGGCGAGCCACGTGTTCATGAGCGATGCCGGCAATGTCCCGTTCCGCGTGGAGGCGGGCAGGGCGACCTATATCGGGCGCTTCCTGAGCCGTCTGCGCATCGGGCGCGATGCTCACCGCATTCCCGAAGTCCAGGGGGCGTATTTCGTGGTGAGTGATCGCCTGGTCTCCGACCTGGAGATCGTGAACGCCAAAGGTTTCCAGGTTGACGCTGCACGCGTCATCAACCTCGCCCCGCGCTTCATGTCCATTAATAATGCGGCATTGCGGTCGAGCCCCGAATGATGCGCGCGCTACTCGTTGTCGCTCTGGGGCTCTCCGCGTGCAGTTCGACTCACGACCTTGCGAAAGGGCCCAGCATGATGGGTGGGGGTCTGTTCAGCGAGGAGCTGCAACCGGGGCTGCACTACGTCGTGTCCAAGTCGCACGTCGCCCCGTGGACGAATCATGAGTCCGTCGCGCAAGTGTGGCGGGACCGTGCGGGTCAGCTGTGCGGAAAGGGCGGGTACCGTGAATTGCAGGTCGTCGAACTGGTGGAAGAAGAGTTGGCGCCGATGAGGGTGTTCGTCCTTTCGTTGCCGTACCTGGCGACGATCCGAAAAGGCTATGTCTTGTGCGCCGGGTCGCCACTGTCGGAAGAGGCGGCCCTGCGCTACCTGGACTTGCGCCGCTGACCATTCCAAGCTTCGGCAGCAAGATCTTTGCCTGATGCGGAAAGGCAAGGCTGGCACCATTGCGTGTTCACGCTACCCGCTCGATACTGGTTTGCATCCTCAGCGCGGCACAGCTTCGGCGCACTTCATCTCGACCATGCGCCGCAATGTCTGCTCTTCGACGATGAAGATCCGGACGGCCTCCGGGTCGAACTGGCTGCCGCTCATGCGCAGGATTTCCGCCTTCGCGGTGTCGAACGGCAATCCCTGTCGATAAGGGCGGTCTGAAGTCATCGCATCAAGCGTATCGATGACTGCAAACAGTCTCGCGCCCAGCGGGATGTCGTAAGCACCGAGGCCACGCGGATAACCACTTCCATCGAAGCGTTCCTCGTGGCACAGGACGATATCGGCAGCCTCGGTCATGCCGGGCAGCCGACTGACGATGCGATGACCATCCTCCACGTGCCGGCGCATCAGGGCCCATTCGTCGTCATCGAGCGCACCGCTCTTGAGCAAGACGCGGTCGGGGACGCCGATCTTGCCGACGTCGTGGAGCAGGGCGCCCCAGTAGATCTGGCGCAGGCGATTTTCGTCACCGGTTATCTGCCTTGCGAGCACCAGCGTGTGACAGGCGACACGGCGGGAATGCTGCCCCGTCTCATGTTCGCGCAGATCGAGGGCGTCGGCGAGTGCTTCCGCGAAACGGGCGTAGTGGTCGTTTGTTCTCCCGTTATCGACAATGCGGCGCTCGAGAAAGCAGTGCTCGCACAGATGTTGACCGTCAAGCTGCAGCGGCAGCAAGCCGGCGGCGAGCTTGCCGCAGCAGTCGCATCGACTCGATGTGGTGGGCTGTTGGGACACGCGGGCTCGCTCAGGGGACGCTAAGTCACTTCTAGTGTGCCCGGTATTCGAAGACCGCTTCGACGGGCTGTCTGGCACCCGGCATACGGATTTCAAGCGTAATCCGGTAGGGGCCGGCGCCGGGAAACGCGAAGTAGTTGCCGAAGCTGGTCGTGTCATCGATGCGCATCGGCTCCAGGGGCTTGCTCGTTCCGGCCATTCCGAGTTCGGTCACTGTCGCGGTCACCTGCGCGTCGACAATGCGGCTGCCGTCCTTGTTGATGAGCGCAACGATCAGATGATGTTTGTCGCGCCCGCCGGGCACCCCGCCGTGCATGGTGCGCTCTTCGTGGGTGGGTTCGTGCTTGCCCGCGACCTGCGCAGGCAGGATGCCGTAGTAGATATCGACCTCCCCCACGCGTTGGTGGCGCCCGGTTTCGGCCGCGATTGTCACGCCCGAGCCAAGTAGTCCGACGACAACGGCGATTGCGAAGATCCTCTGCAAAAAGTGTTTGAGCATGCTTGTCTCCTCCGCGCGGTATGGAGCGCCGGCTGCCGGGGCTCACGCGGCGCGTTGCTCGACTCCAGTGATTCGGTCGGCCGTCCGGCGTAGCCGCAGCGCGTTGGTGACGACGGAAACGGAACTCGCGCTCATCGCCAGCGCCGCCACCATCGGCGATAGCAGCAGGCCGGTAAAGGGGTAGAGCAGGCCCGCGGCGAGCGGCACCCCCAGCGCGTTATAGACGAAGGCGAAGGCGAGGTTCTGGTGCATGTTGCGCACTGTCGCGACGGAAATGCGACGTGCCGCGGCGATGCCGCGCAGGTCGCCCTTCACCAGCGTGAGCTGCGCGCTCGACATCGCGACGTCGGTGCCGGTGCCCATCGCGATGCCGACATCGGCGCGGGCGAGCGCCGGCGCGTCGTTGATGCCGTCGCCGGCCATCGCGACGATGCGGCCTTCGGCCTGCAGTTTCGCGACCAGATCGTCCTTGTCCTTGGGCTTGACCTCCCCGAGCACCTCGTCGATGCCCAGGCGCTTGCCGACGGCACGGGCGGTCGTGAGGCCGTCGCCGGTGGCCATGACAATGCGGCCGATGCCGTGCGCGCGCAGTTCGTCCAGAGCCTCGGCTGTCGTTGCCTTCACCGGGTCGGCCACCGCAACCAGACCCACGGCAATCCCGTCGACGGCGAGCATCATCACGCTCGCACCTTCGAGTCGCAGCGCTTCAGCCTGCCCGGCCAGGGCATTCCACGTGACATCCTCGTCATCCATCAGCGCGCTGTTGCCGAGCACGACCTTGCGGCCTTCGACCGTACCGTGCACGCCGATGCCTGAGGACGACTCGAAGGTTTCGGGCTTCGATAGCGCCAGTTCCTGCCGCCGTGCCTCATTGACGATCGCGTGTGCCAAGGGATGCTCGCTGCCCTGGTCGAGGCTTGCGGCGATGCGAAGTACTTCATCTTCCGTCCAGCCGGGCGCCGCGACTGTCGCGTGGAATGCGGGCTTGCCTTCGGTCAGGGTGCCGGTCTTGTCGACGATCAAGGTGTCGATGCGGCGCAGGTTTTCGATCGCCGCGGCGTCGCGGAACAGCACGCCCTGCGTCGCGGCGTTGCCGGTGGCGACCATCACCGACATCGGCGTGGCGAGGCCCAGCGCGCACGGGCAGGCGATGATCAGCACCGCGACAGCGTTGATCAGGCCGTAGGCCCACGACGGCTCGGGGCCGAACAGGCCCCAGCCGAAAAAGGTGAGGGCCGCGATCGTGACGACGGCGACGACGAAATAGCCCGCGACATGGTCGGCCATGCGCTGCATCGGCGCGCGTGAGCGTTGCGCCTGCGCGACCATCTGCACAATCTGCGCGAGCACGGTCTGCGAGCCGGTCTTCTCCGCCTGCATCACCAGCGCACCGCTGGTGTTCAGTGTCGCGCCGATCACCTTGTCGCCGGTGGCCTTGTTGACCGGCATCGGTTCGCCGGTGAGCATCGACTCGTCGACCGCACTGGCGCCTTCGAGCACCACGCCGTCGACCGGCACTTTCTCGCCCGGGCGCACGCGCAGGCGGTCGCCGGGATGCACATGGGTCAGCGGGATGTCTTCCTCACTGCCGTCGGCATTCAGCCGGCGCGCCGTTTTCGGCGCGAGACCGAGCAGGGCCTTGATCGCCGCACCGGTTTCGGAGCGCGCGCGCAATTCCAGCACCTGGCCGAGCAGGGTCAGCGACACGATGACTGCCGCGGCCTCGAAATACACCGCGACGTGCCCGCCCATGCGGAACGATTCGGGGAAGAGGCCGGGTGCAACGGTCGCGACGACGCTGTACCCGTAGGCGGCCCCGACGCCCGTGCCGATCAGCGTCCACATGTTCGGGCTGAGGTTTGCGATGGACTTTGCCCAGCGCACGAAGAAGGGCCAGCCTGCCCACACGACTACGGGGGTGGCGAGCAGCAGTTCGACCCACGGTCGCCCTGCCCCAAACAGCGGATCGAAAAGTCCGCCTGACATCGCAATCAGCGTCACGAGCGCCGTCGCCGGCAGCGTCCACCAGAAGCGCCGCTTGAAATCGGCGAGTTCGGGATTTTCGCCTTGCTCCAGTTCGGGCAGCACCGGCTCCAGCGCCATGCCGCACTTCGGGCAGCTGCCGGGGCCGATCTGGCGCACCTCGGGATGCATCGGGCAGGTGTATTCGGTGCCGGGGGCGGTTTCCGCGACTGTGGTGGGCGGTACCGGGCGTATGTAGCGTGCCGGATCAGCGCGGAACTTGTCGAGACACTTCGCACCGCAGAAACGGTATTCGGTACCTTCGAATTCCGTGTGGTGCGGCGAGTCGGGTTTCACCGTCATGCCGCACACGGGATCGGTCAGGCTGTCGGCAGACGCGCCAGCGGCATGCTGATGGTGTTCGTGACCATGATGATCGTGTGCCGGCACGGGACGGTCTTCAGTCATGATGATCTCCTCCCTTGGGCCGATGGCCTGTCGCGTAGATTTCGGACGGCGAACTGCAACACGGTCCGGTCTTCGCAGTCCGGTGTGCGCGCTGGTTTTCCGCCATCCACGCACGGAGTTGTCGTAGCAGGTTCTTCAGTGTGGTGAGCAATGGGGGACTCCCCGGTCCCGACGGCCGAAGGCGGAAAATCGGCCGATGCGGTCATTTTCCGGTCGATTTCCCCGCGGGTTTCGGCATCCTCTCCATCATCATCTGCATCATGTCCATGCGCCGCTCCATTTGGTGCATGCGGTTGGCCATGGCCTCGGGCGATGCGGAGGCCGCGTCAGGGGCCATCATCATTCCCTTGCCCTGCATCATGCCCATGCCGCCCATCTTCCCCATATCCCCCATCATCTGGCAGCCCATTGAGCCCATTGAGCCCATCTGGCCGGTTGCCATCTGGTGGCCCAGCATCATGTTCTCGCGCATCGTCTGCATATGTTCCATCAGCAGTTTCTGCCGCTCCTCGGGACTCTTGGCAGCGGCCACGGCCTCGAGTTGCGACTGCATCCTGGTGGTGTTGTCCTGCATTTTCTGTACCGCCTTTTCGGGCGTCGGGGCAGAAACGGCCGCGGGCTGGTCGGGATGATGCGCATCTTCCGCGTAGGCGGGCAGGGCGGCGGCCAGGGAGATGGCGAGTACGGTGAGGATGCTTTTCATGATCTTTCTCCTGAGATATAGAGGGCGATGCAAGCGACGGCAGTGCCGGATATGGACAACTGATCAAGTGATTGTCATGCGCTATCCGCCGATTCTCGCTGGTCCGGCCAGTGAGGGATAAAGGCCGGGGTTTGACGCGCATAGCGCGACCAGTCCTCCCCAAAGGCCGCTACCGCCGCGAGTTCTTCATGGCGGGCGAGGCGCACGTAGGCGACCACGAGAACGGGGAACATCGTCAGCGTGATCAGCGTCGGCCACTGCAGCAGGAAACCGAGCATGATCAACACGAACGCTGCGTATTGCGGGTGCCGCAGCCTGGCGTAGGGACCGGTCGTCGCGAGCCGGCCACCGGACTGGGCCGCGTACAGGACTTTCCACGCTGCGGCGAGCAGCCAGAAACCGCCCCCGATCAGCACCGTCGACAGGATGTGGAAGGGACCGAAGTGCGGATTGGCGCGCCAGCCAAACATCACTTCGAGCAGGTGGCCGGCGTCGTGTGAGAGAAAATCGACGTCCGGAAAGCGCTGGGCGAGCCAGCCCGACAGTAGGTAGATCGTCAGCGGGAAGCCGTACATCTCCGCGAACAGCGCGACGATGAACGCCGAATACATGCCCAGCGATCGCCAGTCGCGTGGTGAACGCGGTTTGAAGAAGCTTGCGGCGAAGAAGATGAACACTGCCGAATTGATCGCCACCAGCGACCATAAGCCGTAGGACGGTCCCGGATCGATCATTTTCCGCCTCCGTTTTTCGGATCGCCATGCTGGTGGCCGTGGTGCATGAACAGGTGCATCAGCGGGCAGGCGAGCAGGAACAGCCAAGGCAGGATGCCGAGCAGATGAGCGCGGTGCTCGAATGCGAGCAGGACCGCAGCCATCGCAATGAAAGCGCCGAAGATCCATCGGCTGGCGCTGACTCGCCTGTCACCCGTTGCTGCATCGGGTGGCGCGTGGTCAGGAGGGTGGTGCGTGTGCATGATGCGCTCCCCGTGCTGAGGATGAATTCATCATACGCTCGAATGATCAACGACTTGCTGACGCCGTGATTACATTTTCGTCATCTTGGTTCGCGCGCGCGGGAAGGGTTCTGCGCCCATGGGCATTGCGCCGATGGGCGGGCTCGGGCGTGTTCGCACGGCTCGCGCGGTTCGGCGCGATCACCGTCTCGAATTACTTGATCGCAAACCGCGCAGTCGCCGGCGCCTTGCCTGCGAGCGTGACCACCGCAACGGCTTTGGTGCCTGAAACAAGCTTGAACGTGCCTTTTGCTTCGAGCTTGTTGTCGCCGGCCGGGGCGAGGCTGGCTTCGCTCTTTTCGGCGCCGTTGAGCAGCGTGACCTTTGCCGTCGCGCCGGTGGTGTCGATCTTCTTGCCGTGGTCGTCGAGGTAGAGGCTCAGAGCTTCGGACGTGGCGACCAGCTCGTAGATGACTTCCTTCACCTCGACGACGGCGCCGCCATGTTTGGGTGTGAGATCGTGACCGCCGGCAGCGAAGGCAGCGGGGGCGGACAGGATGGCGAGTGCGGCGGTGACGGAACGAAGTAGCTTCATGGTTTTTCTCCTGGGGATGTGCTGGGGAAATGCAGTGGGCTCAGTAGGCGTCCTTGCCCGAATCCGTAACGAGGCGTTCGATCGGCTTGCGGCCGAAGAGCCACACCATCGCGGGGGTCAGGAAGGTGTCGAGCAGGGTCGAGCTGATCAGGCCGGAGAAGATCACGACCGCGACCGGGTGCAGGATCTCGGTGCCGGGCTGCTCGGCTTCGAACAAGAGCGGCGCGAGCGCGAACGCGGCCACCAGCGCGGTCATCAGCACCGGCGTCAGGCGTTCGAGCGAGCCGCGGATGAGCATCGCGCGGTCGAATTTTTCGTCTTCGAAGGCGCACAGGTTGATGTAGTGGCTGACCTTGAGGATCCCGTTGCGCGTCGAGATGCCGGCGAGCGTGATGAAACCGATCAGCGCGGCGACCGATAACGGCTGGCCGGAGAGCCACAGGCCGATCACCGAGCCGACCAGCGCGAGCGGGATGTTGGCCATGATCATCAGCGTCAGCGCAGTGCTCTTGTAGCGGCTGTAGAGCACGAGGAAGACCATCGCGGCGGAGACCAGCGACAGCAGGCCGATCAGGCGGCTCGATTCCTCCTGCGCCTCGAACTGGCCGCCGAGGTCGATGAAGTAGCCTTCGGGCAGCGGGGTGTCGGCGATGACCTTGCGGATGTCGGCGATGACGTCGGACAACGGACGCTGCGAGGCGTTGGCGGACAGCACGATGCGGCGCTTGCCGTCGTCGCGGCTGATCTGGTTGGGGCCGTCGGATTCGTCGATGCGCGCGAGCTTCGATAGCGGCACGCGTCCGGAAGGCGTGTCGATCAGGACGTTCGCGAGCCCTTCGATCGAGCGCGCCGTGTCGGGCAGACGCAGCACCAGATTGAAGCGGCGGTTGCCCTCGATGACCTGGGTGATACGCTCGCCGTCGACGAGCATCTTCAACTCCTCGAGCAGTTTCGACGGCGGCAGGCCGTAGGCTTCGGCGGCGTCGAAGTCGACGCGCACCTTGATCTGCGGCGTCAGCACCTGCTTTTCGATCTCGAGGTCGGCCAGCCCGGCAATTGCGGCAAGGCGCCCGCGCAGCGCATCGGCCTGGGCACGCAGGGTGTCGAGGTCGTCGCCGAAGATCTTGATCGCGATCTGCGCGCGCACGCCCGACAGCAGGTGGTCGATGCGGTGGCTGATCGGCTGGCCGATGCCGATCGCCGCCGGTAGACTCGCGAGGCGGCCGCGGATGTCGGCATAGACGGCATCGAGCGGGCGTTCGCTCGCACGGATCTGGATGTCCAGCTCGGACGAATGCACTCCCTCTGCGTGTTCGTCCATTTCGGCGCGGCCCGAGCGGCGGCCGACATGGACGACTTCCGGTACCTGTCCGATCAGCAGTTCGGCCTGCTGCGCGATGCGCACCGACTCCGTGAGGGTCGTGCCGGGGTTCAGGCGCAGTCCGACCAGGACCGTGCCTTCATTGAAGGGCGGCAGGAAAGTCGTGGGAAAGAAGGGCACGATCGCCAGCGCGGCGAGCACGGCGACCGTCGCCGCGGCGAGCAGCAGGCGGGCGTGGTCGAAACCCCACGCGAGCGCGCTGGCGTAGCGCGCCTTGAGCCAGTGCACCAGCCTCGGGTCGCCGTGGCCGAGACTCTTCATGCGCGGCAGCAGGTAGAAGGCCATTACCGGCGTCAGCGTCACCGACACCAGCATCGAGGCGAGGATGGAGGTGATGTAGGCGATGCCGAGGGGCATGAAGAGCCGCCCTTCGATGCCCGGCAGCGCGAACAGCGGCACGAACACCAGCACGATGATAAAGGTCGCGTACACGATCGCCGAGCGCACTTCCAGCGTTGCCTTCGCGATCAGCTCCAGCGGATTGAGGCGCACATGGCCTTCGGCGCCGCGCTGGCGGTCCTGCTTGAGGCGGCGCAGCACGTTCTCGACGCCGACGACCGCATCGTCGACCAGTTCGCCGATCGCGATCGCCAGGCCACCCAGCGTCATCGTGTTGATCGACATGCCGAAGTAGCGGAACACCAGCACCGTCGTCAGGATCGAGGCCGGAATCGCGACCAGCGAGATCAGCGTCGTGCGCAGATTCGCGAGGAAGAGGTAGAGCACCACCGCGACGATCGTCGAGGCCGCGACGAGCTTGCCCTGCAGGTTGCCGATCGACGATTCGATAAAGTTCGCCTGGCGGAAGGTCACGCGCGGCTCGTCCATGCCCGCGGGCAGCGACTTCTTCAGCTCGGCGAGCGCCGTTTCGATCTCTCGCGTGAGCTTCACGGTGTCGGCGTCGGGCTGCTTCTGTACCGACAGGATTACCGCCGGCTGGCCGTTGAAGCCGGCGTCGCCGCGCTTGATCGCGGGCGCGAAGGTGACGCCGGCGACCTGCCTGAGCAGGATGCTGCGACCGTCGCGCGCGGCGACCGGCAGGCGTTCGAGGTCCGCGAGCCGCGTGGTGTGGCCGATGTGGCGGATCAGGTATTCGCGCGCGTTGAGTTCGAGGAAGCCGCCGCTGGTGTTCGCCGAGAAGCCGCGCAGCGCCGAGGCGATGTCGTCGACGGTGACTCCCAGCGCAGCCATGCGCGCGGTGTCGGGCTGCACCTGGTACTGGCGCACCTCACCGCCGATCGGGATCACCTGCGCGATGCCGGGCACCGACAGCAGGCGCGGGCGCAGCACGAAGTCGGCGTACTCGCGCGTCGCCATCGGATCGATCTTCGCGAGGTCGATCGGGATCGCGATCAGCAGGATCTCGCCCATGATCGAACTGATCGGCCCCATTGCGGCGTGCTCGATACCGGGTGGGAGCTGGTCGCGCACGGTCGTGAAGCGTTCATTGACGATCTGGCGTGCGCGGTAGATGTCGACGCCCCAGTCGAAGCTCACGTACACGAAGGCGAGGCCGACCGAGGACACGGAGCGTACCGAGCTCACGCCCGGCAGGCCGCTCATCGACACTTCGAGCGGCAGCGTGATAAGTTGCTCGACCTCTTCGGGCGCCATGCCACCGGCCTCGATCTGCAGCGTCACCTGGGGGCGGTTCAGGTCAGGGAAGACATCGACCGGCGTGCGGGTCAGCGTCAGGCCGCCGTAGATCATCATCACGGCGGCGAGCGCCAGCACCATCAGGCGGTTGCGCAGGGATTGATTGACGAGCCAGTCGAACATGAGTCGTCCTTAGCGCACCTGGTTCACGAGCGGGGCGCCCTGCACGACCACCCGGTCGCCTGCCGCGAGGCCGTCGGTGACGGTCACCGTGGCGCCATCGAGCAGGCGGTAGCGCACCGTGCGCGGCACGAAACGTTCCGCCGAGGTATGCACCCACACGGTTTCCTGGTTGCTGGGGTTCTTCACCAGCGCCGCGGTCGGGACCGGGATGCCGGCGATCTGCTCGCGGGTCTGCACGACGACCTGCAGCGGCTGGCCGACGCTCAGTGGCGGGGCCTTGCCCTCGACGGTGCGGAACAGCACCGGCAGTGACTGCTCACGCAGGCTGCGGCCGGCGCCGACCCAGGCGAGCGGGAAGGCGGTCTTGCCGCCATCGGCCGATGCCGAGGCCTGCGCAACCGAATTCGCCAGTGCGGCGTCGTGCGCGATCGCCTCGACCTGGAAGCGTGACGGATCGACGATCTCGAACAGCACTTCGCGCGCGTCGACGACCTGCCCGGCGACGACGTTGCTGCTCGCGATGACGCCCGACACCGGTGCGACAAGGGATTCGCTGGTCGTCAGACTGCCACCGATCGCGGCGAGACGCTCGCCCAGGCTGCGTACCTCGACCTGCGCGGCGTCGATCTCCTTCTGCGGCACGCTGCCTTCGAGTTCCAGCAGGCGTGCGCGCTGTCTCTGCGCGAGTTCGAGATTCGCGCGCAGCTCCGCGGCCTGTGCGTTCTGTCCGGCGCGTTCGATGGCACTCGCTGCGGGGCGCACCACTGCCAGCACCTCGCCCTTGCGCACCGCCTGGCCGAGCACCGGCAGACCGCGCGAGCCGGCTTCAATGCGGCCGGCGACCGTCGGCTGCACCTTGCCGCCGGCGTTCGGGTCCATTACGACCCGGCCGACCCATTGGTGAGTCATCGGCAGTTCGCGGGATTCCGCGAGCAGCGTGCGGATACCGAGCTGGCGCTGCGACAGCTTGGGCAGGAACACCGAGCCGTCGGGCTGGCGCTTCGGCGCGTTCGCCGTCCCGACGAACGGGGCTTCACCGCCGTGGTCGTGACCGGCGTCGGCATGCGCAGTGCCGGGCACGACGCCGCCCAACGCGGAGATCATCAGCATGGCGAGCAGGGCGGTGGAGGGGGTGGGGG
>NZ_WTVQ01000046.1 GCF_012910955.1 Aromatoleum diolicum
TCCCATCCCTTCCCGCCCCATGCGAAACTGGCTGTCGAAGGTCTGTTTCTGTGCGTCGTCAAGCTTACTGTAGAGCGCCTCGGTGGCCTTGCGCATCTCCTGCATCGATTCCATCCGTTCCTTGCCGAAGGTTTCCATGCGCTCCATCCGCTCCAGCGCCGTTTTCGGGCGGTCCTGCGTGCGCATCGCCTGCATGTGTTCGGCCACTTTCCTGGCCTTCGCCTGCATGACGCCCTTGAACTGCTCCCACGCACCCGCTTGATCAGGCTTGAGGGCAAGCGCCGCTTGAAGGCTGGCGAGCCGCTCGGTGGCACGCTCGGACATGGCCTCAGGGTCCATGTGATGCTTCATGCCGTGCATGCTGCCGCCGCGTGACCCATCGCAGTCGCCCCAAGGTGCAGCAAAAACGGCAGAAGCGCCGAGGCCGGCGGTGGCAGCAAGCGCGGCAGCGAGCGAAGTCTTGATCCAGGTTTTCATGATGAGTCTCCAGTGTCCTGTTTGAAAACGCCCGTTCATTCAGGCGACGGAGCCATTTGATCACCGTGATGTAAGCGGGATTTGTCTGCAGGGCCCGAGTTTGCATGGTCGTGTCTCGATCGGCGCCGGGGATACTCTGGGATACAAAACAGCCCGGCTCACGCCGTATGATTCGGCCACGGACTCGATCCCATCGCAATCCCGATTCCGCCCTCTATTGCCTGGATCGCACGATGCTCACGCCATGACCAACTCTCAGGACCACATCCTCATCGTCGATGACGACCGCGAGATCCGCGGCCTGCTCGCCGATTACCTTGAAAAGCAGGGGCTGCGCTGCTCGACTGCTGCCGACGGGCGCGAGATGAAGGCGGCCCTGGAACGCCATCGCGTCGACCTGATCGTGCTCGACATCATGATGCCGGGCGAAGACGGGCTGACGTTGTGCCGCAACCTGCGCGGCGGCGGTAGCCATGCCAATACACCGGTGCTGATGCTGACCGCCCGGGGCGAGGACATGGACCGCATCGTCGGGCTGGAAATGGGGGCGGACGACTATCTCGCCAAACCTTTCGTACCACGCGAACTGCTTGCCCGCATTCGCGCAATCCTGCGCCGCGCGCGGGCGCTGCCGCCGAACCTCGACACCCATCCGGCCGAACATGCGAGCGAGCTGCGCTTTGCCGGCTGGCGATTGAATACGGTGGGCCGACACCTGATCGCCAGCGATGGCACCGTGGTGCCGCTGTCCGGCGCGGAATACCGACTCTTGGCGGTGTTTCTCGCCCACCCACAGCGCGTGTTGAACCGTGATCAGTTGATGGAGCTGACCCAGGGGCGCGAGGCCGATGTGTTTGACCGTTCGATCGATCTGATGGTGAGCCGCCTGCGCCAGCGCCTCGGTGACAACGCGCGTGAGCCGGGCATCATCAAGACCGTACGCAACGAGGGTTATGTGCTTGCAAGCACGGTGCTTGCAGCTTCGCCCGCGGAAGGCTCGACGTGAAACTCGCGTGGACGCGTACGCTGTTCGCCCGCCTGATGCTGATCTGGCTGGGCGGGATGACGGTGGTGCTAACGGTCAGTGTGGTGCTGTTCATCAGCGAGCGTGACCGTTATGCCCGCGACGTGCTGTTCGAAGGAGTCTCGCGGGAGATCGTCGCCGCGGTCGATGTGCTCAACCACCTGACGCCCGGACAGCGTGCGGACTGGATCGACACGCTCGGCCGCCGGCGTTTGCGCTTTGTCCTGGATGATCCACCGCCGGACGTACGACCGCTGCCCGCTGATTCGCCGCTCGCCCAGGCACTGCGCCAGGCGTTGCCGGAGAGCGATATCGCACTGCTGACGCGGACGCGCGAACGCGACGATCATCCACATCGCGTGCAGATGATCGCCAGCCTGCACCTTGCGGACGGTACCCCCTTGCTGGTCCGGTTGCCAGGACCGATGTTCGGCGGCCGCCCCCTGGCGCCCCCGCCCGGGAGCCTGGTGACTTCGCTGCTCGCGCTGATTGTCGGCGTGACCCTCCTGACCTGGTTCGCGGTGCGCGTCGCCACGCGTCCGATTTCGCGGCTGGCCGCAGCCGCAGATGCACTCGGAGAAGACCCGAATCGGGCTCCGCTCGACATTGGCGGGCCGGCCGAGGTGTCACAGGCCGCCCATGCCTTCAACCGCATGCAGGAACGCATTCTGCAGCATGTAGGCGAGCGCACTCGCATTCTTGCGGCGATTTCGCATGACTTACAGACACCGATCACGCGCTTGCGATTACGTGCCGAGCTCGTGGACGATGAGTCCCTGCGGGCGAAGATACAGTCCGATCTCGACGCGATGCAGGCGCTCGCGAAGGAAGGTCTGGATTACGCACGCAGCCTCGACGCAAGCGCCGCGAAACAATCGATCGACCTCAACGCACTGGTGGCCGCGCTGCGCGAGGACGCGGCGGACATGGGCTGGCGGGTCACCGTTTCCGGTCAGATCGCGCCCCCCTGCCTGGGTCAACTGAGTGGCTTGCAGCGTGCGGTGTGGAATTTGATCGAAAACGGTGTGAAATTCGGCGATCGGGTAGACATTGCACTTGCGACATTGCCGACAGCATTTGAAATCCGTGTGCGCGACCACGGTCCCGGCCTGCCGGCCGAAGAACTAGAAAAGGTGTTCGAGCCGTTCTATCGTACCGAGGCGTCGCGCAATCGTGAAACCGGCGGCACCGGCCTCGGGCTGGCAATCGCGCGCAACCTGCTGCGGGCGCAGGGCGGCGAGGTCCGGCTGGAGAACTGCGCAGACGGCGGGCTGGAGGCAATCATGACGCTGCCGCGCGTCGCGGCGGCAACTGACGCTACGATGCGCTGACGGATCTGCTCAGCGCAGGAGAGCGAAAGTCCCCCGCCCCGCCGGCAGCGGTTCGAGCGGCGCAGCGAGATCGACCGCAACCTCGGCACGCAACCAGTCAAGAAAGCTCGTCAGCAGCGGCGTGTCTGCCGCGCGCTCGGGCAGGACGATCCAGTAACGCCACAGCGGCCGCTGCTCGAACGGCAGGCCGGACGGAAAACTGCCGGCACAGACACCGTCCGGCGCATGCCGAGCCGCAATTGCGATATCGAACGGGCGCACCAGCTTGCCGGCACGCAGCGCCAGCGCAGCAAGACTACGGCGAGCGAGCGCGACACCGCGCCCCTCGATGGCGGCCTGCAGCACCAGACCCGAATCGGACATCATCAGACCACTGGTCGGCTCCGGCCAGTCAAGGCCGGCAGTGCGGAACCACGGCAGCCAGTCCTCCCCTTCCGACCTGAGGAGTGATAGCCCGGCCAGATCCGCGGGCGTCCCCAGCCGATGTTCCGAACACAGCGCCGGACTGAGGACAGGGAACAGCACGTCGTCCATCAGGAGCTCCGCCCGCACGCCGGTATAGCCGCCGGGGCCCCAACGGATACTGACGTCAACGGCATCACGGCTGAAATCCGCGAGCGTGTTGGCGGAGGTGACATTCACCTCCGCAGCCGGGTGCCGGTCTATGAATGCGCCAATGCGCGGCGCCAGCCAGCGGCCGGCGAAAGACGGCATCACACTCACCGACAGGCGATTGGGGTTGGCGCGCCGCTTCAGACTTGTGACGGTATCCGCAAGCTGCCGCAGCGCCGTGTTTGCCGCCCGAAGCAGTTCTTCCCCCGCGGGGGTCAATGCCACCGCCCTCCCCTGCCGCTGGAACAGCGCAAAGCCGAGATGTTCTTCCAGGGCGCGGATCTGATGACTGACGGCGCTGTGGGTGACAAAGAGTTCATCCGCCGCACGCGACACGCTGGTGAGTCGCGCAGCAGCCTCGAACATCCGCAAGGCGGGAAGTGGGGGGAGTCTGCCAGGCTTTTCCATATGTGAACTCTACTCACATAAAGGCAAGAAAAGATCGATTTTAAAAAGTCCCTTCCGTATCCACAATGCAGTCACGGAACCCGCTCCGCTGCAATGACGAGGAGGCATCATGGAAGCGAGACTAGCACGTTCAAGCTGGAACATGGACGCAGGAAACCTCGTCTCGATCGAGGACGCAAGCGGCTGGACGGTCATCTTCGAACAGGGCCGTGCCTGGCTCACGCTTGAGGGATCTTCACAGGACAAGCAACTCAACGCGGGCGAGCGCTTCGTCATCCCCGGCTCCGGCCACATGGTCATCGAGGCCGACCGGGCGAGTCGCATCCGCCTTGAACCGCCCCCTGCCAGTGCCTTGTCGCGGGTTTCCGCGGGGCTCCTGACTGGCACTCGACAGATCGCCCGCGCACTGCTCGGTGCCACGGTGTATTCGGCGGAACGCACGCGCTGCCGCCCGGCGCGTTGATCCGTCGGGGGACGACAGGCAGCGCCCCTTATCGCCGCTTGAGCAGAACCAGCGCGACGCCGCCGAGGATGGCCACTGACGACAGCGTGAGCCGCAGCGTCACGGCCTCGCCGAGCAAGACTACCCCGCCGAGCGCCGCGATCACCGGCACACTGAGCTGAACGGTCGCGGCGCGGGTGGCAGTGAGCCCTCGCAGCGCGGCGTACCATACGGCGTAGCCAGCCCCCGAGGCCAGCGCACCCGATAGCACGGCATACAGCACTCCGGTCATGTCGACACTGACGTCGCCGATGCCGAGTATGCCCAGCCCGATCGCCATCGGCACCGTGCGAAGGAAGTTTCCACCCGTCGCCGCAAGCGCGTCGCGGATGCCACGACCGCGCAGCGAATACACGCCCCACGCGACACCGGCGCCGATCATCAGCAATGCCCTGACCAGCGGTGGCGCCGACAACCCGGGTAAGAGCAGATAGATGAGGCCACCGAAGGCAAGCAACAGGCCGGCGCTCTGTTGTGCGCCGAGCCGCTCGCCGCGTGCCAGCCCCGTGAGAATCATGGTCGTCTGTACCGCTGCGAACAGCAGCAGCGCACCGACTCCGGTCGGCAGCGACACGTATGCGAACGAGAACCCCGCAGCATAGGCGAACAAGGCCAGCGCCGAGCCCCAGTTGCCGGCCCTGCCGGGCACCAGGCGGCGCCACTGCAGCAGCACTGCGAGCATCACCGCCCCGGACACGAGCCGGATCACCGTGAAGCTGGTCGGATCGATGGCCGTGTGCTGCAGCGCCAAGCGGCACAGCACCGAGTTTGCGGCAAAGGCGAGCATCGCCACGAGGGTCAGCGATGCGGTGCGCGCGATCGTCACACGGGGCTCGTCGACGGTCGCTGCAACGCGCCCGACAGGGACACGCCCCGCCCCCGCATTACGTTGCTGATGAGCTGCCATATTGCCTCGCCAATGTGGAAAAACGTTCGATCTCGGCGGCGCACCACAATGCATCCCGCCGCAGTTCCTCCGCCAGCAGGCGTGCCACCTCGGCAGCCATTGCGGCCGCAGCAGCCGCATCGAGGAACAGCGCACGGTGCCGGCGTGCGAGCACGTCTTCGACATTGCGCGCGAGCTCGCAGCGGGCAGCGTAGCGCACTTCGGCCTCGGTGAGGCTCAAGCCGTGCTGCAATAAACGGCGTGCTCCCGGCAGCGCGTCGACTGTGGCTCGCGCGCTACCGTAGACATCCTTCGACGGGCCCTCCCCGGCACCATGCAGGCGCAGCGTCGCGGTATCCGCGAAACGTCCGGGCAGTCCCGCAACGGACTGTGCGGTATCCACGGTCTCTTCCGCCATGCGGCGGTAAGTGGTCCATTTGCCGCCGGTGATCGTCACCAGTCCGCCGGGCGACACTTCGATGCAGTGCTCGCGCGACAGGTTGCGGGTGGCCGAAGTGTCGCCGGCGCCGATCAAGGGGCGCAGACCGACGAACACGCTGCGCACATCGGCCCGCGTCGGCGCTCGCACGAGGTAAGGCGCCACAGTGGCGAGAATGAAATCGACCTCCCCGGCGAGCGGCTCGGGTTCGAGCGGAAGATCACCGCGCGGCGAATCGGTGGTGCCGATCAGCACCTTGCCGCACCACGGAATCACGAACAGCACGCGCCCATCGGCAGTCTGCGGCACCAACAGGGCGTCGCTGCCCGGCAAGAACCCGCGATCGACGACGAGGTGCACGCCCTGGCTGGGTTTGAGCAGCGCGCGCGCCTCGGGGCGCTCGAAGCGGCGGACCGCGTCGGCCCAGACGCCGGTGGCATTGATGATCGCGCGTGCGGCGATGCGGAAACACTCACCCGTCTCCGCGTCATGCGCGACGGCACCGCACACGCGTCCATCCTCGCAGATCAACCCCTCGACCGGCAGGTAATTCAGCGCCAGTCCGCCCAGATCGAAATGCGTTCGCATCAGCGCAATCGCGAGCCGGGCATCGTCGAACTGCGCATCCCAGTATGCGATGCCGCCACGCAAGCCGGCGGGATTGATCGTCGGCAGCGCGACCACCGTACTTGCGGAATCGAGCACGCGGCTATGGCCGATACCGTGGGTCCCTGCGAGGAGATCGTAGAAGGTGAGGCCTATACCGAACTTCGGGATATCCAGCCAGTGGTAGGCCGGCACGACAAAACGCAGCGGATGCACCAGATGCGGCGCATTCGCTAGCAAGTGCGAGCGCTCCGCCAGCGCTTCACGGACCAGCGCCAGATTGCCCTGAGCAAGATAGCGCACGCCGCCGTGAACCAGTTTGGTCGCGCGCGAACTGGTGCCCTTGGCGAAATCGTGTGCTTCGAGCAGCAGCGTCGTGTGCCCGCGTGCACTCGCATCCACTGCGCAGCCCAGCCCCGTCGCACCGCCGCCAATCACCAGCACGTCCCAGGTGCAGCGCTCGCGCAGGCGTGCAAGCAAGGCGGCACGGCTCAGATCCTGACTCGTCACGCGCTCGCAGCCACTGCCATCGACCGCGCTCATGCGTCGGCCCAGCCCCGCGCCCGTTCGACACCGCGATGCCACAGCGCGAGCGTCGCCGCCCGCTGATCCGCCTGCATCATCGGGTCGAAGCGGCGCTCCACCGCCCAATGTGCCGCGACTTCGTCCGGACCGGACCACACCCCGACACCCAGACCGGCGAGGTAGGCCGCACCCAGCGCCGTCGTTTCCAGCATCTGCGGCCGTACCACCGGCACCCCGAGCAGATCGGCCTGCATCTGCATCAGCAGATTGTTCGCCGCCGCACCGCCATCGACACGCAGCTCGGTCAATGGCCCGGCGCCGTCGCGGTCCATCGCCGCAACCAGGTCGACGGTCTGCAGTGCGATCGCTTCGAGCGCGGCACGTGCGATGTGCGCACGACTGCTTCCGCGCGTCAGCCCGAGCAGCGTTCCGCGTGCATAGGCATCCCAATAGGGAGCACCCAGTCCGGTGAAAGCCGGCACCAGCACCACGCCGCCGCTATCGGGCACGCTCGCGGCGAGTGCTTCAATATCGTGCGCACACCGGATCAGGCCCAGGCCGTCGCGTAACCACTGCACGATCGCCCCACCCATGAAGATGCTGCCTTCGAGCGCGTAGCTGGTTTGCCCCGCGATGCGCCAGCCCACTGTCGTCAATAGCCGGTTGTCCGACCGAACGACTTCGGCGCCGGTATTCATCAGCAGGAAGCAGCCCGTGCCATAGGTGTTTTTCGCCATGCCCGGCGCAAAGCAGGCCTGGCCGAAAGTGGCAGCCTGCTGGTCGCCGGCGATCCCGGCAATCGGCACCGCCGCGCCGAACAGGTCGGGACACGTCTCGCCACACACGCCGCTGCTATCGACGATGCGTGGCAACAGCGCGCGCGGGATGCCGAACAGCGTCAGCAGATCCTCGTCCCAGTCGCCCGAGTGGATGTTGAACAGCATCGTGCGCGCGGCATTGCCCGGATCGGTGACATGCAGCGCCCCACCGCTGAGGTGCCATACGAGCCAGCTATCCACCGTGCCGAAAGCGAGCTCGCCAGCCTCGGCGCGCGTGCGCGCGCCCGGCACGCTATCCAGCAACCACGCGAGCTTGGTGGCGGAAAAATACGCATCCAGCTCGAGACCGGTGCGTGCGCGGATCAGCTCCGCATGGCCTGCCGCGCGCAGGCGGTCGCAGTCCGCCGCGGTGCGGCGGTCCTGCCACACGATCGCCGGAGCCAGCGCGCGACCGCTGGCGCGCTCCCACAACAGCGTGGTTTCGCGCTGGTTGGTAATGCCGATGCCGGCCAGCGCCGCCGCCGTGATGCCTGCATCGGTCAGGGCGACACGGGCACAATCGAACTGTGTCGCGAGGATTTCCTGGGGATCGTGCTCCACCCAGCCGGGCTGCGGAAAATGCTGCGCAAACGCCTGCTGCGCCACGCCCTGCACCCGTCCATCCGCGTCGAACACCATCGCTCGCGAACTCGTGGTGCCCTGGTCCAGGGCCAGCAGATAGCTCATGACACCTCCGGCAAGGCTCGCGATGCCGCAAGACTACTCGCCAGCCGGCACCCTGACCATCCCACCCGATGCACGCCGACCGGTGGCAATTCGCTCACCGGGTCGCGTCGCAGCTCCGCTTGTGATTCAATCACCTCTTTTCGCCGCACCGCAACAAACCGCCATGCAATCCCTCTGGATGATCGTCGCCAGCCTGCTCTTCGCCTGCATGGGCGTGTGCGTCAAGCTCGGCGCAGGCACCTTCTCAACCGGGGAACTGGTGTTCTACCGAGGCTTGGTCGGCCTGTTCATCGTCGCGCTGATCGCGCGCATCCACGGCCTATCGCTCTACACACCCCACTGGCGGTTGCAGTTGACACGTGCCCTGGCCGGCTCGACGGCGCTGATATGCTATTTCTATGCAATCGCTTCGCTGCCGCTTGCGACCGCCGTCACGCTCAACTACACGTCGCCCATTTTTGTCACGCTGTTGCTCGCCCTGTGGTTCCGCGAGCGATTGCGCGGCCCGGTACTGGCTTCCGTCGCGCTGGGTTTCGTCGGCGTGATCCTGCTGCTCAAGCCCACGCTGCAGGCGAACCAGTGGCTGGGCGCCTGCGCCGGCCTGAGCTCCGGGCTGGTCGCAAGCATCGCATACATCAACGTGCGCGAACTCGGTCGTGCGGGCGAACCGGAAGCGCGCACCGTGCTGTGGTTCTCCGCCGTCACGACCGTGCTCGGCATCCCGTGGGCGCTATCCGGCGATCTGCAGACCATCGACCTGCCGGGCGGCGCGGCACTGGCCGGCGTCGGCCTGTTCGGCGCATTGGCACAGCTTGCGATGACGCGGGCCTATCGCTTCGGCAAGACAATTGTCGCGGCCCACCTCGCCTACACGACCGTGATCTTTTCCAGCCTGTTCGGCATGCTCTTGTGGGACGAGGTGCTGCCGCTCGGTGCATGGATCGCCATCGTGCTGATCATCGCCAGCGGTGCCGCGGTTTCGCTCGCATCCCGGCAGCCGCCACAGCCCGTCCCTGGCGCTACGGCGACCGAGGGCGGACGCCATGATTGAACCGGCCATCGGCGGGGACTATAGTAGTCCGCATCATCCAGTCGCCATGCGGAGGAAGTCATGATCACAACGGACCATCGCCTCAATCTGGTCGCCGTTGCCGTTTTCGGCGAATTCACGCTCGCGGACTACAAGGAGTTCGAGGAACTGGTCAATTACAAGGTCCAGTTCGAAGGCCCGGTGAATCTGCTCTTCGACCTGCGCCAGATGGCCGGCTTCACGCTTGACGTCGCGTGGGAGGAAATCAAGTTCTCGCGCCAGCACGCGCACGACTTCGGCCGCATCGCCGTACTGACCCAGGACCAGTGGCTCACGTGGAGCGCCTGGATCTCGCAGATCTTCGTCGACGCCGACGTGCTGGTCTTCGACGACGAAACCGAAGCACGCTCCTGGCTTGAAGCCACCGAGGAGCCCGCCCAGTGAGCGCTGCGGCCTCCTACGCCACGCTGATCGGCGCGCAGGAACTCGCCCAGCACCTGGACGACCCGGACTGGGTGATCTTCGATTGCCGTCATGATCTCGCCAACGGCGACTTCGGCCGTGATGTCTACGCGCGCGCGCATCTTCCGGGAGCACGCTTCCTGCATCTGGACGAAGACCTGTCCGGCCCGATGACGGGCACCAACGGTCGCCACCCGCTGCCTGATCCGGTCGCCTTGGCCCAACGTCTGGCCCGGGCGGGCGTCGGCAACGACACGCAGGTGATCGCCTACGACGACGCCGGCGGAATGTTCGCTGCACGCCTGTGGTGGCTGCTGCGCTGGCTCGGACATCACCGCGTTGCCGTGCTCGACGGCGGGCTGATCGCATGGTGCGAAGCCGCCCAGGCGCTCACTGCCGAAGTCCCCAGGGCCACGCCGGCAACGTTTACGGTGGCGCTGCAACCGGGCGTCGTCAACGCCTCCTACGTGCTCGACCACCTTGGCAGACCGGACATGCTGCTAGTCGACGCGCGCAGCCCTGATCGCTATCGCGGCGAAAACGAAACCCTGGACCCGGTTGGCGGACACATTCCGGGTGCGATCAACCGCTTCTTCCGTGACAACCTCGGCGCCCATGGCCGTTTCAAGCAGGCGTCGGTGCTGCGCGAGGAATTCGGCACCTTGCTCAAGGGTAGCGACGCCCGGCGCGTCGTGCACCAGTGCGGCTCGGGCGTCACCGCCTGCCACAACCTGCTCGCGATGGAATCAGCGGGCCTGACCGGTTCGCGGCTGTATGCGGGATCGTGGAGCGAATGGTGCGCCGACCCCGCCCGACCGATCGCAACGGGGCCCGGCAGCTGAGTATTCAGGCCCGGGTGATCCGGGCCTCATGTCCCGCGCCTTACCACTCCACCTTCTCGACCGCCCCCAGCGAGCGCCCCAGAAAGCGTTCGCCGATAGTCTGGAAGCGCAACGGCACATCGGTCACGACGAAACGATATCCCGCCGGCCCTGCATGGCTGCTGGCAATGCCGAGCGCGTGGAGTTTGGCCGCGGCAAGCTCGGCGGTAGTGATCGCCGAATCGACCAGACGCACCCCCGGCCCGAGCACCTCGCGCAACAGCGGCTTCAGCAGGGGATAGTGGGTACAGCCCAGCACCAGACTGTCGACCTCTTCGGCCAGCACCGGCTTCAAGTACTCCTGCGCGGTGAGCCGGGTCACCGGATGATCCAGCCAGCCCTCCTCGACCAGCGGCACGAACAGCGGGCACGCCTGCGAATACACCCGCACCCCGGGATCGAGCGCATGGATGCGACGGGCATAGGCATTGCTGTTGACGGTGGTCGGCGTACCGATCACTCCGATGCTGCGACTGCGCGACTCGGCCACGGCCGCGCGGGCTCCGGCCTCAATCACATCCAGCACCGGGATATCGCCCGCGCGCTGACGCACCACATCCGCTGCGACCGCTGCCATCGTATTGCACGCCACGATCAGCATCTTGACGTTTTGCTGCAGCAGGAAGTCGGTGATCTGCGCGGTGAAGTGTTCGATCGTCGCCACCGACTTGATGCCGTACGGCACCCGCGCGGTGTCGCCGAAATACACGATGCGCTCGAGCGGCAGGCGTTCCATCAGCGCGCGCACGACGGTCAGCCCGCCAATGCCGGAATCGAATACGCCTATGGGTCGGGTGGAATCCACGTAGGGAACCTGAGTCGGGAGAGAACGCGCAATTTTAACGCAAGCTCAGGCAGCCCGCGCCCGATGTCGCGCGAGCGCCCAGGCGACGTGCTCGCGCACCAACTCCGACGGATCCTCGGCACGCCCCTGGAGCGCCGCGATGACTTCCTGCGTACCCGGCGCGTTACCCAGCGCCACCGCGAGATTGCGTGACCAGCATGCGAAACCGATGCGATAGATCGCGCTGCCCGCCATGCGCTCCAGAAATTCGCTTTCGGACCACGCAAAAAGTTCGGTCAGACGCGCCGCATCCAGCCCGTGGCGCGGCGCGAAATCCGCCTCGGCGCCGAGTTGGGCGAAACGGTTCCACGGGCACACCAGCTGGCAGTCGTCGCACCCGTAGATCCGGTTGCCGATCAGCGGCCGCAGTTCCTCGGGGATCGCCCCCTTCAATTCGATTGTCAGATACGAGATGCAGCGGCGTGCATCGACCCGATACGGCGCCACGATCGCGCCCGTCGGGCAGGCGTCGAGACAGGCGCGGCAGGTGCCGCAATGCGCCTCCTCGGGTGCATCGACCGGCAAGGGCAGATCCGTGAAGATCTCGCCGAGAAAGTAATACGAGCCAGCGGTACGATTCAGCAGCAGCGTGTGCTTGCCGCGCCAGCCCAGTCCGGCCCGGCTCGCGAGTTCAACCTCCAGCACCGGCGCCGAATCGACGAACACGCGAAAACCGTGCGGCGCCTCGGCGGCAATGCGTTCGGCGAGTTTTTGCAGGCGGCTGCGCATCAGCTTGTGATAGTCACGCCCCAGCGCGTAGCGCGAGATGTACGCCCGGCCCGTGTCGCCGAGGGCCGTCCGCGCATCGGCCGCCTGCGGCCAATAGTTCATGCGCACGCTGACGACCCGCAGCGTGCCGGGCACGAGTTCCGCCGGACGCGCGCGCTTCATGCCGTGGCGCGCCATATAATCCATCTCGCCGTGAAAACCGCTGGCGAGCCAGGCCTCAAGGCCCGGTTCGGCGCCGGAAAGATCGACGCCGGACACGGCGAGCGCCGCGAAACCGAGTTCCCTGGCCCACCCTTTCATCCGCTCGACGAGTTCCGTCAGCGACGCGTCGGACGCAGCATCCGCAGAGATATCCTGATGATTCAAGTTCTTCACCCGGCAGATGATAGCGGCAGCCGGTTTGCCGCGCACCTCGACGACGAACGCGACACCGAAGCGGCCGGCGCGGCACTGGCTGCAACGCTGCACGCAGGACTGGTGATCTACCTGCGCGGCGACCTCGGCGCCGGCAAGACGACCCTCGTACGCGGGGCGCTGCGCGCACTTGGTCACGTCGGCAAAGTGAAAAGTCCCACCTACACCTTGATTGAACCTTATATTGTTTCTAGATTAAACTTATATCACTTTGATTTTTATCGCTTCGCAGTCCCAGAAGAATATCTGGAAGCAGGGCTGGATGAATACTTCGCCGGAAACGGGGTGTGCCTGGTGGAATGGCCTGACAAGGCCATCCCCTATATCGCGGCACCGGATCTCGAAGTGTGCCTTACCGTATCCGGTCCGGGCCGGCGCCTGGAGGCGTCTGCACTGACGGAGGCAGGACGGACATGCATAAGCAAACTGGATTCGGAGCTGAACCGGAAGCCCTCATGAGCGCGACACCTGGCATCGGCCGGCGCGACTTGCTCAAGTTCGCCGGCGCTACTCTTGCACTGCTCGTCAGCCCGGTGGGCATGGCCGCGACCACTGTGCTCGCGGTGCGCGTGTGGCCCGCCGCCGATTACACGCGGATCACCCTCGAAGGTACGTCACAGCTCAAGTTCAGCCACCTGCTCGTCACCGACCCTCATCGCCTCGTCGTCGACCTCGAAGGCGTCGAATTCGATAGCGTGCTGCAATCGCTGCCGTCGAAGGTGCTCGAGTCCGACCCCTACATCAAGCTGATCCGCGCCGGCCGCAACCGCCCGGGCGTCGTGCGCCTGGTTGTCGAATTGAAGAGCGAGATCAACCCCCAGTTGTTCCCGCTGGAGCCGGTCGGCAACTACGGGCACCGCCTGGTACTCGACCTCTACCCGACGAACCCGGTCGACCCGCTGCTCGCGCTGATCGAGAAATCCTCGCCGTTGGACGCCGCCGCCGGCGAAACCGCTACCGACCGCGGCACCAGCGATGCATCCTCCGCGATCGCGCGTCCGGAACCGCGCCCCGATGCGCAGGACCAGCCAGGGCGCGCGAAACGCCCCAACCGCCCTGCCGCGAACCGTCTCGTCACCATCGTGCTCGACCCCGGCCACGGCGGCGAAGATCCGGGCGCCGTCGGCGCTCGCGGCAGCTACGAAAAAAACGTGACCCTGTCGATCGCACGTCGCCTGAAGCAGAAAATCGATGCCGAACCGAGCATGCGTGCGGTACTGACGCGCGACGGCGACTACTTCGTGCCCCTGCAACAGCGCGTCACGCGCGCCCGTCGTGTGCAGTCCGACCTGTTCGTGTCGATCCATGCCGACGCCTTCGTGCGCCCCGACGCCCGTGGCAGTTCGGTGTTCGTCCTCTCCGAGAGCGGCGCATCCAGTTCGGCCGCACGCTGGCTTGCACAGAAGGAAAACAACGCCGACCTCATCGGTGGCGTCAATCTCGCCAAGCAGGACGGTCACCTCGCGCGTACGCTGCTCGATCTGTCGCAAACCGCGACGATCAACGACAGTCTCAAGCTCGGCAAGGCCGTGCTCAATGAACTGGGCGACATCAACACGCTGCACAAGGCGCATGTCGAACAGGCCGGATTTGCCGTACTCAAGGCGCCGGACATTCCGTCGATCCTCGTCGAGACTGCCTTCATCAGCAATCCCGAGGAAGAGCAACGCCTCAACGACGACGCCTACCAGGACAAAATGGCCAACGCGATCATGCGAGGGCTGCGACGCTACTTCAAGGACAACCCGCCGCTCGGCCGCACCAAGGTCGCCCAGCTCGACTGATCCACGGCGCGAACGCCCAGAGGCACTCCGTTGCCGTTATAATTGCCGCTTTTTTCAGGCGGTTATGCAGGTTTTTCGCGGGATTCCCGAGCACGCCGCACACACCTCGGTCCTCACCATCGGCAACTTCGACGGGGTGCACCGCGGCCATCAGGCCTTGCTCCAGATGCTCACCGACACCGCGCGCGCTCTGGCGCTGCCAGCGGTGGTGCTGACGTTCGAGCCGCATCCTCGCGAATACTTCGCGCCCGCCGACGCGCCGGCCCGCCTCGCCTCGCTGCGCGAAAAGCTGCTGCTGCTCGCCGCGAGTGGCGTGGACCGGGTATACGTGTGCCGCTTCAATGCGCGTTTCGCCGCGCTCACCGCAGACCAGTTCATCGACGACATCCTGGTGCGCGGACTCGGTGTCCGCCATCTGATCATCGGTGACGATTTCCGCTTCGGCGCCAGACGTCAGGGTGACTTCTCACTGCTCAAGGCACGCGGCGCGAGTCAGGACTTCGTCGTCGAAGCGATGCACACGCTCGACGTCGCCGGCGAGCGCGCGTCCAGTTCCGCTGTTCGCGAAGCCCTTGCCGACGGCGACCTCGCCCACGCCGCACGTCTGCTCGGACGCCCCTACAGTATTGCCGGGCGCGTGATCCGCGGCGACCAGATCGGCCGCAAGCTCGGCTACCCGACCGCCAACATCCAGATGAAGCACCGCCGCCCTGCGCTATCCGGCGTATTTGCGGTCAGCGTCGAAGGCCTCGCCGACACGCCCGTTGCCGGCGTCGCCAACATCGGCGTGCGCCCCTCGGTGACCAGCGCGGGAAAGACCACGCTCGAAGTTCATCTGTTCGACTGGAACCGCGACTGCTACGACGCGCATCTGCGTGTGCATTTCCTCAACAAGCTGCGCGACGAAATGAAGTTTGGTTCGCTCGACGCCCTCACCGCCCAGATTAGCCGGGATGCGGATCAAGCCCGCGCCTGGTTTGCAGACAACCCCATTCGCTCCTGATTGCCCCTGAGGCCGGAAACCACCATGGCTGACTACCGCAAGACTCTCAATCTGCCCGACACCCCCTTCCCGATGCGCGGCGACCTCGCCAAGCGGGAGCCGGGCTGGATCGCCGCGTGGCAGCAGAAGAAGCTCTACCACAAGATCCGCGAGGCCGCGGCCGGCCGCCCCAAGTTCATCCTGCACGACGGCCCGCCGTACGCAAACGGCGACATCCACATCGGCCATGCGGTGAACAAGATCCTCAAGGACATCATCGTCCGCTCCAAGACCATGGCCGGCTTCGACGCACCGTATGTGCCGGGCTGGGACTGTCACGGTCTACCGATCGAGCACCAGATCGAGAAACAGCACGGCAAGCATCTGCCCGCCGACCGCGCGCGCGAACTGTGCCGCGACTACGCCAGCGAACAGATCGAACGGCAGAAGAAGGACTTCATCCGCCTCGGCGTGCTCGGCGACTGGGACAATCCCTACCGCACGATGCAGTTCTCCAACGAGGCCGACGAGATCCGCGCGCTCGGCGAGATGTATCGCAAGGGATTCCTGTTCAAGGGCCTGAAGCCGGTGAACTGGTGCTTCGACTGCGGCTCGGCGCTCGCCGAAGCGGAAGTCGAATACCAGGACAAGAAATCACCGGCCGTCGACGTCGGCTTCCCGGTTGCCGACGCGGATCGCAACAAACTCGCGCATGCCTTCGGGCTGGCCGCGCTACCCGACCAGCCTGTGTACGCGGTGATCTGGACCACGACACCTTGGACGATCCCGTCGAACCAGGCACTCAACGTGAACCCCGAGTTCATGTACGAACTGGTCGAGACGCCCAAGGGCCTGCTGATCCTCGCCGCCGAACTGCGCGCCTCGGCGCTCGAACGCTACGCCCTGGAAGGCCGCATACTCGCCGCCGCGCGTGGAGTCGCGCTCGACCGCGTGAATTTCCGCCATCCTTTCTACGATCGCCTGTCGCCGGTGTTCCTCGGCGACTACGTTGCGGCCGACGCCGGTACCGGCATCGTGCATAGCGCCCCGGCCTATGGTCTGGACGACTTTGGCACATGCACCCGTTACGGCATGCGCAACGACGACATCCTGAACCCGGTGCAGGGCGACGGCGTGTTTGCCGACAGCCTGCCCTTTTTCGGCGGGCTGTCGGTGTGGGACGCAAACCCGAAGATCGTCGCCAAGCTCGCCGAAGTCGGCTGCCTGCTCGCCTCCGGCTCTCTGACGCACAGCTACATGCATTGCTGGCGCCACAAGACACCGGTGATCTATCGCGCGACGACACAGTGGTTCGTCGGCATGGACCGGCTGGCAGGACGCGAAAGCGTCGAAGCCGGCGCCCCGACCCTGCGTGAACTCGCGCTCAAGGCGATCGACGAGACCCAGTTCTACCCCGCGTGGGGCAAGGCACGCCTGCACTCGATGATCGCCAACCGGCCCGACTGGTGCGTCTCGCGCCAGCGCAACTGGGGCGTGCCGATCCCGCTGTTCCTGCACAAGGAAAGCGGCGAACCGCATCCGCGCAGCCTCGAACTGCTGGAGGAAGTCGCCAAGCGAGTCGAGCAGGAAGGCATCGATGCCTGGTTCAAGCTCGACGCTGCCGAACTGCTCGGCGCCGACGCAGCACAGTACGACAAGATGCGCGATACCCTCGACGTGTGGTTCGACTCCGGCACCACGCACTGGACCGTGCTGCGCGGCTCGCATGCCGCCGACAGCCACTGGCCGGCTGACCTCTACCTCGAAGGCTCCGACCAGCATCGCGGCTGGTTCCATTCCTCGCTCCTGACCGGCTGCGCGATCGACGGCCGTGCGCCCTACGAAGGCCTGCTGACGCATGGCTTCGTCGTCGACGGCCAGGGCAAGAAGATGTCGAAGTCGAAAGGCAACGTCGTCGCACCGCAGGAAGTCTCCGACAAGCTCGGCGCCGAAATCCTGCGCCTGTGGGTCGCCGCGACCGACTACTCGGGCGAACTGACGATCTCCAAGGAAATCCTCGACCGCGTCGTCGAAGTCTATCGCCGCCTGCGCAACACGCTGCGCTTCCTGCTCGCCAACACGGCCGACTTCGATATCGAGAAGAACGGCGTGCCGGTCGAACAATGGCTCGACATCGACCACTATGCTCTGGCGCTCACCCGCCGGCTGCAGGAGCAGGTCACCGCCGACTACGCGCGTTTCGAATTCCACAAGATCGTGCAGGCGCTGCAGAACTTCGCCGCCGAAGATCTCGGCGCGTTCTACCTCGACATCCTCAAGGACCGCCTGTACACGACCCAGGCCGACGCCCCGGCCCGCCGCGCCGCGCAGACCGCGCTGTGGCACATCACGCAGGCGATCACACGCATGATGGCGCCGATCCTCAGCTTCACCGCCGAGGAAATCTGGCAAGTCGTTGGCAAGAACGCGGACGACAGCGTGATGCTCCATGTTTGGCATGCCCTGCCTGAGTTCGCCGATGCCGACGCCACCGTCGCCCGCTGGAGCCTGATCCGCGAAGCACGCGCCGAAGTGCAGAAGGTGCTCGAAGGCCTGCGCACGGAGGGCCGCATCGGCGCTTCGCTGCAGGCGGAAGTCACCGTGCGCGCCAGCGGCGAACGTCACGACGCGCTCGCGAGCCTGGACGACGATCTGCGCTTCGTACTGATCACCTCGCGCGCCGAATTGCTGCACGTCGAGGCCGAGGCTGATCAAGGCATCGACGCCGCCCCGTCCACACACGCCAAGTGCGGCCGCTGCTGGCACTTCCGCGACGATGTCGGCACCCACGCCGACCATCCGGAACTGTGCGGCCGCTGCCACACCAACCTGTTCGGCGAGGGGGAATCCCGCACCCATGCCTAACCCCGCCGCTTCGCAAGCGTCGCGCAGCGGCAATCCGCTGACACGGCGATTCTATGGCTGGCTCGAACTCGCCGCGCTGGTGATCGGACTGGACCAGCTGAGCAAGTGGCTGGTGCTGTCGAACATGAACTTCGGCGACAACATTCCCGTAACGGGTTTCTTCCAGCTCGTGCTGGTGTACAACCCGGGCGCGGCATTCAGTTTCCTGGCCGACCATTCCGGCTGGCAGCGCTGGTTCTTCATCGCCCTGGCACTGGGGGTATGCGGCTGGCTGCTCACCTTGTTGCGTCAGCACCAGCGCGAGACCATCCTGCCGCTGGCGTTCAGCCTCATCATCGGCGGCGCGATCGGCAATGTTGTCGACCGCGTCGTGCATGGCGCGGTCGTCGATTTCCTGTATTTCCATATCGGCCGCTACGGCTGGCCGGCCTTCAACGTCGCGGACTCGGCCATCACCGTCGGGGTCGCCCTGATGCTGTGGGCGCAGTTCCGCGCCCCGCGTACCACCCCCACTTCGGAGAACCCTTCGTGACCCAGACCGTCCAACCGAACAGCCTGGTAACGCTGCATTACCGCATCGCCCTGGAAAACGGCCAGCCGCTCATCAGCACTTTCGAAGGCACCCCCGCGACGCTGCAACTGGGCGTCGGCGAATTGCTGCCGACGCTCGAACGCCTGCTCGCCGGCATGGAAGTCGGCAAACATCAGCTGTTTACGCTCGCGCCGCAGGAAGCCTTCGGCCCGCACAACCCCGAGCTGGTCGAACGCGTCAAGCGCGAACACATGCCGGAAGAAGAAATCGAACCGATGACCATCATGGAATTCGCCGCCCCCGACGGTTCCCGCTATTCGGGGCTCGTGCGCGAGATCGACGCCGTCTCCGCGGTCGTCGACTTCAATCACCCGCTCGCCGGCAAAACCATCCGCTTCGAGGTGGAAGTGATCGGCATCCTCTGATGCATGCGGCCTCACCCCTGACCCCGACAGAGACAAGCATGAACGAACATGAAATCCTGCTCGCCACCCCCCGCGGCTTTTGCGCCGGAGTGGAACGGGCCATCGAGATCGTGGAGCGTGCGCTCGAACGCTTTGGCGCGCCCATCTACGTGCGACACGAAGTCGTGCATAACAAGTTCGTCGTCGATGGCCTCCGCGCCAAGGGCGCGGTATTCGTAGAGGAACTCGACGAAGTGCCGGCCGGCAACACCGTGATCTTCAGCGCCCACGGCGTTCCGCAATCTGTACGCAACGACGCGGAAAAACGCGGCCTGCGCGTGTTCGACGCCACCTGCCCGCTGGTTACCAAGGTGCACCTCGAAGTCGGTCGCATGCGCGAGCAGGGGCGCGAAATAATCATGATCGGGCACAAGGGCCATCCCGAAGTCGAGGGCACGATGGGTCAGGTCAAGGACGGCATCCATCTCGTCGAGAAGGTGGAGGACGTCGCCGGCCTGCAGGTTGCCGACCCCGAGAAACTTGCCTACGTCACCCAGACGACCTTGTCGGTCGACGACGCCGCCGCACTGGTCGCGGCGCTCAGGACACGCTTCCCGGCGATCGTCGGCCCCAAGAAGGACGACATCTGCTACGCCACGCAAAACCGCCAGGACGCGGTGAAGTTCATGGCTCCGCGCGTCGACATCGTGTTCGTGGTGGGTTCGCGCAACAGCTCCAATTCCAACCGCCTGCGTGAAGTTGCCGAACTGCTGGGTGTGCCGGCCTATCTCATCGACAACGCCGAAGGTATCGACCCTGCGTGGCTCGAAGGCAAGAAGCGCGTGGGCGTCACGGCCGGCGCATCGGCACCCGAAGTCCTCGTAGACGCCGTCATCGAACGTCTCAAAGTTCTGAGTGGCGGCTCGGTGCGCACCCTCGAAGGGGTTCCGGAACGGGTCACCTTCCCACTTCCAAAGGAACTGCAGGCAGGCGCCTGAGCGAAACACCGTCAGCGTCCGCCGACACGCGCAGCGGCCTCGAGCACTTGGCAGCCGGCGGCGTTCGCATACCTTGCGACGGCAAGGCAGCCGTGCATGAAAGATAAATTTCCGGCACGGTGCGTGCGGGCCCATGGGGGGGCGGCGACACCGCCCGCAGCTTGCAGCCCCGCCGGTAGCGGGCTGCACACAGGACCACTTCTGCGCCTTCGCACGCACTTTAGTTGCCAACCCGTTCAGGAGCAGGCTAAATATGCTGCAAGTGCTCGTGAGCCGGTGAATTTTCTCGGCTGTCAATCGCACACCTGAGCGGAATGAGGCGCAATTCACCGCGCACGTTCCGGGCCGGCAACAGGTTTTGCAGCCCGAGGGTTCCCACTGCTGCCATGAAACGTAAGCATTTCGACTGGCTGATGCTCCTGGCGCCCCTTGCCATGCTGGCAAGCCTGGGCGCCTGCGACTCGCGAACCGCAGAGCCCTCACAGAACGTGCCAGCCGCGATCGAGACGGCGCGCCCCGCACTAACCGTGCGCCCCGTCAGTCCCGCACCTGTCACATGGGCGAAGGCCATATCCGCGAGCGGCAGTATTACCGCCTGGCAGGAAACGATCGTCGGAAGTGAAATCGGCGGGCTGCGCATTGCAGAAGTACGGGCCAACGTCGGCGACAAGGTCAAGAAGGGTCAGGTGCTGGTGGTGCTGGCTGACGACGTTGTGCAGGCCGATCTCGCTCAGGTGCGGGCCTCGCTGCAAGAGGCGCGCGCCGTACATGCAGAAGCCCGCGCTAACGCCGACCGTGCCCGGCGCTTTCAGCCGACGGGAATGATGAGTCAACAGCAGGTCACCCAATATCTGACGGCCGAGCAAACCGCAAAGGCACGCATCGAAGTGGCCGCCGCGCGCCTGCAACTTGCTGAATTGCGAATCCGCCAGACACGCATCGTAGCGCCCGACGACGCGCTGATTTCGGCACGCATGGCAGCGGTGGGAACGGTCCCCCAAGCGGGACAGGAGCTGTTCCGCCTGATACTTCGTGGTCGCGTGGAATGGCGTGCCGAGGTCAGAGCCGACGACATCGGCCTGGTCCGACCCGGCGACCTTGCGACGCTGAGCCTGGCCAACGGCGCAAAGCTTTCGGGCAAGGTGCGCAGTATCGCCCCGTCCGTCGACCCACAAACGCGAAACGGGCTGGTTTATGTCGACGTCAGCGGCGACAGGGCCAAGGCCGGCATGTTTGCGAATGGCGAGATCGTGCTTGGTGCGATGCCGGCGACGCCGGCACTCAGCCTGCCGCAGTCGGCCGTGCTGCTGCGCGACGGTTTTGCCCACGTGTTCCGCATCGGACCCGACCACCGACTCTCACAGACGCGCGTCGTGACCGGCCGGAGGCAGGGGGATCGCGTCGAAATCCTGTCCGGCATCGAGGCGGGCGAGCAGGTTGTGGAAAGCGGCGTTGGCTTCCTCAGCGACGGCGACCAGGTCGAGGTGACCAGCACACCGCCAACCGCTGCGGCCACACCGGGCTGAGGGCGAACGCATGAACGTTTCCGCCTGGTCGATCCGCAACCCGGTACCGGGCGTGTTGCTGTTCATCATCCTGAGCCTTCTCGGGGCACTGTCGTTCGAGCGGATGAAGGTTCAGAACTTTCCCGACATCGATCTGCCGACGGTGATTCTCAGCACAAGCCTGCAAGGCGCCGCACCAGCGCAGCTCGAAACCGAGGTCGTGCGCCGGATCGAAAACTCGATCGCCACGCTTCAGGGCGTGAAGCGTATCTTCAGCCGGATTCAGGACGGCGTTGCCACGATCAGCACACAATTCAGACTTGAGAAACCGACGCAGGAGGCGGTTGATGATGTGCGTGACGCATTCTCACGCGTACGTTCCGAACTGCCAGGCGACTTGCGGGATCCTGTCATTTCGCGGCTCAACCTTTCAGGCCTGCCGATCGTCACCTACACGCTGTCCTCCGACACACTCGACGAGGAAGCACTGTCCTGGCTCGTCGACAACACGGTTGCCAAGGCCCTGCTCTCTGTTCCCGGCGTCGGGCGCGTGTCACGCGTCGGCGGTGCGACGCGCGAGGTGCGCCTGGAGCTGGATCCGGCACGCTTGCTGGCACTGAACGTCACGGTCGCGGACATTTCCCGCCAGCTAAAACGGATTCAGCTGGAGTCTTCGGGTGGCCGTACGGAGTTAGGCGGTGGCGAACAGGCAGTTCGCACTCTTGCCAGTGCGACGAGTGCAGAGCAACTCGCCGCCATGGAAATCGTGCTGAGCGACGGGCGCGACGTTCGCTTGGGGCAGCTCGGGCGGCTTGAAGACACCGTCGCCGAGCAACGCTCGATAGCACTGCTCGATGGCAAACCGGTAGTCGGTTTCGAAATCGTGCGCGCACGCGGCGCGGGCGAAATCGAGGTTGCGGAAGCGGTCGCCAAAGCGCTTACGCAACTGGCAACGGCACATCCACAAGTCGCATTTACGGAGGCCTACAACTTCGTCGATCCGGTACGCGAAGGCTACCACGGGTCCTTGTGGCTACTGGCCGAAGGGGCTGTTCTGGCGATCATCGTCGTCTGGTTCTTCCTGCGGGATTGGCGCGCCACCTTCATCGCCGCCACCGCACTGCCGCTTTCGGTACTCCCCGCTCTTATCGGCATGGACTACCTGGGATTTTCGATCAACGTCGTCACGCTGCTCTCGCTATCACTGGTAATCGGCATCCTCGTCGATGATGCGATCGTCGAGATCGAGAATATCGTACGGCACCTCGGAATGGGCAAATCGCCTTATGAAGCAGCGATGGAGGCCGCCGACGAAATCGGCCTCGCAGTCATCGCGACCACCTTTGCGCTGGTCGCGGTCTTCCTGCCGACCGCGTTCATGAGCGGGATTTCCGGCAAGTTTTTCAAGCAGTTCGGCTGGACCGCCGCGCTCGCCGTGATGGCCTCCCTGCTGGTCGCACGCATGCTTACGCCGATGATGTCGGCCTATCTCCTGCGACCGGCCACCCATCGACCACAGGAGGGCAAGCTGACCGAGCTCTACCTGCGCATGACCAAAGCGTGCCTGCGCCACCGCGCCATCACGTTCATTGCCGCAACCGGATTCTTTATCGCCTCGCTGGCACTGATCCCGTTGCTGCCAACCGCCTTCATGCCTCCCGACGATCTGTCGCAAACACTGGTTTCCATCGAGCTGCCGCCCGGCAGCCGTTTTCGAGACACCCTCCGGGCCGCTGAGGAAGCACGCGCAATTCTGGTCCGCAACGAACATGTCGTCCGCGTATACACCGCCGTCGGGGCGGGTACGGCGGGAACTGATGCATTTTCCGCCGGTGGCGCACCCGACGTTCGCAAGGCCTCACTTACGCTCAATCTCACGCCACGCACGCAACGTTCGATCAGCAAGCAGGCGATTGAAGATCAACTGCGCGAGAGCCTGCGCGCGCTTCCCGGAGTGAGGGTGCGAGTCGGGCTGGGCGGCGGCGGCGAAAAATACGTGCTGGCGCTGACCGGCGAGGACGGCGATGTCCTGACACGGGTCGCACGTGAATTGGAGCGCGAGCTGCGGTCAATTCAGGGCATAGGCAACGTGTCGTCCAGCGCCAGTCTGGTACGGCCTGAAGTAATCGTTCGGCCTGACTTCGCACGCGCCGCGGACCTTGGCGTAACGGCCACGGCGATATCCGACTCGCTACGCATTGCCACCGCCGGCGACTACGACGTCGGACTGGCAAAACTCAACCTTCCGGAGCGCCAGATTCCGATCGTCGTTCGCCTGCCCGAGGCGGCACGCGGCGACCTTGAGTTCCTCGCGCGGCTCCCGGTTCCCGGGCGCCGGGGAAATGTGATGCTCGGCAATGTCGCCGAAATCGGCGTGGAGAGCGGTCCATCAGAAATTTCACGTTTCGACCGTCGGCGCAACGTCAATTTCGATATCGAACTTACAACCCGTACATTGGGTGAAGTTGAAGATGCGGTGCGCGCCCTGCCCACTCTGCAGCGACTCCCTGCCGGCATCAGCTGGCAGCCGGTTGGCGATGCCGACGAGATGCGCACGCTGTTCCGCAGTTTCGGAATTGCCATACTGACCGGAGTGCTATGCATCTACATCGTGCTGGTACTACTGTTCCGCGAATTTGCCCAGCCGCTCACCATTCTTGCAGCGCTGCCGCTCGCACTGGGCGGTGCCTTCGTTGCGCTGCTGCTCACAGGCAGCAGTTTTTCGATGCCCTCGCTGATCGGCATCATCATGCTGATGGGGGTAACCAGCAAGAACTCCATCCTGCTGGTCGAGTACGCAATCGTGGCGCGGCGTGACCGCGGGCTGACGCGCTTCGACGCACTGATTGACGCCTGCCGCAAGCGTGCACGCCCGATCGTGATGACTACCATTGCAATGGGCGCGGGCATGCTGCCGATTGCCCTCGGCCTAGGCGTAGACCCCTCGTTCCGGGCTCCCATGGCCATCGCCGTGATCGGCGGCTTGGTGACGTCCACCTTCCTCAGCCTGCTGGTGATTCCGGTGATCTACACCCTGGTCGATGATCTGCTGAACTGGTGGCGCCAACGGCGCAACCGGGGGGCCGTCACCGAGGGAGCTCGCCCGTAAGAACCCACCGCAGGGACATGAAATTTCAGCACTGCGTTGATGACCGACTCCCGGGCAACAAAAAGCCGGGTGCTGATGCAGACCCGGCTTTCGGTTTCAACGCGCAACCGCGCTTCAACGGCGCCTCACAAGTGCGCCCCCATGATGCGTCGGTAGAACTCGTGGAAATGCTGCATCCCGTCCTCGTACGGCGACTGGTAAGGGCCGACCTCGTTACGTCCTTCCTGCAGCAAAGCCCGACGGCCGCGGTCCATGCGCTCGCCGATGACGTCATCTTCGATGGCGGTTTCCATGTAAGCCGCCTGTTCGGCCTCGACGAACTCGCGCTCGAACTCGACGATATCTTCCGGGTAATAGAACTCCACCACATTGGAAGTCTTGTTCACGTCCGTTGGAATCAGCGTGCTCACCACCAGCACGTGCGGATACCACTCGACCATCACATTCGGGTAGTAGGTCAGCCAGATCGCGCCCTGCGTCGGCCGCTTGTCACCGTAGTAGTCGAGCACCGCCTTGTGCCACTTCTGGTAGGTGGCCGAACCCGGTTTCGCCAGCGATGTGATTCCCACCCGCTGCACCGAATACCAGTCACCGAACTGCCAGCTCAGATCGTCGCAGGTGACGAAATTGCCGAGCCCCGGATGGAAGGGCACAACGTGATAGTCCTCGAGGTAGACCTCGATGAAGGTCTTCCAGTTGTAATTGCACTCGTGGATCTCGACGCGGTCGAGCTTGTACCCGGAAAAGTCGAATTGCGGCGCCACGTCCATGCCCGCCAGATCGGCCGCCGCCGAGCGCGGCCCGGCGAATAGCAGACCGTTCCAGTTTTCCAGGGTGTCGCGTTTCAGATTGAGACAGGGATTTTCGGGAAAATGTGGTGCTCCGAGCAGATCACCTCGCTGATTGTAGGTCCAGCGGTGAATCGGACACACAATGCGCTCGGCCGTGCCGGAGCCTTCCAGCATGATCGCCTGACGATGACGGCACACGTTGGAGAGACGATGAATACCGTCACCCGTATGAAACAGCAGCTTGGAATGATCGAGCCATTCGAGCGAGCGGTAGCTGCCCACATCCGGCACCATCAACTCATGACCGACGTACCCGGGCCCCGACTGGAACAACAGACGCTTTTCGAGTTCGAAGATCTTTTCGTCGAAGTACGTCGATACCGGCAACTGAGAAACCGCCGGGGACAATTTGGCCTTGGATGCAAGGTCGGACACCCCCGAACCTCCCACGTGTAGATCAAGAAATTCGGAAAAAATGAGCAGGTGATTCTATGCGAGAAGTAGTTTGACCGCCAGTAGCGCGATCGGTTACTTTCCCTCCTTTTATCTGTCCGGTCTCGAGTCATGGCAAAGACGGCAAACACGCCGAAATCCTTCGAATCGGCCATCGCCGAACTTGAAACAATTGTCCAGGAAATGGAAACCGGCAGCATCACGCTCGAACAGGCGCTGGAACGTTACCAGCGCGGAGCCGGTCTGCTGAAATACTGCCAGGAAACCCTGCAGGCCGCAGAGCAACGCGTGCACCAGCTCGAAAATGGCATGCTCGCTCCTCTGCCCCCCGCCGAAGACAAGAGGAGCCCGGAGTGAACCAGAACCATTTTGCAGCCTGGATGGAGAGCATCCAGCGACGTTCCGAAACCGCCCTCGCTGCCCTGTTGCCTGAAGCGAACATCGCGCCGAATCGTCTTCACGACGCCATGCGTTACGCCGTGCTGGGTGGCGGCAAGCGGGTACGTCCGCTGCTGGTGCATGCCGCCGGGCAGCTTGCCGGAGCGGACCCCGAACGCCTCGACCGCATCGCCTGCGCGGTGGAACTGATCCACGCCTATTCCCTCGTCCACGACGATCTGCCGTGCATGGACGACGACGTGCTGCGGCGCGGCAAACCCACTGTGCATGTCGAATACGACGAGGCCACCGCCCTGCTGGTCGGCGACGCCTTGCAGGCGCTCGCGTTCCAGACGCTGGCCGAGACCCCGCTCAGTGATGAGCCTGCAGTGCAGCTGGCGATGATCACACTGCTTGCCCGCGCCTCCGGCTCGCGCGGCATGGCAGGCGGTCAGGCCATCGATCTCGACGCCGTCGGGAAGCAACTGAGCCGCGAAGAACTCGAGTTCATGCACATCCACAAGACCGGCGCGCTGATCCGCGCCTCGGTGTTGCTGGGCGCGCAATGCGGCACGCCGCTGCCCCCCGACGATCTCGCCCGGCTCGACCACTATGGCAAGCTCGTCGGGCTGCTGTTTCAGGTCGTCGACGACATCCTCGACGCCCAGGCCGACACCGCCACCCTCGGCAAGACCGCGGGCAAGGATGCCGACCACAACAAACCCACCTATGTCACCCTGCTGGGCATGGCGGACGCCCGTGCACTGGCCGAGTCGCTGCTCGCCAATGCACGCAGCGCCATTGCGCCCTTCGGCGAGCAGGCCGCCAGACTGGACGAACTGGCAAGCTTCATCGTCCATCGAAGATTTTGAATTCCGACCTGCCGGACACGAACATGCCCTCGTACCCCCTGCTGCATCGTATCGACTCGCCTTCCGATCTGCGCCGCTTCGAGCGGCGCGAGCTGCATGCCCTGGCTACCGAACTGCGCGCCTTCCTGATCGAGTCGGTGTCGAAGACCGGTGGCCATCTGTCCTCGAACCTCGGCACGGTGGAACTTTCCATCGCTCTGCACTACATCTTCGATACTCCGGAAGACCGCATCGTGTGGGACGTCGGGCACCAGACCTACGGCCACAAGATTCTCACCGGACGCCGCGACGCGATGAGCGGGCTGCGCCATTTCGGCGGAATTTCCGGCTTTCCTCGGCGCTGCGAGAGTGAATACGACACCTTCGGCACCGCACACTCGTCGACGTCGATTTCCGCCGCGCTCGGCATGGCGGTGGCCGCGCATGACCGTGGCGAAGACCGGCGCGCGATCGCGGTAATCGGCGACGGCGCAATGTCCGCCGGCATGGCGTTTGAGGCACTCAACAACGCCGGCGATATGCGCGACGTCAACCTGCTGGTGATCCTCAACGACAACGAGATGTCGATATCGCCGCCCGTTGGTGCGCTCACCAAGATCCTCGCGCGCATGCTGTCCGGCAGCACCTACAATGCGGCGCGGCGCGCCGGCGAGAAGGTTCTGGGCGTCGCCCCGCCGATGCTCGACTTTGCGCGCAAGGTCGAAGAACACGTCAAGGGGCTGATCACCCCCGGCACCCTGTTCGAGGAATTCGGCTTCCACTACTACGGGCCGATCGACGGTCACGACCTTGACGCGTTGATTCCAACGCTGCAGAACCTGAAGAAACTCAAGGGCCCGCAGTTCCTCCATGTCATCACACGCAAAGGCCAGGGATACAAGCTCGCAGAGGCCGACCCGATCCTCTACCATGGGGTGTCGAAGTTCGACCACCGCGCAGGCATCCAGACCGGCAAGGGGGGCGGCAAGCTCACCTACACGCAGGTGTTCGGCGACTGGCTGTGTGACATCGCCGCGCGCGACGACAAGGTCATCGGCATTACGCCGGCGATGCGTGAAGGCTCCGGCATGGTGCGTTTCGCGCAGGAGTTTCCCGACCGCTACCACGACGTCGGCATCGCCGAGCAACATGCGCTGACTTTCGCCGCCGGTCTCGCCTGCGAAGGTTTCAAGCCCGTGGTGGCGATCTACTCGACCTTCCTGCAGCGCGCCTACGACCAGCTCATCCACGACATCGCGCTGCAAAACCTGCCGGTCGTCTTCGCCATCGACCGTGCCGGCCTGGTCGGCGCCGACGGCGCCACGCACCATGGCGCGTTCGACCTGTCCTACCTCGCCTGCATCCCCAATCTCGTCGTCATGACCCCTGCCGACGAGAACGAATGCCGGCAGATGCTCTATACCGCCTACCGTCACGACGGTCCTGCAGCAGTGCGCTACCCGCGTGGTAGTGGCATGAATGTCGCGCCGGACACCGCGATGACAGCACTGCCCATCGGCAAGGGCGAAATCCGTCGTCAGGGCCGGAAGATCGCCCTGCTCGCGTTCGGCAGCCTGCTCCCCAATGCGCTGCAGGCCGCCGAGCAGCTCGACGCCACCGTCGCCAACATGCGTTTCGTGAAACCCCTCGACACTGCGCTGATCGAAGAGCTTGCACGCAACCACGAGCTTCTCGTCACGCTCGAGGAGAACGCGGTGATCGGCGGCGCTGGCTCGGAAGTCGCCCGCGTGATCGAGAATCTGCCGCAGCGCCCGCGCCTGATGCGCCTGGGGCTGCCCGACCACTTCATCGACCACGGCGACCAGGCACAGCTGTTCGAACAGGTCGGCCTGCACCCCGCGGGCATCCTGGCCGCCATTGAACGCACCTATGCCTGCAATAGTTGAGCGGATTTGTCGGGAATGATACGATCATTCAGCTGCAACAAATCAGAGAACGAGACATGAAATCCCACGAGACCCACGCCATCCCCGACGTCCAGAACTCCCGGGACAGTCGTCAGCTGGCCATCAACAAGGTCGGCATCAAGTCCATCCGCCATCCGGTGCGGGTCAGCGACAAGAGTGGCGGCGTGCAGCACACGATCGCGATGTTCAACATGTATGTCGGGCTTCCCCATAATTTCAAGGGAACCCACATGTCGCGCTTCATCGAGATCCTCAACAGCAACGAGCGTGAAATCTCGGTCGAATCGATCCAGCCGATGCTGCGCGAGATGGTCAAGCGGCTCGAGGCAGAAACCGGCATCATCGAAATGAGCTTTCCGTATTTCATCAACAAGACTGCGCCGGTTTCCGGGGTGCAGAGCCTGATGGACTACGAAGTCACCTTCACGGCGGAAATCCAGGCCGACGGCGAGTACGTATTCAACATGAAAGTCGTCGTTCCGGTGACCAGCCTGTGTCCCTGCTCGAAGAAGATCTCCGAGTACGGCGCGCACAACCAGCGCTCACACGTTACCGTAACTGCACAGACGAACGACTTCCTGTGGATCGAGGAACTCGTGCAGCTCGTCGAGGGCCAGGCCTCATGTCAGCTCTACGGCCTGCTCAAGCGCACCGACGAAAAATACGTCACCGAGCGCGCGTACGAGAATCCGAAGTTCGTCGAAGACATGGTGCGCGACGTCGCCGGCCTGATGAACGCGGAACCGCGCATCGACCGTTATGTCGTGGAATCCGAGAACTTCGAATCCATCCACAACCACTCGGCGTATGCGCTGATCGAGCGCGACAAGCGCATCGAGGACTGATTCGACGCGAACTCAAGGCCGACAGGCCATCAACAACAAAAAGCGGGAGTCGCATGTTGCGAACTCCCGCTTTTTCGATTCTGCAGCGGACCGATCCGGCCGCCGGACCACATACCGTCAGCTGCGTGCCGGCACCAGGATCTCGGCCTCGCCTTCGAGTACTACCTTGCCAGCCACCGTGCACACGGTATCGAACAACACACGACGCTTCGCGGTGATCAATTCCTTCACGGTCACGCGCGCCACAACGGTATCCCCCGCCTTTACCGGCGCCTTGAACTTCAGCGTCTGAGCGAGATAGATGCAGCCAGGCCCAGGCAGCTTGGTCGCGAAAACCGTCGAGATGTAGCTGGCCGACAGCATCCCGTGCGCAATACGCCCGCCGAACATCGAAGCATCGGCAAATTCACCATCGAGATGCACGGGATTGGTGTCGCCCGACACGCCCGCAAACATCAGAATATCGGCTTCGCCCACGGTGCGTCCCACCGCTGCCGTCATGCCGATCTTCAAATCCTCGAACTGATACCCGTAAAACTCGGAAAAATCGCGCGTCTGTTCGCTCATGTCATTCACATCCTGCAAACCCTCTCCACACACACGGCCTCATAGTGAGCACTTTGCATACGAGGAAAGGAATCAATAAAGTGTCGTCGATCCCGCCGACCGGGAACGATACATAGAGCATACCGCAAACACCTTGCCAATCGTGTTACATCAGGCAAGCATGTCCCATGGCCCTGCGGCACGACTTCTTGGGCAGCGAAAGCGGGCGAATGGAACTCGTACCCGGGCCCGCTCGTGACGGCGAATACGCCCCTGGCGTGAGGCCAATCGGTTCAGTGCGCGCTATCGCCGCGAGATTCATACGCCGACGGGCTCACACCTGCGTGGGCGAGATACTCGCGCAGCTGCTTGATGTCCTGCTTCGAACACTCGCTGCCGTGATGCGGGTAGTGCAGAAACCCTTCCACCTTGTTGAGCACTATCCGGAAACGCGCTCCATGCGCGGGCTCGATGGTCGCGCCGAGGTGTAGCAGCAAGGACTCGATCTCACGCCAGTGGATGTTCGCGCTGATCGGGTCCTGGAAGATCGTGCGCAGCAGATTGATGTGCTTGTGGCTCATGATGGAAGCCCTCTCTTGAATGATCGATACTGCGACCCGGCGCGCCACGATTGGCCGCACTACGCAGGTTAACAACCCGGTCGGAAACCCAACTTTTCCTTTTCAATTAGACTCCGCATCGGCAGAAATGTCATCCGGATGACTTGTGCAAACGGCCGCGAGAATTCCACGCAGGATGTCGATTGGCGGTGGCGGACAACCGGGAACGGCGACATCCACCGGGATGACGTTGGATACCCTGCCGCAACTGGCGTAGCTTTCGCCGAAAATCCCGCCGGTGCAGCCGCAGTCACCGACAGCGACCACCAGTTTCGGTGCCGGCGTCGCATCATAGGTGCGCCTCAGTGCGATCTCCATGTGCCGCGATACGGGCCCGGTCACCAGCAACATGTCAGCGTGACGCGGGCTGGCGACGAACTTGATGCCCAGCCCCTCGATGTTGTAGTAGGGATTGTTCAGGGCGTTGATTTCGAGTTCGCAGCCGTTGCAGGAGCCGGCGTCCACCTCGCGAATCGCCAGCGCACGTCCGAGGATGGCAAGGATTTCCGCGTGAATCTGCTGGGCGTCGGTTCGCCACTCCAACGCGGGCTGCGGCTTCGGTTCGGTGACGATGCCGGTACGCGCAATTCTCTTGAGCACTTGCCACATCACAGATCCTGTCCTGCGTAACTGAGATTGAAGGATTTGTTGATCAGCGGAAAGTCGGCAACGATGTTGCCGATCACCGCGTGCTCCAGTACCGGCCAGTTCTGCCAGGACGGATCGTGGCAGTGGCATCGGGAAATTGCACCCACTGCATCCGTCTCCAGCGCCACCAAGACCTCTCCGCGCCAGCCCTCTACCCAGCCGGCACCTTTCGTGTTCGCCGGGGCAACCGTCGGTGCGTGGATCGGTCCATGCGGCAGTTCGTCGAGCAACGCATCGCTAAGGCGGAGCGATTCGAACAGCTCGGCGAAACGGATATTCACGCGCGCCGCAACATCGCCGTTCTGCTGGCTGCATGGCTTAAACCTGATGTGGCCGTAAGGCGCCCATCCAAAATCGGCACGCAGGTCCGCCACACCCCCGCTCGCACGTGCGGCCAGACCGGTGAGGCCGAGCTTCCGTGCGAGGTCCGGCGTGATGCGCCCGGTGGTGACGAGACGATCCTGCAGGCCGGCGTGCTCATCGAAGATGGACTGCAACTCGCTGACCGCGGAAATCATGACCGCGGTTTGTTCGCGCAGCATCTGGCGCGCATCGCGCGGCGGGTCGCTGACGACGCCACCGGGGCGGATCTGGTCCATCAACAGTCGATGGCCGAAACACTTCGCATTCACCCGCAGCCAGTCTTCGCGCAGGCGCGAGAACTGCGCAAGCGCCATGCCGAATGCTGCATCGTTGCCGAGTGCGCCGAGATCACCCAGATGATTGGCGATGCGCTCGCGCTCGAGCAGCAGTGCGCGCAACCAGCATGCCCGCTCCGGCACCTGGGCCGCCGACAGCGACTCGACCGCCATCGCGTAGGCCCACGCATAGGCTACCGTGCTGTCGCCCGACACCCGTCCCGCCAGCCGCGCGCCCTCATCGACCGTCATGCCGACAAAACGTCGCTCGATACCCTTGTGCTTGTAGCCGAGGCGCTGCTCGAGTCGCAGCACCTTCTCGCCAACGACGGAGAAGCGGAAGTGGCCCGGTTCGATGATGCCGGCGTGCACCGGACCGACCGGAATCTCATGCACCCCGTCGCCTTCGACACGCACGAAAGCGTAATCGGCGGCGGCAGGATCGAAGCGCTCTTGACCCGTGTTTTCATTACGCAGCGGAAAATAGTCTTCCGGCCAGGCATCGTGGCGCAGCCAGGGGCGATCATCGCCGCTGCCGTCGGCGACGAAGCCGACGAGGTCGCGCGCCGCCCGCTGCATGCGGTTCGCGGCGGGAAACAGGTGCGCGATGTCCGGATAACGTGGTTGCACCGTATCGAGTGCGAGGTACGCCCACAGCAGCCCGTCAGCGCAGCGGTAGGCAGCCGACACTTCAAATCCGCCTCCCGCGGCACGATGGTCAGCCCCCCACAGGCTCACCAGCTGGCCATGTATTTCAACGACGGAGCGTGCCAAATCCTGCCACTGTACGGCGTCCACCCGCGCACGAAAGATGGGAAGGGGCGCATCCAGACGTGCGAATTCGCAATCGATTCCGAAAAAGCGCATGTCAGCCTCCTGCGATCATCCTGGCGGCCTGCACGTACCAGTCGTTTAGATAGGGCGGAATGTAAAGCCCGAGCATCAGGCCCAGACCGAGATGGATGAACACCGGCAGCAGAGCCGGCGGATGTGCGAGTGGCCGCATCGACGTCTCGCCAAACACCATCGGTTGCACCCGGCTGAAGATGGCCGCAAATGCCACACCCAGCGCAACCAGGAGAAATGGCGTAGCCCACGGAACCTCGCGCATGGCGGTCGTCAGGATGAGGAACTCGCTCGCAAACACGCCGAACGGCGGCATGCCGAGAATCGCCAGCGAGCCGAGCATCAACCCCCAGCCCACGGTGGGACTCACCTTGAGCAAGCCACGGATATCGTCCATCAACTGCGAGCCCGCCTTCTGGGCCGCATGGCCGACGGCAAAAAAAATCGCCGACTTGATCAGCGCATGGACGGTCATGTGCAACAAACCAGCGAAATTGGCGACCGGCCCGCCGATGCCGAACGCGAAAGTCATCAGCCCCATGTGTTCGATCGACGAATACGCGAACATGCGCTTCACGTCGCGCTGGCGCGACAGGAAGAAGGCCGCGGTGACCACCGTGATGAGGCCGAAGCCGATCATCATCTGCCCGGGAAGACCGTTCTGCAGCGATCCGTCTGCCAGCACCTTGCAACGCAACACGGCATACAGCGCAACGTTCAGCAACAGGCCGGAGAGTACCGCCGAAATCGGCGTCGGCCCTTCCGCATGAGCATCCGGGAGCCAGTTGTGCACCGGCACGAGTCCCACCTTGGTACCGTAACCGAGGAGCAGGAAGACAAACGCCAGCGACAGGATGCCCGGATCGAGCAGGTGCTTGGCGGCGGCCAGATGGGTCCACAGCAGCGCGCTGTCGCCGCCACCGATGGCCCGTTCCGCCGCCATGTACAGCAGGATCGTGCCGAACAGCGCCTGCGCGATACCGACGCCGCACAGAATGAAGTACTTCCACGCCGCCTCGAGGCTTGCGGCGGTACGATAGACCGACACCAACAGCACGGTGGTCAAAGTCGCCGCCTCCATCGCGACCCACAGAATGCCGAGGTTGTTGGTGGTCAGGGCCACCAGCATCATGCCGTTGAACAGCTGGTACATGCTGTGAAACAGCCGCATGCGTCCTGGCGTCATCTTGCCGTGATCGCGTTCGACACGCATGTAGGGGCGCGAGAACAGGGAGGTCGTGAAGCCGACAAAAGCGGTCAGCGTCACCAGAAAGACGTTGAGCGCATCCACGAAAAACCATTCACCCCAGACCAGCAGCGGGCCGTCACGGATGATGTCGGAAGTCAGCCAGCCAGCGGCCAGCAGTGTCAGCAGGCTCACGGCGGCATTGAGATCCTGGCCCACCGGCCTGTCGCCCCAGATCGCCAGCAGCAGGCCTCCGACCAAGGGAATCGTGAGGACCAGCAGAAGGGCTTCCATGTCTATTCGTCCTTGAGTTTTTCGAGGTGTCGAATGTCCAGGCTATCGAACTGCTCGCGGATCTGGAACATGAACACACCAAGAATCAGGATGCCGACGAGCACGTCGAATGCGATGCCCAGTTCGACGATCATCGGCATGCCGCTGGTCGCAGCGGTAGCGGCGAAGAACAGCCCATTTTCCATCGATAGGAAACCGATCACCTGCGGCACGGCCTTGGCACGGACGATCATCATCAGGAAGGACAGCAGCACGCAGGCGAGCGCGATACCGAGCGTCCCGTGCGCAATCGAGGCTGACAGGCTCGCGATCGGCGCTGCCAGGTTGAAGGCGAAGATCACCAGCACAATGCCGATCAGCATCGTCGTCGGGATGTTAAACAGGGTCTCGACGTCCCAGCGCACGTTGAGCCGCTGGATCACCCGATGCAACAGGATGGGAATCAGGACCACCTTGAGCACGAAGGTGATCACCGCCGAGTAATACAGGTGATGCTGTCCGGTCAGATACGCCACTACCAACGTCGCTGCGACGAGCGATGCCCCTTGCAGCGTGAACAGGTGGATCAGGGTCAGGATGCGCCGCTGCGCGATCATCGCGAAAGCCAGCACAAGCAGGACCGCAGCGAAAAGGTTGATGCTCTGGGCGAGTAGCGCTTCCATGTCAGGCTCCGAGCAGCACATGTACCAATAGTGCGATCACCGCCAGCAGGAAGGCCGTGGCGAGAAACTCCGGCACACGGAACAGCCGCATCTTGGCGTTGATCGTCTCGATCAGTGCCAGCAGCATTCCCCCGACCGCCAGTTTGGCGACGAGCACGGGCACCGCCAGGATCATCACGAGCGGGGTGTCGGCGTTCGCAATGCCCCATGGGAAGAACAGGGCCAGCCCGATGCATGAGTAGGCGAAGAGTTTGAGCGACGCCGCCCACTCGATCAGCGCGAGGTGCCGACCCGAGTATTCGAGGATCAGCGCCTCGTGGATCATCGTCAATTCGAGGTGCGTGGCCGGGTTGTCGACGGGAATGCGGGCGTTCTCGGCGAGCGACACGAATGTGAATGCGACACCCGCCACCGCCAGACTGGGATAGATCGCGAACGGCGCGTGTGCGAGCGACTCGACAATGTTCGCCAGCGATGTCGACTGGGTGATCAGCGATGCCGAAAACAGCACCATCAGCAAGGCCGGCTCGGCGAGGAAACCGACCAGCATTTCCCGGCGCGCACCGAGCGTGCCGAACGAGGTGCCGATATCCATTGCCGCGAGCGAGATGAACACCCGCGCCAGTGCGAACAGGCCTACCAGGGCAATGGCGTCCGCCGCCGGTGCGAGCGGCAGGTCGGTCGACAGCGTCGGCGCAATGCCGCACACCAGCGCCATGCACGCAAAAACGATATAGGGCGCGATGCGAAAGATGGGCGATGCGGTTTCGGCCACCACCGAATCCTTGTTGAACAGCTTGTGCAGCAGCCGGTATGGCTGCAGCAATCCCGGCGCACTGCGATTCTGCAGCCACGCCCGCCACTGATTCACCCAGCCCGTAAGCAGCGGAGCAAACGCCAGAGCCAGGACGATTTCGAGCAACTGCGAGACAAGGCCGGAAAACGTCATGATTTGACCACCAACAACAGGACGATCAGGGTCACGAAGCTGTACAGCAGGTAGATGGCGATACGCCCCTGCTGCAAGCGCCCCACCACGCGCGCGAAAAGCTCGGTTGCATGCGCGATGGGCAGATACAGCCAGTGCCAGAAATGATCTTCGATGATCACCTTGTAGACCGGCTTGTCGTCGAAAGGCGAAGGGAGTTCTCGCTGCATGCGGAACACCGGCTCGAAGATCTGACGAATCGGCTGCCCGAAGCCTTCGGCCGTATCCTGCATGCGTGCGGTCTGCGCAGGAAAACCGCAATCCCACGGTGGAGCAAAGCGCAGTCGCCCATGGTAGAACCGACGCACGAGCCATATCGACAGCAATACCGCGACACAGACAACGACAAGGAAGATGACGGGACTGTAGCTCGCCCGATCGAGCGCAGTCGGCGCCAACAGGATCCAGCCGTTGCGACGCACCGTGTCGGCGATTCCCGCACCGATCAGCAAATGCGTCACGCGGTCTATTACCGTGATGATCGGCACCGGGAACAGGCCCAGCAAGACACAGCCTGACGCCAGCCAGACAAGGCCGGCGCGTTCGAGGCGCGAAGCATCGCGCGCCTCGGCGAGTTTCGGCTCACGCGGCTGCCCGAGAAAGATGACGCCGAAGAATTTCACCATCGCATAACCGGCCAGTGCCGCCACCAGGGCGATCGCAGCGGCGATGACCGGGATCAGCATGTTGAGGAAGGTGTCCGGAAGCTCGGTGGTGAACAGGAAGCTCTGCAACAGCAACCACTCTGCGACGAAACCCGACAGCGGCGGAAGACCCGAACTGGCGAGGACTCCGACCAGCACCAGCCAGCCCACCCACGGCATGCGACGCATCAACCCGCCGAGCTTGCCGAGGCTGCGCTCGCCGGTGGCGTGCAGCACGGACCCGGTGCCAAGGAATAGCAGACTCTTGAAGAATGCATGACTGATCACGTGATATAGCGCCGCCGTCAGCGCCAGCGCCGACAGGGAGTCCATGCCATAAGCCTTGAACAGCACGCCGAGCCCGATACCGACAAACAGCAGCCCGATATTTTCAATCGATGAATAGGCCAGCAGCCGCTTCATGTCGGTCTGAACCGCACTGAAAGTCACCCCGAACAGCGCCGTGATCAGGCCAAGCGAAAGTAGCAATACGCCCCACCACCAGATCTGCACTGACAGCAGATCGAACCCGACGCGCAGCACGCCGTAAATCGCCGTCTTGAGCATCACGCCGCTCATCAGCGCCGAAACCGGCGAAGGCGCCGCGGGGTGTGCCTCCGGCAACCAGACGTGAAGCGGCACGATGCCTGCCTTGGCGCCGAAGCCGAAAGTCGCGAGCAGGAAGGCGGCCGAGGCCCACAGCGGGGACAAAGACTGCGCGCGCATGTTGGCGAAGGTGTAGTCGCCGGTATTGGCCTGCAGCACACCGAAGCACAACAGGATGGCAATCGCGCCGACGTGCGCGACCAGCAGGTAGAGGAACCCCGCCTGGCGGATCGACGGCACGCGATGGTTGGCGGTGACGAGAAAGAAGGACGACAGCGCCATCGTTTCCCACATCACCATGAAGGCATAGGCATCGTCCGCCAGCAGCACCATCGCCATGCTGGCGAGGAAGACGTGGTATTCGAGGCACAGCAGGCCGGGCGGCGTTCCTTCTCCGTGGCGAAAATAGCCTGCGGCAAAAATCGAGATGCCCGCCCCCGCCGCGCCGATTACGAGCAGGAAGAACGCCGACAGACCATCCAGACGCAGATGGAACGGCAGATCCGGCAAACCCACTACCAGCACGGCTGTCTCGGGCACGTCGAACAGTGCGGCGAGCGCGACTGCGGCAAGCGCGATGGCCACCGCGCCGCCGGCCGGAAACAGAACTCGGGCGACGAACGCCGTATTGCGCAAGACCAGGAGCCCGATCAGGCCCAGGCCAAGCCAGGCGCCGACGAGCACCAGAATCCAGTCGAGATGCAACACCCGTGTCCCCCTGTATTTTTGTCAGTACGTGCTGGAGCGGTTGCGGCCCCCGTGCCAGAGATCCGGCTGAAGCTGTCTGCGCCGCTCCAACCGGTGCTGGATGCGCTGTGCTGTCGACATTATCCCGATCGGGTGTCCGGATGCGAGCATTCGCGCACGGTCGAACAACTGCGACCGAGCCGGCGGGAAAATCTTGCCCTTGTATGCAAAAACGATCCGGTTGCTGTCTTTTTCGGCGCGGACTGCGACGACGCGATCGTCAAAACTCTCCCGGATGCGTGACGCATACAGTCCGTAGCGGCGATCGCCAGACCACAGATTGACCGCCATGATGCCGCCTTCGGCGAGCATTGAATGGCAATCGTCGTAAAAACCCGCCGAACAGAGTTTCGCGGGCTGGCCAGTGTGATCGAACCCGTCAATCAGAAGCACGTCCGGCGCATGCGACCGATCCCGCACGTAATCCGCGCCATCCCCGCACACCACGCAAAACCGCTCATCGTCCGGCGGAATGCCGAAGGTCTCACGCAATGCGATCACCTCGGGGCTGATCTCGACGGACGTGAAACGCGTCTCGGGCAAGGTGCGCAGGCAGTACTTCGCGATCGACCCGCCACCCAGCCCGATCATCACGATGTCGCGCGGTTCGGGATTGAACAGCAGGAAACCCATCATTGAACGCGTGTAGTCGATCGCCAGCGCGTCCGGCTCGTCGAGACACATCTGGCTCTGTATCGTCAGGGCCTCGAAATGCAGCGTACGCATTCCGTCGGCATCGACAACATAGGGGCGCCCGTCACCGCGATGGGACAGGGCTGCGCCGCAGTATCTCAGCAATGCGAGTTGGTCCATGTTCATGCTGACGCTCCGAACCGAAGCATGTCCGGTGATGTTCGTGATGACTCAGGCGCTCTGGCGCCGACATAGTCTGATGTGTCGACGCCGATCGTGGCGCGTAATTTTCATTGCGTGATAACAGCGTACACATTACGCTACGCAATGAAGCATCTTCAATGTTAATTTGATGTTAATCCGAGTACCCGTATGCAGGAAAACAGAACCGCGCGCCTGACTCTCCTGATCGATCCCGTGAAGAAGAAGATCTTCGAGGATATCTGCGCAAGTCAGGACCTCACGTCATCCCAAGTCGTGCGCCGACTGATACGCGAGTACATCCAGCAAAATGCGGGCGGACGGGATTTGCCCGAGTGGCTGAAGGGATCCAACTGAACGCGAGAATCCGCGCACCCCTGACGCCCCGCTCCAATTGCGTCGATCGCGGCAAGGCGGACCTGACCACAAGCCCGAGTTTCCGACACGCGCACTTTCCGACTGTCCGGACCGCCCGGCATGTGATCGCCGAGCCAGCCCTTCATGGGCAAAATGCCTGTAACCGGTGATTCCGCATTTGCGCGCCTGCCGAGCCTTTGATGGATACCGACATGACCGACATCGTGGCCACCGAACTCAGCATCCGCGTCGAAATTCCGGGCAATATCCCTGCCGTTCGCGAAGTAAACGAAAGGGCTTTCGGACGCGAGACGGAGGCAGCTCTGGTAGACACGCTGCGTGCGAACGGAAAGTTCGCCCTGTCCCTCGTTGCCGCGCTGAATGAGCAGATCGTGGGTCACATCCTCTTCACCGACCTGCTCGGTTCTGCGCAGCGGTTGGCCGCCCTTGCCCCGATGGCCGTGCTCCCCGATCATCAACGGGCCGGGATCGGAAGCGCGCTTATCCGAACAGGATTCGAATACCTGAGAGAACAAGGCTACGACGCAGTCGTCGTACTCGGGCATAAGGACTACTACCCACGTTTCGGCTTTGTCCCGGGCGCAAACTTCGGTATCACAACGCCGTTCGATGTGCCGCCGGAGTACCTGCTCGTTGCACAGCTTTCGGTGCGTCCGGTTGCTCCGGGGAAAATGCTCTACCAGCCGGAGTTCGAAGCCGTCGCGCCCTAGGCATGTGCGACGCCGCGGCTGCGCTCAGGCGCGGGGAAACGCAGACGACCGTGAAAATTGCCCGGACGCGCACAGACAACGCCAGCTGGGCCAGCGCGAAATCACCGAGGCCGGACGAGACTGACTGGAGACTCCCCGCGCACTGACCCGTCCTGAATTAGGTTGACACCTGTTGTGACGGATAAGCCGGCCTAATGGCTGGCCTGCATAGACGCCCGATGAACCTCATCGGGCGTTTTCAATTGTAGCGAGCAATGCGGCCGTTCCGTGTTGTAGATGGCGATAGACTGACTGACCATGCGCCGAGCCTCGTGTAGATCGTCGGGCAATTGGAGCAGGAATTCCTGCTTGAGAATGCCATTGACCCGTTCGGCC
>NZ_WTVQ01000047.1 GCF_012910955.1 Aromatoleum diolicum
CAGATGTGTAGAAGAGACAGGCCCTGTTCCGCCACGCCCGCCTGAAGACCGCCCACGACACCGAACTCGACCACACCGGCCTGCTCGCCCTGTGGCAACGCTGCCTCATCCTCTACCCCTGCGGCACCCCCCGCACCCGCCACCAGATCACCAACCCCATCCTCGACATCGACGAAGCCGCCGGCACCGCCACCGCCCGCTCCTGCTACACCGTCGTCCAGGCCACCGACGGATTCCCCCCGCAGATCATCGCCACCGGCCGCTACCACGACCGCTTCGCCCGCATCGACGGCGAATGGCATTTCACGTGGCGCGATTACACGCTGCTCGACTTCACCGGCGATCTGAGCCGGCATCTGAAGGTGACGGTGCGGAGATAGGTGGAGCTTCGGTTCGGGCGGGGGTGGTCCGATCGGTGCGGTAGCGGCGGCAGCGGTCCGCTCATCGGCCAATGCCGCCCTTGGGCCTCTGGCCAGCCTCGGGCAGCAATGCGTCGGTCACCTGCCGCTCACCTGCTCGCGGCGGTCAACGACCGCTTGTCACTTCAGGCTACAGCCGGATCCGACGTGGATCGGATGGTCAGGCATGAGCTGACAGTCAGGCGTAGGGTGCAGCCCCGACTCCAGTGCTCCGATCATCATATTTGATTTAGATTGCCCGCACACTGCGAGTCGGGGGCCTTCGGTAGCCCGTCGTACGCTGTTGCATATCACCCGATTAGGCTGGCTCAGAAGCATTGCGCATATGCGACTAAGACAGGAAAATGCTCCGTCTCTTCCTTTCTTCTGGGTAATCATGACCGTCACGGCCGATGAAATCCTGAACACCCTTGCGGCGCAGCTCCGACGCGGCCTAGAACAAGGGTTCATCACGCTCGTAACGTACGGGAGGGGACAAGCACGACGCGAGTCAACGGAGAACGAGGAAATCATAGGTAATTCCTTGAGGGCCTTTGCCGCAGGGCATCCGTGGTTTCAAGAGGACTTGACGTTTTCTGTGGCAACTAACGGGGCTTGGTACGACTTCCTGGTCGAATCTCCGGATGGCAGAGTCTGGATGCCGATCAACCTGAAGGTGTCCAACCTTCAGGGTGATGACAACGTGGCGTCTAAGGCTGGGCTGTTCTATGCCATGACTGGGCTGCGTCCAACAAACTCGGCTATCCGCAACTGGGATGTGTTTTGCGAGAATCTGGCTACCCATCTTCGGCGCGAGAATTGCGCGAGCGATTACTACTTTCTGGTCGTCGAAAAAAGTGCGGCCGGCGTTGGGCGGGTATTCTGGACTAGCTTACTGCACCTCAGGTCCGTGACCCCGAACGGAAGTAATCCGCCGTTTCAGGCTTGCTGGAGACAGAATATAGAACGGTCTGATCGGGCGCGGTCCGAGGCAGTCGACTACCTATTAAACGTTGTTGGTCAGACTTTTGTGCTGAGAGCAAAAGCTCTGCAATCTTTCAAAAACCATATCGTACCCAAGCTGAGTACTGAGCTACGTACTGAGTGGATCGGCGATGGCCCTCTGGTTGAGGGAGAGTCGGCTTGAAGCGCAATTTGGATATAGACAGACTTGGCCAAGTCTTTACTCCAACGCAGGTTGTCGAACTGATGTTGGCCTTGCGGAAGCGACGCGGCCGTGTGCTGGAGCCCAGCTGCGGTGATGGCGCCTTTGCACGGCATTTGCGTGGTTGCGTGGCGATCGAACTGGACTCGCGTGTTGCGCCCAACTATGCGCTCAACTTGGACTTCTTCGCTTACCCCCTTTCCGAGCGGTTTAGCACGGTTATCGGTAATCCGCCTTACGTGAAGTATCAAGATATTGGTGCCGAGACAAAGCGATTGCTTGATGGGACGCTCTTTGATGGCCGTTCCAATTTGGCACTGTTCTTCATCGAAAAGGCTGTGCGGCATTTGCGGCCGGAGGGAGAACTGATCTTTATTGTGCCGCGCGATTTCATCAAGCTTACCGCAGCCCGAAAGCTCAACCAGTGGCTGTTTGAGCAAGGGACGATCACGCACTGGATTGAAACGGGGGACACACGGCTGTTCGAGGGTGCTGTCCCCAATTGTGCGATCTTTCGGTACCAGCTTGGTAACTTTAGTCGAAAGACAGAGTACCGTGAATGGTCTGGATCATGGGAAACGCGCGAGTTCGTAGCGATGGATGGGCAGCTCACGTTTCCTAAGCAGCAGCTAAGCGTTCCGCTCGCGAGCCTGTTTGACGTCAAGGTTGGAGCTGTTTCTGGAGCTGACCATGTATTTGAGCACCCTGAAGGCAACCGTGAATTCGTCTGTTCGAAGACCATCGACACTAGCGGAACTCGGCGGATGCTCTACAACATCAAGCATCCCGCACTGACTCCGCACAAAGGCCTGCTTCTACAACGTCGAGTCAAAACATTCGATGAAACTAACTGGTGGATGTGGGGCCGTGCTTTCCATGATGCGCCCGGCTGCCCACGTATCTATGTGAATGGGCGAACACGCCGGTCAGCGCCATTCTTTACGCATGAGTGCGAGGCCTATGATGGGTCCATTCTTGCTCTCTTCCCCAAGATCGTAGGGATGGACATGAAGCGAGCGGTCGAGCTGCTAAACAAGTCCGTGCCTTGGGCTGATCTTGGGTTTGTTGTGGATGGACGATTCGTGTTCAGTCAGCGCAGTCTTCAGACCGTAATGCTTCCGGATGTTTTTAATGAGCTTCGAAGGCCACGGGAAGTGAAGACTTCACAGATTCAGTCGACGCCCGGACGACGTCGAAAAATTGCCTAGCGCTTCAGGTAGGTGGACGTCAGGGCGGGCTTCACGACCCCACCCTGTCGATGATTGGTGCATGTTTTATTCGTCAGCTCTCGGGGTCAGCACACGTTCGGTTTTGCGAACGGCCGCACCGGCTATACAATCCGGCAGTCATATCCCATGGGCGTCGAACGATGGAAATGAAGGCGGGAGTAGGAACTACGAAAGACGTTTTCGCGGAATGGTTCTCAGACAGGCCGAAATGGATGCAAACTGCGGCCGCCAGGCTGGCCACCTCAAGACAGATGCCGCCCCCCGAAGCTATCCGCGCTTTGGCCGACCTCAGCGTTGCCGAGGCCAACGGTGTCGATGCGGTTTTCGAAACCATGCCCCACGGGTTGTTCGGGACAGCAGTCGGGGCGGACGCTTTCAAGCTCCGGAAGCTGGACAAGGTGGTCGGCGTCAACGCCATACGTGAAAACGCCTGCCTTGATTTCGGTTCCGCCGATCTGTCGGTGGTCTTCGGAATGAACGGTTCCGGCAAATCCGGATACGCCAGGCTTCTGAAACACGCCTGCGGAGCCCGTCACAAATCTGACCTGCTTCCCAACGTGTTCAACGCCGCCAAAACGGGCCCTTCCTGCGAGGTGACGGTGGAAAGCGGCGCCGATTCGAATACCTTCGAGTGGAAAGCCGAACCGGATGGCCTCGCGCCGCTCAGGTCCATCCACGTCTTCGACACTACGGCCGCCGCGTCGTACGTCGATTCTAAAAACCTGGCTTCTTACGAACCGCGGCGGATGCGCTTCCTTTCGTCGCTCATCCTGATATGTGACGCGGTAGCCGAGGAGCTGGCCAACCGAAAGACGGCGCTGCCGAAGTCTTTTCCGGCTGTTCCGATGGAACATACGCTGACGGCTGCGGCTACCTTTGTGTCCCAACTCCGCGACACAACCAAGCCCGAGGCGCTCGAAGCCGCCTGCGCCTGGAGCGCGGAAAATCTCGAGGCGCGCCAGGACATTGAAAAGGCCCTGAAGCAGCACGACGTAGCTGCTCGGAGTAAACAGCTGGACCTCGACAAGCGGAGGCTCGCCCTTTTCGTCGCTTCGTACGACGTCCTCAAGCTCGCGGCCTCGGACGAGGAAACCTCCAAGCTACTCAAGTCGAAACGGGAAGCGGCTTCCAAGCGGAAAGCGGCGTCGGAAGACGCTGCCAAGGTTTTCGCCGGTTCCGCTCTCGACGGGATCGGCAACGCGTCTTGGCGTCTGATGTGGGACGAGGCCCGGAAGTATTCCGAAGCCGCTGCCTATCCCGGCAAAGACTTCCCGGCCATTGGCGAAGGCGACCGCTGCGTACTCTGCCATCAACCTCTGAACGACGAGGCGAAGAACCGACTCTCCGGTTTCGAAACTTTCGTCAAAGGCGGACTCGAAGCGTCGGCCGCCAAAGCCGAAAGGGATTACGCTGACGCCGTTGTCGGCCTCCCGTCCCTTCCCGAGCGGGCGAAGTGGAAATTGGACACCGATTTCTTGAAGGTCGAGCCGGCAGCCGGCGAAGCACTGTATGACGCCGTATCGGCAAGGCTGGCGGCCATTCCGAAAGCCGAAGCCGCCGAGACGCTTCCTCCCGTTGATTGGACTGCGGTCGATGCTGCGATAGCCGCGGCGAGCGGTGCGCAGAGCAAGGAAGCCGCCACCCTGGAGGAACTCGCGAAGGACGGGAAAAAGGCGGAGCTCGAAAAACAGCTCAAGGAACTCAAGGCCCGCGAGTGGCTTTCGCAGCAGAAAGCGGCTGCGGAGAAGGAGATCTGCCGCCTCGCCGCGGTCAGGCGTTTGGAAAAGGCCGAGGCGCTGGCCAAGACAAACGCACTGACGACGAAAAAGAATGAACTCGCCAGAGACGAGCTCGAGGCCGGGTACCAGGAGCGCTTCCTCGCCGAACTCCGCGCTCTCGGCGGAACGCGGTTGAAAGTCGAACCCGTCGCCGTTCCGGAAGGCAAAGGTAAGATCAGCTTCAAGATCAATATAAGGGGCGCGGTTCTCAAGGCGTCCGCAGGTTCCGTACTGAGCGAAGGCGAAAGCCGCATCGTTGCCCTCGCGGCGTTTCTCGCGGACATCACGGGATCCGGCCAACCGACTCCGTTCGTATTCGACGACCCGGTTTCCTCCCTCGACCAAGAATTCGAAGAACGGGTGGTGGAACGGCTCGTGGAACTGGCGAAAACCCGCCAAGTCGTGGTGTTCACCCACAGGCTTTCGCTTCTGGCCCTGGTTGAGGACGCGATCGATGCCCGCAAACGGGCGGCGACGACCGTGCCGGTGCTATCCGTCATCACGCTCCGGAGCTTCGGCGGCTCTACGGGCCGGGTGGACGAATTGGACGTCCGCCACAAGAAGCCAAAATCGGGTTTCATCGCGATACGCGACCACAAGCTCCCGAAAATCCGAGCACACGAGAAGGCAGGAAACGCCTCGGAATACGACTCCGCGTTGAAAACCGCGTGCGGGGATTTCCGCATCCTCACCGAGCGTTCGATCGAAAAGGTGATCTTGGACGGACTCATGGAAAGGTTCCGTCGGTCGATACAGACGAAGCAGTTGAAATCCCTCACCAAGATCAATGCGAACGACTGTGCCCTAGTTGACTCGATGATGACCAAGTATTCGAAATTCGAGCACTCCCAGCCCGACGAACTCGCCGGCGTCCTCCCCACTCCGGACGAACTCGCTGCCGACTTGGATAGGGTAATCGCCTGGATCGACGAATTCGAGAAGCGGGCTGCTTAGGGGCGCTTTTTCGGCAATGACATAGGGAGAAGTGCCGCCCTTTCCGTTCCGCCTCCGAGTTTCGGCGAAATCCGAATAGTCGCGCATGCATCCAGCATCATGTAGATCCGGTTTTAAAGTTCGAGTTCATCGCTCGGGTACGCGGTCAGTGACAGCCCTCAGCCACTGAACGGCTGGTCACCGGCCCATTGCCGCCCGATTAGAAGCGCGCCGCCAATGGCAGCTGTGGCCGGCCCGCAGACCTTGGCATCCCGAGCTCGCCCCGCCACCGTCTTGCCGAAGGAGCCGACGTAGACGACCGGGGCATCCACCCGGCGGCTGTTTCCCTCAACCTCGCGAGTCAGGCGCCCACGACACCCCGTTGATGTGCGAACCGCCATCCACGAACAAGGTATTCCCGGTCATGTACGACGATGCATCGCTCGCAAGAAAACTCGCGACGGTGCCGATGTCCTGCTCGGGTTCGCCCATGCGGCCCATGGGGTTCTGCCGCAGCATCAGTGCGGCATTTTCCGGCGCCATCGCGGCAAAGCGCTCGTAGGCGGGGGTGCGCGCGCCGGGACAGATGACGTTCACGGTGATGCCGTGTTGCGCCCATTCGCGCGCCGCCGACCGGCTGAGGCAGCGCAGGGCTTCCTTGCTGACGTTGTAGTCGGCGGAAAACAGGTGCGCATTGACGCCGTTCAGCGAGCACAGGTTGATGATGCGGCCCCAGTTCTGCCGCTGCATATGCGGGAAGGCGCGCTGCATCGCCGCGAGCGGCGCATAGAAGCTGCCCTGCAGCGAGCGCGCGAAGTCCGCCGGCGACTTTGCCTCCAGGGGCGCGGGGCGGTTGCCGAGGTAGGCGTTGTTCACGAGCACATGGACGGTGCCGAAACGCTCGACGACGGTATCGACCAGGCTGTCCATGCTCGGGCTGTCGGAGATGTCGCAGGGGATGGCTTCCGCGCGGTCCCCGCGCGAGCGGATCGCCGCGACCGTTTCCGCAGCGGTTTCGACGTTGATGTCCGACACGACCACGAGGGCGCCGTCCGCCGCGAATCGCAGCGCGATGCCCCGGCCGATGCCCTGCCCCGCCCCGGTGACGATGGCGATCTTGCCTTCCAGCGCTTTCATTGCTGTCCTCGTCCGCCGTTCACGCGGGCAACTCGGTTAATGCGGCGTAGCGCTGGCAGTGGAAATCGCCGTCGCCGAGACAGGCCTGCGCGACCCGGATGCGCTTGAGGAACAGCCCGACGTCGAGCTCGTCGGTGACGCCGATGCCGCCGTGCATCTGGACCGCTTCGTTCGAGACGTGCGCTGCGGTTTCGCCGGCTTTCCACTTCGCAAGACTTGCGAGTCGGCCGCAGGTGGTCGCGTCGGACGCAGGGTCGTCGAACGCGGCGAGCGCTGCCATCACGGCGCTGCGCGCGAGGCACAGGTCGGTGTAGCAGCGCGCGGCACGGTGCTGCAGCGCCTGGAAGGAACCGATGGGGGCGTCGAACTGGACGCGCGTCTTGAGGTAATCGAGCGTGGTCGCGAAAAGTTGTTCGGCGGCGCCCAGCATCTCGGCAGCGAGGCATGCGCGGCCGCGGTCGAGCGCCTGGTCCAGCATCCCGAAGCCTTGCCCTTCCGCGCCGAGCAGTGCCGACGCGGGCACGAGCACGGAATCCAGGCGCAAGCGCGCGTGATTGCGCGAATCGATCAGCGATTGCGGCGACATGGATAAGCCGGCAGTGCCGGCCGAGACCAGGAACAGGCTCACGCCTTCGCGATCGCCGGCCTGCCCTTCCGTTCGCGCAGCAAGGAGCCACGCATCGGCACCGATGCCATCGACAACGAAGACCTTGCTGCCGTCAAGCCGGTAGCCGCTGCCCTCGCGCCGTGCCGACAAGGTGGTTGCGAGCGGATCGTGGCGCGGGCCTTCGTCGAGGGCGAGCGCGACGCGCTTGTCACCGGCGATCAGCGCCGGCAGCCACGCCGTCTGCTGTTCCGGCGTGCCGGCGAGTTGCAGCAATGCACCGCTGACGACAACCGAGAACATCGGCGACGCGCACAGCGTGCGTCCCATCTCCTCGAACACCGCGCCGAGCGCCTTGTAGCCGAATTCCAGCCCCCCGACCGCTTCCGGAAAAGGGATGCCGGTCCAGCCGAGGTCGACGATCTCGCGCCACAGGGCGGGATCGAAACCATTGGTGGCGCGTTCGTCGCGCAAGCGGCGCTGTGCTGCCACCGGACTCTTGGCGGCGAGGAATTCGCGCGCCGTGTCCGCCAGCATGCGCTGCTCTTCGGAATAGATCAGACTCATGTCATTTACCTTCGGGTAGGCCGAGCACGCGCTTGGCGATCACGTTGAGCTGGATTTCCGACGCGCCGCCAGCGATCGTCTGCGTGAAACTCATCAGCCACGCGCGCGTCAGCGCGAGTTCGCCGGCGCTGAATTCGTCGCCTTCCCAGCCGAGCGCGCGGTGACCGAGCGCATCGAGCAGGATTTCGAACTTGTCGCGCTCCTGCTCGGTATGCACGAGCTTCATGATCGCCATCAGCCCGGACACATCCATCCCCGCCCTCGCCTCCTCGCCCATGCGCTGCACGGTCAGGCTGTAGGCGTGCTCGTCCATCGCGCAGGCGGTGGCGCGGGCGCGCAGCGCGATGTCGGCGGGCGAGCGGCTACCGGCCGGGACGTATTCGGGCAGCAGTTCGAGGAGGTCGAAGTGCGTCGGCAGGCTGAACTCGCCGAACTTCGACATCGCCTTGCGCTCGTGCTGCAGCAGACTCTTCGCCAGCGTCCAGCCGCCGTTGAGCGGGCCGATGAGCTGCCCCTTGGGCACGCTTACGCCGTCGAAGAACACCTGGCAGAACGAGGATTTGCCGCTGATCAGGTCGATCGGCGCGACGCTCACGCCGGGCGAACGCATGTCGAGCGCGATCAGGCTGATGCCCTTCTGCTTCTGCACGGTGGCGTCGGTGCGCACCAGCGCGTACATCCAGTCGGACTTGTCGCCGTACGAGGTCCAGATCTTGGTGCCGTCGACGATGAAGTGGTCGCCGGCGTCGCGCGCCGTGGTCTTCAGGCTGGCGAGATCCGACCCGGCGTTGGGCTCCGAAAACCCCTGGCACCAGCGCATCTCGCCGCGCGCCATCGGCGTCAGGAGGGCGCGCTTCTGCTCTTCGCTGCCGAACTCGAGGATCACCGGACCGAGCATCCAGATGCCGAGGTTGATCTGTGGCGGGCGGCACTTCAGCCGCCGCATCTCGGCCTCGAGCACCGCGTGTTCTTCGGGCGACAGCCCGCCGCCGCCGTATTCCGTCGGCCAGTCGGGGCAGAACCAGCCCTTGTCGCGCATGCGCTCGAACCACAGGCGCTGGTCTTCCGACTTGAATTCGACTTCGCGTCCGCCCCACACCAGCTCGCCGTCGGGCATCGCCCCGCGCATCGAGGCAGGACAGTTCGCTTCCAGCCAGGCCCGCGTTTCCTTCCGGAAATCGTCGATTCCGCTCATTGCCGCATCCTCATGTGTGCTCAGCGGACCGTCTTCGGCATGCCGAGTCCGAATTGCGCGATCAGCTCGCGCTGGATTTCATTGGTGCCGCCACCGAAGGTCAGCGTGACGGACGCGCGCACCTCGTATTCCAGTTCCCCCAGCAACTGCGCCGCGGCGGATCCCGCACGCACCAGGCCGCTCGCGCCGACGATCTCGGAGAGCTTGCGCAGGATCTCGATCGCCGATTCCGATCCATACACCTTGGTCGTCGATGCCAGCGCGACGTCCATGCGCCCGTGCTCCAGGTCGGCCGCGATGCGGAAGTTGATCAGCCGCATCGCCTCCAGCCGCGCGTAGCATTCGGCCAGCAGCGCGCGCACCCACGGGAGGTCGGCGGGGCGGCGTCCGTTCTCCTCGGCGCTCCTCGCCCACAGATACACGCGGCGGAAGAGCCCGGCCACCTTGTCGGACCACGAGCCGAGACCCAGGCGTTCGTGGTTGAGCTGCGCGGTGATCAGCTTCCAGCCGCCGTGTAGTTCGCCCACCAGCATGTCCGCAGGTACACGCACATTATCGTAATAGGTCGCGGCTGTCGGATTGCTGCAGGTCGGGATCACGGTATGTGAAAAACCGGCGAGCGTCGTGTCGAGGATCAGGATCGACACGCCCTTGTGGCGCGGCCTTTCGGGGTCGGTGCGGGCGGCCAGCCAGATGAAGTCGGCCGCCTCAGCCCCCGAGGTCCACAGCTTGTTGCCATTGACGATGAAATGATCGCCTTCCGGGCGGGCCGTGGTCTTCAGGGCGGCAAGATCGCTGCCGGCGCCGGGTTCGGAATAGCCGATCGCGAACAGGATCTCGCCCGCGGCGATGCCGGGCAGGAACTTCGCCTTCTGCGCCGCGCTGCCGTGGGCCATCAGCGCCGGTCCGACGGTGCTGATGGTGACGAAGGGCAGCGGCGCGCCGGCGATGTTGGCTTCTTCGAAGAAGATCAGCTGCTCCGTGGCGGCATAGCCCTGTCCGCCGTGCTCCTTGGGCCAGCCGACCGCAAGCCAGCCATCGCGGCCCATCTTGCGGACGATGTTGCGGTAGTCCTCGCCGCCCTCCTTGCCGCGCAGGCTCGCGCGCAGCTCGGGCGTCATCAGGTCCTGGAAGTAGTCGCGCACCCTGCGGCGCAGGGCGTGCTGTTCTGGCGTGAGATCGACGAACATGGTTTGTCTCCTGCCGGCCGCTCAGGCGGTGCCGAGGATGAGGCCGCTGGTCGGCACGCCAGTGCCGGCCGTGACGAGCACGTTCTCGACGTCGGCGACCTGGTTCGCCGCCGTGCCGCGCACCTGGCGGACCGCTTCGGCCACGCCGTTCATGCCGTGGATGTAGGCCTCGCCGAGCTGGCCGCCGTGCGGGTTGATCGGCAGCTTGCCGCCGCGGGCGTGATGGCCGGCGCGGATGAAATCCTTGGCTTCGCCGCGTTTGGCGAAACCGAACTCCTCCAGCTGCGGCAGCACGAAGGGCGTGAAGTGGTCGTAGATCACCGCGGTCTGGAAGTCGTCGGGACCGAGGCCGGACTGGGCGTACAGTTCCTTCGCGACGACGCCCATCTCGGGCAGGCCGGTGATGTCCTCGCGGTAGAACGAGGTCATGCTCTGCTGGCCGTCGCTGATGCCCTGGGCTCCGGCCTTGATGATCACGGGTTTCTGCCGCAGGTCGCGCGCGCGCTCGGCCGAGGTGATGACCATCGCGACCGCGCCGTCGGACTCCTGGCAGCAGTCGAGCAGATGCAGCGGTTCGGCGATCCAGCGCGAGGCCTGGTGGTCGGCGAGCGTGATCGGCTTGCCGTAGAAGAAGGCGGCGGGGTTGGTGGCGGCGAAGTCGCGCACGCCGACCGCGACGCGGCCGAAGTCCTCGGACGTCGCGCCGTAGGTGTGCATGTAGCGCTGCGCGAACATGCCGACCCACGCTGCCGGCGTGTGCAGCCCGTGCGGCATGTACCAGCCGTAATTTACGTTCTCGAAGATCGGCGTGTCACCGAACCCGTAGGTGCCGGTGCCGAAGCGATACCACGAGCGCTCGTTCATCGCGCGATACACGACGACGACTTTCGCGACGCCGGTCGCCACCGCCATCGCCGCGTGCATCACCGGCGCGCAGGCCGCGCCGCCGCCGTGCGGAATCTGCGAGAAGAACTTGACGTTCTTGCAGCCGAGCAGGCGCGCCACCTCGTATTCGGGCACCTTGTCCATCGTGTAACTGCTGAAGCCTTCGACTTCGGACGGGTCGATGCCGGCATCGGCGAGGGCGGACAGGGTCGCTTCCATCGCCAGGCGCAGCTCGGTGCGCCCGGAGTTCTTGGAGAATTCGGTCGCGCCGAGTCCGACGATGGCGGCGCGGCCGGAAAGGGTCTGGTTGGTCATGTGCATGCGCTCCGCGTTCAGGGCAGCACCAGCGCGACCGTGCCGGTCACGTGGTTCCCCATCGAGTTCTTGCCCTTCAGCGTGATTTCGACGCTGCGCTTGTCGGCATCGCAGGCGCTCACCTCGCCGCTGAAGGTCATCGTGTCGCCGGGATAGTTCGGAGCACCGAGCTTGATCTTCAGCGCACCGAAGCGCGCACCGGGTCCGGCCCAGCCTTCGGCGTAGCGCTGCACGAGGCCACTGGTCGTGAGGATGTTCATGAAGATGTGCGGTGCGCCGAGTGCACGCGCGGCCTCGGCATCGTGATGCCCGGCGAAGTAGTCGCGCGTCGCGATCGCCCCACCGGCGATCAGCGGGACGGTGATGGGAATCGCCAGTTCCGGCAGCGCTTCGCCGGGGCGCACGTCTTCAAAGCGTCTGGTTTTCTTCGAGGTCATATTTCCATCCCAGCTTGTCGTTGTTCGCGAGCCAGTCGCCGAGGCGCTCGAGCGTCGCGGCGGCTCCACCGAGGGTGATACCCAGCGCGCGGCTCCAGTAGAGGTAGCGATGAATCGGATAGGTCAGGTCGACGCCGATGCCGCCATGCACGTGTTGCGCCTTGTGCCCGACGATGTGTCCCGTCTCGCACGCGAGGTATTTCGTCGCCAGCGCCTCGGGACGCGCGGGCAAGCCGGCGTCGAGGCGGTAGCACAGCTGCCACAGCGCCGAGCGCAATGCTTCGACGGCAATGTGCGCGTCGGCCATGCTCATCTGCACGGCCTGGAAGCTGCCGATCGTGCGATCGAACTGGACGCGCTCCGAGACGTAGGCCACGGTGCGCCGGATCTGCTCGCTGCTTACGCCGAGCTGCAGGGCGGCGAGGGCCGCAATGGCACGCGTCTCCAGCCATTCGCAGGCCTGTTCGGGCAGCACCGCGCCCGCCGCAACGGTCACGCCATCCAGGATCAGGTCTGCGACCGCCTCGCCGTGCGTGAACACCCCTGCGATCTTTTCGATGCCGTTCGCGCGCAGGTCGATCAGGACCAGACGTGTGCCGTCGGGCGTGTTCGCCAGCAACAGCGCCTGGCACACATCCGCCCCCAGCGGGACGGCGGCGACCTTGCCGGCAAGCCGCCAGCCACCCTCGGTGCGTCGGGCGTCGAGCGTCACCCCTGCCGGCCCTGCCACGGCATCGAGCGAGAGCGTCAGCAGCATGCGGCTGTCGGCTGCGGCGCGGACGACGTCGGCGCACGCGTCCCCGCCGAATCGCGCCAGCGTCGCGGCCGCGAGCTGATGCCGCCACAGCGGCACCTGGCCGAGCGCACGCCCCTGCGCTTCGAGCACCAGCATCAGTTCGGTCATCCCCAGCCCGCTGCCGCCGGATTCCTCGGGAATCGCGAGCGCATGCAGTCCGGTTTCGACGCACTTGCCCCACAAGTCCTGCATGAAGGGCTTGCCTGCGCCGTCGAAGGCGCGCAGGCACTCGTCGGTACAGTGGTCCGCGAACAGGCTGCCTGCCATTTCGGCGATGGCGCGCTGATCGTCGCTGAATTCGAAATCCATGAGACCCGCTCCCTTACGGTGCCACCGGCCGGAACAGGGGCAGCGTGAGTTCGCCGTCGTCGAAGGACTGGAACTCGACCTGCACACGCTGACCGATCATGATTTCGTTGCGCTTGACGCCGACCAGGCCGGCGACGAGGCGCACGCCCTCGTCCAGTTCGATCAGGCCGACCGGGTTGGGGTGGTCGAAGGGCGGCACTTCGGGGTAGTGCATCACCACGAAGGAATGGATGCTCCCCGCCCCGGTCGCTTCGACGGTGTCCCAGTCGAAGGAATGGCACTTGGTGCACACCGGGCCGGGGGGATGGCGCAAGGTGCCGCAGCACTTGCAGCGCTGGATCAGGAGCTTACCGGCCGCCGCGCCTTCCCAGAAGAAGCGCGTATCGTCGCTGACGCCCGGCTTGGGGCGCTTGATCTTCTGCACCGCTTCGGCCTTCGGTGCCTCGGCAGCGGCCTGGACATTGGCAGGGCGGAACTTGAAGACGCGGAACAGCAGTTCGCCCACCTTCTCGTCGCCGGTCGGTTTATCCGAGAAGAAGCTCATCACCAGGGTCACGAAGTAGCCCGTGCCGAGCGCCGTGGTCTTCTCCTCGCCAACGGCGTCGAGCCGCGTCGTGTAGTACAGCCGCTCGCCGACCTTCACGTAGCGCTCGAAGCTGAGGTCCGAATTCACCGCGACGACCGACTTGAAGCCGTGCGACTCCAGGAGTCGCAGCACCTCGTAGGGGTTCTCCTTGGTCGAGCCCGGCGGATAGTTGTTCGGGTGCAGTCCTTCCAGGCACCACGCCTGCAGCATCGCCGGCGGCGACACGATCGCGCCGTGCTCGGTGGTCGCGGCATACGCGGCATCGGTGTAGAGCGGGTTGTCGACACCCATCATCTCGCACCACTGGCGGATCATCGGCGCATTCACTTCGTCCCACGCGTAGACGCGACCGTATTCGCGCCCCACCATCGCACGCACTTCGGACATCCAATCCTGTTCGGCCAATTTCGTCTCCTGCCTGGTTTCGATTGTTCGGTTGGCTCAGCCCTGGGCCGCGCCTGCGGCGAGAAAGGCCGGGCGCTCCCCGCCGCCGTGCAGCAGCAGGTTGCAGCCGCTCGCATACGCCGCGAGCGGTGAAGCGATAAAGACGCAGGCGTTGCCGATTTCCTCGGGCCTCGCCAGGCGTCCTGCCGGTATGGTCGCGCCGACCGCGGCAACGCCGGCCTCGTCGCCGTAATGCAGGTGCGACTGCTCGGTATGCACGAGCCCGGGGCTCACCGCGACGACCCGCACCTTCGGCGCCCACTCGACCGCAAGCGACTGCGCAAGCGCCAGCACCCCGGCCTTCGCGGCGCCGTAGGCGGCCGTGCCGGGGGAGGCACGCAATGCGCTGATGCTGCCGATGAAGACGATCACCCCGCCCTCGTCCTGCTCCTGCATCATCGCGTTCGCGAGTTGGGCCGCATTGAGTGGCGCGATCAGGTTGAGGCGGAGGATCCCTTCGTGAAAACGCGGCGATGCGCTGGCCGCCAGTGCGAAAGGCGCGCCGCCCGCGTTATTCACGAGCACGTCCAGACGGCCGTAGCGAGCCCGGATTTCCGCGAAGAGCGCCTGCAGCGACTCGATGTCGCGCAGATCGGCGGCTATGAACTCCGCCCACCGATCCCCGACCGCCGGCATGGTCTCCGGCGCGTTGCGGCCGCACACGACGACGCGCGCGCCCGCCTCGAGAAAACTGCGCGTGATCCCCAGACCCACGCCCTTGGCGCCGCCCGTGACCAGGACCACCTTTCCCTCGTAATCGAGGCTTGCCTGAATGCCCACCGCAATCTCCTGATTTCTGCCCTGATTGCGATTTAAGCAAGCCGTGAGAAGCCTTACATGGTCTGAACGGACGATGAGGCGGGCTCGAGCGAAACAAATAATCCGCAGCACGCTCCGCCGAATCCGGCACGAGCGCCCTGCGCGAGAACGCCATGTCCCATGAATGCAGCCCGCCCGTCCTGCTCGAGCGCCCCGAAACCGGCATCGCCGTCCTGCGGCTCAACCGCCCGACGGCAACCAATGCACTGAGCCTGGAATTGCAGGCATTGCTGTCACGCCACTTCATCGCACTCGCGGACGACCCGGACGTGCGCTGCATCGTCCTCACCGGCGGCGAGAAGGTTTTCGCGGCGGGCGGCGACATCAACAGCATGGCCGGCGTCGGCCCCATCGACATCTACCGCCGCCACACCGAACGCGTCTGGGCGCCGATCCAGCACTGCCCGAAGCCGGTGATCGCGGCCGTGTGCGGATACGCCTACGGCGGCGGGTGCGAGCTTGCGATGCTGGCCGACATCATCGTCGCCGGCGAAGGCGCGCGATTCAGCCAGCCCGAGATCCGCATCGGCATCATGCCCGGCATCGGCGGCACGCAAAGACTAGTGCGCGCCGTCGGCAAGGCCAAGGCGATGCGCATGGCGCTGACCGGACAGCCGATCAGCGCGCACGAGGCCTGGGTCGCGGGACTGGTTAGCGACGTGGTGCCGGACGACCGCGTGATCCCGACGGCGCTGGAACTCGCCCGTAGCATCGCCGCGATGCCGCCGCTGGCCGCCGAGCAGATCAAGGAAGTGATCCTCGCCGGGCTCGACGCGCCGCTCGACACCGCCCTCGCGCTCGAACGCAAGGCCAACGCCCTGCTGTTCGCCTCGCGCGACCAGAAGGAAGGCATGCAGGCCTTCATCGAGAAGCGTCCCCCGAAGTTCGAGGGACGCTGACCGGGCCGGGCGCTCAGGCGATGGCCAGTACCCGCAGTTCGTTCTTCATCACCTTGTTCGACGCATTGACCGGCAGCGCGCCGAAGAAGCGCACGAAGCGCGGCACCTTGTAGTTCGCCATGTGTTCGCGTGACCACGCGATCAGGCCCGGCTCGTCGAGCTCGTGGCCCGCCTTGAGGACCACGCAGGCGCAGCCCACCTCTCCCATGCGCTCGTCGGGAATGCCGATCACCGCCACCTGCGCGATGGACGGGTGCTGCGTGAGGGCCGCCTCGATCTCCGCCGGATAGCAGTTGAAGCCGCCGACGATGAACATGTCCTTGAGCCGGTCGGTGATGCGCAGGTAGCCGCGACCGTCGAGGGTGCCCACGTCGCCCGTGTGCAGCCAGCCTTCGGCGTCGATCGTCTCGGCGGTCGCGCCGGGATCCTCGAAGTAGCCTTTCATGACGTGGAAGCCACGCAGGCAGATTTCACCTGCCTCGCCCGCCGGCAAGGGCAGGTTCTCCGCGTCGACGATGCGCACTTCGGTGCCGGGAATCACACGACCGCTCGTGCCGGCGACGGTCTCGGCGTCATCGGAGGGATCGCAGATCGTCGCCAGCCCGCCGCACTCGGTCAGCCCGTAGGCCGTCGTGACCACCGCGAAACCGAGCTCGTGGCGCATGCGCTTGATCAGGATCGGCGGGATCGTCGCCGCGCCCGTGACCGCGATGCGCAGGCTGCCCAGGTCGGTTTCGGCGAGCCGCGGATGCGCGAGCATCGACAGATACAGCGTCGGCGGCCCCGGCAACACCGTGATCCGGTCGGCCTCGATACGCCGGAAGACCTCTTCCGCGTCGAACACCGGGTGCGGCAGGATCGTCGCCCCGCCGATCAGGCAGGTCAGCCACCCGGCCTTGTAGCCGAAGGCGTGGAAGAAGGGATTGACGACGAGGTAGCGGTCTCCGGGCATGAGCGCGATCACCCGCGCGTATTCGCCGAACGCGCGCACGCATTGGCCGTGCGCGCTCATCACTCCCTTCGGCTTTCCGGTCGTGCCGGAGGTGAACATCAGGTCGGACAAGTCGTCGGGCGCAACCGCCTCGGCCCGGGCGCGCGCGGTGGCCTCCGGTACTTCGGCACCGCCGGCGATGAAGACATCCCAATCGCAGTCGACACCTCCGGGCGAGGCGCCACCGGGGAGCACGACGACGCGCTCCAGCGTCGCCGGGCGCAAGGGCGCCAGCATCGCCGGATAATCCACGCCGAGGAATGTCCCGACCACGAAGAGGACCCGCGCACGGCTGCGGCCGATGACGTCGGCAGCCTCGGCGCCCTTCATCCGCGTGTTGATCGGCACCATCACGGCGCCCGCACAATGCGCCCCCAATGCCGCCAGGATCCACTCGTGCCGGTTCGGCGCCCAGATCGCGACGCGGTCGCCGGGCATGACGCCGTGCGCGATCAGCGCCCGGCTTACCGCGAGCACCCGCGCCGGCAAATCCGCGTAGTCGATGCAAACGGCACCGTCCTCGATCGCCGTCCGCCCCGCATGGCGTCGCGCCGCCGCGAACAGGAGTGCCGGAATCGTGCTTGCGCCCACTTCGGTCGTCATCGCTTCAACCTCGCTTGGCGGCCGCGATATGCATCGCAGCGACGTAGCCGAAGGTCATCGCGGGGCCGATCGTCGCCCCCGCGCCCGGATAGCCCGTGCCCATGACGGCGGACGAGCAGTTGCCCACGGCGTACAGTCCCGCGACCGGCGTGCCGTCGTCGCGCACCACCTGGGCATGCTCGTTGGTCAGCAGGCCGCCCTTGGTGCCGATGTCTCCGGCGTCGAGCCGCATGGCGTAGTACGGCCCCTTCGTGAGCGGTGCGAGGCAGGGATTCGGCTTGACGTTGGTATCGCCGTAGTAGCGGTCGAATGCATTGCCGCCGCGGGCGAACTCCGCATCCACGCCGGTGCGCGCATAGTCGTTCATGCGCAGCACCGTCTCTTCGAGCCCCTTCGCATCGACGCCGATCTGTGCGGCCAGCCCGCCCAGCGTGTCCGACTTCCAATAGACCGAATTGAGCCATTCCTTCCTCAGGCGGCTGTCGGGCATGATCTGCGACGGCATCAGCGGGCCCATCGCGTAATTGAAGCGGAAGTTCGCATCGAACACGACCCACGCGGGGATCGATTTCGCGCCGCTCCTTTCCTGGTCCTGGTACATCGCGTCGACGAACTCGAGGTAGGGCGCGGCCTCGTTTACGAAGCGCCGGCCCAGGCCGTTGACGACGATCGCCCCCGGAAACGCGCGCTCGGCAAACACGCCGCGCGGTTTTTCCTCCTTCGGCACGCGGATCGTCGGCGCCCACCACGCGCGATCGAGCAAGCCGGTGGCCGCACCGATCTTCATCCCCGCCTCGAGCGCCGCGCCGGTGTTGTTTCCCGGCGGCGTCGCGCTCCAGCCGGCCACCGTCGGCTTGGGCAGGTATTTGTCGCGCAGCGCCTGGCTTTGCTCGAAGCCGCCGGATGCAAAGACCACCCCCCGGCGCGCCTCGAGCACCATTTCCCGGCCTTCCCGCTGCACGCGGACACCGCGCGCGCGATCCCCATCCATGACCAGGTCGCGGAATTCGGTCTTCAGCCACAGCGGCACCTTGCGATCCTGCAGCGAACGGCGCAGCGATGCGATCAGGGCCGTGCCGAGGGCGGCACGCCGGTCGAATTTCGACTTGCGGCGCCACGCGAGGTCCAGCTTGAAGCGCAGCATCAGCCCCAGCACCATCAGTCGCCACCCGAATTCACGCGACATCGCCTTGTGCGCCTGTCGCGCCGTCCAGGCGATCCTGCCCATAAGCAGGTTCGAGGGCGCGCCCTGGCGCAACGCGGCGAGATCGGTGCCGAGCACGCTGGTGTCGAAAAGCTCCGGGTCCAGCGTGCGCCCGCCGGGCAGCGAACCGGGCAGGTGCTGGTAGTAGTCGGGGTACTTCTCCGCCACTGCGTAACGCACACGGCTCCTGCTTTCGAGATATTTGATCATCTTCGGCGCATTGTCGAGATAGGCGCGCAGGCGCACCTCCTCCACGCAGCCGCCCGTCGCCGCCCTGAGATACTGGAGGGCCTTGTCGTAGCTGTCCTGGCCACCCTTCGCGGCGAAATGGTGGTTGTTGGGAATCCAGATCCCGCCGCCCGAGATCGACGAGGTGCCGCCGTACTTGTCGCTCTTTTCCACGACCAGCACCGAAAGCCCCTGATCGGCCGCCACCACCGCGGAAGCCATCGCTCCCGCGCCCGAGCCCACGACGATGACGTCGAACGCGGTCTGCTCCTGAACATCTTTCGCCACGCTTTCACCTCCGGAATGATCGTTTGAGGTGCGCACGGGGGAAATTCCTGTCGCATCGTCGTGTGCACCGAGTGTGACGAAATGATCCCGGTGAGCGGCCCGGGAATCATCGTCAATGCGGACTATGGAAGCGGCTTGTTTAGGTCCGCGGGCGTGGCAGCGCATCCGCCACCAGCTCCGCGATGTCGAACACGCGCCGCTCGTCGCCATGCTTCGACGCGCTCGAAGTCAGCATCAGCAGACAGAACGAACACGAGGTCGCGACCTTGGCGGCGCCGGTGTCGACGGCTTCCTGCATGCGCACGTCGTTGATGCGTGCGGTGCCGCCCTTCCCGCCCCAGTAGTTGCCGCCGCCCGCGCCGCAGCAGAAGCTGTCCTTGCGGTTGCGCGGCATCTCGATCAGTTGTCCGACGGCGGCGAGCGCGCGGCGGGGTTCGGTGACGATGTCGTTGTGGCGGGCGAGATAGCACGGGTCGTGGAAGGTGATCTTCTCGGCCTCGTCCCGCACGACGCGCAGGCGTCCCTCGGCGATGAGGGTGTCGATCAGCACGGAATGCGGGATGGTCTGCCAGTCGGCGCCGAGTTCGGGGTAGTAGCGGTCGAAGCTGTTGAAGCAGTGCGCGCACATCGTAATGACCTTCTGGATCTTCCTTTCGCGGAAGTCCTCGATGTTGGCCTGCGCCATCTCCACGAACTGCATCTCGTTGCCAGCCATCTTCGCCGGGTCGCCAGTGCAGCGCGCTTCTTCCAGGATGCCGTAGGAGACCCCCGCGCTGTCGAGGATGCGGACCATCGCACGGGCGACTTCCTGCGCGCGTGGCTCGTAGACGACCGAGCAGCCGACCCAGAGCAGATACTCGGTCTTGCCGGCCTCGAAGAACGGCACCTCCAGCCCCTTGCGCCAGTCGTCCGCGCTCGCCGCGGTGCCCACGAAGGGGTGGCCACGCGATTCGAGGTTGCGATTCGCCATCGCCAGGGTATCCGGCATCTCCGAGCGGTCCATGACGAAGTGGCGGCGGAACTCCAGGATCGCCCCAGCCGGGCTGTTGCTCGCCGGGCACTCCTCGACGCAGGCCGCGCAGGTGGTGCAATCGAACACCGCCTCGAGGCCGATCTCGTCGATCAGTCCGGCGTCGTCGACACGTCCGTTGTCGAGCCAGGTCGCGCAGGTCGTCATGACCTTCTTCGGCGACAGCGCCTTGCCCGTCTGCGCCGCCGGGCACACCTCCTGGCAGCGGCCGCACCACAGGCAGGCGGAGAAATCGAGCAGGTTCTTGCGGCTCAGATCCGCGAGGCGAGCGGCGCCGAAAGTCAGCTCCGCGTCGTCCTCGGGTTCGGCGTCAAAATCGATCGGCGCGAGGTTGATGCCCGGCCGCGGATGCGCGAGCGCTGCATTCGCCGGCGCAAGAAGCATGTGCGACAAGGGGGTGCGCGCGATCAGTCCGATGAAGCCTACGCCCAGCACTGCGTGGAACCACCAGCCAAGATGTGCACCCAGACCCGGCGCGGCAAGGTCCATGTTCCGCAGGGGAACGGCGAGCACCGTACCGAGGAACTCGCCCCGGCTTGCGACCTCGGGCATCGCCAGGCGCAGAGCCTCCGCCAGGAAGCCCGCGGCGATGGTCACCAGGAACAGCACCTCCATCGCGACGAAGCCGCTGCGCCGCCCGCCCGCGTCGAGACGTTGGAGCCCGATCACGCGCCGAGCGAGGAAGAAGGCGACGCCCACGAACATCAGGATGCCGGCGAACTCGCGGCCGAGTTCCATCACCAGGAACCCGAAGCGCCCCTCGTACACCGGCACGCCGATGAAGCTCAGGACGAAGGCCGCATGCCCGAAGATGGCGACGAGCGCCCCGCCGAACATCAACCCGTGGGCCAGCCCGGCGACCGGGCGCTTCTTCACGCGCGACGTGAGCAGTCCGCGCGAGACGAAGGCCTTCAGGTTCAATTGCCCGCGCCACCCGCCGACCGGCGCAGCGGCGGACGTCTGCGCCTTGCCCGCGCCGATCAGCGCGACACGGCGCCGCAGGCCGAGGAACACGCTGGAGAGCGCCGCGGCGATCAGGAGCGCGACGAAGACGTAATCGATGGCGGAAATCACGGACATGGCGAGCCCCTGACGAAACTGCGGTTAGCGCTTGAGGATCGCGGCGGTCGCGTTGCCGCCGAGTCCGTTGGTTTGGGCAAGCCCGACTTTCGCATCGGGCACCTGCCGCCCGCCGCTCTGGCCGCGCAATTGCCAGGTCAGCTCGGCGATCTGGAAGACGCCCATCGCCGTGGTCGCCTCGCCGAAGGACACGAAGCCGCCCGACGGATTGATCGGCATCTTCCCGGTGGGCGTCGTCTCGCCCGCTTCCAGCAGGCGCTCGGCCTCACCCGGCTCGCACAGGCCCCATTCCTCGGGGAAGGCGAGTTCGTAGTAGCACGTGTTGTCCTGCAACTCGGTGAAGCTGATGTCGCGCGGACCGATGCCCGAGGTTTCGAACGCGCGCATCACGGCGGCCTTCGCTTCGGTATGGAAGCTCGGGCCTGACGGCACCGGGCCGGCGAGGCTGCGTGGCAGCGCGTCGTCGAAACCGATGGTCGCCACCGCGCTCGTCGCGACCGTGACCGGTTTCGACGTGAAGCGGCGCGCCATCGACTTCGAGCAGATCACCGCCGCGGCGGCACCGTTCGATACCGGGCAGATCTCGAACAGGCGCAGCGGATTGCTGACGTAGGGCGAAGCCAGCACCTCGTCCAGCGACACGGCCTTCTGAAAACGCGCGAAAGGATTGCTCTCGGAGCACTTGCGCGCCTTCACGGTGACCTGGGCCATCTGCGCCTCGGTGGTGCCGTAATCGAACATGCGCCGGCGCGCGAGCGTCGCCCAGAAGGACGGCCCCGGCATACCGACGCAGCGCTGGCGCAGGTACTCCGGATCGTTCGCATCCTCGACGCCCGAGGTCTGGATCATGCCCTTGGGCATCACCTCGCCGCCGACCACCAGCACGAGATCGTGGATGCCGCCGGCGACCAGCGAATAGCCGATGTTGAAGGCGTTGCCTCCCGCGGCGCAGCCGGCCGAGAGGTTGTACACCGGGATCCCGGTGCAGCCCAGGTCCTCTACGATGTCATTGCCGTTGAGGCCCCAGCCCTTGCCTCCCGAGAAGCGAGAACTCGCGGCCGACACCGCCTGCACCTGCTTCCACGACACGCCGGCATCCTTCAGCGCCATGTCCACCGCATGGCGGCACAGCTCGGTGACGGACTTCTCCCCCACGATCGCATCGCCTGTCTTGCCAAAGCGATGCATCCCCACTCCCAGAACGACGACCTCTTGCATGATTCCCTCGCTGCTCAGAGCAGTTTGAATTTCCAGGACGTGAAGGCCTTGCCTTCCTCTTGGTGCACCGGCTCGATCACCAACCGCACGCGCGCACCGACGCGCATCGCCTCGACCGCATCCGTCATCTGCCCGACCACGCGCAGGCCGCTGTCCAGATCGACGACCCCGATCGCATACGGCACGAAGGGCTTGTCGTAGCGGTGCGGCGGCGGCGGCGGAAAGTCGGCCACTGAATAACTCCACAGCACGCCTTCGCCGCCGAACGAGCAGGGCTCGATCTTCGATTCCGCGCAGTCCGGGTTGCGGCAGTGCGCCACCTTGGGGAAATACGGGGTATTGCAGGTCGTGCATCGGGCCCCGTGCAGGCTTGCGCCGCCTTCGTCCGAAAACAGCCCCGCAACGCAGGGTTCGCGCAGCGCGGCCTGGTTGCCGATGTCGTTCATCGCGTCGCGCTCCGTCATGCCTGCGCCGCCTTGATGAGTTCGGGAAGGATCTCCAGGCAGTCGCCCACTACGCCGTAGTGCGCATAACGGAAGATCGACGCATCCGGATCCTTGTTGATCGCGACGATGGTCTTCGCCGCGGAGCAGCCGGCCATGTGCTGGCTCGCGCCGGAGATGCCCACCGCGACATACAGCGCCGGGCGCGTGATCTTGCCGGTGAGGCCCACCTGATGCGACGAGTCGATCCAGCCGTCATCGACGATGGCGCGCGAGCCGCCCCACATGCCGCCGAGGGCCGCCGCCGTTTCCTTGACCATCTCGAAGTTCTGCTTGTTGCCGAGTCCGCGGCCACCCGAGACGATGATCTCCGCATCCTCCAGGCGCGCCTCGCTGACCTGCGGCGACGAAATCACCGCGAAGTGTTCGGTCGTCGCGGTTCCGCCCAGGGTCACCTGGTGCCGCGTGACGGCAGTCGGCGTAGCAGCGGGAACGGCGAGGATGGAGGTCGTTATCACCGACAGCACCGCCGCCGGTCCCGCGACCTCGTACACGACGTGCGTATCGCCGCCGAACGCGGTTGCCGTGACCTGCAAGCCTTCACCAGCGGGCACCGCATCGAACACGTTTGCCACCACCGGCAGGCCCAGGCGTCCGGCCAGGCGCACCGCGATCGCCCGCGACTCGGCGCCCTGGTTGAAGAGCACCGCGCGCGGGCCCGTCTGGCGGCAGTACTCGGCCAGCGCCGCGACCAGGCCATCCGCGCCAGCCAGCGCACTGCCGTCGCCTTCGGCGCCGTCGAGGCGATTAACGCCGTACTTCGCCGCGATTTCGGTGGCGGCCGCGGCCGCCTGGCCGAGCACGAGCCAGCGCAGTTCTGCGCCCGCCTCCGTGGCGAGCTTGCGCGCCAGCGTCAGCGCCTCCCCGGTTCCGCCTTCGATGGCGTCACCCCATGAACACAGCACAACGGCCATAGCGAGGACTCCTTGATTAATGCGACCCATTGACGAATCGCCATCCCGAATTGAGCGCGATATTTCCGTACGATCCATCGCAAATGAAAATTTCGGCAATATCCGAATGACGGCAATAAGCGAATATCGGAAGAATCGACTCTTCTCCGGAACCCAGTCTAATTTGCCCATTACCTTCGCACCGGCCCTCTTCGAATCAGATGGGGCCTTTGCCAATTCATTTCCGGCCAGCCCGCAAACCCTTATTTAGCAAGGGTCTCACGGCACAAATCATGGACGCACTTCGGCGCGCATTAGCGCGCGATGGCCTCATCCGACATTCCTGCGTCCACTTCCGAACTGCCGCCGGCCCGCGGCGAAAAAACCCGGCAATTAGAATCCATTCATCGAATCGGAACATTCCGGTCAATTGCCGAATGCAGTCCGGTTTTCCAAATACCTCAATCGGAGGCAGTGATGGATTTTGAATTTTCCGAAAAAGAACGCGAATTCCTGCGCGAAGTCGGCCAATTCCTCGCGGACAATTACGATCCGAAAGTCATGGACGTCACGCGCGAAAACATGGCGCAGGTATGCGATACCCCGGACCGTCGTGCGTTCATGAAGAAGGTCGCCGAAAAGGGCTGGCTCGGCATCACCTGGCCGAAGGAATATGGCGGTCAGGAAGGTGAAGGATTCTTCGAATACCTGCTCAACGAGAAGCTTTCCTCGGTCGGCGCGCCGCAGATCGGCAAGGGCGTGGGCATCATCGGCAAGACGCTGATCAACGTCGGCTCGGAAAAGCTCAAGCGCGAATTCCTGCCGCAGATCCTCGACGCGAAGATCGAATTCGCCGTCGGCTATTCCGAACCCTCCGCCGGCTCCGACGCGGCGGCGATGCGCCTGAAGGCCGAACGCCAGGGCGACGGCTGGGTACTCAACGGCCAGAAGGTGTTCACGACCTCGGCGCACTTCGCGGACTGGTACTGGGTCGGCGCGCGCACCGATCCGGACGCGCCCAAGCATCACGGCATCACGCTGTTCCTGGTGCGCATGGACGACCCCGGCCTGACCATCCATCCGATGTACACGATGGGCAACGAGCGCACCAACGCGGTGTTTTTCGACAACGTCTTCGTGCATGACGACTACCGCGTCGGCGAGCTCAACAAGGGCTTCCAGTACATCGCCGAGGCGCTCGACATCGAACGCTTCAGCATGTTCACCTTCGCCCCGATCCGCGGCCGCGTGGAACTGCTGTGCGACCACGTGAAGACCGCGACCTGCGACGGCGTGCCTCTGAAGGACGACCCGGTGATCCGCCAGAAGATCGCCGAACTGGCCACCGAATGCGAAGTGGCGCGCGTGCTCGGCGTGAAGTTCGTGGATGCCGCGCTCAACAGCAGCAAGACGCCGACCATCGAGGCCTCGGAATACAAGCTTTACGCGACCGAGCTGTCGCGGCGCATCGCCGACGCCACGATGGACATCGTCGGCCCCGGTGCGCAACTCGCCCTGCATACCGCGGAGGCGCCGCTGAAGGGGCGCGCCGAGAGCTGTTACACCTACACGGTGATCGACACCATCGGCGGCGGCTCCTCCCAGGTCCAGCGCAACATCATTGCCAAGCGCAAGCTGGATCTGCCGAAGAACTTCTGACGGGGTCGCCACGATGAGCTTCCTGACCGGCTACACCGTCCTCGACCTCGCGAGCGTCGGCCCCGCTGCGCGCGCCTCGCGCATCCTTGCCGACTTCGGCATGCGCATCATCAAGGTCGCCCCTGTCGCCGCGAACGGCGCGAAGCAGACCGAACCGGTGTTCCACGCCTACGGTGCGGGGCGCGGCACGCGCAGGATCCGGCTTGATCTCAAGTCGGACGCGGGTCGCGAGACCCTGCTGCACCTCGCCGAGCAGGCCGATGTCGTCATCGAAAGCTTCCGCCCCGGGGTCGCCGCGCGGCTCGGGGTGGGCCATGCGCAGATCGCCGCGCGCAACCCGCGCATCATCCACTGCTCGACCAGCGGCTACGGTCAGGACGGCCCCTGTGCGCAGTGGGTCGGCCATGACATCAACTACCTCGCGATGTCCGGTTTCCTCGCCTGCAGCGGTCGCGACGCCGAAGGGCGACCGGCGCTCCCCGGCGCCACGGCGGCCGACAGCGCGGGCGGCGGCATGCACGCCGCGCAGTCGATCCTCGCCGCGCTCCTGCACCGCGAGCGCAGCGGCGAAGGCGCCTGCCTCGACGTCTCGATCACGGACGGCGTGCTGAACCTGATGTCGCTCTACCTCGACCAGTACCTCGCCACCGGCGAAGAGACCCGGCCTGGCTCGGGGGTGCTGACCGGAAAATATGCGTGGTACGGCGTGTACGCGACGGCCGACGGGAAGCACGTCGCCGTCGGCGCGATCGAAGCACACTTCTTTCGCAACCTGTGCCGCCTGCTCGACCTGGATGCCTTCGCGGACAGCCAGTACGACGACGCGCGGCAGGACGAGATGCGGGCCGCCTTCGCCCATCGCTTCCGCACGCGCAACTGTGACGAATGGGTCGAGCGGCTCGCCGGCGCCGACACCTGCGTCGCCCCGGTGCTGACGATTGCCGAGGTGAGCGCCCACCCGCAGTTCCGCGACCGCAGCGCGTTCATGCGCGCCCGCCACCCGCAGCGCGGTCCCTTCGAACAGCTCGCTCCGGTGCTCGCAGGCTGCGAGCGGCGGCAGCCGGAGCATCAGGTCGCGCCCGCGGGCAGCACCGATACCGACGCGGTACTCGCCGAGGCCGGCTTCCCGGCCGGGCAGATCGCCGAATTGCGCGCCGCCGGCTGCATCGAATGACGTCCACTGGAGATCCGCACATGAGCGCAGCGCCCGAATTGCCGCCCGCCGTGCAGGCGATGATCGGTACGCCGATGTACGAGGAACGGACCGAGTTCCCGATCGAAATCGGCTACGTCTACAACACCTGCGCAGCGGTGCAGAACGCCAACCCCATTTTCTGGGACGAAGCTGCCGCCCGCGAAATCACCGGCGGCCCCATAGCCCCGCCGACGATGCTGTCCGTGTGGTTCCGGCCCCACCACTGGGCGCCGGGCGCGGCAGGCGAACGCACCGCACTGCAGGTCCACTTCGACCTGAAACGCCTGCTCGACCTGCCCGAGGCCGTCGTCGCGAGCAACGAAGCGGTGTTCGGCGAACCGGTCCGTCCCGGCGACCGCCTCACCACGCGCCAGATCGTGCGCTCGGTCGGACCACTCAAACGGACGAAGCTGGGCACCGGGCGTTTCTGGACAATCGACGTCGAAACCACCAACCAGCATGGCGAATGGGTCGGCACCGAGATCTACACCCTGCTGGGCTACCGGAGGCCGGACCAATGAACGCCACCGTCGCCCCTGGCATCACCGCCGCGCAGATTGCCGAAGGCCAGCAACTGCCGGCCCTGCGCCACCCCGTCACCGCCACGACCATCGTGCTCGGCGCGCTCGCGAGCCGCGACTGGCGGCCGATGCACCACGACAAGGATTTCGCGGTCGAGCGCAACGGCGTGAAGAACATCTTCATCAATACGCCCAACAACGCAGCCTGGTTCGAGCGCTACGTCACCGACTGGACCGGCCCGCGCGGCCGCCTGGGCCGCCTGCGCTTCGAGATGAAGAAGTCCGTGTTCCCTGGCGACGAGATGTGCTTCTCGGGCGTGGTGCGCAAGCTCTCGACCGACGCCACGGGCTGCCACTGGGTAGACCTCGACCTCGCGATCTCCGTCGACGGCGAAATGCGCACGACCGGTTTCGCGTGCGTCGCCGTGCCCGCAGACCCGAGCGACAACCCCTGGGCCCGCAAGGGCGACCGCTGGACGCCCTGAGCGGCTTCCTTCCACAACCCTTTACGCGCAACCCGCCACCCAATTTCCGAGAGGCCGCCAATGGACCTGCAGTTCACCGACGAGCAGAACATGCTCCGCGACATGACCCGAAACCTGTGTGCCGACCATAGCGGCACCGACATCGTGCGCAAGATGGAAGACGACCCGCTGGGCGTTCCCGCCGATCTCTGGCAACAGATGCGCGAGACGGGTCTGCTCGGCATGGCGATCGCCGAGGATCACGGCGGCATGGGCCTGAACATGCTCGACTGCGCCGTGATCTACGAACAGCTCGGCCGCAACCTCGCGCCCGGCCCGTACTTCGCCAGCACCGTGATGAGCGCCGGCGCACTGAAGCACGCCGGCGAAGCCTCGGACCGGCGCGAGTTGTTCGGAGCCATCGCGGCGGGCGATACGATCGTCGTTCCCGCCTGGCTCGAGCCCGATCACGGTTTCGGTCCCGCCGGCGTGCAGTTGCGCGCCGAACGCAGGGGTGACGCCTACGTCCTGACCGGCACCAAGCGCCATGTCTTCCATGCGGTCGCCGCACAGAAACTGCTGGTGCTGGCGCGGACCGGCGATGCGCCGGAGGCGATCGACCTTTTCCTGGTCGATACCGACACTCCGGGCCTGCAGCTCACGCAGCAGCGCTCGATGGCTTCCGACACCCAGTATCGCGTCGATTTCGATCAGGTGCGCGTGAGCGCCGACCGGCACGTCGGCGCCGAAGGCCGCGGCTGGCAGGCATGGGAGGCCGCGATGTACGAAGGCATCATCCTGCTCGCCGCCTTTGCCGCGGGCGGCGCCGAACGCGCGCTGGAGATCACGGTGCAGTACTCGAAGGACCGTGAGCAGTTCGGCAAGCCGATCGGTGCCTTCCAGTCGCTGGCGCACTACATGGCGGATGCCGCGGCGGTGGTGGACGGCGCGAAGGTGCTCGTGCAGGAAGCGGCGTGGGCCCACGCGGCGGGCAAGGACATCAGGCGCCTCGCGCCCATGGCCAAGCTCTTCGCCTGCAAGGCCTTCCGCGACGTCACCTCGGTCGCGCAACAGATCCACGGCGGCATCGGCTTCACGCTCGACTACGACATCCAGCTCTTCTACCGCCGCGCCAAGCAGCTGCAGATGAACTGGTGGGATTCGCGCTATCTGGAAGAGCTGGTCGCGGCCGACATCCTCGACCGCGACGGCGAACGCACCATTCCCGACCCCTTCACTGCCTGACGCAAGCGCCGCGCGACGGAGACCCCGATGGCAAATCCGAATCCCCACTATGGCACCGGTACCTTCCGCCGTCGCGTCCGCGTGCGCGCTGCGCCCGGCCAGGTGACCGTCGAACTCGAGGACGGCAACCACGGTTTTCGGCTGCGCATGTGGCACGACGGCGCACGCATCAACACGGTCGAACTCGATCCGCTGCGCATTCCTTTCAACACCTGCGCCGAAGCATCAAAACCGCTCACGCGGGCGATCGGCCACCGCCTGGACGAAGGTGCCGCCGTGCTGCGCGACCGCCTCGTGCCGTCCGACAACTGCACCCATATGCACGACATGCTCGTCCTAGCGGCCGCGCATGCTGCGTCGCATCGAGGCGAAGAGGCGACGACCCGGCAGTACGACATGGCTGTCGAGGACGAACGCAGCGGTGTGATGCGCGCGAGCGTGCGCTGCAACGGCGAAACCGTGCACGAGTGGGAAATCGCCAAACACGAGATCGTCGCTCCGGCGGAGCTCGCGGGGCGGCCGGCGATGCGCGGCTTCCACGCCTGGGCTTCCGAATGCTTCGCCGACCTGCGGCTCGAGGCCGCCGTCGCCCTGCAGCGTGCCTACTTCGTCGCCCAGAGTCGCCGCTTCAGCTTCGAACCCGCCGCGCTCAACCCCGGCGTGGCGGACGGCATGCCGCACAGCGCCTGCTACTCGTACAACCGCAGCGTCGTCGAACGTGCGCTGCGCAGCGACGGCACGGTGCGCGACTTCACGCATACCCCCGACCTGTTGCTGAAGTTCCTGCCATGACCCGCCCCGGAGGCTCCATGAAGGCTCACAACCCTGCCGCCCCGGGTGCGCTCGCCGGCATCCGCGTCATCGACTTCGGCCAGATGGTGTCCGCCCCCTACTGCGCGAAGCTGTTCGGCGACTACGGGGCCGATGTCCTCAAGGTCGAACTGCCCGAAGGGGACGCCGCCCGCCGTGCCGGTCCCTTCCCGGCCGACGCGCCCCATCCCGAGCGCAGCGGCCTGTACTTCATCAACAACACCAACAAGCGCGGAATCACCTGCAACGTCGCCACGGCGCAGGGGCGCGAGCTGTTCCTGCGCCTGCTCGAAAGCACCGACGTCCTGATCGAGAACAACCTGCCGCAGCGCATGCGCGTCTGGGGGCTCGACTACGCCACGCTCGCGGCGACCAATCCCGACCTCGTGGTGATCTCGATCACGCCCTTCGGCCAGACCGGCCCCTACAGCGGCTGGAACGGCTACGACCTGAACGCCTACCACCTCACCGGTGCGAGTTCGCGCTACTGCGGCCGCCCCGGCGAAACGCCGCTCGAACACGGCACCTTTGCCGCGGACTACTTCGGCGCCGTCACGGCCGCCGCGTGGGGACTCGGCGCGGTGTACGGACGCGGGCAGGCCGGCGGCGGGCAGCAGCTCGACGTGTCCTGCGCGGAGGCAATCGCCGCAACGTTTGTCGGCGGACAGAACATCGGCTGCTACGCGCAGGAAGGACGCTTCGACAAGCGCACGGGCGTGGGGATGCCGCTCGGCGCACCGGCCACGATCATGCCCTGCCGCGACGGCCACGTGTGGATGCTCGCCCTCGAACCCGGCCAGTGGAACGGCCTGCGAAAGGTGATGGGTGACCCCGAATGGGCGAGCCTCGACATGTTCCAGGACATGTACTCGCGCGCGCAAAACGCCGACGTGATCTACGAGTTCCTCCGCGAGTGGACGATGCAGCACGGCAAGATGGAAATCATGGAGAAGTGCCAGGCCGCAGGCTGCCCGGTCACCGCCGTGTTCACGATCGAAGAGGCCGCGAACCAGCCCCACCTCAAGGCGCGCGACTACTTCGTCGACATGGAACACCCGGAACTCGGCCGCCTCAAGAATCTCGGCGCGCCCTTCAAGCTGCCCGCAAGCCCCGGCGGCCCGACCCGCCCGGCGCCGCTGCTCGGGCAGCACAACGAAGAAGTGTATGGCGAACGGCTCGGCCTCACGGCCGCGGACGTGCGCCGCCTTGCCCGCGACGGCATCGTCTGACCCCCCGACAGGAGAATCCGCATGACGAACCCACTGCCGCTCAAGGGCATCCGCGTCGTCAATTTCGGCTGGGTGTGGGCCGGGCCGGTGGTCGGCCAGACGCTCGGCTTCCTCGGTGCCGAAGTGCTGAAGATCGAATCGGCCGCCCGCGTCGACATGACGCGCAACCTGCCCCCCTTCGCCGACGGCGTCCCGGGACCGAACCGCAGCCTGTCGAACCACGCCTGCTGGGCCGGCAACGGCTCGGTGTCGCTGAACCTGAAGGAGCCCGAGGCGCTGGAACTGGCGCTGCGCCTCATCGCCACGGCCGACGTCGTGGTCGAGAACTTCGGCCCCGGCGTCATGGAGCGCCTGGGCCTCGGCTACGAACGCCTGCGCGAGGCCAGGCCGGACATCATCCTGTTCTCGATGCCCGCCGCCGGCCTCTCCGGCCCGCTCGAACACGTGCGCACCTACGGTCTCAGTCTGACCTCGCTCACCGGTCTCGACAGCCTCGTCGGCTACGTCGGGGGCGACCCGATCCCGGTCGAGAACGCGTTCTCCGATCCCTATGCCGGCATTTTCGGCGCCTTTGCCGTGCTCACCGCCCTCAATCACCAGCGCAACAGCGGCGAAGGCCAGCACATCGACTTCTCGCAGCAGGAAGCGGTAATGCAGATGGTCGGCCCCGCCTACATGGACTACGTGCTCAACGGCCGCTCGGGCAGTCCGAAGAGCAACCGCCACCCGACCAATGCTGCCGCCCCGCACGGCGTCTTTCCGTGCCGCGGCGACGACCGCTGGATCAGCATCGCGGTATGCCGCGACGACGAATGGCAGGGGCTCGTCGCTGCGATGGGCTCGCCCGATTGGGCCGCCGCGCCCGAGTTGTCGACCGCGCCCGGCCGTGTCTCCCGCATCGACGAGCTGCACGAACGCATCGCCGCGTGGACGTGCGAATCCGACGACCACGAGCTCGCCGCGCGCCTGCAGGAGCACGGCGTCGCCGCCAGTCCGGTGCTCAACGTCGGCGATCTCCTTCACGACCCGCATTACACGGCGCGCGGCACCTTCATCGCAGTCACGCATCCGCTCGGCTTCCGCGAAACGATCTACGGCGCGTACGTGAAGACCAGCCGCAGCCGCCCCGAAGTATGCCCCGGCCCCGCCATCGGCCAGGACAACGAACGCGTGTTCAAGGGCCTGCTCGGCATCCCCGATGCCGAGTACGAGCGCCTGACGCGGGACAGGATCATCTACTGACAAGGCGGCTGCGGGCGCCCGCCGCGCCCCGGCCCACATCACCGGAGACACGCCATGAAGTTCGCACTCGCCACGCCCGCCCTCAACAATTATCCCGCCGCGATGGCACCGTGGGAACCGCGCGCAGGCGGCCCCGAGGTCCTGCGCTATGCGCGCAAGGCCGACGCGCTAAGCTGGGACTGGCTCACCATCCCCGAGCACATCATCATGCCCACGGACATGCGCGAGGTGATGGGCTCGCGCTTCGCCGAAGGCATCGCCGCCTCGGCGGTGCTGATGGGCGCGACACAGCGCATCCACATGCTGACCTACATCCTCGCCCTGCCCTACCGGCACCCGCTGGTGCTCGCCAAGCAGATCGGGACCATGGAGTTCCTCGCTGGCGGGCGCTTCACGCTGGGCACGGCGGTCGGGCACCTGGAACGCGAGTTCGAGACCCTCGGCATCCCCTTCGAGCAGCGCGGGCCGATGACCGACGAATATCTCAGAGCCCTGAAGGAAGTCTGGACCTCCGAGCATCCGAAATTTCACGGCGACTTCGTCAAGTTCGACAACATCCTCGTCGAGCCCAAGCCGGTGCAGAAGCCGCACCCGCCCATCTTCATCGGCGGCAATTCCAAGGCGGCGATGCGCCGCGCGGCCGAGCACGGCGACGGCTGGATTCCCTGGCTCGTGACGAGCGAGGACCTGCCCGGCTGCATCACCTACATGAAGAGCCTGCCGGCCTACGCGGAAAAGGCCGACCGTTTCGAGATCCTCGTCACGACCACCGCCTACAAGGTCGAGGACTACTCGCACGCCGAAAAGGGCGAAACCCACGTCGCGGCCGACCGCGACAGCGTGCTGCGCGAGATCGAGGCCTTGCAGAAGGCCGGCGCGACCTCGGTGCAGGTGATGCCGCCCAAGCTCGACACCTTCGAGCAGTGCCTCGAATGGATCGAGTGGTACGACCAGGAAATCATCCCGCAATTCCGCTGAACCAGTACCCACGCGAACGCCAGAACGCACACCGGAGACACCGCATGCCGGAGAACTACAAGTACCTCACCGCCCGCATCGAGGAAAACGTCGGGATCATCACCCTCAACCGCCCGGACAAGCTCAACGCCCTGAGCTGGGAGCTTGCCGAAGAACTCGCCAGCGTGTTCTACCGCTGGCGCTACGTCGACGAAGTGCGCGCGATCCTGCTCACCGGGGCGGGGCGATCCTTCTGCGCCGGCGGCGACATCGACTGGATCTCGGGCGACAGCGACCGGCCCATGCCGGGCACATCGGACGCCTCCCGTCCGATCCCGCGCTCGCAGCGCAAGACGCCCGGCGGCCCCTTCATGGACGCCACGCGACAGATGATCGCCGTCGACAAGCCCATCGTCGCGGCGCTGCATGGCCACGCGGTCGGCGCCGGCCTCGCCTACGCGATGGTGTGCGACCGCCGTTTCGCCGACACCACGACGAAGATGTCGGCAATCTTCACCAACGTCGGCGTCGCACCGGATTGCGGCCTGTCGTGGTTCCTGCCGCGCATCGTCGGCCTGCCCACCGCGCTGATGATGGTCGAGACCGGCAAGGTCTTCCGCGCCGAGGAATGCAGGGAACTGGGCCTGATCGATGAACTCGTTCCCGAGGGCAAGGCCTTCGAGGCCGCCTTCGACTACGCCCGCACGATCGCCCAACGCGCCAGCGTCGCCGTCGACATGGCCCGGCGCATGATCTACATGGGGCAGACCGGCACGCTCGAACAGATGCTCGACTACGAGGGCATTGCGGGCGTGATCGTCGCTTCGTCGCTCGACGCGAAGGAAGGCACCCAGTCCTTCCTCGAAAAGCGCAAGCCCGTGTATCGCGGCATCTGACGCCCCCGGCCGAGCACGACACAGATCGCGCCGGCCCCTCTCATCGCCAACCCCGGCAAGACACCGCCCGCTGCGCCGCGCGCCGGCGGCGCCATGACATGGAATTGACATGAGCAGACTCACCGCTGCAGCCCTCGCTGCCTTCATCCTTTCCTCCCCGGCGCTCGCCGCCGCACCGCCAAAAGCGGACGCCCTTGCGGAACAGGTCAAGGCCCTGCGGGCCGAAGTGCAGACGCTGAAGGACATCGAGGAAATCCGCATGCTCAAGCATGCCTACTTCCGCGGCATCGACAGCGCCGACCTCGACCTGCTGCGCACCGTCATGCATCCGGACGTCGCCGTGCATTTCATCGGCGGCGGCTACGAATGGAAGCTCGCCGGGCGGGAGCAATACCTCGAAGCCATCGGCAACAACTTCAACAGCGAAGTCATCGCGCAGCACAACGGCCACCACCCCGAGATCCGCATCGTCAGCCCGACCGAGGCCGAGGGCACGTGGTACCTGCACGACAACTTCTACAACCTGCGCGAGAAGCTCTACACCACCGGCACCGCCTTCTACCACGACCGCTACGTCAAGGTGGATGGCAAGTGGCTGCTGAAGAGCACCGAATACAAACGCCACTACGAGATCGTCGAGAAGCTCGACACGCTGCCGAACATCACCGTCGATTACCTCGCCGACCACGGTCGCAAGGTCGCGCGCCACTGCCACGGCGACGGGCTGTGCCGCGACGGCAAGGACGCGCCCGTCGCCACCACGCCCGCCCCCGCCCTCCGATAACC
>NZ_WTVQ01000048.1 GCF_012910955.1 Aromatoleum diolicum
CCCCGCCCCATTGGCACCGCGGCTGGCGACGGGTTCGGGTGGGACGGGGGCCTCGACGGCTGCCACGGCAATGCGTGCGAGCTCGTCAGCGTTCGCCGCCGTGTCCTTATCCAGGGCGTTGGTTCTTGCTCCGCGGCAGGCGAATTCCCATTCGGCTTCGGTGGGCAGGCGGAAGCGGTAGCGCTTCTTGTACAGCGCCGTGAGACGTTCGGCGAAGGCGTTGGCCTGCTCCCAGGTCACCCGCGTTACAGGGAGGCTGTCGGCCGTGGTGCTGTTGCCCTCAGGCAGGGAGCCCATCAGTCGTTTCCACTGTTTGCGGGTGACTTCGTGGCGGCCCAGCCAGTAGGCGTCGAGGCATGCCTCGTGCAGGGGGCCTTCGTCGGCCGACAGTGACTGCGTGTAGTTGAGGCGGACCCAGCCGCCGTCGGCTTCAGGGGGCACTTTCGCGTCGTTGCCCATGTGGTAGCAGGCCTTGTCGACGCGGATGAATTCGATGCCGATCTGCGGATCCTGCCAGGTTTGCGGTGTGCTGCCGTTGGCAGCCTGCACAGTCGTTGCGATCAGGCCGCCGACGAGAAGCAGGGCTGCGGATATCGATTTGATCGGTTTCATGTGGTGAGGGGGGCTGCAGGTAGTGGGCGGAAAATGATGCGCGCGTAGAACCACACCAGCGACATCACTACGAGTGCGACGGCGCCGATGAGCCACGGCTTGGTGGGGTCGGCAACGATGCGGTAACCCATCCAGGAGTCGAGCCGAACATAGGTCAGTGTGCCGCCGGATAGTGCCAGTTGGTCTCCGGGGGTGAGCGTGTGGCGGGTGTCGCCGATGCGCAGGACGATGCGCTGAGCCTCGGTCCCCGCGCCCAAGTTGGTGCGCACGCGCGCCCCGCGGGTCTCCGCGGTGGTGCCGGTCTCCTCGGCGGTTTCGGGATCCACCATCAGCCACGCCTCGCGCCCGTCGGGCAGCACCCAGTCGTTGGCGCCTGCAAAGGCGCCGTTGTTGCTGTCGCGCAACTGTACGGTGCCCCATTCGTCGGCGCCGTCAGCCGTCTGCCAGCGGAACACCGGGGAAAATCCCCGATGTCGGCTGGTGTAGATGCGGTAGCCGTTGATGACCAAGGGGATATCGTCGCCGATGTCCGCGGTGTGCGTCTGGCCGTCGTCCGATTGCCAGCGCACGCGGTTGTAGGTGGTGTGGAAGCGGCCGCGCTCGGGGTGGTTTTCGGTGAAACCGACGTTCGTGAAGCGTATCTCGGCGATGCGCCGATCATGCAATGCGCCGCTCTCTTCGTTGAGCAGACTACCGTCGAAACTCGTGCCGGCGGTGACGGTGGCCTGTCCTTCGAAGTAGGTGAGGCGCGCCAGGACCAGCGCGACGATCAGAGCCAACAGCGCGAGGTGGAAGACGAGCAGCGGGAGATCGGCGCGGAAGCGGCGGCTGGTAACGATCGCGGCGAGCAGATTCAGGGTCAGGAGGGAAAACGGCAGCAGCATGGCCAGGGTGGCGCTGCGCTCGGGTACTTTTGCCCACAATGCGGCCGCCGCCATGACCACGAAAAAGCTCGCGGACAATTTCGGCGAGGCCAGGGCGTTCAGCCAGCGGCGCATATTGACGGACGATCCCGGGGCATCCTTCATTGGCAGCCGGATACGTCGGACATCCAGTCCTTGCCGCCATAGTTCGGCGCGCCGCAACTGGTTTCGGTCCACCGGCCGCTGGCCTGCCAGGTCCTGATACGCAATGCGGCCGAGTTGTAGTAGGGCGCGATGGTCTCGATGCTGGTGCTGGTGCCGTCGGTGGTGTTGTTGCCGACTGCCGTACAGCCGGCCGGCCTCCCGCCTTCGGGGCCGACGCACTCCAGATTAACGAGGAAGGCCTTGTTCTTCCAGCCGTGGGGGACTGCAATGTGGCAGCGCATGCAGGGTCTCGAGCTTTTCGTCGTGAATGAGTGCGATGCCTCGCTGGCGCTGCCGTCAAATCCACTGTTCGCGTTCGGGTTGTGGCAGCGGCCGCAGATACCCCCGCTGGTGTTGCTGTCGCGCGTGCTGCCGGGGGTAACGGTCAGATCCCACACGCCCTTCAGAATGAAGTTTGCCGAGGAGCCGTGCGGACCCTGCGCCGTGGCGAGATTGGGGGCATTGGTCGTGTCGGTCGGGCTCGTGCCCTGCGTCCAGGAGCCGGCGTGGCCATGGCAATCCGAGCAGTGCATCGTCTGCGTGCCGAGGTTGGCACGGAACGGCGGACGGAAGTTGTCCATTGTCGTGCCGTTTTGGGTGCGCTCGGCAGCATCCCGCCCCGTCGGCCAGATCACCGGGTGCCAGGAGCGGTGGTTGTTGCCAGTGGCGCCGCCGCCATTCGGCGAGGTGCCGTTGGGATCGCAGTCGCCTGCGCTGCAGGCGGTGCCGGCATTGCTCTGTTCTCCCTGGTCGCCGCCCGAGCTGGGGGTGTCGCTGGCGCTGACGGCAAATTCCGCGGCGACGTTGGTGTAGGTGGTCATGCCGTTGGCGCTAGCGCCCGAAGGCGTGCCACCCGTGTAGCCGAGCGAGGGCATGCTGCTGCCGTAGTCGGAATGGCACTTGAAGCACAGCTGGTATTCGCGCGTGAGGTAGGTGCTGGTTTTCGCGGTGCTGGTATTGGCGCCCGGGTCGCCTTTCTTGACGGTATAGCTGCCCGGCGCTTGTGGCCACGTGGTCATGCCGCCATAGGTCGGTTCGACACCCCAGGTGCCGCGCAGTACACCGGAGGCGACGTTGCCTTCGGATCCAGCCAGGTCGTGAGTGCGTTTGTCCTTGTTGGCGTCCGCATTGGTGCCGTAGAACTTGCTGTTGCGGATCACGCGGTGGGGGTTGTGGCAGTCTGTGCACTCGACGTGGCGGTTGGCGTTGTTGCCCAGGCCGAGTTGCTGCGGGGTTTCGATGAAGTCGGCGTTGCTGATGTCGTGTCGCTCGGTGGTGTTGCCGCTGCCGCCTTGATCCGCGGTCTTGATCGGCATGCGGCGGGCGCGTTCGAACTCTGACTTGATGTTGGGGACGGTTCCGTTCGCGGTCCCGATTACCTTGGTCGCCGTACCCTGATGGCATTGGTAGCAGGTTTCTTCGATCGCCGAAACGCCGGAGGGGCTTGAGGTCGAGCCGTCCTTGTAGGTGCCGCTGTCGCTGCCGGTGCTGGTGGTGTCGACACCTTCGCGCAGCAGGCGCCGCGATCCCTGGACCGAATGGGTATCGTGGCAGTTGAGGCAGGCGGCCTCCCACACCCTTGTGCCAACGGGGAATTCGCGGCGGCCAGCGGCCAGGGACGTGTATGCCTCTTCGGCAACCGTGGTGTTGGCGTGCGCCGAGTTTGACCAGGTCGAACCGAGCTTGTTGTGGCAACCAAGGCAGATCTGGTCGTTGGCGGCGACGAAGTCGCCCCCGGCCGGCGCGGCTTTCTGCAGCCGGTTCAGGCGCAGGAACTTGCTGGCTTCAAGGTGCGGGTCATGGCAGCTGGTGCACTGTACCTTGCCTTCGTGGTCGAGCGGCAGCATCGGTTTAACGCCCGAGCTACGGGTGCCGACCACCAGCTTGTCGGAAACGGTATAAGGGGGTTCGCGCAGTTCGCCGTCGCCGATGATCGCGAGATCGGTGTCGCCCGCAGCGAGGGTCTTGTTGAAGGTGAAGGAAATCGGGTGATCATTGCGCAGATCGACCCCGAGATTGCGGGTGAAACCAGTCGTTGCACCGAGACCCGTCGGCATGGTGCCGGTGAGGCCGGTCACCGTCGCCGGGTTGGCTTTGCCATCGAGCACCCCGACGGTGCCCAGCGCCAGGGTGCCGTCATGACAGGACAGGCAAAGCTTGGAACTGCCGCCCGGCTGCGACAGGGCGCCGAAAATCTTTTCGGCATCGAGCGAGTTCGACGTGTAGGGCGTGTAGGTCGCTGCGTAAGTGTTGCCGTCAGCCGATGCGCCGCCGATCTTGCGGTTCCAAAGCGGCGATGGCGCAGTGGAGTTGGATGCGTGCGGGGTGTGACAGAAGACGCAGATCTGGTCTTCCGTGGTGGCTTTGGTCGTACCGGGGCCCGAGGCGGACAGGTTGTGCTTGGTGGCCTTGATGTTGGAATTGGTGTTGAGCTGGGCGGGCGCGACTGCAACGTAGCCGAGCAGCGCGAGCGCCATGAGCGCCAGGGCGCGGGTCTTGCGAAAGTTTTTCATAACCATTCGTGAACCGTGGGTATAGGGGCGCTCGTGGGGTCGCTCGCGTGCCGCGCATGCTAAACGAATTATGGGATCGGTGCGAAATTACGTGGTTCCGCGCCGGCCTGGATCTTGAGGTCGCGCCGGTGGGCATTGACATTGCGCAACATGGCCTTGACCTCTTCGGGCATGCGTTTGCCGGCCGCGGCCATTTCCTGCATCTGCCCGGAGAGGTAAGAGTGGTTGATGAGGATGTCGAATACGGACAGCATGAATTCACGCTTCCAGGTCGACAGTTCATCGAGGTTCTGGAACTTGTGCATGAAGAAGTTGCGTGCGGCACGGCCAAGTTCGCGTTCAACCTCTTCCAGCGTCATCGCGTCCGGTTTGACCACCGGCTGGACCAGGTTGTACTTGCTGTAATCCTTGGTCGCGACGTGGGCTTCGAGCTGCGGATAAAGGTCGGCATAGGGCCACGGTGCGATGGCGAGGAAGAAGGCCATGTCCGGGTTGTAGAGCTTGGCGAGTTCGACCGCTTCCTTGAAGGTTTCCGGAGTATCGGTCGGCATGCCGAGCACGAAGGAAGTCTCGGAAACGATGTCGGCCTGATTGATGATTTCGATGGCGCGGCGCGAGTCTTCGGCCTTGGAGCCTTTCTTGAAGAGATCGAGGGTGGCCTGCTGACCGGCTTCGACGCCGACGTAGATATGCTCGACGCCGGCGAGCGCGTAGCGGTCCATGATGTCCTCGTCGCGGACGATGTCGTCGACGCGGGTTTCCATCAGCAGGCGCACGCCGGGCTTGCGCTCGATCATCAGCTCGAGGATGCGTTCCCAGCGGGCGCGGTCGAGCGTGGGGATCTCATCGGCGAGCATCGCGACCTGAACGCCGTACTTCTTCTGCAGCATTTCCAGTTCGGCAACGAAGTTTTCGGCGCTGCGTGCGCGCCAGCCACGGCGCCAGAACAGTTTTTGCGAGCAGAAGGAGCAGTCCTGCTGGCAGCCGCGCGCGGACGAGACGATCGCAAGGCGCGCGTTGTTTTTCGCCCGGTAGGTGTAGATCGGCCATTCGACCAGATCCCACGCGGTCGGCAGCGAGTCCAGGTCGCGGATAAAGGCCGCCGAGCGCGTGGCGATGACGCCACCGTCGCGCCAGAAGGCGAGGCCGGCGACCTTGGCCGGATCGTCGCCGGCATTGAGGCAGTTGAGCAGTTCCGGCAGCGTGCGTTCGCCTTCGCCGCGCACGACGAAGTCGATGACATCGTTGTCGACGCGCAGCATCTCCGGGTAGCAGAAGGTGGCGTGCACGTTGCCGATGACGGTGACGATCTCGGGGTCGACTTCCTTGGCCAGCCGCAGCAGGCTAGTTGCAGCAATGATGGCGGCGGTGAAGGCGGACGTGCATACGACGTCGGGGCGGAAGTCTTCGAGCCGCTTACGGATGTCGTCTTCCTTGTGCCACAGCGACATGGCGTCGTAGTAATCGACTTCGTAGCCGGCTTCGCGCAGGGCGCCGGCGATGTAGACGAAACCGACGTTGAGCCAGGTGCCGGCGGATTCGACCACGCCCGAGTGGTAGGGCACGGTGACCAGCGCGACCCGCTTGATCTTGCGCCGACGGGGGATGGCGGGCGTCACGCGTGGGGGCGGGACGAAGGTGATCGGGGAATCGGTTGTTTTCATTATTCTCTGTAAGCAATCGTGTCGGGGCGGACTACCGGCGGGATGGTAGGTGAGCGGCGACCCGGCGGGTTTGACCTACATCAACGGCATGGCCCAAGGCGTGCCGAAGCGGCGTGCAGGGGGCACGCTCGCGACGGTAGGGCGGAATCAGGATGCGGAAATGTCGCGCGCCGGAGTGCTCGCGGCGGTGTCGCGCGGGATCGGGTTGGCGAGCATTTCCTCGCTGAGTTCGTCGCACGGACAGACGGGCGGAGTCATTGGCAGCGGCGCGAGTGCCGATGTCATTGCTGCATCGGGCTGGCGGACACGGGCGAGTCCCATCTTGAAGCGGATCGAGAAGTTCACGTACGCTTCGAGGAAACGGAAGATGCGCTTGTCGCCCATCGGGCCTACCGCACGTTCGCTCGGCAGCGGGGTGATCTTGCCGTCGACGACTTTGGCACGGCCGACGATCTGGAAGCTGCCGTCGTTGTCGACATAGCCGAGATTGTCGGTCTGTACGGCGAGCACGGTGGGCAGATTGGCGAGGTCGTAATGGCGCAGCAGACCGACCTCGCCGGGAGGCAGCGGCTGCAGGTCGTCAAGCCCAACCGCCGCAACGCGTGCCCAGGGGGGCGTCAGGCGCCGCCGCGCCGAGGGCGCGCCGAGGATCGCCGCGCGCAAGGTGTCGTCGAAATAGTTGGTGGCGCTTTCGGCCATGCCGAGCACGTTGACGCAATGCGAGGCCGGCAGGCCAAGGACTTCGCCGGCGAGGCGGAAATAGTCGTCCTGCGTGAGTTCGCCGAAGCGGCCGCGGTAGCCGCCGCCGTCGCCGATGCGGCTGCCGGTGGGGAGCCGGAAGCGCAGGCCGCGGGCCTTGCAGGCGTTGAAGAAATACACGAAGGCGGAGGTCGAGCCGATCATCGCAACCGGTATGCCGCTGGTTTCGGATTCGTCGAGCGCAGCGATCAGACCTTTGATGTCGAGGCCCGAGTAGTCGAGCAAGAAGCTGCTGTCGGCGGTGCCGAAGTGGCGCCGGGTTTCGTCCATGCCGACGGCCATTCCCATCGATGGCGCCATCTCGGGGCTCGGCGCAAGGATGAGAATCCGGCAGCGCTGGCCCTGCACGAAGTCTGGGAAGAGGTAGGCGCCCGTCATCACGCGGTTGGCTGACAGGATCAGGTCGCGGCCAACGTCGTCTCGGAAGATCTGCCCGCGCTTGTTCGCCGTCGTGCCACTGGTGATCTGCGCCATCACCGCCTGTTCCGGAGGGAAGGACGTGACGATGGTGGTCTTGAAACTATCGGTGGGGAAGGCGGGTAACCTGCGCCAGTCGGAGACCGCTCGAGGCGTGATACCCTTCGCCAAGCAAAATTCGCGGTAGGGCGCGTTGCGTTCGTACTGCCATTCGAAGATCTGGGGGGCGAGTTCTTCGAAGGGTGTCCGATCTCCGTCGACGCCAGCGATAATCATCGCGCGGATGCGCTCGGCGAGTCGTTCGCGTTCGGGATCCGGCCTTGCGTCGGGGGATTCGGTGATGGTCATCGGCGGAGGCTCAACGGTTGCGCGCACCGACGGGACCGCCGACGCTCAGTCCGTGCGAGCGACCACTGGGAAGCTCGTGGGTCCGGATCAGCCTGAGTCTCATGCGCATCAATTGCCGGCGGCCTAGGGATAAGTGTGCGCACTCTACCAACAGTCGCAACGGGACTTGTTGATCAAGATCAGGCGGGGCTCTCGGCAGGCCGCGGCGGCCGCAGCTTAGTGCTGCCTATAGGGCCACGCATCTGAACAGACCGGGCCGCTGCGCAGGCCCGGTGGTGGAATCAACTCACGGCGGGCTGGAGCAGGTGTTGGTCATCCAGTCCTTGCCCGTGGCCGGATTGGTGTTGTTGGAGGTGCTGCCCTGGCTGTTGGCGATCAGGTTGGTGCCGGTCTTTTGCGCCGATCCGCAGTCGGACTCCACCCAGTTCGAGTTCTGGCGGAAGGTGACGATCTTGAGCTTTGCGCGGCGGTAGTACGGCCCTTCGCTGTAGTTGCTGCTGCTGCCACTGATTGCGACCTCCTTGCTGCCGCTCTGGCCCGCTTCGGCGCCAACATCGTTGAGGTTGACGAGGAACGACTTGTTTTTCCAACCGTGCGGCACCGCGACGTGACACCAGTTGCACCGCATGCTGCCGACCTTCTCTCGATGATATGAGTGCAGGTCGCCCCGGTCGCTATTGCGGAAACCGGTGGTGCCGCCGCCGTTGGCATATACCGTGGAATGACATCTGAAGCACAACGCGTTGGTGTCCGGACTGCCGCTGCTGGTGTTCCACGGTCCTTTCAGCAGGAAGTTGTTGGTCGAGCCGTGCGGCCCCCACGGGTTGGTTCCGCTCGGCGTGATTGTGCCGGAGGCAGTGGCGTTGCCGTGGCAGTCGGTGCAGTGCATCGTCTGGTTGCCGACGTTGGCGTTCCACGGCGCGAGCCACGAATTGGCGCTCGCGCCGTTGCGCAGCGCCGTTGTCCGGCCAGTGATATCCATCACCGGATGCCAGGAGCGGTGGTTGTTGGTGTTGTTGCCGGCGCCGGCATCGGTGCCCTGGCTGCCTGGCGCGCCCTGGTGCGTCACAGGCGCCTGGAATTCGCGCGCCTGATTCGTGTAGCGGGTGTAATTGTTGCGCTCTGTGGCGGCCGCGGGGGTGCCGGGCGAGGCGAGCTCCGGTCGGCTGTTCCCGCTCGGATAGACGTTGTCGTCCGAGTAAGCGTAGTCCGAGTGGCATTTGAGGCACACCTGGTATTCACGCGTCACCCACGTGCTGGCGACCGCAGTGCTGGCGCCTTGGCCGCCGTCGCCGGTCTTTTCGGTAAAACTGTTCGGCACGGCGAAGAAGCTGCGTGAGCCGTATACCGGTTCGATGCCGAAGGCGCCGCGCAGCGCGCCGGATGCGAGGTTGCCGTTCGTGCCGCCCGGCGTGTGGGTGCGTTGGGTGTTCACCCCGGTGCCGTTGAACAGGCTGTTCCGGGTGACACGGTGCGGGTTGTGGCAATCGGTGCACTCGGCGTGGCGGTTGTTGACGTCGAGCTGGCCGAGCGTCGTGCGTTCTTCGGTGAAGTTGCGGTCCTTGATGTTGTGCGTTTCGACGCCGGATTTCTGTTCGCTGGTGGTGATCGGCATGTGCCGCAGCAGGCTGAAATCGGTCTTGATGTCGGGAACGCTGCCATTGGCGGTGCCGATGACGCTATTGGCGCTGGTGGTGTGGCACTGGTAACAGGTTTCCTCGACGGCCGAAACGCTGTTTGGCGAACTGGTGGAGCCGAGCTTGTAGCTGCCGACCCCGGTGCCGCCGCTGCTGCCACTGACGCCTTCGCGCAGCAGTCGGCGCGTGCCCTGGACGGCGTGGGTGTCGTGGCAGTTGAGACAGGCCGCCTGCCATACCTGGGTGCCGGTGGGGAATTCGCGCAGGGTGGCGGATTCGAGCTTGTAGGCCTCGTCGGCGATGGTCTGCGAGGCGTGCGAGGACTGTGACCAGGCTGTGCCAAGCTTGTCGTGGCAACCGAGGCAGATCTGATCGATGGCCGGGTTGAAGTCGCTGCCCGCGGGCTGGGAGGTCTGCAGACGGTTGAGGCGCAGGAATTTGGATGCGTTCAGGTGCGGGTCATGACAGGTCGTGCACTGCACTTGCCCGGCCCCGCCGGTTCCCGTGTTTTGAAGCGGCAGCAGGGGTTTGTAGCCCGAGCTACGAATGCCGATGACGGTGCCGGTGCCCACCGGGTGGCGCTGCTGGGCGTCCATCCCGCGCAATTCGCCATCCGTCGTTGCCAGCGTACTGTCGTAGGTGAAGGAGATCGGATGGTCGTTGCTCAGGTTGACGCCGAGGTTGCGGGTAAAGCCGGAGGTGGCGCCCTGCGGCCCGGCAGGCATCTTCCCCAGATCGGTACCGCTCATGGCCACCGACACGTTGGTTTTTCCGCCCAGTACGCCGACTGTTCCGAGTGCCATGGTGCCGTCGTGGCAGGACAGGCACAGCTTCGAACTGCCGCCGGGCTGGGACAGAACGCCCCCGAGGATGGTCTGGGCGTCGAGCGAGTTGGAGGTGTACGTGGTGTAGGTGGCGCTCGAGAGTTCGCGGTTCCACAGCGGCGGTGGCGCGGTCACGTTGGCGGCGTGCGGGGTGTGACAGAAGACGCAGATCTGGCTTTCGGAGGTGGACTTGACCGATCCGCTTCCCGACGTGGACAGGTTGTGTTTGGTGCTGGCGATGTCTGACTGCTGTGCCGCGGCAGGGCGGATGTCACCTGCCGCAATGAACAACATGAGCAGGGCAACAGTCAGGACATGCCACAAGCCTAGGGCGAGGGGCGGGCATTTACCCATGAGCGCAGTGTGGTTTTCGGTGCGCGCGATACCCCGCCGCCAGGTGCCGGTGCGGCCTGCTGCGTGGGGACTGCGGGGTACGAACTGACTGCGCTTGTCGTCGATGTCGGGTTGGTCCATGGCGTTGGAGGGCGCGTTGACCTCTGGGGGCGAGTCACATGTAGCTGGACAAGCGTTGGCGCGGAAAATCACGCTTCCTGTCGACTACCGGGTCGCATTGCAAGTTCCGGTCCTCCAGTGTGTCGGATCGGGAGCCGGTCACGCCAGCCTTTGAAACGGCTTTTTTCAATCCATTATCGGGTAGCGGCACCGGAATGAACAGTGTGGCGCCCCCGCGCGTCCGGCCGCTTCAATGGGCAGGGTCGTTCGGGGGCGTTTCGAGGTAGGGAAAATAGTGCCGGTCGGCGCCGACGAGGTGCTGGGCGACGACTTCGTAGGCGAGGAAGTGGAACACTTCGGCCACAGGCAGGTCGTCGTCGCCGCAGGCCCGATTGAAGAGGTGCGCGGCTTTCTCCAGCAACCGGGCGTGTTCGACGGCATGGGCATGTCGTCCGGGAAAACTGATTTCAGCGTGCAGCCGCTCTTCATCGGCAAAATGCGCGGCGATGTCGTCGACGAGCAGCCGGAGCGCGTCGAGAATCTGCTCGCGCGGGGCGTGGGTCATGACTGCCTGCAACAGCCGATTGGCGTGGTCGAACAGCTGGCGGTGCTGCCGGTCGACGGTGGCATCGCCACTGCGGTAGGCGTCGCGCCACACCAGCTGTACCGGCGAACATGCCGCGCGTGCGCCGTCGGCGCGGAAGGCGGACTGCGGGTCGGCGATGACGCCATTGCGCCCCGACGACTTGGCGCGATACATCGCCCGGTCTGCGCGCGACAGCCAGTGATCGAAGCCCTCGCCGCACTGGTATTCGGCGACCCCCACGCTGATCGTGACCTGGCGGGCGCTGGAGAGTTGTGTCGCGGCGACGCGCGCGCACAGTTTCTGGGCGAGCTGTTCCGCTTCGTGGAGCGGGGTGTCGGGGGCGAGCACGATGAATTCTTCCCCGCCCCAGCGGGTGATGGTGTCGGCGCGGCGGATGTCACTGCGGATGCAGCGCACCAGCTCCACCAGTACGTAGTCGCCGACGGCGTGACCAAAGTGGTCGTTGATGTCCTTGAAATGGTCGATGTCGAGCACCAGCAGCGCAGCCGGGTGGCCGTGGCGTTCGGCGCGCGACATTTCCAGCAGCGCTGCGTCCTCGAGGTGACGACGATTCCAGGCTCCGGTCAGGCGGTCGGTGTAGGCCAGGCGCTCCATCTGTTCGAGCGCGCGCAGCAACTCGGCATGGCGCGCTTCGGCGTAGTCGGCTGGATCGATCGGCGTGTCGGTGCGGGCGTGGGCGTCGAGTTCGGTGGCGATCATGCCGGTGGCAACGACCTTGCCGTTGTGCGAGCGGATCGGGAAACGCGTCGTGAGGAAGCGTCGCGTGCGCAGGCCGACTTGAGCCTCTTCCTCGGCGTGCGTGACGCCGTCGCCGGGGGCGCCGCCGATGCGCAGCGCCTGGGGGGTGGACGCGTCGCGCAGGATGTCATCCTCGTGACGACCAAGCAGCGATTCTGCGGGCAGGCCGAGGACTTTTGCGAAGGCTTCGTTGGCATACCGGTAATCGCCGCCGTTGCCGCGAATGGCGATGAGTGCCGGGGACTGGTCGACCAGCGAATGCAGGAGCGACGTGCGCGGGTCACCGGCCTTCGCTGCCGGCGATGCTTGCTTTCCGCTCATTCGTGCTTCTCCCCGTGCGTGTGCGAAATACCCGTAATCGCGAAATGGTTTGCGATTTCGGCGATTTTAGCGGGATCGTGGGGGGATTTGCGTGAATCCGGTCACAAACACCCGGGATGGAAGGGAGTGGCGACGGCAGTGGTCAAACAGGGGTATAGTCCGGCCCGTTCAAAACCCTCGGGATCGCTCGCTTGTTCGCGGATTCGACCGGCTTCTTCGCCAATGCTGTCGCCATGTTGCCGTCCCGGTCGGGCGGGGTGAGCGCGCGCGTGCGCGTGCAGTCTTGCGTGCGGGGGGAAGGCGTGTGATCGGGCACGAGACCATGCGGCGCCTCGACCGCTTCTGCGGTATGCCTGCCTGCCTGCTGCTGACGGCACTGCGCCGTGTGCGGGGGCTGGTGCGTGGGCAGGATCGGCACGGCCGGCAGGCGGTGCGGCGCGTGCTGTTCGTGCAGCTGGCGGAGTCGGGCAGCATGGTCCTGGCCGACCCGGCGATGCGGGATCTGGCGACGCGTAGCGGTGCCCAGCTGTATTGCCTGACCTTTGCGCACAATCGCGCCAGTCTGGCGATTACCGGCACGGTGCCGGAGGCCCACGTGTTCACGATCCGGACCGGTTCTGCACGTGAAATTCTGGGTGACGCCGGGCGTTTTCTGCGCTGGGTGCGGCGGACGCGCATCGACGCGATCGTCGACCTCGAACTGTTTTCGTGCCTGACCGCAGTGCTGTGCCTGCTGACCGGCGTGGCGCGGCGGGTCGGGTTTCACCGCTTCGACGGCGCGGGCTTGTATCGCGGCGATCTCTATTCGCATCCGGTGGCTTTCAACCCGCAGCTGCACATGGCGCAGAACTATCTCCTGCTGGTTGAAGCGCTGTTCGGCGTCGCGACGCCTCCCGCGCCGCGCGTGCCGACGGCGGCGCTGGAGCCGCGCGTGCATCGGCGGGCGATCAGTGCCGTCGAACTGGACGCCGTGCGCAAGCGTCTCGCCGATTGTCTGCCACCGGGCGCCGAAGCAAATGAGCGTCTGGTACTGGTGAATGCCAACGCAAGCGCATTGCTGCCGCAGCGGCGCTGGCCGCAGGAGCATTTCGTGGCACTGGTGCGCAGCGTGCTTGAACATTTTGCCGACGTTCGTGTACTGCTCATCGGGGCGGCCGAGGATGGCGCGACCACCGGGGCGATCGCGGCACAGCTGGCCGATTCGCGCTGCGTCGATGTCGCGGGACGCTTTGCGCTCGGGGAGTTGCCGGCGCTCTTCAGTCTGAGCGCGGTGATGGTCAGCAACGACTCCGGGCCGGCGCATTTCGCGGCGGTGACGCCTTTGCCGGTGATCGTGCTGTTCGGGCCGGAAACGCCGGTGCTGTTCCGCCCGCTCGGCGTGGCGACGGTGCTGAGTGCCGGCCTGGCGTGTTCGCCCTGCGTCAATGCCGGCAACCAGCGCCGTTCGCGCTGCGCCGACAACCAGTGCATGCAGCGCATTTCGGTCGATGAGGTGTTCGCGGCGCTGTGTCCGGTGCTGGAAGCGCCGGTTGTGCCGAGCGGGCTTGCGTGCCCGAACGACTTGCGGGAGGCTGCCGGCGTATGATCCCGCGCCGGCGCATTGCCCTGGAAGGGGCGGACCTCGTCGATGCGCTGCGTACGCTGTGGGTGTCCCCCGCTCAGGCCGCAGCGCAGGTGGCGGCGTTCGAGCAGGCATTCGCGGCGACGATCGGTGTGTCGCATGCACTCGCCACCGCCAGCGGGCGTGACGCGCTGGGGCTGATTCTCGATGGCCTGGGACTGAGCGCCGGCGATCAACTGATCATCCCCGCCTACACGCTGGGTGAACTGGTGCCGCTGATGCGCGCGCGCGGCATCGAGCCGGTGCCCGCCGATGTCGATCCGCAGACCTTCAATGTGACGGTCGATAGCGTCGCGGTGCGCCTCGGGCCGCGCACGCGGGGCATTTTCGTGGTGCATCTGCTGGGAGCGCCGTGCGACATTCGCGCCATCTGCGCACTCGGCGATGCGCACGGCCTGCCGGTTATCGAGGATTGCGCGCACGCGCTGGGCGCGCGGATCGACGGCCGTGCGGCGGGCAGTTTCGGCCGCGCCGCGCTGTTCAGCCTGGAGGCGACCAAGGCCGTGGCGGCGTTCGGGGGGGGCGTGTTGACGACCGCCGACGACGCGCTCGCGGCTGCGATCCGTGCGCGCCTCGCCGGACGCGAGCGGCGCGAGTGGCCGCCGGTGCGCAAGATGCTGCTGAAATTCGTCGAAGAGGCAGCGGTGCGCAGTCCCGCCTATGGCGTACTCGCGCGCCTGATGTTCTCGAATCGGCGCGCCGGGGGCTTCGACCGCTTCTACCGCCGTGCCCATGACCGGGTGCGTGGCACGGCCGCCGCTTTCAGCGCCTTTCAGGCGCGTGTCGGATTGCGCAAACTCGCGCGCGTGGGCGATCGTCAGCGGCGTTTGAATGCGCAGTGGCAGGCGCTGGCGCAACAGCTGCCGTCGCGCTTTGCCAGCCAGCACCGCGACACCCTGGGTGAGGCGGCGTTCTACAATTTTGTCGCGCGCTTCGATGGCGACATCGCCGAGTTGCGCGCGGCGGCGCAGCGCCATGGGCTCGACCTCGGCATCGGTGGCGAGGTGATGGACGACACCGCATCCATGCTCGGTCTTGCCGACTGCCCGGGAGCCGCCGCTTCGCGCGCCCAGGCGGTGCTGATCCCCCTGTACGAGGGGCTTTCCGAACGCCGGCGCCGGCGCATGCTCGATATCCTTCATCGCCTTGCGCGGGAACTGCCGTGAGTGCGCATGTGCACCCGGTGGTCGTGCTGCGGGTGGACCGCGAGGCCGGGCGCCACACCGGTCATCCACGCCACCTGCATCCGGCGCTGGACCTGAAATACATCCAGGCGGGGCTGGAGTGCGCGCTAGGCGTGGCGGTGCCTTTGCTCGATGGCTGGCTGAGTGAATTTTCCGCCGATGCATTCGTCACGCGCGTGCTGGCGCTGCGCCCGCGCTGCGCGGTGATCCGTGGCGTGACCTGGTGCCTGGACGAGTCGGTGCGTGTCGCCGCCGCCCTGCGTGCCGCCGGGGTGGTGACGATCGCCGTCGGTCAGCAGGTGCAGCATCTGGCACGAGCGGGGTTTGCAGGCTGGCACGCGGCTTACGATCTGGCGATTCCCGGCGAGCCGGAAGAGGAGGCGCCGCGCCTGGTACAGCGCCTCCTCGCAGGGGAACCGCTGGCGACGTTGCGACGCGAATGCCAGCAGCGCATCGCTGCCGGCGAGACGGTGCTGGTGAGCGCCCCGGATGCGCTGCCGCAGGGGCGCGTCGAGCCGGATGAGCTGCGCGCGTACGCCTTCCCGTTTCCGGTGCGTGGCCGTCCGGTCTCGCGTTGGGGCTATGTGCTGACGGCCTGGGGCTGCCCGCGCCCGTGCCGGCATTGCACCGCCATCGTGCGCAAGAGCGTGGGACGCGATTTGCGCGTGCGTGAGGTCAGTGCGGTGGTGGACGAAGTGCTGGCGCTGCAGGCGGCGGGCGCCCAGGCGATTGCGTTCGAGGACGATTCGCTGCTGGTGCACCGCGGCCGTTTCCTGCAACTGGCGGATGAACTGGTGCGGCGCGACGTGCGCCTGCCGTGGATGGCCAATGCGCGGCCCGATGAACTCGACGCCGAACGCGTTGCCGCTGCCGCTGCGGCGGGGGCGGTGCTGCTCAAGGTTGGTGTCGATAGCGGCTCGGCACGGCTGATCGAGCATCTGGGCAAGACCGCCGACGGACCGGGCTGGATCGCCGCCACCGAGACGGCATTCGATCTGCTCGATCGCAGCGGTATCGGTTCCGTGGCGCTGTTCATGGTCGGAATGCCTGATGAGACCCTGGCGGATGCCGCGGCGACGCTGGCGCTGGCGCGGCGCATTCGTCCCGATTACCTGCAGATGCAGATCTATCGTGCCTATCCGGATGTGCCGCTGTGGAGCCAGTTGCCGGAAGGCGCGCGCGCGCGCGGCGCCGAATATCACTACCTGGCGCCGACAAGCAACTGCAGCCGTATTCCGGCCAGCGAGCTGTTGAGCCTGCAGCGACGCTTTTACCGCAGTTTCTACCTGCGTCCCGCGTTCGTCGGACGCCACCTTGCGCGCCACTGGCGGCATTACCTGTCGGCCGACGCGCTCGCGCGCGCACCGGCGGCACTGGCTTATCTGCTGCGCGGTGCGTGATGTGCGCCTGGTGGCCGGATTGACGCGCCGCCCCTTGGAGGGCGGGCGTTTCGCCGGACGATACCGATGAGCGCTTAGTGGCCGGAGCAGCCGCAGCCGCCGCCGCCGCCACCGCCGCATCCGCCACCCTGGCGTGCGGCCGCAGGTTCCGCTGCGGGCTCGCTTGCCTGCAGTTGAACGCGGAAATCGATGACGATGTTGCCCGGTTCGCGCGCGACGTAGGCGATGGCGATCTGCGAGCCATAACGTTGCTGGATCTGGCCGAGCAGCGGCACGGGATCGTGGTCGTTTACGAAACGCATGGTTTCGCCGTCCTCGAGCGATTCGAGGGCGCCGAAGATGGCGGCGTGGCGAAAGCGCTTGGCGACGCCGCGTGCGTCGAAGGGGAACACGGCGTTGTCGGTGATCGGCAGTTCATTCATGGAAGCATCCTCCGGGGTGGGGGCGGCGGAAAGGTGCCGCAGAGTTCGGATGCTAGGGGGCGCCCCGCCGTCGCGCCTTGAGCCAGAACAAGAATTGACCCGCCGGCGATGCTTCGGGCGCCTGTCCAGATTATGACAATGTGCGTGACGACGCATGCTGTGTTACTTTCTGTAAAAAGAAGAATGAACAGGGAACCTGCATGTCGTCGATCGCAAAAAAAACCGCATGGTATGGGGTGTTGTGCGTATTCCCGATTGTTCTGGCGTTCGCTGCGGCGATTGCGCAAGCGGCGGGCAAGCCGCCGGTGCTTCTGGCGATCGATGCCGAATTCGGCGTCATGGCGTCTACGTCGGCTCAGGCGATTCAGCGCGGTGCGGAGATCGCCGCGGCCGAGATCAACGCCGCAGGCGGGGTGCTGGATGGGCGCCCGCTGCAGGTCGTCACACGTAACAACAACTCGGTGCCGGCGCGTGCCACCGAGAATTTGCGCGAATTGGCGGCCGACCCCGATGTGGTCGCGGTGATGTCCGGCAAGTACAGCCCGGTGGTGCAGCAGAATCTGCAGCTGATCCATGAGATAGGCATGCCGTATCTGTTGCCCTGGGCGGCGGCGGACGTCCTGACCGAACACCCTTATGCGCCGGATTTCGTTTTTCGCCTGTCGATGCGTGACAGCTGGGCGATCGCCAAGATGATCGGCAGCGCGGAAGCGCGCGGCTATCGTCGGATCGGACTGATCCTGCCGAACAGCGGCTGGGGGCGCAGCAACCGCGCGGCCGTGGAGAAGCTGCTCGACGGCGCCGGCCGGACCACGCTGGTCTCCGAGCAGTGGTACAACTTCGGCGATGAGCAGTTTCAAGTCCAGTACGATGCGCTGAGAAAGGCCCGCGCCGATGTGATCCTGCTGGTCGCGAATGAACTCGAAGGCGCGGCGCTGGTGGCGGAAATCGCCCGCCGTCCGGCGTCCGAACGCGTCCCGGTGCTGTCGCACTGGGGGGTGACCGGCGGCGAGTTCTTCAAGCGCACCGCGGGGGCGCTCGCGCACGTCGACTTTTCCGTGGTACAGACTTACAGCTTCATCGATGCCAACGATGCGCGCGCGCGACGCGTGTTCGAACGCGTGCGCGAGCGCTACGGCGTCTCGAGCTTGCGCCATATCGAATCCCCGGTCGGCTTTGCGCATGCCTATGACCTTACCCATCTGCTGGCACGCGCGGTGGCGTCGGCCGGCAGCACGGATCGGCGGGCGATCCGCGGTGCGCTGGAGCAATTGGGCGAGTATCGCGGTCTCGTCAGGCACTACCGGCGGGCATTCACGCCGACCCGACACGAAGCGCTCGATGCCGGGCAAGTCTTCATGGCACGGTACGCGCCCGATGGTGCGATCGTGCGTGTCCGCTAGGACGTGATTGCGATGGATGAGGACGCCGATCCGAAGGCCGGTGTGAAGTCCTTTCGTCTCGGCTTGCGCGGCCGGTACACCGTATATGGCGCGGCGCTCACCGCCGCGGTGGTCGTGCTGCTGACGACGCTGTCCTATTTCAATGCGCGCACGCTGGCGCATGGCATCGCGGAAGCTCAGCTGACGCACATGGCCAATTCGATCGGGGAACCGATCGAACAGGCGCTGCAGATTGCCCACCGCGAAGCCGTCTCGCTTGCCGCGCAGCCTTTGCTCGCCAATGCCCTGCTGGATTCAGAAGGGCGCGACGCGTATTTGCGGCCGTTTCTCGCCCGCCACGAGCTTCCGGTGAATATCGATTACAACCTGATCCTGACCGATCATCGTGGCGAGCCGCTCGCGGCCCGCAAGGCTTTGCAGAGTTTCCGCGGGGAATCCTGGTTCGATGCGGTGATCACGCGCGGCGAAACCCATGCCGGAATCGAGCGGCGCGGCAGCGATGCCGTCCTGCGGATTGCCATTCCAATCCTGTATCGGGTGACCGGCACCCATGAGGGCGCGCTGGTGTTCGAGTCCAATCTCAGCGCCTGGCTGCAGGGAGACGCGTCGCCATTTGGATCTCATGGTGACGGCGTTGCCCAGGTGGAACTCCTGGTTGGCGACATGCCGATCGTGCAGCGGTCGTTTCCGCAGGATGCGACGACCCTGGTGACGAGCACGCGGACGATCGCGGCCCATCTGCCGATCGCGATGCCCTTGCAGGTCCGGGTCAGCATGGACGACAAGGTCTATGAGCGCCCGATCGAATCCCTGCTCACGGAGCACCTGTGGTGGGGGCTGCTCGCCATTTTGCTGGTGGCGGCAGCCAACGGCGTGGTGGCGCGTACGCAGACGCGCCGCATCGAGGATCTGGCCGAGGAGGCGCGCAGCATCGCGCTCACCGGCCACCCGCGCGGCGGCTTGATGCTCCATCACTTTGGGAATGACGAAGTCGGCGACCTGGCAGCGAGCCTCGTGCGGTTGCTCGAGGATCTCAAAGCCCACCAGACCGAACTCGAAGCGCAGGTGGCCCAGCGCACGGCGGATCTGAACCGTGCGCAGTCGATTGCCTGCGTCGGCAGTTGGGTATTTCAACCGGGCTCCGATGTGCTCGAACTTTCGCCGGAAACACGGCGCATTTTCGGCGTGGTGGAGGGCGCCAGGTTTTCCTGGCACCGCTTGCTGTCGCGCGTTCATCCGGAGGATCGCGACAAGGTCGGTCAGGCCTGGCGAGGCGTGCGCGAAGGCAAGCGCTTCGACATCGAACACCGCATTGTCGTCGCCGGCGAGGTCCGCTGGGTGCGCGAGGTGGCGGAAATCAGCGTCGCCGGGCCGAATGATCCGCCCCGCACTGTCGGTACCGTGCAGGACATCACTGAACGGCGCCTGGCGGAGGCGCGCATGCGCGAAGCGATGGTGGTGTTCTACGCGTCCAGTCAGGGAATCATGACGACCGACGCGGCGGGGGTGATTTCGTCGGTGAATCCGGCGTTCTGCCGGATCACCGGTTTTGCGCCGGAGGACGTGATCGGACACAAATCCGTGATCTTCAGCTCCGGGCGGCATGACAAGACATTTTACGCAGACATGTGGGCGGCGTTGAAAGCACGCGGGGAATGGGAGGGCGAGATCTGGAACCGGCGCAGGAGCGGCGAGATTTATCCGCAGTGGCTGACGATTTCGGCGGTGCGTGGCGAGCGGGGCAATATCGTCGAATACGTTGCCCTGTTCAGCGACATTACCGAGCGCAAGCAGCACGAAGACGCGATCTGGCGGCAGGCGAATTTCGATGCGCTGACGGGGCTTGCCAATCGCAGTCTGTTGCACGACCGGCTGGGCCAGGTGCTCGCGCAGGCGCGGCGTAGCGGCAGGAAAGTCGGCCTGCTGTTCCTCGATCTGGACGGGTTCAAGTGGGTCAATGACACGCTCGGCCACGATGTCGGCGACGTGCTACTGACCGAGGTGGCGCAGCGTCTGAAAGGCTGCGTGCGCAACCAGGATACGGTGGCGAGACTGGGCGGGGACGAGTTCACCATCATCGTCGGAGAGCTGCACGATCCGGAGGACTTGCGCGGCATCGGCGAGAAAGTCCTGCTGGTGCTGAGCGAGCCGTTCGCGCTGGCCGGAACGAGGCACCAGATTTCCGCCAGTATCGGCATCACCGTTTTTCCGGACGATGGCGAGGACCTGCAGACCTTGCTGCGCAACGCCGACATCGCAATGTACAAGTCCAAGCAGAACGGCAAGAACCGCTACCATTTCTATTCGCGCGACATGCAGGCGGATGCGCTCGAACGGATGCGTATCGAAACGGAGTTGCGGGTAGCGCTGGCGCAAGACGCGTTCGTGCTCGAATACCAGCCGATCGTTGACGCCGACAGTGGCGAACTGGTCGGTGCCGAAGCGCTGATCCGCTGGCTGCACCCGCAGCGCGGTATGGTCGCGCCGGGGGCCTTCATCCCGGTGGCCGAGGACAGCGGGCTGATCGTGCCGATCGGGGCGTGGGTGTTGCGCGAGGCGTCACGCCAATGGCACGAGTGGGATATGCGTGGTCTTGCGCCGCTGCGGCTGACCGTGAACGTTTCCGGCGTGCAGTTTCGCGATGCAGGGCTGCCGGCCTTGCTGGCCAGCGTGCTCGATGAATATCGCGTGGACTCCGGCTGCCTGATGCTGGAAATCTGCGAATCGGTGATGGTCGATGGCAATAGCGCAGCCGAAGCGCGCATGCGCGAAATCAAGGATCAAGGTGTCGGCTATGCGATCGACGACTTCGGCACGGGTTTCTCGTCCCTGTCCTGCCTGAAGCGCTTCCCGGTCGATATCGTCAAGATCGATCGCAGTTTCATCCACGACTGTCCGCAAGACCGCAGCGACGCGCATCTGGTCGAAGCGATCATCGCCATGACGCACAGCCTCGGACTCAAGGTCGTGGCCGAGGGGGTCGAAACCGAGGCCCAGCTTGCGTTCCTGCGCGCCCTGGGGTGCGACTATCTGCAGGGATTCCTGATTGGCAAACCGCAGCGGGCGGGCGAATTCGAGGCGCTGATGCGGCGGCGACGGATGCTGCTGCCGCCGATCGACGGTGCGCCGCAGGAGGCGGCTGCCATGGCGCCCGCGGAAGCTTAGCCCTGGTATTCGAAGCGCACGCGCTTGACGTTGCACAACAGCTCATAGGAGATGGTGTGCACAGCTTCGGCGATGCGATTGACCGGGATATTGGCGCCCCACAGTTCGACGCGACTGCCGAGGCCGGCGTCGGGCAGGTCGGTGAGGTCGACGGTGAGCATGTCCATCGATACGCGGCCGATCAGGCGCGTGCGGACACCGTCGACGGCGACCGGGGTGCCGTCGGGCGCGGTGCGCGGGTAGCCGTCGGCGTAACCGAGCGCGACGAGCCCGACGCGGGTCGGGCGCTCGGCGTGAAAGCGTGCGCCGTAGCCGAGCGGGGCGCCGGCCGGAATCTCGCGCACCGCCATCACCGCGCTTTCCAGCGTCATCACCGGGCGCAAGCCGTTGGGTTCGTCGGGCATCGGGTCGGCCCCGTACAGCAGGATGCCGGGGCGCGCCCAGTCGCGGTGGGCGGCAGGCCAGCCGAGGATCGCGCCGGAATTGGCGAGGCTGCGCGGGCCGGGCAAGTCGCGTGTGGCGGCGTCGAATGCGGTGAGCTGTTCGGTGGTGGTGACTACATGCGGCTCGTCGGCGCGCGCGAAATGGGTCATCAGCGTGATGTCGCCGACCTTGCCGCTGTCCTTGAGGCGCTGCCACGCAGCCCGCAGTTCGTGCGGCAGGAAGCCGGCGCGGTTCATGCCGCTGTTCATCTTGAGCCACACCTGGAGCGGCAACGCCGGTTGGGCGTGGTCGATGATGCGGATCTGCTCGGCATGATGGACGACGATCCACAGGTCGTGACGCACAACCTGTTCGAGTTCGTCGGGGCTGAAAACCCCTTCGAGCAGCAGGATCGGCTGATCGATGCCGGCGGCGCGCAGTTCGAGTGCTTCTTCGAGAAAGGCGACGGCGAAACCGTCGACGTCGGCCGCCAGCGCCCGGGCGCACGGCACGGCGCCGTGACCGTAGGCATTGGCCTTGACGACGGCGAGCGCCCGGCCGCCGTGGCGGCTGCGGGCGAGATGGTAATTGTGACGCAGGGCGTCGAGGTCGATCAGGGCGCGGGCGGGTCTCATGCGGCGGGGGACAGGTTCAGACCTTGTGAGCGGGAAGTTGCTACTTTGCCATAACGCGCGAGTCCCAGATCGCCGTAACGGATCGCTGGTTGCCTCCCCGTGACCAGATCGGCCACCAGCTGGCCCGAACCGCAGGCCATCGTCCAGCCCAGCGTGCCGTGACCGGTGTTGAGGAAGAGCTCGGGGTAAGCGGTGGCGCCGACCACCGGGGTGCCGTCCGGCGTCATCGGGCGCAGGCCGGTCCAGAATTCGGCGCGCGCGAGGTCGCCGCTGCCGGGGAAGAGGTCGTCGACCACCATTTCGAGGGTTTCGCGGCGGCGCGGGTTGAGCGACAGGTCGAAGCCGGCGAGTTCGGCCATGCCGCCGACGCGGATGCGGTCGTCGAAGCGCGTCATCGCGATCTTGTAGGTCTCGTCGAGCACCGTGGACACCGGTGCGGCTGCGGCATCGACCAGCGGAACGGTGAGCGAGTAGCCCTTGACCGGATACACCGGCAGAGCGAGGCCGAGCGGCGCGAGCATGTCGCGCGAGTAGCTGCCGAGTGCGAGCACGTAGCGGTCTGCCGCGAGCACTTGTTCGCCGACCTGCACGCCGATGACGTCGCCGCCGCCGACGAGAATCTCGCGAATGTCCTGGCCGAAGCGGAACTCGACGCCGAGGTCGCGCGCCTTCTCGGCGAGTCGGGTGGTGAACAGGTGGCAGTCGCCGGTTTCGTCGTTGGGCAGGCGCAGGCCGCCGGCAAGTTTGTCCTTGACGCGGGCGAGTGCCGGTTCCGCATGCGCGAGGCTGTCGCGGCCGAGCAGTTCAAACGGTACACCGCATTCGTGCAGCACTTCGATGTCGCGCGCGGCGGCATCGACCTGGGCCTGGTTGCGGAACAGCTGCAGCGTGCCGCGGCTGCGTTCCTCGTAGCTGACGCCGGCGTCGGCGCGCAGCTGGCGCAGGCAGTCGCGGCTGTATTCGGACAGCCGCATCATGCGTTCCTTGTTCACCGCGTAGCGGTTGGCCGAGCAGTTCTTCAGCATCTCGACCATCCAGCGCAGCTGGTGCAGGCTGCCGTCGGCGCGCAGCGCGAGCGGCGCATGGCGCTGGAACAGCCACTTGAAGGCCTTCAGCGGGATGCCGGGCGCGGCCCATGGCGTCGAATAGCCGGGCGACACCTGGCCGGCGTTGGCGTAGCTGGTTTCGAGGGCCGGTGCGGGCTGGCGGTCGATGACGGTGACCTGCGCGCCGTTGCGGGCGAGATACCAGGCGGTGGTGGTGCCGATGACGCCGCTGCCGAGAACGAGAACGCGCATGGTTGACTCCCGATGTCCTGCTGTATTGGATATCGCTAGTCTATGTAGCGTTGGATAGTGAAAGTCACTTAAATGGCGTGCATATGCAGTGATAAATAGGTATCTTGAACGCGATTTTCCGCTGGAGAAGTGAAATGCGCGAGCTTGACCGCACTGACCGCCGCATCCTCGATTTGCTGCAGAAGGATGGGCGGATTGCGATGACCGATCTGGCCCAGAAAGTCGGCCTGTCGGCGACGCCGTGCACCGAGCGCGTGCGGCGCCTGGAGCGCGAGGGGGTGATCACCGGCTATCACGCGCGCGTGAATCCCCAGGCGCTGGGGAAGAACCTGCTGGTATTCGTCGAGATCAAGCTGTCCGCCAAGTCCGGTGAAGTCTTCGATCGGGTGAAGAAGGAGTTGCTGTTCGTGCCCGAGGTGATGGAATGCCATCTGGTGTCGGGCGATTTCGATTATCTGGTGAAGGCGCGCATCACCGAGATGAGCGAGTACCGGCGCCTGCTCGGCAACATTCTGCTGAAGTTGCCGTCGGCGGCCGAATCGCGCAGCTATGTGGTGATGGAGGAGCTGAAGGAAACGCTGTACCTCCCGGTGGAGTGAAGGGCGTGCGCGCGCGCGCCGGGGCGCAGTGAGCAGCTCAGATCAGGCCGGGGATTTCCGGGCGGAACAGCGCGTCGGCGATCGGGGCGTCGAACTCGACCGTGTCGATGATCGAACGGCCGATATAGCGGCCCATTGCGTAGTGATGTTCGATCGCCGGGTACAGGCGGCCATCGACGCTGCGGAAATCGTCGTAGATGGTGCCGAATACCATCTCGCCGCCGTGCGGGCTGGGCAGGATGCCGCGCGAGCGCATCACGCGCCCGCTGGCCGGGTCGACTTCGGCAACCAGACGCAGCCCGTCGGCCAGTGGCAATTCGACGAGATGCAGACGCCCGTCGCCAAAAGCGTATTCGCCGCGGTCACGCAGTGTGTCGCGCGCGGCGAGCAGGTTCCACGGCAGTGCGATGCGCGCGGCCTGAAGGATCAGCGCGCTGCGGAAGGCTTGACCCATTGGCCTGTTGCGTTGCCACGCGATCGGCCCGTCGACGATGCGGGTTTCGATGCCGTTGGGGTAGTGGATCTCGATGCGGAAACGCTCTGCGCCCCTGTAGGCGCGCAGCAGGGCGCCTTCGCCCTGCATGTGGGAAATGGTGCGTCCGCGTTGCAGGATCGACGTCGGCGGGGCTGCCGTGCCGTACGCCTGCACGATGCGCTCGAGCAGCGGTCCGAGATCTGCCGCCACGGCGAGCCCGGTGCATGCCAGCAACGCTAAGGCCGCCAGTGTGCGAAGCCCCGTCCGCAGCAGGGGGGCGATCATCGCCTACTCCTTCTTCCAGCGGTCGTGACCGATGAATTCTTCCCAGTTGAGGAAGCCGTCGCGATCCTTGTCCATCTGGTCGAATTTTTCGGCCATGTAGCTGAAGCGTCCTGCAACCTCTTCGCGCGACAGGCGGCCATCCTTGTCGGCGTCGGCGCCGTCGAAGCGCTCGCTCGCCTTTTGTTGGGCGGCCCGGCCGATTTCTCCGCGCCGGTCGTTCTGGTCGAGCGAGGGAATGCGTGACTGGGCGGTCACGACGACGGGCGTGGCAAGCAGCACCGCCAGCAGGGCGGTTGCGAGGGAGGGCAGGGCGGAGTGCATGATCGACTTCCGGCAGGACCAGGGGGTGAGGGAGGGGCGCTGCGGTGTTGCCGCTTGCGGGCATGTGAGGGAAATGTTCCGCCAATTCGGCGCCGCTGGCAATTGCGGGCTGAGCGTGCGTTCCCCTGCTGCGCTGCAATGTGTTCCAGCTTGTAACACCTGTGTCATCGGCAATGGTCCGGCTGTGTCAAAGCGGATCATTTTGTAATGCTATGTTCAGCCAACGTGGCGCGAAAATCGAGGAAAACGCGGTAAAAATGTATTAATGATCTCCTTGGCCCGGAGCTTGCAATGTCCGCCCAAGCCCGCCGCACGGCGTGGCTGCGCGCATGTTTCGTCGCCTTCCGGCAGCTCGGCTCCGCATGCGACCGCGACATAAACAAGGCAACAAACCAAAGGCCAAGGAGGCAAGAAAAATGATTTCTCGTGCGAAATCCGGTGTATTCGGGCGGACGGCTCTCGCCAGCGCGCTGTGCGCACTCGGCCTGGGGCAGGCTCATGCGGTGAGCTTCTCGCAGGGCGACTCGACGATCGACATCAACGGCACGATCAACGGTTTCTATTCGAACCGGACGGCGGAAAGCGGGGGCGTGAAGACCACGAATTCCGCGCTCACCAACGGCCTGTTGCCGGGCTGGATCAACTTCGTGTTCACGACCAAGGTCGAGGGGCTGGACGTCAAGGCGCACGTGGGTTTTGCGCCGGGCATCAACGACAAGTCGGACGTCGTCGGCCTGCCGAGCAATCCGGGTTGCGGCGGCGCGACCGGCTGTGACAGCCCCTTCTCGCAGATCGACACGCGCAACCTGTATTTCCAGTTCGGCGCGAGCGACTGGGGCACGATCAAGCTCGGGCGCGACATCGGCCTGTTCGGCCAGAAAATCATCCTGTCCGACATGACCCTGCTGGGCCTGGGCGGCAACAGCTACGCGGCGACGCCGTTCAACACCACTTTCGGCATGATCGGCCACGGCTATATGTACACCGGCTTCCAGCCGCAGATCACCTACACGACGCCGACGATGGGCGGATTCTCGGCGTCGGCCGGCATCTTCGATCCGAACAAGTTCGCCGGTGACGAGACCAAGGATCCCGGCTTCCAGGCGATGCTGAACTACGACTGGAAGGCGGGTGCGAGCACGACCGGTTCGCTGTGGGCGGGCTTCATCCACCAGGGCACGAGCGGCGAAGGCAGCTTCGACGCCAACGGTTACGAACTCGGCGCCAAGGTCGGCATCGGCAACTTCGAGGCGGTGGCCTACGGCTTCGACGCGAAGGGGCTGGGGCTGTCGACGGTCGGCGCGCTGTTCTTCTCGCCTTTCGACAAGAACAAGGGCAAGGGCTACTTCGTGCAGGGCACGTACAAGTTCGGCAAGACCAAGGTCGGCCTGAACTACGGCGAGAACCGCGACAGCGGTGGGGCTCTGTCCGAGACGAACAAGTTCCGCTCCGCGACGCTTGGCGTGTACCACAGCCTCAACAAGTACATCACGCTGGTCGGCGAATACAACCGCGAGAAGGGCACCGGCGGCGACATCTTCCCGGGCGATCTGAAGACCCGCACGATCTCGCTGGGCGGCATCCTGTTCTTCTAATTACGCTGCATTTCGCGTGCGAGGACGGGTTCATGACATGGGCTCGTCCTCGATCAATGTTGCATGGAGGGAGGCCGTCAGGGGCCTATATTGCGGGTATTCTTTTGTTTCCCGACTCTAAGGCATGCTGATGATCGATCCGGATATCGAGGCGCAACGCGCCGTGGCCACCGAACTGGTGGCGCTTGTTCTACTGGCCGACGGGGTGCTCGCGAGCCGGGAACTGGAAGCGATGGATCGGCACGGTATTCCGCAGTTGCTGGGCGTGTCGCGTGACGCGCTGATCAAGTCCGTGATCGACCACTGCCGCAAGTTGCTGCAGCGGCCGGAGCGTATCGACCCGGTGCGCTTGGTGGATATCGAGCGTTTCGAGTCAATGCTCGACCGGATTGTCGCCCCGACCCTGCGCGAGACGGTGTGCCGCGTGATGCTGGTGCTGGCAAAGGCCGATGGGGTCATCTGCCAGCCCGAACAGACGCTGCTGCGCGACGTGCTGACGCGCTGGGGAATCGCGCTGGAGCGTCTGCGCGACTGAGCGGCGCGCGTGCCGCGGCGGCGGTCCGCATGGGCGATGCGCGTCGCGCCGGTCTTACGCGTTGGTTGCCGCGGCGGCAATAAAACGTATCATGTTCCCGGATGCCTGCTCCGGCCGCGCCTGCGCCGCGAGGGGGCGGCGTGACCCGCCTGCGCTACGGGCGGGGCGGGAAAGACATGGGCGCGCGTATGTTCAGATTGACCCGGTATTTTTCGCTCGCCAGCGGCCTCGCGATTCTGGCGATGTCGGTGCTGCTGCTGTGGGCGTACCGCAGCAGTGAGGTTGCCGAGCGCACCGAGATATCGGGCGTGCGCAACGAGATGCTGGCGCGCACTTTCGCCAACGCGATTTGGCCGGAGTTCGGTGCGGCACTGGTCAATGCATCGGGCCGCGATGCGCAGGCCCTGCGCGAGCAGGCCCTGACGCGGCGCCTGCACGACAGGATTCGCGAGCTGTCGGTCGGCGTGCCGATCATCAAGATCAAGGTTTACGATTTGCAGGGCAAAGCCGTGTTTTCGACCGTCGCGCGCGAGATCGGCGAAGACAAGCGCGACAACCGCGGATTCCTGTCGGCCCGCAACGGCGCGACGATCAGCGAGATGGTGTACCGCGGCAAGATGAGTGCCACCGAGGGCGAGATCGAGAACGTTAACGTGGTCTCGAGTTACATCCCCATCCGGCCCGATCCCGACGGGCAGGTGAAGGCGGTATTCGAGCTGTACGCCGACGTGTCGGGCGACATCAGGGAAATCGACCGTGATTCCTGGCGGCTGTTGTTGGGTCTGGCGATCAGTTTTGGCATCCTTTACGGGGTGCTGCTGCTGATCGTCGGGCGCGCCGACCGGATCCTGCGGCGCCAGTACGAGGCGATCCGCGAAAACGAGACGAGCATCGGCACGAAGAATCTGGCGCTCGAGGCGGCCAACCAGCGCTTGCACATGGCGGCGAGCGTCTTCGAACGCAGCATCGAGGGCATCGTCATTACCGACCCCGAGCAGCGCGTCATCGAGGTGAATCGCGCCTTCACCGAGATCACCGGCTACACGCCGGAGGAGTCGATCGGCAACACGCCGCGCCTGCTGTCATCGGGCTGGCACGACGAAGCGTTCTATCGCGCGATGTGGGACGCGGTGCGCGAGCAGGGATATTGGCAGGGCGAGGTGACCAATCGCCGCAAGACCGGCGAGGCGTATCGTCAGTGGCTGACGCTGTGTGCCGACTATAACGACCATCGCGAGGTCGTGTACTACATCGGCATGTTCTACGACATCACCGAGAAGCGTCTGAGCGAAGAGCGCATCGCGCGCCTGGCCTACTACGATGCGCTGACCGGACTCGCGAACCGGCGACTGTTCGAGGACCGTCTGGAGAACGCGGTGCTGCTGGCGCGGCGCAATGGCACGAGCCTGGCGGTATTGTTCATCGACCTCGACCGCTTCAAGCCGGTCAATGACAGTCTCGGGCACAAGGCGGGTGACACGCTGCTCAAGCAGGTAGCCGCACGGCTGAGCGGGATCGTGCGCGATTGCGATACCACCGCGCGGCTCGGTGGCGACGAATTCGCGATGTTGCTGGGGGGGGAATCCTACGAGCGCCGACAGGTCACCGCGGCGGTCGCGCAGCGCATCCTCGACGCGTTGTCGGCGCCTTTCATGATCGAGAACCGCGAGATCGCTACCGGCGCGAGCATCGGCATCAGCTTTTATCCGACCGACGGCGCTACGCCGGAGATCCTGATCAAGCATGCCGATGTGGCAATGTACCAGGCCAAGCGCAGCGGCCGCGGCCGCTACCGCTTCTTCCTGCCGGAGATGAATGCCGGCGCGCTCGAGCGGCTCAGCCTCGAGGAGAGCCTGCGGCATGCGCTGGAGCGCGACGAATTCGAGCTGCATTTCCAGCCCAAGGTGTGCACGGCCAGCGGCACGCTCACCGGCGCCGAGGCGCTGCTGCGCTGGCGTCACCCCGCGCGCGGTCTCGTGCCGCCGGCGGAGTTCATCCCGATAGCCGAGGAGACCGGCTTGATCGTGCCGATCGGTGCCTGGGTGCTGGAGCAGGCCTGTCGCCAGGTGATGGAATGGGCGCAACGCGTGCCGTCCGGCTTCCGCATTTCGGTGAACCTGTCGGTACGTCAGTTGCAGGGCGACGTGGATGAAACCGTCCGGGAAGTGCTGGCGGCAACCGGGGCCGACCCGTCGAAAATCGAGCTGGAACTCACCGAGAGCATGCTGATGGGGGATACCGAGCGCGCGATCGCGCTGATGGACACGCTCGCCGGGTTTGGCGTGCAGCTTGCGCTGGACGATTTCGGTACTGGTTACTCGTCGCTTGCCTATCTGAAGCGTTTTCCCATCCACAAGCTGAAGATCGATCGTTCCTTCGTCAGCGACCTGCCCGGCGACCGTGGCGCCATCGCCATCGTCCAGGCGACCATCGCGCTCGCGCACAGCCTCGGTTTGACGGTCGTTGCCGAAGGCGTGGAAACCGCGGGGCAGCTGGAATTCCTGCGTGAAGCAGGATGCGGCGAATGCCAGGGGTATCTGTTCGGTCCGCCGGTCCCGGCCGCGCAGTTCGCCACCATGCTCGGAGACCCGCAAGTGCAGGTAATCGGGCGCCAGGCACCATAAAACTCCCGCGCGGTGGGGGAGTCTACGATATTTCCATTGCTGTAATATTGCGCACCTTCCGGGGCTCGCGGCTGTACGCGTGCCCGGAAGCTCGCCTGCCGGAGGGCTGCCATGCGCATTCGAAAACTGATCAAACCTCTGGCCATACTCGTCGGCTGCCTGCTCTATGCCATTCCCGACTGGCTGACGGATGAGTTCGGTTCGGTGAGTATCGACCAGGTGCTCTATCACCTGCGTTTCGGCGCGGAAGGACTGCTCACGAGCGATCCGGAACTGACCCGCCGCTTCCTGTGGCGCGCGCTCGCACTGCCGACTGCGCTGGCGCTCGTGCTGTGGGGCGTGGACGAGTGGGCCAATCATCTGCGCGCGAATCCGCACAAATGGCCGGTGCCGTGGCTGCGCCGGGGCTACTACTGGGTGCGTGTCGGCATGCGCCGACTGGGCGCGGCGCTGCTGCGCCTGACCCGTCACGGGGTGTCGCGTGCGATCCCGCTGATTGTGCTGGGGGCCGGCGTGGCCTACTTCATCGACAGTTTTTCGCTGGCGCGCTATGTGCGTGCGTATTTCGGTGAGGACTATTTCGCCGGCTCCTATGTCGATCCGGCCCGTGTCGCGGTCAAGAGCGGCAAGGAGAAACCGAAGAACCTGGTGCTGATCTACGTCGAGAGTCTCGAGAACACCTACTCCGATCCGGCCTTGTTCGGCCGCGACCTGCTGCACCGGTTGACTGCCTACAAGTCGAAGCCGCGCGTGATCTCCTTCGACAACTACCGCGAGATGCAGGGCGCGCATTTCACGATCGCCGGCATCGTCGCGACGCAGTGCGGCCTGCCGCTGAAGTCGGTGGCGCTGTTCGGCGGCAATGTGCAGGGTGAGCAGGTCGAGCGCTTCCTGCCGCGCGCCCGCTGCCTCGGTGACATCCTGGCCAGCCACGGCTACACCAATGTGTTCCTCAACGGCTCCAGCCTCGCGTTCGCCGGTGTCGGCAAGTTCTTCCAGGATCACCATTACAACAGGGTGGTCGGGCGCGAGGAATGGATCAGCGAGGGCGAGCGGCCCGAGCTGATGAGCGGCTGGGGCCTGCATGATGACGATCTGTTCCGCCGCGCGCGCGGCGAGCTCGACAAGCTGATGAAGTCGCGCAAGCCGTTCAACCTGACGGTGCTGACGATCGACATGCACCATCCCTACGGCCATTTGTCCTCGCACTGCGAACGTCAGGGTTTCCAGGACTTCGAGGGCATCGTCGAATGCACCGCCGGACAGGTGGCCGATTTCATCGACTACATCGCGGCGAAGGGCTGGTCGGATCGTGTCGCGGTGGTCGTGCAGGGCGATCACCTCGCGATGGGCAACACGTCGTACGACAAGCTGATCAAGAACCCCGAGCGCCGCGTGTTCAACCTGCTGGTCGGGGCCGACAAGAAGGTGACGAAGAACACCGACGAGGTGACGCACTTCGACATGCTGCCGACGATTCTCGATCTGGTCGGACTCAAGGTGGAAGGCGAGCGCGCCGGCCTGGGCTATTCGGCGATCGGCCCCGTGACCGTGCCGCGACCGACTGACCGCATCGCGAAGATGACCGAGCAGCTGATGAACTACAGCGCGACCTACCGTGCGCTGTGGGAGCTGCCGCCGCTTCCGGGGCCGGACGGTGACGGGGCTGCGGACGTGATCGTCACGCCGGTGCCCCCGCCGCCGCGTCCGCCCACCCCGGCGCCGGCGCCGTCGCCGCGCAAGGTCGGTCACAGCGACTGAGCGTGCAGCGGCGGCGGTGCCGGGGCTGCCAGGGGTCAGGGTTGGTCGCGCGGGGGCCTATACTGGATCAGGAGCCCGATCTGGGTCCGGAGCCCGATGCGGCTGGGAGGCGGAATGCGTGCCAAGGGAATCGTTAGGGGGGTGCTGGCCGGCGTGCCGGCGTTTTGGGTTGCGCTGGCCCTCGCCGCCGGCCCCGATTGTCGGGATTGCCATGGCGGGGCTGAGCGTCCACCTGGTGCGGGGGACTATTCCGCCTACTATGCGAACCCGGCGCGTCACCACCCGGTGGGCGTGACACAGCCGGGACCGGACCATCCGGCCTACCGGCAGCCGGGCGCGGAGTTGGAAGGCATCGCCTTCTTCGACAGCAATGGCAACGGTAGCCTCGATGCGGAAGAAGTCCGTTTGTCGGATGCCGGTACGGTGGAGTGCTATTCGTGCCATCGCGAACATGGTGGCGACGAACCGCCGGCGGCGTCGCCGGCGACCTATTTGCGCGTGAGCGAGCGTGACAGCGCCTTGTGCATGATCTGCCACCGCATCTGAGGCGGCGCGAGCAGGACAGCCGCGCGGCGCCTAAGCCACGTCGGTGGGGCGATTTACTTCGACCGAGACGTGGATGAGTTCTTCGTGCGGCGCGAGCGCCCGTTTTACGGCGGTCGGGGTGATCGCGCGATCGTCGCTGAGCACGCCGATGATGACCGCGAAGCGGTTGCGGCCGACACGCCAGACGTGCAGGTCGATGATGTGCGGCGCCACCGGCCAGCACGGGTGGGTGGCGAGTGCATGGCGGATCTCGGCGACCACCGGATGATCCATCTCGCGGTCGAGCAGCACGCGGGCGGTGTCGCGGATCAGGCCTTGCGACCAGCGCGCGACCAGCACCGCGCCGACGATGCCCATCACCGGATCGAGCCAGTTCCAGCCGTACAGCATGCCGCCGAGGAGCGCGACGATGGCCAGCACCGAGGTGGCGGCGTCGACGATGACGTGAAGGTAGGCTGCGCGCAGGTTGAGGTCGTGGTGGTGGTCGTGATGGTCGTGGCTGCGATGATGGTGCCCGTGCGTGTCGGCGTGCGCCTGGGGGTCGTGGTGCGCGTGCCCGTGATGTTCATGCCCGTGCTGGCCGGCGCGGTTGAGGATCATGGCGCAGACGATATTCACGATCAGGCCGATCACCGCCACCGTGATCGCTTCGGCAAAGCGGATCTCTTGCGGTGCGAGCAGGCGTTCGAACGACCCGAAAAGCATCGCTGCGGCGACACCGATCAGGAAGATCGCGCTGGCGAAGCCCGCGAGGATCTCGATTTTCCAGGTGCCGAAGGCAAAGCGCGGATCGTCGGCGTAGCGGCGCGCGGCGGCGTAGGCGAGCGCGGAGAGGCCGATGGCGAGCGCGTGCGAACTCATATGCCAGCCGTCGGCGAGCAGTGCCATCGAGTTGAACCACCAGCCCGCGACGATCTCGACGACCATCGTCAGCGCGGTAATCAGCATCACCAGCCGTGTGCCGCGCTCGGCGGCGAGGTTGCCGTCGTCGAACGTGTGGTTCGGGGTCCAGTCGCTCGGCGTGTTGGCGGACATGTGCGGGCTCGGTACGTTGGCTTACAGGTACTTGGTGAGCTGCTTGAGCTCACGGATCGCGTCGCCCGCGCCGCGCCCTTCGGCGATGGCGTGTTCGAGGCAGTGGTCGATGTGGTCCTGCACCAGCGTCTTCTTGGCACTGGCGACGGCGCTTTCCACCGCCTGCAGTTGCTGCGCGATGTCGATGCACGGACGCTCGGTCTCGAGCATCGCGAGGATGCTGCGCAGATGGCCTTCGGCGCGCTTCAGGCGCTTGATGATGTCGGGATGGGAGGTGTGCGTGCTCATGGTGTCTATCCTATCCTGGGGGAGGGGATACGGCAAGCAGCCTCCTGGCAGGGGAGAGCTAGGGCCGCGAAGCCGATTCGACATGCACGGCCAGCCACACCGTGGCCGGGCCGGTGGATTCGACGCGGTGGCGGCAGTGCGCGGGAATCGTCAGCCAGTCGCCGGCGCGCATCGCTTCGCGACGGTCGTCGGCGAACGCGATCACCGCTTCGCCCTGCACCACCATGACCCATTCAGTCTGTGTCTGGTCGTACCAGAACCCTTCCGGGCTGGCGTGGCCGTCGGAGACGATGCGCTCGATGCGCAGTTGCGGGTGCTCGAACAAGGTGTCGAAGGTTTCGTCGGCGCCCGGCGGCGGCAGGGCTGCGAACAGGTTTCCTTGCATGGGCATGTGCGGCGGGCTCCGTTTGAGGCGGCGATCTGCATCCCGGACTGCGACCGCGCCGCGGGGCGGCATGACGGACGCCAGATCCATGGCGAGGCCGCAGGAAGGGCGGTGCAAGGATAGCTG